>REEC01000178.1 GCA_007695285.1 Spirochaetaceae bacterium | reverse complement strand
ACTATCTTGGTTTTTCCGAACACCGGCATCGTTTTCTGAGCCGAGATCGAAACCTTTCCGGGTTCTCGGATGCTCTTGTCCGAGTCGATCGTCATCCGGATTTTTGTCAGGACCGTCTGAACTTTGGAAGCCATGGTACACCCCTTGGTATTCTTTGTTTCTTGTTTCGTCAACGGAACTTATCGTTATCGCACCCCATTGTACGGTCGGTTGCCGGGTATGTCAATCGGCGTTCGTAAAAAGAACACAAACCGGTTTACTGCGCGCGGCCGTCTGCGACTGCACCGAGCAGTTGGCCAAGAAGGCCCATCGCGAACTGCGAAATCACGCGGTAACCCGATCGCTGCAGCCGCTCTCCGCCTTTGTTGCTCTGCGAACAGTTCGTGAGCAACCCGTCAAACGTCAGATTTTGTGCGATCGCGTCCGCCGCGCGATGGGCGGCCGCGTGGTACTCACGATCGAGAACGCCGATTCGCGATCCGATCGCGAACGCCGCCGCGACACCTGCCGAGCCGGAACACTCCGACCCGGTTTCCGGCTCGCCGAAGTAGCAGTGCCACAGCCCGTCCGACCCTTGCAGTGCCGCCGCGCTCGCCGCCGCGTCGCGGAAATCCGCGAGAGTCCCCGCGGGAACGGCAGTGACCCCGATCGTCTCGATCGTGCGAACAGCCCCCAACAGGTACCATGCCCACGCGCGACCCCAGTTCCGAAACGACCTGCTTCCGTCGGCGTGCAGCCTCAGGTAGACGTCGTGTCCGACGTGCAACGCCTCGGCTCTCGCCTCGAGCTGACGAACCGCGACCTTCGTCAGGGCATCGTCGCCGCGTGCACGCGCGACGACGGCGATCGGGTACGCGACGGTGTAAGACCCTTCCGCGGTGATCGTTCCGTCGTGGATTCGGCCCGTCTCGTCCGTCTTTGCCTGCCAGTACTCGAGCGCGGCGTCGACGACAAAAGCCGACGGCTCGCGGCGAGCGATCGCCGCAACCGGAAGCGTACCTTCGATGCCGTACACGGTTCCATCCGCGGGTTCGCTCCGTGGGTTTTCGTACACGAGCCGGCCGAACGACTCAAACAGCGCGAGATGGTCGGCGATTGCCGTGTCGTACGCGGTTCCGTCGGTCACGCATCGCAACTGCTCGAGTCCGTCGAGCACGCAGCCCTCCATCCACCCGAACTGTTGCACCGACGCCCGAGACGCGAGTCGGCGCGCAAACTCCGCGACCGAGGCCTCGCTCGAGTCTGCCCGTCGCCCACGCGTCACGTGTGGTAGATGGTACGAACTCGGACCGTCGGCGGATTCCGATCGCTCATCGTGACTCGCCGCGGCGAAGATCCAGAGAGGGTCCCCGGGAGTCTCGAGTGTGAGATCGATTCCGTCGCGCAAGACCTCGGGGTCGAGAGCAGTCCGGAAGATGTTGAACACAAACGGGCACGTGACGTCGACGGTAGCCACGGTCCGCGCGGTCGCCGCGGTCGCGATCCGCACGATGACCGTATCTCGGCGCTCGAGCGCGACGCAGAATCCGAACTCGATCGTGTCCGCGTCGTCATAGAGTGCAGCGAAGGAATCGAGCGACTCGAACGTTATCCGGATCGGTTTCTCGTGTCCGATCGCGACAACCGGCCACCCGAATGGCGCGCGTTTCGGCGCCGGCGGCGTCGAGATCAGCGTAGCATCGATGCGACCGACGACTAGAGCAGCGTCACCCACCGTACGAGTTAAACCACGCGCGCTTGTCGAACGCGAGTTTCTCTTTGTGGGCTCCCGGCGCCAACGGCACGCCGACCGGGAGGATGACTCGAACCGTGCGGTTCTCGGGTATCCCGAGCAACTGTGCGATCCGCGCGGCGCGATTCTCATTGCGCAGAACACCGTCGAGCCAGACCGACGCGTACCCGAGCCCGGTTATCGCGAGCAGCATGTTCTCGACCGCGGCCGAACAGTCCTCGATCTCGAACGCCATGCCGGGGTAGATCTCGCGGTGTTCGGTTACGCAGACGATGATCGCCGGTGCGGTACGGCACATGATGCTCCCCATTATCTCGGCGAGGTCATCGCGCATCTTTGGGTCGTTGACGATCACGAACTCGGTCGTCTGCCCGTTTCCACCCGACGGAGCGACGATCCCGGCGGTCACGATGCGCCGCAGGTGTTCCTCGGGTACCGGGTCGTTCCGGTACTTTTCGCGGTAACTGTGTCTCTTTTCGATAGCTTCGAGTATATCCATGGTTAATGAAAAGTTTACGGCGAACGACGCGGCCGTGTAAAGCAACCTGAATCGTCTGAAGTGGAAGGAATTTTCTTGACGGACTCGGTCGTCCGATATTAGAATCCTCGTCATGTCCGACTCACGATCACGAATCATGACGGTCCCGAACGTACTGTCGCTGACGCGGCTGTTCGGCGTACCGTTCCTGTTCGTCGCCGCGTTCAGCGACGCACGAACGGCTTTCGTCGTTCTGTTCGTCCTTCTCGGGTTGACCGATGTCCTCGATGGGCGTATAGCGCGACGATGGAATCAGTGCACGCAGCTCGGCTCGCTGCTCGACGCGATCGCCGACGTTGCGTACTACCTCTCGGCGGCATTCTTCTTCGTGTACCTCTTTCCCGACTACCTCGCGCCGAACTTGGTGTATCTCGGAGTGTTTCTCGCTATGTTCGTGGGATCGCTGTTGGTGTCGCAGCTGAAGTTCGGCCGCGTCATTTTCCCTCACACTCACCTGACGCGCACGAACGCGGTTTTGCTCTTTGCGGTGATGCTCGCGTCGTTTTACGTCGACACGACGTACGTGATTCGCGCGCTGATTTTCCTGTACGCGCTCGCGTACGTCGAAATTTACGCGATGTTTTTCCTGTTTGGACCGATCGATCCGGATACGCGCACGATCTTCCGGTTGATGAAAAAGTAAACCGCGCCGCCCGGGCGGCGCGTACCGCCCGGGAACGCGTACCGGCGGACCCGGGCTGACGGGACGGTCGGCTTACCGCGCGGTCTGTTCGCTTCGGTCGGTTGCGGGCGGCGGCTCGGGTGCGAGCGCCGAGAGTTCTTCGTACAGCTCAGCGCTCATCTCGAACTCGACCGACTTCAACGACGGCTCGAGCTGCGCGAGGTTCCGCGCGCCGATGATCGGCGCGGTCACCGCCGGGTGCATCGCGACCCACTTGACCGCGAGTGTCGCCGGGTGTGTTCCGTGCCGTTCGGCGATCTCGGTGAGCCGCTCCGCCGCGGTGTACGCGATCTCGTCGCGGTACCGCTTCTTGTACATCTCGTTCTCGACGAGCCGTCCCGATTCGGGGCGTTTGTCCTTTCCGTACTTGCCGGTAAACAAACCGCCGCCGAGTGGACTGTACGAGATCACTCCGAGCCCTTCGGCTTTCGCCATCGGAAGAAGCTCGACCTCGGCTTGCCGTTTCACCAGATTGTACATCGGCTGAATACAGACAAACGGAGCCCATCCGTACCGTTCCTGGATCCCGAGCGCCTTCGCCATCTGCCACGCGGCGAAGTTGCTCGCGGCCGGGTACAGGATCTTTCCCTGCGCGACCAGATCGTCGAGAGCGCGAAGCGTTTGATCGATCCGCGTGTCGTCGTCGAATGCGTGGATGAAGTAGACGTCGATTCGGTCGGTTCCGAGCCGGCGGAGGCTCTTGTCGATCTGAGCCATGATGTGATACCGGTTGGCGCCGCGATCGTTCGGTCCTTTTCCCGTTTGCATCGCGACCTTGCTCGTAATCACGACTTCCTCGCGGCAATCGGCGATGAATCTCCCGAGAACTTCCTCGGCTCGGCCGCCGTTATAGACGTCCGCACAGTCAAAGAAGTTGATTCCCGCGTCGCGACACCGGTTGAAAACGGAGTGAGAGTGCGAGTCGTCGACCTCATTTCCGAACTGCATCGCCCCGAAGCAAAGCTCGGAAACCTTGAGTCCTGTGTTTCCTAATGTTTTATACTTCATGTCTCTACGATACCACGTCGCCGCGCTCCGGCTCAATGCATGCCCGGCCTTGTCGAGTGGCCGCCGCGTCGGTATCATGGGCGCAGTGAACTCATAACAAGGAGTGCGGCGTGCCGCGACGGAACGACATTCAGAAGGTATTGATTATCGGGTCGGGTCCGATCGTGATCGGACAGGCATGCGAGTTCGATTACTCGGGAACGCAGGCGTGCAAGGCGCTCAAGGCGCTCGGGTATCAAATCGTGCTGGTGAACTCAAATCCGGCGACGATCATGACCGATCCTGGGACGGCCGACGTGACGTACATCGAGCCGCTTACGGTCGAGTACCTCGAGAAGATCATCAAGAAAGAACACCCCGACGCACTTCTGCCGAATCTCGGCGGACAGACCGGGCTGAACCTGTCGTCGGAACTCGCGGAGAAAGGAATTCTCGAGAAGCACGGCGTCCGGATCATCGGCGTCGACTTCGCCGCGATAAAAAAAGGCGAGGACCGAACCGAGTTCAAGAAAACCATGAACGAGATCGGAGTCGAGATGCCGCGCAGCGAGGCGGTGTACACCGTCGAAGAGGCCGAGCGCATCGCGGGTGAACTCGGCTACCCGGTTGTCGTTCGGCCCGCGTACACGCTCGGCGGCACCGGCGGTGGAATCGTGTATAACGTCGAGGAACTGCGAACGGTCGCGGGGCGAGGCATCGCCGCGAGCCGCGTCGGGCAGGTCCTGATCGAGGAGTCGGTCCTCGGGTGGCAGGAGCTCGAGCTCGAGATCGTGCGCGACTCCGCGGGCCGGATGATCACGGTGTGTTTCATCGAGAACGTCGATCCGATGGGAGTCCATACCGGCGACTCGTTCTGCACCGCTCCGATGCTCACGGTGAGTCACGACGTGATGACTCGTCTTCAGAAACACGCGTACGACATCGTCGAGGCGATTCAGGTCATCGGCGGGACAAATACCCAGTTCGCGTACGATCCGGTGTCCGACCGGATCGTCGTGATCGAGATCAACCCACGAACATCGCGGTCGTCGGCGCTCGCGTCGAAGGCTACCGGCTTCCCGATCGCGTTGATCTCGGCGAAACTCGCGGCGGGGCTGACCCTCGACGAGATTCCGTACTGGAAAAGTGGAACGCTCGATAAGTATGAGCCGTCGGGCGATTACGTCGTCGTGAAGTTCGCGCGGTGGGCGTTCGAGAAGTTTCCGGGCGCCGAGGACAAACTCGGGACGCAGATGCGCGCGGTCGGCGAGGTGATGAGCATCGGCAAGACGTACAAGGAAGCGTTCCAGAAAGCGGTTCGGTCGCTCGAGATCGGGCGGTACGGTCTGGGGTTTGCGAAGGACTTCGTTTCGCGCGACGCCGATGAACTCGTCGATATGCTCGGCGTCGCGACGAGCGAGACGCATTTCATTATGTACGAGGCGCTCCGCAAGGGCGTCGATATCGGAACGATCGTCAAAAAGACCTCGGTCACGAGATGGTTTGTCGAGCAGATGGCCGAGCTTGTCGCGCTCGAGCAGGAGCTTCTCGCGTACGCGGGCAAAATCGGCAAACTCCCCGACGAGCTGCTCACGCGCGCGAAGAAGGACGGGTTCGCGGACCGGTACCTCGCAAAAATCCTCGAAACCGATGAATCAGTCGTCCGTGCGCGGCGTACGGCGATCGGCGTCGTTCACGCGTGGGACGCGGTTCCCGTGAGCGGAGTCGACGACGCGGCGTACTACTACTCGACGTACAACGGAGCCGACACGGTGAGCGTCGAAGAGAAGAAGAAAGTCATGATCCTCGGTGGTGGGCCGAACCGGATCGGGCAGGGGATCGAGTTCGACTACTGCTGCGTTCACGCGGCTTTTACGCTGCGCGAAATGGGGTACGAAACGATCATGGTGAACTGCAACCCCGAGACCGTCTCGACCGACTACGATACTTCCGACAAACTCTACTTCGAGCCGCTCACTCTCGAGGACGTGCTCGCGATCTACCACAAGGAAAACCCGATCGGCGTGATCGTCCAGTTCGGCGGGCAGACGCCGCTCAATATCGCCGACGATCTCGAGCGCGAAGGCGTCCGAATTCTCGGTACCACTCCCGCGATGATCGATCTCGCGGAGGACCGCGAACGATTCGCACAGGTGATGGACCGGCTCGGCATCCCGATGCCCGAGTCGGGAATGGCACACCGCGTCGATGAAGCGATCGCGATCGCCGCGCGGATCGGATACCCGCTGATCGTGCGCCCTTCGTACGTGCTCGGCGGCCGCGGCATGGAGATCGTGCACGATCAGGATTCGCTGCGGCGATACGTGGAGAACGCCGTCGGCGTCACTCCCGAACGGCCTGTGCTGATCGACAAGTTCCTCGAAAGCGCAACCGAGGCCGAGACCGACGCGCTCTCCGACGGGCGCGACGTCGTCGTGCCCGCGATCATGGAGCACGTCGAGTACGCGGGCGTTCACTCGGGTGACTCCGCGTGTGTGATTCCGCCCGTGAGCATCGCTTCGTACGTGCAGGAAACGATCCGCTCGTACTCCGAAAGGATCGCGCGCGAGCTGGGCGTCGTCGGTCTCTTGAACGTTCAGTATGCGGTTGCCGACGGCACCGTGTACGTACTAGAAGCCAATCCGCGCGCTTCGCGTACCGTTCCGATCGTCTCGAAGGTGTGCGGCCTTTCGATGGCTCGGGTGGCGACCGAGTTGATTATGGGGCGTCCGCTTTCGGACTCGACCGCTACGATCGGCGCGTACGCGCATTTCGGCGTCAAAGAGTCCGTCTTTCCGTTCTCGATGTTGCACGAGGTCGATCCGCTGCTTGGCCCCGAGATGCGCTCGACCGGCGAGGTGCTCGGACTCGCCGATTCGTTCGGCGCCGCGTTCTTCAAGGCGCAGGAAGCGACCGGACGAGCGCTGCCGACGAGCGGAACCGTTTTGTTCAGTATCGCACGGCGCGACAAGGCCGCGTTTCTTCCTGTCGTCCGGGAATTTCACGATCTTGGGTTCTCGATCATCTCGACCGAAGGAACTCGCGCGTTCCTCGCGGAGAGCGACATCCCCGCGACGCGTGTTTTCAAGATGCACGAGGGACGCCCGAACATCGTCGACAGGATCAAAAACCGTGAAATCGACTTGATCGTGAACACGCCGGCCGGCGCAGAGAGCGAGTACGACGACAGCTATCTCCGAAAGACCGCGATTCGGTACGGCATCCCGTACATCACGACACTGCCCGCGGCGTCGGCGACCGCGAAAGGGATCGCCGCGCGGCGTGCCGGAGAGACGACCGTGAAGTCCGTGCAGCAGTACCACCACGAAATTCGGTGAGTCACGTTCGGTGAGTCACGAAAGAGTCGTCACAAAAACGATCGGTCGGGCGATCCACCGATTCGAGATGCTCGCGCCGGGAGATCGAGTGCTTGTCGGTGTATCGGGGGGAAAGGACTCGTACGTGCTGCTCTCGGACCTGCTCTCGCGCCGGCCGCGCATGCCGTTCGCCTACGAGGTCGAGGCGCTGCACGTGAGATCGGACTTCGCCCCGCCGGCGACCGACGCCGCGGTCGCGCGCGTGCGGGCGGAGTGCGACGCCCCGTTTCACGTTCTCGACGTCGGAATACGCCGCCGGCTCAAGCCCGGACGCTCGCTGAGTTGTTACTGGTGCTCGACGCAGCGTCGGCTCGAGCTGATCGATTATGCCGTTCAAAACGGCTTCACGAAGATCGCGCTCGCTCACCATCTCGACGATATTCTTGAGACGTTTTTCATGAACATGATGTTCCGCGGGACGATCTCGACGATGATGCCGGTTTTGCGATACGACAAGTATCCCGTCACGATCATTCGTCCGCTCGCGATGCTCGAAGAACGATCGGTTGTTCAGCTCGTCGAGGAACGAGGGTTCTCCGGCGCGGTCTGCACGTGTCCGTTCGCCGCGCACTCCGACCGGAAGAACGCGCGCGCGCGCGTCGAGGCGTTGACAGGCGGGAGTTCATCGATCAAACGGCGAATCTTCGAGTCGATGGGGCGCGTCAGGACCGAGTACCTCTTCAACTCCGAACCGAGCTCGCACGATCGTCCGGTGACTGCGTAGGATCTTACCGCGCAAACGCCGCGATCCGGGCCTCCATGCGCGCCTGGAGCGTCGCGTGGATGAACGCGTGCAGTTTGCCCCGGATTTCCGAGTCGAGCGACTCGAACAGCACGACGTCACGGCGCAAACGCGGCATGCCGAGTTTCCCAAAACCGCGTGGTACGGTACAATCCAATCATGATCCTATACACGCCTTCGACACGGCCCCCACTCATCGAGTACGGAATAGACATCCCAAGCTCGCCCGACAAATCCAAAAGAGTTCTCGACGCTCTCAGATCCGATCCCGTCCTGTCCGACCGGGTCGGAGAGTGGCTGATCGGGAGCGACGGGAGCACGATCGAGAAAGCCGATCTGCTGCGCGTCCACTCCGCAGAGTACGTGGCGCGGCTCTTTTCGCCGGCGATCGCCGACGTGATCGTCGAAGTGTTCGAGCTGTACGGACCCGACGGGAAGCCGCACCGGTACAACCCCGAGGCGGCACGACGGCCGTTGTCCGAGATGTTCGACGGGTCGCTGACGGGCGTCGCCGGAACGTACCAGTGCTGCAAAGAGGCTCTCGCGCGTGGGTTCTGCTTCTACCTCGGAGGTGGTGCTCATCACGGTCACCGAGATTTTGGGCACGGCTTCTGCATCGTGAACGACATCGTGATCGCATTGCGGAAGATGCAGGCCGAAGGGCGGATCCGGACCGCGTGGGTGATCGATATCGACGCGCACAAGGGCGACGGGACCGCCGCGTTGACGCAGAGCGACGACACGATCGTGACCGTGAGCGCCCACATGGCGCACGGCTGGCCGCTCGATGAGCCGGCAGAACGCCCCGACGGTTCGGCGAACCCCGCGTTCATACCGAGCGACTTCGACGTACCGGTCGACTCGGGGGAGGAGGCGGAGTACGTTCCGCGGCTCGCCGCGGCGCTCGAGTTGCTCGCACAACGGCCGAAACCCGATCTCGCGCTGGTTGTCTCGGGCGCCGATCCGTACGAACGCGACATGTTGCCGTCGACGCAGCCGCTCAAACTCACCGCCGAACAGATGGCCGATCGCGACCGGGTGGTGTACGAGTTCCTCATGAGTCGGTCGATTCCGTCGGCGTACCTGATGGCCGGTGGGTACGGGCCTCACGCGTGGGAGCCGTACGTGCCGTTTCTGACGAGCGTTTTGCGGGAGCGATTGACGTAGGAGAAAAAGCGCTCGCATAACGGATTGAGGGCCGCAGCAGAGTGGGGCGCCCCGCTACATCATGCGCATGCTGCCCTTGTAGAACGAGACGTCGAGCGTGATCACCATCGCGCCTTGTTTGGTGTCCATGTCGCCGGTGATCGACTCGAGTCCGTCGATGATCCGTTTTTCGCGCTCCTCGGGCACGAGCGCGATGATCGTCTTGCTGTGATTCTTCTTTTCCTGCATGAAGCCGATGAACTCCGCGAAGAGCGGAACATTACTCACGTACTCTCCCATCCCCGCGCCGTCGAGGATTGTCGCGCCGTCGATTCCTTCCTGGAGAAAAAACTCCATCACGTCGTACAGCATATCCTCGAGGTAGAGAATCAAGACGAGCAGCTTCATTTTCCGTTGGTCCGACGCTCCGGGTTCGGCGCCCGCGACGCGTCGGACGAACGACTCGTGCAGAGCGGTCGCCGAAGGGGCGTTGATCAGTTCGGTCCGGGTTGTCGCGTTGCCGAGAATACGCGAAACGGCCGCGAGAACCTTGAGATGCTCGGTAACCTGTTCGGCCGGACCGAGGATCGTCACGATGAGGCGGCACTTCTTCTTGTCCATCGCGTTGAACTCGACGCCACGCGGAGCGACCGCGAGCGCGACGATGAACTCGGTGAGCCCTTCGATTCGTGCGTGCGGCAACGCGATTCCGTTCCCGAAACCCGTGCTGCCCTGCGCCTCGCGCGTGCTGAGTTTCTGATACACCGTATCCGCGCCGACCGCGGCAACCGCCGGATGGCGCGCGGCGAGTTCGGCGAGAGTTTTCAGGACCTCGTCCTTGCTCGATGCGGTGAGATCGACCGTGCAGCACTCCTGTTTGACGACGGTATAGAGCTCCACCTATTCCTCCATGTTGTTGCCGCGAAGGATCGCGCGTTTGAGTATCGGCGGGCCGACGAGTTGGTTAATGAACACCGATAACAACACGATGTTCACCATCGTATCGACGAGAGCCGTTTGCTGCGGCGCCATCATCGCCGTGAACGGCGATGCCTGCACCATCAGGACGAGCCCTAACGCGACGCCCGCCTGAGGGAACATGCACAATCCGAGATTCCCCGCCGTCACTTTTGGTACCTTCGCGGCGCGCCCGCCGAGGTAAACGCTCGCGGTCTTCATGACGTTTCGCGCGACGATGTACGCGCCGCCGAGAAGGAGAATTTGCGGATTCATCAGCAGCGCCAACCTGAGCTCGACACCCGCGAGCACAAAAAACAACGCGTAGATCGGCGGCGTGAGTGGCTCGAGGCTCCGAAAGACGCGATGATGCCGGGCGGAGAGGTTGATCAGCACGGCACCCGCGGTCATGTTCACGAGCAGCGGCGAGAGATGGAACACGATCGCGACCGCGGTCACTATGAACACGGTTCCGAGCGTAATGATCATGATCTCACCCGAGCGGCGCCGGCGGCGGATCGTCGCGTGCAGAAACAGTCCGACGATCGCGCCGGCGACGAGCGACAACACGACTTCGAGCACCGCCGAGAGAAACAGCGTGAACGGCCCCGCGCCGGCGGCGGTAAGCCCGAGCATCCCGACAGCGAGCGAAAAACTGATCCCGAACAGGATCACGGTACCGGCGTCGAGCAACGCGACGATGCCGTACAGGTAATCGACAAACGTTCCGTGCGCGCGTAGATTCTGCACGATCGCGACGATCACGGCCGGAGAGGACGCCGTCGCGATCGAGCCGAGGATGATCGCGAACGCGGGGTCGAGACCGAGCAGCGAAAGCACCCCCGCGACCGCGACAAACACGAGCACGAGCTGCGCGACGACCATAAACACGATCTCGACACCGAGCCGGCGAAGCTTGGCGAGTGAAAACTCAGCCCCGATCGCGAGCGCGATCAGCCCGAGAGCCACTTCCGTGATGACCTTCATCGACGGCGTCATCGTGTACGGCACGACACCAAGTACCGACTCGCCGACGACGATTCCCGCGATAATGAAGCCCGTGATCTCGGGCAGTTTGATGATTCCGCACAGGCGCCCGATGAGGTACCCGATGAGCAACATCGCGCCGAGTGCAAAAAGCACGTGCGTACCAAGAAAATTCCGAAACTCGACGATGGAGGCGAGAAGAGCGGTCATGTACGCCAAAATACACGATCATCTTGTTTTTGTGTAGGGAATCTCACAAACGAATCCGACCAACGAATCCGAAACTCGGCGTCGGTTCCGCGATGGCGCGCTACGTGTTGTGTTCGAGCGCGACGCGCACGAGTGTTTCGATGTTCTCCCACGGCACCTCGGGCTCGAGGACGTGCGTCGGCGCGAGCACAAAGCCGCCACCCCTACCGAGTTCGGAGATAAGGCGGCGGCACGTGAACTCAACTTCGTCCGGGCTTCCAAACGGCATCGTCGTCTGTGTGCCGACCGCGCCGCGAAGCGAGAGCCGGTCGCCGAATTCACGTTTGATCGCGTACGGGTCCATGCACTCGGGTTGGATCGGGTTGAGCTGGTCGACGCCTATCTCGACTAAGTCGGCGACGATCTCGGTGATGTCGCCGTCGGAGTGGTAATCGATGATGATCGAAGGGTTGGAGTTGCGCGCTGCGTCGATTACCGACGCGAGCCGCGGCTTGAGGAACTTCCTCCACATCTCGGGACTGATCATCATGCCGCGTTGCGTCGCGACGTCGTCCCCAAGGTGTAGAACGTCGACGCCCGCCTCGGCGTACCGCGCGGCGCACGCGGTGCGGATCCGCGTGATCCGGTCCATATGGTACTCGGCGAGGTCGGGCTCGGTCATCAGGTCGACGAGGAACGTGTCCATCCCGCGCAGATACCACGCGATCTCGAAGATCGTGACTGCCATGCCTGCGACCGAAACAAGGTCGTTCTCCTTGATCCCGGAGATTCGCTCGGTGGTCTTTTTCCAGTCAAAGTCGACGTCAGGGTCGGGGTACGGATACCGTTCGAACTCGTCGACCGACGTGAATCCGGCCATCGGAGGGATCATTCGCTCGAAGTGCGCGTAATCCCCGGCCTTATGCCCAACGCCCCACGCGTCGATGTGTGAAATCGATTCGGGATCAGGGAAGTAGCGCGTGAAGTCGACGTCGCGCGTCTGCGGTCCGGCCGAGACCCACCGGAACGGCATGCTGAAAAACGCGCGGTAATCGGACTCTCCGGTACGCCTCGTGAACTCGGCGAGCAGAGACGGGCAGAGGTTAAACTCGAACGGAACAAAGCCCTCCGCGCGCCTTCGAATCGCGTCGAGAGTGCGCCGGCGAATCGACTCCGCCTGCATCATAGACCCACGACGACGTCGGTGCCGAGTTTGCCGAAAATCTCCTGTTTCCGGTCGAGGTAGTACAGGTAGTTCTCGTACGTTACGTCCGGGGGGCACCGGTGATCGCAGAACGGGATGAAACCGCCACGTTTGACGTACGGTACGAGCGTCTCGAAGTACGCGTCGATTTGCTCGCGTCCCGCGATCATCTGGATCTTGTCGAACCCACCCATGATCCGGAGAGTCCCTTTATGCGCGTCGAGCAGTTCACCGGGATGCGTGCACGAGTTGACTTCGAACGGGAAGAGCGCGTTGATGCCGCCGTCGAGCAGCCCCGAGAGAATCGGTCTCACGTCGCCGTCGCTGTCGGTGTACCAGATCTCGACGCCGTGTTGTTCGAGCTTCTTCCGGATGCGTTTATACCGCGGGACGACAATCGAGTTGAAGAAATCGACGGTTACGATCGGGCCGTTCTTGAAACAGATGTCTTCCCAGCCCGAAGCGAAGTCAAACTCGAAGTGCGGGAGAACCTGATCGAGGAAGTTCTCGACGAGTACACACGAGGTCTCGACCATGTCTTCGACCATGTCCGGGTAGTCGTACGCGGCGTACGCGAGCCCTTCGAACGTGAGCATGTCGCGCACTTTGCCGATCATCGAGCCGCAGCCCACGCCGAGTGGATAGTCGCGGTCGGCCGGATGTTGCTCTTTCAGCTTCTCGATCTCGACCACGCGTTCGCGAGCCGACGGGTCGAACCGCGCGGACTTTTCGCGTTTCCAGTCGTCGGGTGTCACGATCGACGCTTTGGTGTAGTGGGGGATCGTCGAGTGAGAATCTTTCGGGACTTCAGCGTACAGGCCGTCGCGGTTGATCATGACCCGTGTATTGCCGCTCTCTGAGACGACTTTCTCTTCGAACGGAGGCGACATCCACGTGTTGCCAGAGATCACCGCGATCCGGTCGAAGTTGAAGAACCGATTGGCCTCGGCCTCGGTCGTGACTCCGTTCTCGACGAAACCGCTCCACTCGAGGTAGTTCTCGGCCCAGTAGCCGAACTCCATGTTGAAACACCGATCGACCGGTTGAAACCGCATCTGTCGCGCGAACCGTTCCCGATCGGTCATGGCCGAGTCCCACCTCGGGCGGCAGGGTTTAATTTCTTTCATCGCGAATACGCGATTACGCTGTACAGAGCGCGAGAGCGGAGTCGGCGGCGCTCGCGGCGTCGGGAGCGTACGCATCGGCACCGATCGTGTCGCAGAAGTTCTGCGTGACCGGAGCTCCGCCCACCATAATCTTGACCGCGTCGCGCAGACCGGCGTCTTTCGCTTTTTGAACGACTTCCTTCATCTCGCCCATCGTCGTCGTGAGCAGCGCCGAGCACGCGATAATCTGCGCGCTATGCTCTTTTGCCGCAGCGACAAAAGCGTCGGCGGTGACGTTGGTCCCGAGGTCGATGACCTTCATACCCTTGCCCTCGACCATCATCTTCACGAGGTTTTTCCCGATGTCGTGCAGGTCGCCTTTCACGGTGCCGATCACGACCGTTCCGCGCTCCTTGACTCCCGCCTCGACCAAGAGAGGTCGAATCAGCTCGATCCCGCCGTTCATCGCGCGCGCGGCGATCAGGACTTCCGGGACGTACACTTCGTTGTTCTTGAACTTCTCGCCGATAATTCCCATGCCGGCCATGAGTCCGTCCTCGAGGATCTCGCGGACAGGTGTTTTTGCATCGATCGCCTGTTGGACAAGCGTCTTCACATCCTGCGCCCTGCCTTTTTGTAGCGCCTCAGAGATGTCGTTCAATAAAGCCATTCATTTCCTCCTGGTGGTGGTGCCGTTTCCCGGCTTACACCACATTGTAATCGATTTCACACCGGAAACGCCATGCGTTCCACGTATGCTTCCATAAATTTCATCGAACTCGAGAGCTCGATGTACTGCGTCGCCGCGCGGACCTTCTCGACGTCGACGCGGGCGGCATCCGATACGAGGTACGCCGCGGCGCCGGTGCCCGCGGCGTTACCGAGTGACCGAGTCTTGCGTTCCGACTCGCGCGGAATCAATCCGAGCCGCGCGGCCGCGCCGATGTCGATGAAACTCCCGAATCCACCCGCGAGATACACGCGGTCGAGCGCCTCGGGGCCGACGCCCCACTCGTCGAGCAGCGTATCGACACCCGCCGCGATCGCGGCTTTCGCGAGCTGAACCTCCCGCGCGTCGCCTTGCGTGAACACGATCGGCTCTCCCGATGTGGTCTCATCGGCGGGTACGACGATGAACGCGGGCGCCGCGTCGATCGTCGTGATCCGTTTCTCGTACAATGTGCGCGCGTCGCTCGGCACCGTCTCGAGCGCCTCGTCGACCGGTAACATGCGGCCGGTCTCGTCGACGACCCCGTCGTCGAGCAACACCCGAAGGACGTCGACCACTCCCGCGCCGCAGATTCCGACCGGAGCCTCGTTCGCGATCGTCGCGTACTGCGTCGTCGCCCTGCGGCGCGAGAAGCTCGCGACCGCACCCGCGATCCCGCCGCAACCGCACCGAATCGTCGCGCCTTCGAACGCGGGGCCCGCTGCGGTCGAACACGCGAGCAGCCGCGTCTTGTTCCCGAGCACGATCTCGCCGTTCGTCCCGATATCGATGAAGAGCGTGAGTCGCTTCGATCTGAACAGCCGCGATGCGGTCACGCCGGCGATGATATCCGAGCCGATGTACGCCGAGATCGCGGGCAGCACGTGAACGCGAAATCCGCTCGATACATCGATGCCGATCTCACTCCCGCGAACGACGATCGCGTCGGTCATCGCGGGAATGAACGGGGCGGCCGCGATGTGACGCGTCTCGAGACCGAGCAGGAAGTGAATCATCGTCGTGTTTCCGACGACGGCCGCGCCGAGAAGGTCGATTTCGAAGATACGGTGTTTCTCCGCGAGGTCGCGAATCATCCGCGTTATCTGCTTCCGGATCGCATCGGCCGCCGCGCCGCGCCGGCTTCGTGACTCGCTCTCGATGCGCGACACGACGTCCGCGCCGAATGGAGCTTGCGCGTTGAGCTGCGACGCCGCGTCGATCATCTCGCCTGTCCGGCAGTCGATGAGGTACACGGCGACCGTCGTTGTACCGATATCGACCGCGACCATCGCGCGCTGCGCTTTCGCGGACGCCGGCCGCACTCCGATGAGAACCGGCTCGCGGCTCGTGGTCCGTATCGCGTCGAACACGAACGAACCGTCGTCCGAGGGAGTCTCGCGGAGTGTCGCGGAGATACCGGCGAGCTCGTGCGGGGAAAGATCGGCACGGCTGCACCCGCCCGCGTCGACCGCGCGCGTGACTTCAGAGCGCTGATCCTCTAAGTTCGGCGCGGGAGCGGAGACGGTGTCCGCGGAAAAAAGCGGATCAAAACGCGAGGAGAACCTCTGTAGAGTCGTTTTGGTGTACGCGGTCGTCCGGAGGTCGGGCAGCGCGATGACCATTCCGTCGGTCGGTATCACACGGCACGCGAGCCGGACCCCGGCGTCCAGAGCCGATCCGTTGATGTGAGCTCTCTCCTCGGCGTCGGGTCCCGGAGCGCCCGCCGCGTCGACGAGTATCACGCGGCATCTGCCGCACGTTCCAACGCCGCCGCACGGTGCCGGGATGTGAAACTCCGGATGCGCGGTGAGCGCGTCGAGCAGATGGCTCGAGTCGGATGCATCGATTGTTTTTTCGCCCGACGACGTCGTAACCGTCACCGTCGCGTTGTGCGATCGGCTCATACGCTCCCCCACACGATACGGTGAACCGGGCGAGGATACGCGGGCGAGAAGCTCTCTACCCGGAAGTTGTCGCACCGCGCTTCCCGCACGCCGAGGCTCTCTTCGATAACCGTCTCGACAACCCGGCGCAGCTTTTCCGGTCCTACTACCGCGCGCGTGTTGATCACGAGCGCCGCGGTCGTGATCGGACCCGCGAGTCGAGACGAGAACTCGACCGGCGCGTCGGTCGCGACGAGACTCAGTTTCGCCGCATCGGTATCGGAGACGATATACGCCTTCAAATGCGCGATCTCGACCTGGTCGGCAGCGAACCTGTCTCGGATATCCTCGACGATAGCGGTGAGAAACGCGTTCCCGTCGGTCGGGTTCCGGAAGACGACCGTGCCGGCGGCGTTCAGCCATCCGAGCGCGGCTTCGGCGGCCGCGTACGTGTCGTATTCGACCGGCTCCGACCCTCCGTCGAGCGCCGATAGACCGGACGCGACGAGCGAGAACCATTCGTCAAACGACTCGCCCGTCGTCGCCGAGATCGCCATGACCGGCCGGCCCGGAAACGATTTCTCGAGAAACCCGGTCAACTCGGTTCGCCGGTCGGCGGTCAGAGTGTCGACTTTGTTCAGCACGATGATGTCCGCCTCGTCGAGCTGCGTGCGGAACAAGTAGTTGATCTCGGTCGGCGGTAGAGTGCCGCGTTCTTCGGCGATGAGTTTTTCGACGCGCCGCGGGTCGGCGAGCACCGTCAAAGGCGCGAGTTTGAGCGAAAATGCGGGATCAATCGCGAGCGGCCGGAAGATCGTCGCGATCAGGTCGGTACAGCTGCCGACCGGCTCGGCGATAACGACGTCGGGTTTTTCGCTCAGCTCGAGCGCCCGAAGCTTCGACGCGAACTCGTCGTAGTTGCAGCAGAAGCAACCGCCGGTGACGTCGACGACCGAGAAACCCTCGTGCGCGAGAAAGTTCGTGTCGACCAGGTCGACTCCTTGATCGTTCGTCACGATACCGAGCCGTCCGCCGTCGGCGAGAATCCTTCTCGCGGCCGTCAAGATCGTCGTCGTCTTTCCCGCGCCGAGAAACCCTCCGATCACGAGTACGCGTGTTGAGGGTGCTTGTTCCGTCTTGCTCGAATCGGTCATTCCGATGCCTTCACATCCTGTTGCTATTGCGCGTTTCTACGCGGTTTTTGCCACCGCGACGATATACTCTCTCAGATCCCGGTACGTCATGATGTTCCCGGCCGTCACTTGCTCTCCGTTCACGATCACCGCGGGAAGCTTCTCGACCTCGAGCCCCGGCACCAGATGCGCGTCGCGCAGCGACGGTAACTTCCGGTCGACGAGTTCACAGAACGCCGTGTCGGTCGTCTCGACGATGCGACGGAGAGTGCTCCTCATAAGATTTTCGACGATGGCACACCCGGAACACGGCTGCTCCAACGATACCAACACAAGCGAGACAGCCAACTGCGCCATGCCGGAAATAATACCGTACAGCCGCGTCTCACTCTATAATAGTTTTGTCGAAGTCGTGCGATTTTCGCAAAATTTTACCAGGATGCAAAATATCGTACAATACGCGACACGAGCGTGCGTGCACGATACCGGTATGACAGGAAAAGAATGTGTCTTGAGAACGTATCGTCACGAAAAACTCGATACGATTCCGTGGGTCCCGTTCGCGGGCGTACACGTCGGCAAGTTGACCGGCTACACGGCGACGGAAGTTCTTGCCGATGCTGAGAAACTGCTCGAGTCGCTCCGCGAGTCGCACCGGATTTACCGGCCCGACGGGCAACCCGTCGTGTTCGACCTGCAGCTCGAGGCCGAGGTCCTCGGGGCCGAGCTGCTCTGGGCGGACACCGGGCCACCCACGGTCGCGAGCCATCCGCTCGCGGCGACGAAGGATATCCCCGACCGGCTCCCGACCGCGTCCGACGGCCGGTACCCGGTCGTACTCGACGTGATGAAACGCTTTTCAGCCGAGGTCGGCGACACGACCGCGCTGTTCGGATTGCTGTGCGGACCGTTCACGCTCGCGTCGCACCTGCGTGGAATGGATCTCTTCATGGACATGTTCGACGATCCCGAGTACGTGAAGCGCCTGGTCGCGTACTGCAACCGCGTCGCGATGCGCGTCGCGGAGCTCTACATCGACGCCGGCATGGACATCGTCGCGACCGTCGATCCGCTGGTCTCGCAGATCTCGCCCGAGCACTTCACCGAGTTTCTCACCGAACCGTTCACCGAGTTCTTTTCGTTTCTGCGCGAGCGAAACGTGATTTCGTCGTTCTTCGTCTGCGGTGACGCCGGGAAGAACATCGAGGTGATGTGCGGGACGGCGCCCGACGGGATCTCGATCGACGAGAACATCCCGTTCGCGACCGCAAAAGCGATCACCGACAGACACAACATCACGCTCGGTGGAAACCTTCCGCTGACGACGGTCATGCTGCTCGGGAATCAACAGGACAACATGAAGGCCGTGATCGATCAGATCGACTCGGTGCCCGCCGGAAACATGATCGTCTCGCCCGGGTGCGACATGCCGTACGACACGCCGATCGAGAACGTCGTCGCGGTCGAACAAGCGGTGCACCGGACCGAGCAAACGCGTGAGATGATCGCGAATTATGAGCGCGTCGACGACGACATCGAGGTCGAGCTGCCCGATTACAGTGCGCTGACTCGACCGCTCGTCGAGGTGTTTACGCTCGACTCCGAGACGTGCGCGGCGTGCACGTACATGTTCGGCGCCGCGCTCGACGTGAAAAAAACGTCGGCGATCGAGATCGACGTCGTCGAGTACAAATTCACGAAGCGCGAGAACATCGCGCGGTGCAAGGCGATGGGCGTGAAGCAGCTCCCGAGCATTTACATTAACGGCAAACTCGCGTACTCGTCGGTGATCCCGAACCGCGACGAGCTCGCGCGCGCGATCACCGCCGCGGCGCAGTAACGCGGCACCGGGGCCGCCCCGGCCCGGCCGAGGGCGGTACTTCCCACGACTCGCGGTCCGCATTACGATACGCGCATGACGCGTGAGTATCCGGGGTTCGACATCGAAGCGGCGAAGCGCGTCGCCGACGACTACACACGATCGACCGGTGTACGGTGTGCGATCATCGACGGGACGGGCAATCGCCTGCATCCGGTTTCCGGCATCGACGACGACCCGTGCGAGTTCTGCCGGACGTTCAGGCGTGCGCTCGGTACCGAGGATACGACCGAAAAATCTCACCTGTACGGTGCGTACCAGGCTGAACGGTTCGGCGGATCGTACATCTTCTTCTGCCCGAGCTCGTTCACGCACTGGACGACCCCTATCGTCGTCGACGGGATCATGCGCGGCGCGTTTGTCGGTGGTCCGGTTCTCTCTATAACGACGCAGGAGTACTTCACCGAAGAGGTCGCGTCGCGGGTCCGGACCGGCGCGTTCACGCGAAACCGAGCGACCGAGATCCGCCGACGGCTCGCGTCGATTCCGTACGCGGACCCGATTCGGATTCGCAGCCTCGCTGAGCTTCTGCTCATCGTCGGGGCGTACGTCTCCCGCGGTGACGAGATCGCCGACCGGAGGGAGAACCTCGAGCGCGAGTCGAGGATCTCCGAGTTTGTCCAGGAACTGAAAGACTCCGAGTATACGCCGCTCGAGCACCTACCGTACCCCGTCGAGAAGGAACGCGAGCTGCTCGCGGGAATCCGTGCCGGGCGTCCCGATCGCGCGCAGAAAGCGCTGAATGAGATTCTCGGTCACATATTTTTCGCGGGTGGACGCAACATGGATCTCGTCCGGCAGCGCGTGAAGGAGCTCGTCGTGTTGCTCTCGCGCGCGGCTCTCGAGGGAGGCGCCGACGTCGAGGAGGTGTTTGGTCTAAACTACCGGTATCTCGAGAAGCTCGACGAACAGAAGGATCTGAACGATCTGGCTCACTGGATGGCGCGGATCCTGCGACGGTTCAGCGACTGTATGTTTCTGCTCAAAGAGGTCAAACACGTCGACGCGATGCGAAAGAGTACCGAGTACATCAAACATCGCATGTCCGAGAAAGTCACGCTCGACGCGGTCGCGCGGCACGTCAACCTCAGCAGCCCGTACTTCAGCCGCATCTTCAAGGACGAGATGAAGATGAGCTTCGTGACGTACCTCAACACCGCGCGCGTCGAACGCAGCAAGGAGCTCCTTCGCGCGACCGATCTTAGGCTCGCCGAGATCGCCGCGCTCGCCGGGTTCGAGGATCAGAGTTACTTCACGAAAGTCTTTAAACGCACGACCGGCACGAGTCCGGGCCGATACCGCGAGACCGGCGGGCGTTCTTAGATAATCCGGTATCGGCCGCTCAGCGCGAGGTTCATCCTGCGTGTTCGACTTCCTCGCGCGCGATGTTCGCCCAGCGGTCGAAGCGTTCCGGATGGTTTTCGCACGTGTGCGTGTCCTTGAGGATCATCTCGAGTACGCATGAGTTCGCCGCGGCGAGTTCGATCGTGTTCCTGATGTACGCGCGAATGCGCTCTTCCGAGAACGAGCCGACGAGATCCATCGGGCGCGGCTTCCAGCTGAAAATATACCGGTCACCGAGCCCCTCAGCCGCCAATCGTACGTCGGCGAACGGTGAGATCGAGAGGCGGCGGATACCCGGGATCGAAAAGACGTGGTCGAGCCGGTCGGTCAGCGGTTCGCAGCAGCCGTACCCCGTGAGCGCGAACGGCTCGAGCAGCTCGCGCTCGTATTGCAGCGCGAACTCTTCGTGCTGCGCCGGGCCGACGCCCGCGAGTTCCTGACTCTCGGCTGAGGCCCACATGTCCTCCGGCCGCACCGTCCCGGGCCGGAACCCCGGAGCCGGCAGCTCATCGGTGTACCCGACGCCGCCCGAGCTGTGGTACGTGCCGTCGTTGTTCAGCGACAGCACGTTGAGCTCCTGGTACTGCCGCAGCACGTCTTTGTGCGCGTCGGTCAGGAAACGCATCGTGTCGTGCAGAATATCGGGTGCGTCGAACATATCGACCATCATCTGCTCGAGTCCACGAAGGTACGTGTACTGCTGCATCAAGTGGTACGATATATGCGCGACGCCGACCTCGCGGACCGGGAAAATTCCGTCAAAAAGCCGTTCGGCAAACGCGACGCGGCGCGTGGTCTCTTCTGCGTTGTGTGTAACGCGCGGAATCGTGAGCTTCCGGATGTCGTCGCGTGAGTTGAGCACAGGAGCGAACGCCCACGCGCCGCGCGCCTCGGTGCTCTGGTGCCGGCGCGGTTCAAGCCCCCATCCGGAACTCTCTATCGCTTTTCGAACGAGCCACTCGCCTTCGATTACGGTGTCGTCGGCGAAGTGTTCGTGGTGGTAGATACGGTTCCTGAGCGACCACTCGATCTCTCGTGCCGGCTCGGATTCACACGCGAGCGCGCTTTTGGGGAGAAGCTCCTCCCAGCCGCCTTCCGGGAACAGGAGAATCATCGGACGCTCGCCGCGCAGCGCGTTATGAGCCTTCCAGAGCCGGCGTCGCTCTTCCTGGACCGGCAACGCCGCGACAGACGCTACGCGTTCTGCGAGTCCGCGGATGATCGCGACGTCGCTATCGGAAATCGAAAAATCGGGGCTCATGTCTCACTCCTCGAAAACGGATCCGGGGAGTCGGATCGTAACCGACGTTCCGTCTTCCCGGCTACTCGTCATGCCGATCGAACCGCGGTGCAACGCGACGATTCGCTGCGCGATCGTCAGGCCGAGCCCCGAGCCCGGAGAGTTTCGACCGTACTCGCCGCGAAAAAGGCGGTCGAACACGTGGCCGATTTCGTCTTCCGGTATCACCGGACCCGTGTTGGCGACGACGATGAGCGAGCCCTCGTCGTCGCCGCGCACGGTCACGTCGACCTTGCCGTTCCGTTCGGCGTAACGGACCGCGTTCCCCAGTACGTTGGATACCGCACGATACAGCAGATTTTCGTCCCCGGCAATGGTGTCCGTGCCGATCTGTGTCGTGATCGTGAGGCCCCGATCCCGGGCTTGTGCATCGAATCGGTTCACGAGGTTCTCGACGAACGACCGGGCGCAGAACGGCGCGAACGTCGGTTCGATCTCGGGTTCTTCGAGCCGCGTCAGTTCCTCGAGCCCTTCGATGAGGTTCTCTACGCGGTCGAGTTCCGCGAGCAGGGACGTGAAAAGCCGACCGTTCGGCTGCACGACACCGTCCGACAACGCCTCGATTCGCGCGCGGATCGACGCGATAGGGGTCCTGAGGTCGTGCGTTATGTCCTGCGCCCACTGGCCGCGCAACGCGCGTTCGTCCGAGAGTCGCTCGGCCATCAGGTTTGCGGCACGCGCGATTTTTGTGACTTCGCGCGTGCCGCGTACCGGAATGCGATACTTCAACTCGCCGCGCGCAAATCGGTCTATTCCGCTCGCCACAACCGCCGCGGGGTTCGCGAGCGTGCGTGACAGTATCACAGCAGAGACACTTGCAGCGCCGAGCGCCGCGATAGCGCCGAAGAGAGCCGCGCGGATCAGCGAGTCGAGCAGCGCGGTGTTCGCGGCGTCGCTTCTGAAATGAGCGGTCCCTGCCGCGAGGTACCCGATAGTCTCTCCCATGGATGTGACCGGGATGAGCTCGACACCCTCTTCGTCGCGGCGTCGGCCGATGCCGCGATTCGAGGCAACCAGTACACGATTCTCATCGTAGATAAAAATGGGGATATCGGTCGGGAGGTGGTAAGCCTGATCGATCGTCCCGGATCGACGCGCGGAGAGAACCGATCGAGCGGCGTCCTCGAGCGTTTCGAGCCGGGTTGAGCTCCACGCGGCCAACGACCGGGTGTACCCGGTTGAGAGTGACACCGCGAGTACGCCGCCGAGAATAGCAAAAGTCACCGCGAACGCCGCAATCGTGCGGCCGAACATGCTTCTCACGCTGTCCCTCTCTCCACGCCGTTACTTTTCGCTCTGTAACGGCTCACCCGCGAACCTGTACCCGAATCCTCGCACGGTCTCTATCCAGTCGGCGCAGCCGAGTTTCGCACGGATGTTCTTCACGTGCGTGTCAATTGTACGTTCGGACCCGTCCGCAACGTACTCCAGACACTCGCCTAGAAGTTTGTCCCGCGAAACGACCATCGCCGGATTCATCCCCAAGTGCCGGAGGATTTTCCACTCGGCTCCGGTAAGATCGATCTCTACCGAGTCGATCGTCGCGCGGTGCCGGGCAGCATCCATCGTGAGTATCGCTTCCTTCGCGTCGGGGGCCACCGTCGTGGTCTTTTTCCGCGAGCGGGGGAGTGTCCACGACGCGATCACGCGGTCGACGTGCGAACCGTCCGGTGCCCCCGTCGTCCGCGCGAGCACGGCCCTGACCCGAAGCATGAGCTCCTTCGTCGAAAACGGCTTCACGACGTAGTCGTCGCCGCCGACCTCGAACCCGGTGATTCGGTCGGACTCCGCGGTGCGTGCGGTCAGGAAGATGATCGGCACGCGGTGTTTCTCCCGGAGCCGCCGGGCAAACAGGAAGCCGTCTCCGTCCGGAAGCATCACGTCAAGAATGAGCAAATCCGGCGACTGCATCGTGACCGCCTCGGAGACGCCCGAAAGGCGCGGGAACACGACGACGTCGTGCGCCTCGAGCTTGAGGTACGATGCGACTGTCTCGCGCAACCCGTCGTTGTCTTCTATCACAAACACGCGCGCCAATTTGATTCTCTCCCGTCGGACCGCACCGATGTCATAACGCCAAACGAATGGGACGGCGGTTTCGAGCCGTCCCGTCCCTCAATACTATACCGGACCGGCGTCTCCGCCTATCGATTCCGTCCCTGGTACGGCGGCGCGTTCCGGAACCGCGGCTCGGCGTCCGCTGGCGGCGAGAATCGCCGCTCAACGGGCGGTTCAAACCGGCGATCCTCCGGTGGATCAAAACGCCGCTCGTCGGGGTCTCCGAGTCGCCCGCCGAGACCGAACTCTCCGGTCTCCTCTCTCCGTCCGATCGGAATCTCCGGGTTCGTGTGCGCGACGCGACCGCCACCCTCACCGGATCCCGCCCAGATCGGGAACCGCTCCACTGTCCAGAAATCGTGTGTCGCGTTCTCGGTGCGCACTTCGACCGGCGCTATATGATCACCGAGGAAAAACCCGCGTATCCACGCGTTTGTGTTCTCGGCGAAGACCGGCTCGTCGGTGTGTCCGAAAGGCCCCATGTGCAGTTCGAACTCTCCGTCAGGATTTGTGAGAAACCATTCGTCGTGCATGAAGTTCAGCGTTCCTTCCGCTTCGGCGAGAGTTCCGTACGCGGCGACCTCGCGGCCGACGGGCTCTTCCTCTGCCGCAACGGCAAACGTACCAAGCAGCGCGATAGCCGCCCCCAATGCAAAAATCCGTTTCATGACCAACCTCCAGGTTGTTCGCAGCCGGGTTGAATTGTCTTTGGCCGGATTATCCGGCTCAAAGATCCTCGACTGCCGTGTTGTGTTACCGTCAACTTACCGCTCCTCGATGAACCCAATTTGCGTCTTGCACGAAGGTTACGTGAAGCCGTTCGGTTACCGCGCAAGGAACTCACCGACGGCGTCTCTGACGTAGCCGACCGTCACGTGTTCAAAGCCGGGCTCGTCTTCGATGTCGAAAAGTACCGTCTCGGTGTCGAACCCCGTCGGTAGACCGATAATCTCGAGCAGCAGCTCCTCGGCAATACCGGCCGCGCTCGAGAGCTCGCGCACGGTCATCATCGGGGAGACCGAATCCGGCGAGAACTCCTGCGTTTGCCTCGTTTCCGACTCCTGTCGCGTGAGATGACCAATCGTTCCTACTGTGGCCGCCGGCGCGGCGAACAGCACGACCGCGACGATCGATATCGCGATCCCCGAGCGCACCTGGTTCTTCGCGCCTCTCGTCGAGAACGTCAGCGCTCCATCGACCGGGCACGCGGCGATGCACACGGTGCATCGATTGCACCTGTCGTCTCGAACCGCGGGCCGGGTCGCGATCCGTACCGCCATCGGACACGTCCGGTCGCACTTTCCACACGAGATACACAACTTCTCGTCGCGGCGGATCGTCCACGGGCTGAACCGCGCGATCGTGCCTTGAACCGCTCCGTACGGACAGAGCCAACGGCACCACGGTCGCTCGACAAAGAAGGATCCGGCCAGGACGATCGCGAGTGCAACAGCAGCTGTGATCGGGACCGCGGTGGTCCAGAGGTGCGCCAACGCGATCGACGGATTCACGAGTTCGAGATCGAGCGCGATCCACCCGGCGACCGCCGCGAAAACGACGCCGATCATGACGAACCGCAGGTACGCCGTTATATGGTCGATTCGGCCGGTGCCGAACGAGTTGTATCTCTTGCCCAGAACGCGACGGCCGATCTTCCCGGCCCATTCCTGGATGCTACCGAGGGGGCACAATCGTCCGCAGAACGCCGCGCCGAGCGCGATTGAGACCGCGACGACTCCCGCGAGAACCCAGATATTCAGCCGCGCCGTCGTGAAGACATACGCGGGATCGGTGAAGATTCGCGAGATCGTCTGCACCGCTCCGATCGGGCAGAGCCCCTGAAGTTCCGGGAAGATCGTCGGTAACCGGACGCCGTCCGACGACAGGTTCCGGAACGTCGCACCGCCGAGTACGACGACGACCATCGCGATCTGCGGGGCGAGCCGCCCCGGTATCCATCTCTTGGTTTTCCGTTTATTCATGACACTTCGAACTCGAGCCAACCGGTGTACCCGTCTCGTGTACACGTTCTGATGATCTCGACCCTCCACGTGCCGGCCTCAGCCGCGTAAAACGTGACCTCGCCGATATTGGTACGGGACAATGGACGGTTCCACTCGGGCGTCGCGGTCAAGACGAGCGGCTGCGTCTCCCGATTGACACGCCACCGTGCTCCGTCGAGCAGGAACATCGTCTCTTCAGGGACCGCCGTGCAGTTCCGGTGGTCTTCGTAGTACTCGATGCGCAAAGTGTACGTCTCACCGAGCGCCACACGAGTCGTGCTCGATGCATCGATCATCGACTCTGAGCCGTTCGGGCCGACCAGCACGTACTCTTGCCGGCACGCGAACGCGCGCTCGGTACCGATGCCGGACAAAATGACGATGACCACAAAAAAGAACTTTTTCACCCCGATATCCTCCGTGCTGCGTGTTGGAAACAAAATGTGTCCAGACCTTCGTGTGTATCTTCGTCGAGACGGATGATACGCACGTGACCCGCGGATGAAGATTATGTGAAGTTGAGCCGGAATATCCGTGACATTCATCTCCGCGTTGCGCTACACTTTTCCAGAGATGCGCGCGAACCACGTGAACAGAACGAACCGTTCTCCCGATTCGGAGTCCGTGACGGCGTCGACCGCCGAACACGTCGAGCACGTGCTCACCGATTTTTTCCGTCTCTTTGCCGTTATCGGTTTTGTCGCGTATGTTCCGAGCATGTGGGGTGCTATCTCATCACGTTTGTGGGCGATCGCCGTTGTCGACACCATCGCGTACGCGGTCATTGTGTACGCCGCGTTGTCGCGCGGGTTGTCTTCGCACAAAAAGCTCGCAATCCTGATCGTCGTCAGCCTTGGGGTCGGCACGACGGTCTTGATCGGCACCGGTATGTCGGGCGCGGGCTACATCTGGCTGATGGCTGCCGCGATCTTCTCGGCGATTTTCGGCTCGGTCAAAGTGATCGTTGCTTCGATCGCCGCGGTGTGCGGAATACTCGGCGCGTACGTGCTGTTCGTGGTTTTGGGCCATATAGAAACCGATTCCTCGATCGCTATAGTCGGGATCGTCACGTCGAATCTTGTTCTTGTCTCGATTGCGGTCTCGTACGTCCTGCACAGTCTGTTGTCGCGCCTCGGTTGCCTCGCTGACGCACAAGTCCGGTTGTCCCAACACCTGAACGCGGAGCTTGAAGACAATATCGCGGTACGGAAGTCGCTCGATACGACGCTCCAGGCAAAACGCAACGTGCTGCGCGAACTCGATCATCGCGTACGGAACAACCTGCAGATCGTGCTGAGCCTCATGAGTATGGTTCCGAACGACGCGGCCGGAATCAGAGAACTGCGATCGCGTGTACTCGCGATCTCCGCGGTTCACGACTCCCTCGATCCGGCCGGAAACGCGCTCGAGGTCGACATCGCGGACGTTCTGGCTCACGCGTTCGCGACCGTTCGTTCCGATTTCGACCGCCCCGGCCTAACGTGGCACATTGCGCGGTCCGAGGCCGTTTCCATGGTCGGCATTGACGTCGCGATCAATGTCTCTATAGCGGCGACTGAGATTTTGACAAACTCAGCTCGGCACGCCGAAGGCGATGAAGTCGAGATATTGCTGGATTTCAACCAGGACGGTGACTGCGTCGTGATCGTGTTAACCGATACCGGTCGGCCGCCTGAGACGGGTTGGGGTGCCAAAACGGTTCGCGGAGCAGGAACCGCGCTCATCGAAGGTCTGTTCGAGCAGGCGGGCGCTACGGTAACCGTCACGCAATCAAGCGGTACGCGTTACGTCGTTCGACTGCCGCTCACGTCGGCGCGCAGAACCTCTTGATCAACGAGGTTTCGTGCGCCGAAGTCGTCATCAGGACTATAACATCCCCCTCGTGAATCGCGTCGTCTCCCGACGGAATGAACTCGGTTGCGTCACGCGAGATCGACATCACCAGAGTATCTTTTGGCAGTTTTGCGATTTTTAACGGAACGCCGATGAGGTCGTTCGCGCGAGAGACCCGGAGTTCCACGATCGAAACATTGCTTCCCGAAACGCTGTGGATCGTGCGAATCGCGTCGCCCCGGAATAACCCGACGATCGCGTTTGACATGCAGTTTTTCAAGCTGACCGGAACGTCGACGCCGAGGCTGCCCGCGATACGGGCGTATCCGTCGTGCGTCACGACAGCGGCCGCACGCGTTACTCCGAGAGATTTTGCGTAGAGTGACCCGACGATGTTCGCTTCGTCCTGGTTTGTCGCCCCGATCACAA
>REEC01000244.1 GCA_007695285.1 Spirochaetaceae bacterium | reverse complement strand
TCCAGGAGCCGATGTCCGCGTTGAGTCCCGTGCACACGATCTACGACCAGATGTCCGAGGGGCTGATGCTTCACACCGGTGCCACGCCCGAGGAGGCGCGCAAACGCGTAATCGAGATGATTCGCCTCGTCGGCATTTCGGCGCCCGAGCAGAGGGTCGACGAGTACATCTTTCAGCTGTCCGGAGGCATGCGGCAGCGCGTGATGATCGCGATGGCTCTCATCTGTAATCCGCGCGTCCTGATCGCCGACGAACCGACGACCGCGCTCGACGTGACGATCCAGGCTCAGGTGTTGAAGCTCATCAAACGTATGCAGAGCGAGTTCAACCTGTCGCTCGTGCTCATAACGCACGACCTCGGCGTGATCGCGCACGTAACCGAGTACGTCTACGTGATGTATCTCGGGCAGATCATGGAGGAGGGGCCCGTTTCGGAGGTGCTTGTCACACCGAAGCACCCGTACACGCGCGATCTGTTGAAGTCGATTCCGAAGATTCGTGACAGGAACGTCGCGCTCTCGGCGATTCGCGGCTCGGTGCCCGATGCGTACAGCGTTCCGAAGGGGTGCCCGTACGCTTCACGGTGCGCGAACATGATCCCCGGCGTCTGCACCGAAGCGCGTCCCGCGCGGACGCAGGTTGGTGACAACCACTTCGCGCGGTGTTATCTCTATTCGAAAGAGACGGCGGATACCGGCGGCGGTCCTGACGTGCCGGGTTCATTGCATCCCAAAGGGGGAACCTCCGATGTCCGGAATTGATACGACCCGCGCGCAAGGTGCGACCGATGATTCTCAACTCGCCGAGGATCGTGTGCTCGAGGTCTCACACCTCAAGAAATACTTCCCGATCGAAAAAGGCTTGCTCAAACGAGTCGCCGGGTACGTGCGTGCAGTCGACGACGTTTCGTTCTACGTCAAGAAAGGCGAAATACTCGGGCTCGTCGGCGAATCCGGCTGCGGAAAAACGACGACGGCCCGGATGATCGTCCGCGCGCTGAAGCCGACCGACGGATCGATCACGATTCGGACGCCCGACGGTGTTTTCGAGACCGCCGATATTCACGGTGAGGAGTTGAAACAAGTCCGGCGGTACGTTCAGATGGTTTTCCAGGATCCATACGCGTCGCTCAATCCTCGAATGCGCGTGCACGAGATACTCTCCGAGCCACTCATCAACTTCGGTTATGCCCGGAACGAGATGAAGGACCTTGTCGATGAGTTCCTGACGCTCGTCGGGCTCGATCCGAAGTATCGAAACAGATATCCTCACGCGTTTTCGGGAGGACAACGGCAGCGCATCGGAATCGCTCGCGCGTTGATCCTGCGGCCGTCTCTCGTGATCGCCGACGAGCCGGTCTCGGCTCTCGACGTCTCGGTCCAGGCGCAGATACTGAATCTGCTGAAGGATTTGCAACAGAAACTCGGTCTCTCGATGGTGTTCATCGCGCACAACCTGAGCGTCATCGCGCATATCTGCGACCGGATCGCGGTCATGTACCTTGGGCGCGTCGTCGAACTCGCCGACACAAACGACGTGTTCGACCAACCGGTGCACCCGTACACGCGCGTCTTGATCTCGGCGGTCCCGGACGCCGACCCACGCGTGCCGTGGCTCGATGAAGTTCCGACCGGCGAAGTCGGCGACCCGAGCGCGAATATCCCCGGTTGTCCGTTTTCTCCGCGGTGTAAGTTTGCCGAACCGGAATGCGATAACGGAATGCCTCCGCTCAAGATCGAAAACATAGAAACCGCCGGGACGCCGCACTACACCGCGTGCCGCCGGTCGCAGATGTTTCTTCAGAAGCAGTGACGACTGCCCGGCGGCCGGGCAGTGCCGCGCACTGCCGGCACGACGAACTCAGAGCGCGCATCGATGCGCTCACAAAAAAAGGACGGTCAAGATGAAAACACTCGAACTCGCCCGGAGCCTTTACGACCGGTACGAATCGATCGAACAGGTCAAACACTACTACGGGCTTCTCGCAATACACGCGTTACTTCAGGTCGCCGAAGAGGGCGGAGAGTCGATCGACCGCTGCCGCTGGATCCTCTCGCTCTTTCCGGACCGCATCAACCATCCCAAACCCGACGGGCCGCTCTACGGTTATAACTTCCCGAGTTACTACGTCGGCGGTATTCCCGCGATGTACGCGTACTTCCGCGGCCACATGCCCGAGAAAGAACAACACGTGCGGCGGTACGCCGAAGAGATGATCAGCGCACAGCGCGATCCGTCGGGAATCATGAAGCATCCCCACCGCCCGGCGGAAGACCTCATCTGGATCGACGTCGCGATGGCCGTGACGCCGTACCTGCTGTTCGCGGGCCTCGCGTTCGATAACCCCGCGTACATCGACGAGGCGGTCAAACAAACGATTCTGATGTACGACGTCTTCCGGAACCCGGAGAACGGACTGCTGCATCAAAGCAAGAACTTCAACGGAGCCGGTCGCTTCTCGGAGGATCACTGGAGCCGTGGGAACGGCTGGGGTTACATCGCGTTGACCGAGTTGATCCGGTTTCTCCCGAAAGACTCGCCGCACCGCGCGAAAGTCGAGAAGTACTTCGTCGACCACTCGGAGGCGATGCTGCCATTCCAGTCGCGCCGCGGCATGTGGCGCCAGGAGATTCCGCTCGACCTCTCGTATGAAGAAACCTCGGGCACGGGGTTGATCCTGTACGGTTACGGCGCCGGGCTTCGCGCGGGACTGCTCGATGAGAAGCGTTTTCGGCCCGCGTTCGAGCGCGGTGTACGTGGCCTGATCGATGTCGCAGTGAACCCTGACTTCTCGATCAACAACAGCTGCCCGGGCTGCCTCTGTCCCGGCGACGGCGACGAGAAAGGCACGGTCCGCGCGTACGTAACGCTGAGACTCCCGTATCGCGACGAGCATCACGGCTTCGCGCCGATCATGTACGCGCTGCTCGAGGCGCACCGCAACGGTATGACCGAGGTCGATCTATGAGTATCTTAATAACGCAGGAAGAGCACGCCGCGGTTGTTTCAGCCGTCGCCGGCCGCGGTCGCGCCGCGGAGTTTTTCTCGGCGCTCGCCGATCGCGCGCTGCGCGCGGCCTCACGGCCGGGAATCGTTCAGAGCGACGATACGATGGAGTGGCGCCACATCGTGTGGGAACGCCTCTCGGACGCGGCGTTCACGGTTCGTTTTGCCGAGGCGGCCGTCGCGGCCGGGCGCACGACGACCGAGCTCGAGACGCTCACGACGTGGCTGCACGACACGACGATCGAGATCACCCGGTACGACCGCGACGAGTGGATCGGCCCATGGTTCCGCGCGCGAAAAGATCCACCCGAGGGTCAGCTCGAGACCGCGCACGTCGGTCTCGGCGTCGCGACCGCGCTCGATCTCTGTCCCGATCTATTCTCAGCGTCCGAAACCGAAGAGATCCGCGAGGCGCTGCGCGACAAGTGTCAGGTCCTCTGCCGCGCGTGGCTCGATACGCGACTCGCGGACCGCACGCATATTAATAACTGGTTCATGGTGCTCCTGAGTGGATATTCGATCGCCTCGGCGATGCTCGGAGATACCGACGCGATACGCCGCGCCGCCGAAGACGCTCGCATCGCGGCGACCGTTTATAACACAGACAGTTACGGCGAGTCGCTTCAGTACTGGAACTACGCGACGATTCACCTCGCGCACATAATCGACGTTATCGCGCGATACGCAGGTGCGAACGGATCCGCGGTTACGGTTGATCCGGCTATCGAAAACTCGTACCTCGCGTGTTTGCCGTGGATCGATGTCTCTATTCTCGGTCTGCACGACGTACCGGGTTGGGGTTCCGGGTACGCCGAGAGCATAAACTTCGGCGACAGTTCGCATATGTTCCGCCCGTCGGGCGACGTGCTTCTTCAGATCGCCTCGCCCCCGGCCCGCGACGCCGCCGACGCCGACGCCGGGACCGCCGACGCCGGGACCGGCCCGAGCCTGCGCGGTATCGCGCGGCGGCTGTTCGAGACATTGTACGCGGATCCGAAGCTCGAGCCGGTCGACCGGCAGACGTTCGGATTTTTCAACACGTTCGGATACCGCTCGGTCGTGTATCTCGCGCTCGACCGGCTCGTCGAGCCGGCCCCCGTCGCGCCGGCGGAACACCGGTTTTTCGAGAGCGGCGTCGCGGTACTGCGCCCGACGTCCGAACACGCCGACTCGGCGCTCGCGTTTCACGGCGCGCACGCCGAACTCATGGCGACCTCGCATCGGCACGAAGACTTGCTCTCGTTCCAGCTCTTCTTCCGCGGCGAGAGAGTCTTCACCGACCCGGGCCACTGCTGTTACCGGCTTGCGACGCAACGATTCTCGAAATCGACCGCGGCGCACTCGACGTTGAGCTTCGAGACCGAGTCCGGCCGGATCGTCGGGCAGAACACCGTGACGGGAAACGCTTTCGTGCCCGCGCCGCCGATCGCCCGGACGACGCGACGACGCGACCTACCGGGCGGCGGGATCATCGTCGGCTGCGACGCCGCGCCCGCGTACGGGAAACCGGTCTCGCGCGCCGAGCGGATCTTCGTGTATCCCGACGAGCACTCGCTCTTCATCGTCGATCTCGTCGAAGCAGCGGAGCCGGTGACCGTGACCGCACGGTTCGTCGTGAACAACCGCGACAACCGCATGACGTACAACCACCCGGCGTGGGACCGCACCGTGATCCGCCGCAACGACGCGGCCGCCAAGCTGTTTCACCTCTCGGCCGCGTCGCGTGCAGGAACCGAGTTCCGGTCTCACGACGCGCGTTTTGAGCTATCGTGGGGTTATCAGCACGACGTGTACCACCCGCAACCGAACCAGCACGGCCAGGGGCGCGAAGGCAGCACGGTCGTGTTCTCGTACGCAACGGTCGGTGCAGCGAAGACGTACCGACTCGTTCACGGCATAGCGATGGACGATCTGGGTCATATTCGGTCGTGGCACTTCCGCACACACGACGACGGAACGCTCGTGATCGAACCTCCGGCAGGGAAGGGCGGCTGGGCGCTGAAACTCGACGATCTCGGAATGCACGTGAGCAACCTCTCGGACGGGACGCACGTGACGGAGGCTTTGTAACCGACGCGTTCACACACGGACCGGCGATCCCCCGTACCGTCTCGAGCGCGTGTGAAAGCCTCGAGACTCGATAACGCAAGACCCGACAAGGAGTTTTCCATGACCCTCTCCCAAACCTTCCCAACACTCACCACCCCCGGCACCGGCCGGACCGCCGTGCAGATCACCTCGGGCGACGCGTTCTGTTACCCGCTGTACTACTTCATCTCGTCGATTACGCGCGACGCGCGGTACCTCGTGTACCACCGGTCCGACGGAAAGACCGTGCAGCTTCACCGCGTCGAGCTCGCGACCGGAAAGACCGCGCAGCTCACGAGCGCGTCGGCGACCGAGACGCAGTGGCACCCGTGGTGTGTGCCGGCCGGGGTCGGCGTGCTCGACCACCGGAGCGTGCTGAACGAGGCGACCGGGGAGGTGATCTACTTTGACGGCAACTCGGTCGAAGCGGTCGACGTCGAGACGCTCGAGAGGCGCGACCTGTTCGAGCTTCCCGCGGACCGCGTCGCGATCGGGCAGAACTGTTGCTCGCCCGACGGGCCCTGGTTCTTCTACATCCATCACGACGCGGAGCTTCACAAACAGATCTACGGTGATCCGGCCGAAGGCCGCCGTGGCGGGTACTCATACCCGCGGCATCTCTCGCGGAACACGAAGCTCGCCGCGTTCAACCTCATGACCGGTGAGCACCGGACCGTCGTCGCGCTCAACAGCCCGATCCACCACGTGCAGCCGTACGGAGACCGGATGCTCGTGTTCTCGAGCCTCGCGGTCGAGCGCGCGATTCTCGTGACCGATTACGACGGGGGTTGGTACACGCATCTCAGGACCCAGGGCGAGGACGGCGGCACGACGTGCCACTACTGCGTGACCGACCGCGGCATCTTCTTCGAGGCGCACAGCGCGGACGGTCTCGTCGCGGGTGTGCTCGATCCGGTCTCGAAAAAGCCGGTCGAGCAATTGCTGCCGCCCACGATCCGCGGTGGAGCGCCGCACGTCGGCGCCGACGGGTCGGGTCGCAGGTTCTTCATGGAGTGCGCCGACAAGGAACGCGGACACGTCGTGCTGTTCGTGAAGTCGCTCGGCGGGAAATCGGGCGTGGAGTTTGAGTACCTCTTCGAGGACTGGCCGACGGTCGGCGAGGGTCAGAAGTCGCACTTTCACCCTCGCGTCACTCCCGACGGCGAACACCTCATCATCACCGCGGGCGACCCGACGACACGGACAAACCACGTCCACCTGGTCGACATCCACGACCTACCCGAGACGCGGTTCGTTTTGAGTTAGTATCTTTTGAGTGAGTGGAAGCACGCGCGACCGTGAACTCTACGCGACGAAGTTGCTGACCATCATCGCGAGCCCGATCAAACCGAGCATCACCGTGATGACCGTCAACCACCGGTTCATGTGCCGATTCATGTCGTCGAGCCGCTTGTCGACCTGCTCGAATCGCTT
>REEC01000135.1 GCA_007695285.1 Spirochaetaceae bacterium | reverse complement strand
CGCACGAAGATGACCGGTGCGGCATCGGGTCGTCTTCCCGGGCTTGAGCGTACCGCCGCGACGCTGTATAACCATTCCGGACAGCATCAATCGGGAGGTTATACATGGGATCGGGACGACAGCATCCGGATACGGAATTCCTTGAATCGACCGTCGCGAGAATGGGCAAGAGCCGCGCCGTGTACGGAGCGATTCTTCGCGTTGAGAGCGGCGACGGTCGGCTCTCGTGGCAAGGGGCGACGGGAAATCTCGAAGCCGATCAACGGTACTTCATCGCGAGTGTCACGAAGATGTACGTCACGGTCGTTGTGTTACGGTTATGCCGGGAAAACCGGATGAGCCTTGACGATCCGATCGCGGACCGGCTTCCGGCCGATTTGATCCAGGGGATTCACGTAACGGACGGCGTCGACCGGACCGGTGAGATCACGATTCGGCATCTGATCTCGAACACGTCGGGGATCACCGATTATTTCTTCGGCAAAGACGCGGACGGGAAGAAGGCCGCGTCGGATCTGTTCGACGGCAACGACGAGCCGTGGCCGCTCGAGCGGATACTCGAGCGCGTCCGGTCACTCAAGCCGCGGTTCGCGCCCGGACAACCGGGAAAGGTCCACTACTCGGACACGAACTACGAGCTGCTCGGCCGGATCATCGAGACGGTGACCGGGAAGTCGTGCGCGGAGGTGTTCGCCGAGTTCATATTCGACGAGTTGGGTCTGCACGACACGTACGCGTACACTGACCCCACCGATACGAGCCCGGCGCCGATGTACTACAAAGACAAGCCGGTTCACGTTCCGCTCTACATCGCGTCGATAACGCCCGAGGGAGGAATCGTCTCGACCGCCAAGGAAACGATGATATTTCTCAAAGCGTTTTTTACCGGCCGGTTCTTCCCGCCCGAAACCGTCGAAGATCTCAAGCGCTGGAACCGGATCTTTTTCCCCGGCCAGTTCGACTACGGGATCGGCCTCGAGCGACAGTGGATCCCACGAATCATGACGCCGTTCACCCCAATCGGAGAGCTACTCGGTTTCTGGGGCCAGTGCGGCGCGTTTGCGTTTCACAACCCCAAACGCGATCTGTACTTCACCGGGACCGTCAACCAACTGAGCGGCTTCGGTCACGGCGCCGCGGTCTCGGCGATGGTGCGGGTTATGAAATCGGTGGGGTAGCGCCGGAACGAATCGTAGCTACCTCCGTACCCGGGTTCGCCTAGTCTCCGAAAAGTTAGCTAATTTTCGCGTCTTTATAGCTAATTTTGTGTTATCATTGCCGTCAGGAGGCGCGTGTGTTTGTTACGACGACCGAGTTGCAGAACAACTTCGGCAAGTATCTGAAACTGTGCGAGAGGCACAGTATCGTCGTGACGAAGAACGGGAAGAAGCGCGCCTTGCTGCTGCCGTTTCCTCGCGGAGAACACGGGTACGCGGCGGCCGAACCGGAGCAGAACTACGGGACGTCGGCGCGCACGTCGCCGTCCGTGAGCTACCGGGAGTATCTGGATCTGGTGGAAAAGAGCGAGCAGCGTTACGAGTACATCGACGGCGAGGTCTTTTTGATGCGGTCGCCGGGGGTCACGCATCAGCGAGTTCTCGGCAGGATGTACGACTGCTTTCGCCGATTTTTTCCGGGTGACGCGCCGGCCGATTGTACCGACCGGCGAGGCTGCGATCTGTTCCTGGCGCCGTTTGATGCCTGGCTGCACCACTTGCCGATCGGGGACGAGCGTGAATTTACCGAGGACGACACGAACGTGGTGCAGCCCGATCTGCTCGTTTTGTGCGATCACCACGACACGGTCGACGAGTACGATCGCTACAAGGGAACGCCGACTTTGGTGGTAGAGGTCCTGTCGCCGTCGACGCGCAGCAAGGACATGATTCACAAGCTGTACCTGTACTCGGAGAGCGGTATCCGCGAGTACTGGATTGTCGACCCGAGTTCACGGACGATCAGCGTCTTCAGCTTTGCCGGGTACGCGATGCAGAGCGACAGCCGCCACGGTCCCGGCCAAACCGCCGTATCGCCGACCTTTCCCCGGTTGCACGTGCCGGTGGATGAGGCGTTCGGGTGATTACCCCATTTTGCCAAGCGCACCTGCGGCAGAACCCGTACATTTCTGACCGAATTATTATTCCATTCACGCCGCGTTTCTTTGTATGGTGGCAGAGTGAACGGATTCAAGATCGATGAAGTCAATCTCTACGAACAGTTGGGCCTCGAGCTGATCGTGAAGCTCTCCCGGTGTTTCTACTCAAAGGTGTACGCGGACCCGAACCCGGAGTTTCGGTCGATGTTCCCGGCCGACATGGAAGGCGCCATCCGGAATCAGTACGAGTTTTTTGTCCAGCGTCTCGGTGGTCCGCCGCTGTACAGCAGCCGCAAGGGGCATCCGGCGCTCCGCCCGCGGCACGCACGGTTTCCGATAACGCGCGAGAACGTCGAGCGATGGCTCGGTTACATGCGCCAAGCTATGGTCGAGGTCGGTATACCCGACGACGCCCGCGCCCGGCTCGATGAGTTTTTCACCGCCTCGGGTTCCTTCCTCCAGAACATCGACGAACACGGGCGCCGAATCTATTGACGGTCGGCATGCCATCGAGTACCATGCGCCACGTACTCGTGTAGTACTTAATTCGAACGTGGTTAAGGGAATCCGGTGAAAATCCGGGACAGTCCCCGCTACTGTAAACGGCGAGAACGTCGGCATATGCCACCGAGAGGGAAGGCGCCGACGGACGATGACCCGTAAGTCAGGAGACCTGCCCGTTCGTCTCAGCCATCACGGCCTCGGAGGAAGGCGCGGGTCGAGTCGTACCTGGCCTTTCTCTCCTCTTCGGGCCGAAAGAGGAGTTTTTATGTCACGTTTTTTTTTCGTCCTCGTCGTGGCGACCGCCGTCGCGGTATCGCCATCGCTCCCCGCACAGGCGTCTTCGGCAGATATCGACCTTGTCGTCACCGCCGATCGTATCTTGACCGAGATCGTATCGACCGCCGGAAACATCACGGTCATTACGGCCGACCAGATTCGTGAGTCCGGCGCCACGAACCTGGTCGAACTGCTCGGACGGCAGTCCGGTGTTACGTTTCGGTCCTTCTCAAACGAGGCTCAAGCCGAACTCGACATGCGCGGGTTTGGCGAAGGGTCGGCCGGGCGCGTATTGATACTCGTCAACGGTCGGCGACAGAACAACCCGGACATGTCAGGCATTAACTGGTTGTCTATTCCCGTAGACTCGATTGAACGCATCGAAGTACTGCGTGGAAGCGCGAGTGCTTTGTACGGCAATCACGCCGTCGCCGGTGTGATCAACATCATCACGAGAGAAGCAACAAATCCCCTCGAGATCACGGCATTCGGTTCATTCGGCTCGTTCATGAGCCACCAGGAGCGCGTCGGCATCAGACACGCCGGCGACCGCTATCGCGTGCAGGCTTCGGCCGAACACTTCTCCACCGAAGGTCATCGCGATCGAAGCGGGTACCGCGCGCTCAACTTCGGCCTCGGCATCGGCCTGGATGCAAACGAGCACATCGCATTGTCGGTTGGCGGACGGTACGCCACTGTATCGTACGAGTTGCCGGGCGGATTGGCGAAGCAGCAGTTTGAGCAGGATCCGAGCCAGGCCGGTAACCCTGCGGACGATGCAACCGAGAATCAGTTCGTCGTCGATGCCGATATCGAGTGGCGCCTCGGCGACCAGACGCGAATCGAGATACCGCTTGGGTACTCGCTGAAAATGCTGGAACGGGACACTGTTAGTTTTTTCAGTTTCACAAATACCGATCTTCACTCGTTTACGGCGTCTCCTGCAGTGGTGCTGGACTGGGATTTTGGTACGGTACCGGTTCGAACGCGACTCGGGCTCGACGGGAGTTGGGCCAGGCAGGACGGCCGACGATTCTCGGATGTCGAACGCGACACCCAATCCGATGGGTTCACGCTCGGTCAGCTCACGCTCGGCGGCTCGATTGCAAACACGGTGTACATCGGCGAACAGATCGATCTATCGACGGCGGCACGCTACGATCGCGCCGTCGCGTCCGCGCTAAAGGACGCTTCGGATATCGACGACTCCAAGACCCACCACGCGGTGGTTTTCGACCTGGGAACGGTGTACCGGCCCGTCGAGTTCGCAAAAACCTTCGTGTCGGGAGGCACTCTCTTCCGGTATCCGAGCATCGACGAGCAGGCGTCGGTGCAAGGGTTCGGAGACCAGTTCGAGAACGAACTCGACCCGGAGCGTGGATTCACGATCGAGGCGGGAGCGGGTTTTTACCTCGGACGGAAAGTGCGCCTGGACGCGAGCTTATTCTGGCTGCAGATGCGTGATGAGATCGCGTTTGTCGGCGGCTTCGGCGCGGGCGGCCGGAATACAAACATCGACGAGACCCGCCGAATCGGCGGCGAACTCCAAGTCGTTCTGGAACCGTTCGATCAGCTGCGGCTCTCCGCCGGCTATCGGTACGTCGACGCGGTATTTATCAAAGGTGATGATCGGGGTAAGAAGATCCCGCTGGTCGCTGACCATGAACTCGACGCGGATCTTGCGATTCGGTTGTTGCCGGGCGTGCAGTTCGGACCGGCGATAACCTACCGCAGCGAGGCCTTTCAGAGCCACTGGAACGATCCATACAGCGCAGACAAGATCGACGCCTACTTTGTGACGGACTTTTTTCTGCGAGTTCAGCCGAGCGCGGTTCCCGGCAACCTGGCGTTGAGCGCCGAACTCACGAACGTGTTCGATCGGAACTACGCACAGTTAGTGGTTTCGGACTCCTACTATCCGGCTCCTGGCCGAGGGTTTCGTCTCGCGGCGGCGTTCAGTTACTAGAGCAAAACGTGGCACGTGTGAACTCGAACGGCGAACTATCTGGCCGGCATTTGGCACCGGCGGTAGTACTGTCGCTTTTTCTTCACGCGTGCATCTTTCTGATCGCCGCACGTATGCATCGTGTCCCGATGGACGCTCCGCGGAGCCATGGCGGACTATCGGTCACGATAGAGTCCGTGGTCGGACACCAGCCGGGCGTCGGCGGTACGCCTCCGGCTGCCGTTGATGAACCACTCGAACCCGATAACCAAAACGGCGGAGGCGTTGTCGAGTTCGCCGAGACCGATTCTGATGCGGACGCGGGGGTCGAAATCACGATGGCGGCCGACCGCGAATCGACCGAGATGTCGAAACCCGAGCCCGACAAGACGGATCCGTCCACGGACGACGATCTCCCCGACTCTCCGCAGATACCGGACAAAGCGACAAAGGCGCAGAGTGGTGGCGAACCGAATCTGAGCGATCGGCGAGTCGAATCCCGGGTCGGGTCCGAACCGGCTCAGTCTGCGGCAATCGAGCGGCCGCTGCCGGATGTGCCACTCGTCGATGGTACCGATGTCGATGCCGCACGAGCGGAGATATACCGGAAACTCGAGGATACGATCGTATACCCGATGTCCGCACGCCGCCGCGGTATCGAAGGAACCGTTACCGTCCGGGTTCGGGTCGATTCGGACGGCACGCTCGGGCACCACGAGGTGACGGCTTCGTCCGGGCACTCGGTGCTGGACAGTGCAGCGCTCGATGCGCTGAAGCGCGCGTTTCCGATCGCCCGTTCCGCCGCGAATCCGATTCTCACCACGGTCAGGATTGTCTTTTCGCTGAGGTAGGGCATCTCACGGCCGAATCGATGGGTGTTCTCGAGGCAGTTGCCGCCGACGAAGGCTCGTATTAAGATGCGGCTGACACAAACAGCCTGTCGATCTCCTATGTACGGCTCTTGTTTCCGTACGGCTGAAGGGGAATCTATGGATTATCGAATGTACCAAAATGACATCGAGCTGATATTATCGCTGCGAAACATCAACGGGGCCGATTATTGGGCTACGCCCGACGGTGCCGTAGCAAAGGGTGGTCCGTTTTCCACTTTGGAAGCGAGCAATCTTCTCGCCGATCTTGGATATCCCAGATCGGCACCCGAGCTGGTCGGCGCGGCGGACGCAATTTTTCGCAACATGAAGGATGACGGGCGAATAAGGACGTTCTCCTCGGGCACGATATATCCGTGTCAAACCGCGAGTGCCGCGAAGGCGCTGTGCCAACTGGGCTACGCGGATGATGACCGGCTCGCAAGGACCTACAAGTACCTGCTCGAGTCACAACACGACGACGGTGGCTGGCGGTGCAACACGTCGAAGTACGGCAAGGGGCCCGAGACCGTGTACTCAAATCCCGGAACGACGCTGACGGTACTGGATGTGTTCCGGTTCACGGCATTCCTGAACCACGATGAACGCCTTGACCGCGCCGTAGAGTTCCTGCTGAGTCATTGGGTGACGCGAAAGCCGCTTGGGCCGTGCCACTACGGAATCGGGACGCTGTTCATGAAGATCGAGTACCCGTTGGTTCGGTACAACACCCTCAATTACGTGCACGTTCTGTCGTTTTACGACACGGCAAAACGCGATAAACGATTTCTCGACGCGTTTGACGTCGTGAAGTCCAAGTTGGTCGACGATTCGATCGTGCTCGAGAACACCAACCGAAAACTGAAAGACTTCGTCTCGTGTACGGTGGATCAAAAGAACGATTTAGCTACGATGTACTTCAACGCGGCGAGAGCCAATCTGGGAGTACCGTAGCGGCGCCGGCCGG
>REEC01000282.1 GCA_007695285.1 Spirochaetaceae bacterium | reverse complement strand
TTTCCGACGCATATCAAACTCGCGACGAAGGACAAGATCGACACCGTGATCGTGAACGGCGCCGAGTGCGAACCGTACATCACGGTCGACGACCGGTTGATGCAAGAGAGCGCCGAGAAGGTGTTCCGCGGGCTCGACATCGTGCGGCGCGTCCTCGGCGCCGAACGCGGATTTATCGCGTGCGAGATTAATAAGCCCGCCGCGCTCAAACGGCTGCGCGAGGTCGCGGCCGGATTTCCGGCGATATCCGCTCAGGCGCTCGATACGCGGTATCCGCACGGCGCCGAGAAACACCTGATCAAAGCGGTGTTGAACCGCGAAGTCCCGATCCGCGCGCTTCCGGGTTCGGTCGGCGTCATCGTGAACAACGTTCAGACGGTGTGCGCGATCGCCGACGCGGTCGACCTCGGGCGGGTTCTTCACAGCCGCGTCATCACCGTGAGCGGTCACGGCATCACGACGCCGAAGAATCTGCGAATCCCGCTCGGCACCTCGGTGTCCGACGCGATCGCGTTCTGCGACGGCGAGTCCGTTCCCGAACCCGCGGTGATCGTCGGTGGCCCTATGACCGGCATGCGCGTAACCGACTTCACGATTCCGGTCGGAAAATCGACGAGTGGGATCGTGCTCCTGACCGAGGAAGAGTACGGCGGAAGCCTGCACATGGCGTGCATTCGCTGCGGGAAGTGCGTCGAGGTTTGCCCGATGTACCTGCCTCCGAACCGGATTACAGCGTACGTGAACAACGACATGATCGAGGAGGCGGTCGGCGCCGGGCTCGACGCGTGTATACTTTGCGGTGCGTGCCAGTTTGTGTGCCCGTCGAAGCGACCGCTTCTCGAGTGGATCAATCACGGCAAGGCCGTATCCGCGGCAAAACGCAGGCGATGAGGAACGGTGATGAAAGAGATTGTACGACGATCAGGACCGCACATCGAGAGTCGAGATTCGGTTCGCCGGAATATGTGGGAAGTATCGGCCGCGTTGCTTCCCGCGGTCGCCGCTGCCGTGGTGTTTTTTGGTCCGTACGCGCTCTACCTGATCTTTTCATCGGCGATCGCCGCCGCGATCCTCGAGCGGCCGTTCACGCCGGGTGGTTTCTCACTCAAACGGCCACTCGGTGACGGGAGCGCGTTTCTCGCGGGACTGCTGTTCGGTCTGACTCTCGCGCCCGGGTCGCCGTGGTGGATCCCGTTGTTCGGCGCCGCGCTCGTCGTGTTCGTCGGGAAACAGGCGTTCGGCGGAATCGGGCACAACGTCTTCAACCCGGCGCTCGTCGCGCGCGGAATTCTTCTGATCGCGTACCCGGCGTTGGTCACCGAGTGGCGCGTGCCGCTGAGCTACGACGTCGTGACCGCCGCGACTCCACTCGAGGGCGCCTCGGCGTCGTACCTGAACCTGTTTCTCGGCAACGTTCCGGGCAGTATCGGTGAAGTCTCGGCGCTCGCGCTCTTGATCGGCGCGGCGTACCTCTTCGCGCGTGGTTTTGTCGGGTGGCGGATCACCGTTTCGTACGTGGTCGCCGCGGCGCTCACGGCGCTCGCGCTCGGACTCGATCCGCTGTTCACGGTTCTCTCGGGAAGCCTGATGTTCGCCGCGCTCTTCATGGCGACCGACATGGTTACGTCGCCGGTCGGCCGCAGCGCGCGCATCGTGTACGGGATCGGGTGCGGCGTACTCACGGTATTGATCAGGCGCTTCACCGTGTATCCGGAAGGTGTCACTTTTGCCGTGCTGCTCATGAACGGTCTGACCCCGCTGATCGACGTCTCGGTTGTAGACGCGTTTTTCGGTCAGGTAGAGAAACGCCGACAGCGTGTCGCCGCGTTCGTCGCCGCCGCAGCTGTCGTTGCGATCGGCGTCGGGGCCGGGTTCGGCGGTTCGTGGATGTCGGGTTTTGCCGACGCGTTTTACGTCGACGGGACGGTGCGGCGCGATATCCGTGCGTTCTTCCCGGACGCGCGACACGCATTACGGTACGAGAGCGAACGCGACTCGGTGGTCGTCGAAAAGGTATACCAACGATCCGAGCCGGTCGGGTACCTCGTGTACTCGTCGGCATCCGGTTACAAGAGTGACGTTCGCATCGTGCTCGCGCTCGACCTCGACGAGCGTATCATCGGGCTGCGTGTCGTCGATCACGCCGAGAGCGCGACGCTTGGCGCGCTCGTGCGGCGCCCGTCGTTCCTGAACCAGTTCCTGCGCCGATCGACCGCCGATCCGTCGGCGGTGCTCGATACGCTGCACGTCGTGACCGGCGCGACCGCGTCGTCGCGCGCGGTTGCGGAGGCGATCGAGCAGGCGCTGTTGTTCCGAACGGCACCCGCCGCGCCACGAGCGCGGCTTGAACCGCCGTCCGACGGGCTCTTCGCGGGGTCTGCGCGCGGGTACGGCGGGGAGATTCGCGTAGAAGTGACGGTCGAGAACGGCGCGGTAACCGCGATAGACGTCGTGTCTCACTCGGAGACACCCGACATCGGAGGCCCGGCGCTCGGACGCATCGCGGATGCCGTGATCGCCGCGCAGAGCCTTGATGTCGATGCGGTGTCGGGTGCGACCGCGTCGAGCCGAGGCATACTCGCCGCGATCGGCGACGCGGTCGGGCAATAGGGGGGAACACGATGGATCAAGCTCTTCGAATAGAACGCGTCGTTTTGCTCGGTTTTGTGACGCTGCTCGGAGCGACCGCGAGCCTCGCGACCGCGATCGCCGGGCTCGCCGTCTCGGCCGGTGCCGCTTTGGTCGTGTGCGCGATCGCCGCGATTCTCGGTGTTGTCGGAGCCGTGCCGCCGGCCGGCCGGTGGGCGGCGCTCTTCGCCGTCGGCTTCGGCGTGTCGTGGGCTCTGTCGTCGGTCGCGGCGTACGTCGTGCCAATCCCCAGCGGCGCATTGTTGATCCTCCGGCTCGCGGGTGTCGCGCCGATCGTGTACTACGCGATCGCCGACGGTGTTTCGGTGAAGGAGTCGCTTGTCTCGTGGGCGCAGTTCGGCGTGTTGATGATCGGGATTGGCGTCGTTCGCGAGTTTTTCGGTCGCGGCACGCTGTTCGGGTTCCTGCCGTTCGGGAGCTTCACGATTCCGGCCGAGTTCTTTGGCTCACCGATCGGCGCGTTTCTCGTGCTCGCGACCGTCGTTCTCGGCGCGCGGATCATCGTCGGGATCATTGGACAACCGGAGGTAGGCGATGAGTGACATCGTGCGCGCTTTTCTTGACTCGATGTTGATCGAGAACCCCGTTGTTATGTCGTTTATCGCCGCGCTGCTCGTCGCGGTTCTTCCCCGGTCCGCGCGCAGCTCGTTTGGTCCGGCTCTGCGGTTTTCCCTGGTGTTTTTTGGAGCCGCGCTGATCGGAGCGACGGTCGTGACGAATGTGCCGGCGCCGTTCGCTCCGGCGGTGTATCTGATCGTCGGGCTTGCCGCGGTCGGGGCGTTGTACGCCGCCGGCGAGTTACGCGAACAGTGGATGGGGATGCCGCAGGCGGTGATCGCGCTCGCGCCGATGATCGGCGTGCAGATGCTCGTCGCGGAATCCGGGGAGTTGTCGATCATGCTCGCCGCGTCCGCGGGAAACTCGCTCGGGCTTGCTGTGATGTTTATCGTGATCGGCTCGATTCGCGAGAGTTCTCGGATGTCCGAAACGACCGATACGTTCAAGACGTACCCCGTCGTGCTGTTTTCGATGGCCGTTTTCGCGGTGATTTTGTCCGGATTCCTGTTCTGGTGATACTCCCCGGTGACGCGACCGGGTCGACCGAATTTTTGAAGGAGTAATACGTATGGCAGATCTACGCACCACGTATCTCGGACTCAGCGTGCGAAACCCGATTCTCGCGTCCAGTTGTGGAATCACCGCGACCGTGAACGGCGTTCGCCGGTGCGCCGAGGCCGGAGCGGGAGCGGTCGTCCTGAAGTCTTTGTTCGAGGAGCAGATCCTCGCCGAACTCGGCGGCGCCGATGGATCGGCGGGTAGCGCGTTTCCCGACGAGGCGCGCGCGTATCTTCACGAGCTCGAGCACTCGCACGGGCCGCGGAGTTACCTCCGGTTCATCGAGGACGCCAAAAAAGCGGTCGACGTGCCTGTCATCGCGAGCGTGAACTGCGTATCGGGTGAACGCTGGATGGATTACGCCGCGCAGATCGAGGCGGCCGGCGCCGACGCGTTGGAACTGAACATCGCGCTGATGCCGCTCAGCCCGGATGAAACCGCCGGGCAGATCGAAGAGCACCTGTTTTCGATCGTGCGCGGCGTACGGAACCACACGAAGCTCCCGCTCACCGTGAAGATCGGACCGTACTTCACCGCGCTTCCGCGCGTCATCTCGGCGACGATCGAAGCCGGGCTCGAGGGTGTCGTGTTGTTCAACCGTTTCTATCAACTCGATATCGATCCGGTCGCGTTGAAGCCGATTCCGGGCAACCGGTACAGCGACTCCGACGAACTCGTTCTGCCTCTGCGTTGGGTGTCGATCCTCTACCCCAAGATCTCGTGTGATTTTTCGGTCTCGACCGGAGTGCACACCGGGATCGACGCGGCGAAGGCGATCGTCGCGGGCGCGCGCGTCGTGCAGATCGCGTCGGCGCTCTATACGCAGAAGGTGAGCGTGATCTCGCGGATCCTCTTGGAACTCAGCGACTGGCTCGATGCGAATGGGTACGCGACGGTCGACGACGCCCGCGGCCGTTTCGCGACCTCCGAGCACTACCGCCCCGAAGACCTCGAGCGAGTACAGTACGTCAAGGCTCTGACCGGAACGCAGTAAGCGCCGTCGGCAAACTCCCGGCCGGCGCCTATCGTCCGATCGCGGGGATCGCCGTGACGAGCAGGTCGGTCATCTTTTTGGCGTTTTGCCGGAAGATTTCGAGCACGGCCTGCCACGTGACCGGGTCTTCGTCTTCCTTCCAGCAGTCGTAATCGGTCGACATCGCGACCGCCGCGTACGGTATCTCGAGCTCGTTCGCGATGATACACTCGGGCGCGGTGCTCATGTTGATCACGTCCGCACCCCACATCCTGAACATGCGCGACTCCGCGCGCGTCGAGAACCGTGGCCCTTCGATCGTGACGACCGTGCCGTTTTTGTGCACGGGGATGCCGAGTTTTTTTGCCGCGTCGTGCAGCACGCGGCGCAGATCTTCATCGAACGGCTCGCCCATCGGGACGTGGTGCATGCCGTCGTCGAACGAATCGAACACCGTGACGTCGCGTCTGCGCGTGAAGTCGATAAACTGATCGACGATCACAAAATCGCCGCGCCCGATCTCTTCACGAAGCGATCCGACCGCGGTCGTCGCGACGACATGCGTGCAGCCTTGGTCCTTGAGCGCCTGGATATTTGCGCGATTCGGGACGTTGGTCGGCGAGATGCGATGATCGCGGTCGTGGCGCGAGAGAATCACGACCTCGACCGCGCCGATCGCGCCGGTCGTCAGACTCGACGACGGATCGCCGAACTTCGTCGTGACCCGGATCTCGGTCGGGTCCGTGATGATCTCAGGATTCTCGAGCCCCGATCCTCCGATGATGCCGATCTTGGTCATTTTTCGTCTCTCCTCGAATCGCGCCGATTCCCGACCCCGGCAAACCGTTCGTCGGCGAGCGTGTGCGCGAGCTCCTCCGCCGTGAAAACGCCCTTCTCGGTCATGTAGCCCGTGACGAGGCGGGCCGGCGTCACGTCGAACGCGTAGTTCGCCGCGCGTGTATCCGGAGCAAACAACGACACCGTCTCGACGCGACCGTCGCGAGCGCCGCGGATCGTGAGCACCTCGGCGGGATCGCGCTGCTCTATCGGGATCTCTTTGAGACCGTCTTCGATCCGTGGATCGAAGCTTGGTGAAGGAAGCGCGACGTAGAACGGCACGTTGTTGTCGCGCGCAGCGAGCGCTTTGAGGTACGTGCCGATCTTGTTCGCGACGTCGCCGTTCCGCGCGGTACGGTCGGTGCCGACGATCACCGCGTCGACCATGCCGTGCTGCATCACGTGGCCGCCCGCGTTGTCGCAGATAACCGTATTATCAACGCCGTTTTGAGTCAGCTCCCACGACGTGAGCGAACCTTGATTGCGCGGGCGGGTCTCGTCGACCCAGACGTGCAGCGGCACACCACGCGCGGCCGTTTCGTACAAAACCGCGGTCACCGTACCGTGATCGACCGTCGCGAGCCACCCCGCGTTACAGTGCGTCAGCACGTTGACGGTTTTTCCGCCGTTCGCATCGCAGATCTCCGCGAGCACCTCGGCTCCGTGTCGACCGAGAGCGACGCACATCGCGACGTCATCCTCGGCGATCGTATCGGCGGTCGCGCGCGCCGCGTTAACCTTGTCCGCGACGGTTCGCGCGCCGGCGGTCGCGCTGCGTTGGCGTTCGATCGCCCACCGCAGATTCACCGCGGTCGGCCGCGCGGCGTCGAGTTCCCGCATCGCGCGTTCAAGCTTTTTATCGAAGCGCGTGACGTCGGCGTCACCGTCTTCATCGCGGGAAAACTCGAGGCACGCGAGGTACACGCCGTACGCGGCCGACGCGCCGATCAGCGGCGCGCCGCGTACGTGCATGTCGCGGATCGCCGTGATCATCTCGGGGTACGTGTGGATGCTCTCGATCTCGACTGCGAACGGAAGCCTCCGTTGGTCGATGATCTCGACCGACTCGGCGTCGTCGGCAAGCCGGATCGTGCG
>REEC01000119.1 GCA_007695285.1 Spirochaetaceae bacterium | reverse complement strand
TCAGCACGATAGCGGGCCGCATCAGAGGTGTTTTTACAAGGTTCGTAACAGTACCCAATAATTTCCGGTGCGATCTGTCCGATCGCACGGTTCGACACCCGCCGGTCCGCGTGTTACACTAAATCCAGTTCCGTGCCGACCGGCGGCTCGAGACTCCTGGGAGGAAGAATGGCAGCAGAAAAACCGATCTCGTGGGGCGTCCTCGGGTGTGGAGGGATCGCAAATAAGTTTGCAGTGAGCATCGCCGTTACCGACGGCTCCGTGCTGACCGCGGTCGCCTCGCGTACCAAAGGCAAAGCCGCCGAGTTCGCGCAGAAACACCGAATCGACGCGTTTCACGAGTCGTACGACGAACTCGTCGCGCGCGACGACATCGACGCGGTGTACGTCGCGACGACGCATAATTTTCACTACGAGAACGTCAAGACCGCGCTAACACAGGGAAAACACGTTCTCTGCGAGAAGCCGCTCACGGTGAACGCGCGCGAGGCGAAAGAGCTCATCGAAGTCGCGCGTCACAAGAAGCTGTTCCTGATGGAAGGAATGTGGACGCGTTTTCTGCCGGCGATCGTGAAGCTCCGCGAGTGGCTGAAGAACGGTCAAATCGGGGAAATTCGACAGGTTCGCGCGGATTTTGGCTTCAGAATCGATTTCGATCCGACACACCGGCTGTTGAACCCGGACCTCGCCGGTGGTGCGCTGCTCGACGCGGGAATCTATCCGCTCTCGTTCGCTTCGATGGTGATGGGAACGCCGCCGATAGAGATCAAGGCGGTCGGTGAGATCGGTTCGACCGGTGTCGATGAACAGTCGGTGTATCTGCTCACGTACGGCGACGGACGGATATCGGTTCTGTCGTCGGCTGTGCGGACGGCGCTCACGAACCGCGCCGAGATCATCGGTACCGAAGGGCGCATCGTCGTGCCGCCGCTGTTTTTGATGGCGCAACGCGTCGAGCTGCACAAAACGGGTGAGGACGCGGTCGTTTTCGAGCACCCGTTTGTCGATCAGGAAGGTTTTCAGTTCGAAATCGCCGAAGCCGCGCGGGCGATTCGTGCGGGTGAAACCGAAAGCGCGGCGATGCCTCTCGACGAAACCTTTGAGTTAATGCAGACGATCGACGAGATCAAGCGACAACTCGGCCTCGTGTACGGGAACGACAGGTGAATTTTTTCTCGATTACGGCCGAGACGGGTGGTATATTTGAGTCAGAACGTGAGCAAAAACATTGAGCGGAGAGGTAACCGATGGCGGTGAAGTATCACGATTACTACGACACACTCGGCGTCGATCGATCCGCGACGCAGCAGCAAATACAATCCGCGTACCGCAAGCTCGCGCGCAAGTACCACCCGGACATCAATAAGACGCCGGAAGCCGAAAAGAAATTCAAGGAGCTCAGCGAAGCGTACGAGGTCCTGAAGGACCCCGAGAAACGCAAAAGGTACGATACGCTCGGCGCCGACTGGCAGGCGGGGCAGGACTTCCGGCCGCCACCCGGGTGGGACGGCTTCTCGCAGACGCGCCCGCGAAGCGCCGGCGGCAGTTCGACGTTCAGTTTTGGTGGGTTTAACGACGACGACGAGCCGTTCGAAACGTTCTCCGGCAGTTTCAGCGATTTCTTCCAGTCGATTTTCGGCGGAGGCATGTCGTCCGAGTCACAACGAGCTCGGCAAAGGCAGGATAGGCCGCGCGGCGCGGCCGGCGCGCGGCAGGAGACCGCGGCAAACGCGGACCACGAGGCGGAAGTGACTCTGCCGCTCGAAGATGCGTACCGCGGAGGGCGTCGGACGTTGACCCTCACGATCGACGAAACCGGGGCACACGGCGTCCGTGAACGCCGCAACAAGAACCTCGAGGTCACGATCCCGCCGGGGATTCAGGACGGCAAGCGGCTCCGGCTCGGAGGGCAGGGAGCGCGCCTCCCGGACGGTCGAACGGGTGATCTCTACCTCAAGATCAGGATTGCACCCCACGCGGTTTTCCGGATCGACGGCGCGGACCTCGAGGCCGATCTCCCGGTGACGCCATGGGAGGCAGCGCTCGGCGCCAAAGTCACGGCGCCTCTCGTCGACGGCAGCGCTACGGTCACGATCCCTCCGGGCGCGCGGAGCGGGAAGAAACTCCGGCTCAAAGGAAAAGGACTCAAGCGCGACGGCACCGAACGCGGCGACCTGTACTTCGTGCTCTCGATCGTCGTCCCCGAGAAAATCACGGCCGAGGAGCACGAGCTGTTCGAGAAACTCGCGAAGGTGTCGAAGTTCGATCCGCGATCGAAGTAAGACGCCGTAAGCGGCGCGAAAGTCACGTGCGCAGTAAGCGCGAGTCACTCGCGCAGTAACGGAAACTTTCGTGCGCAGTAAGCGCGAGTCACTCGCGCAGTAATGGAAACTTACGTGCGCAGTAAGCGCAAGTCTGTTCTTCCCCCATTTCGGTGGACACGGAGCCGATCGAAGAGATCGTGGAGCGGGAGTCGGACCACACAAAGACAGTGCGATACGCTCCGGTAGGCGATCCGAAGAGTTGGTATACCGGAGAACCATATATTTCGTTTAGTTTGATACCGTCCGGTTCGTCTTACATTGGTTTACGCGTGAAATGGATTCTGCCAAGCCAGGAAGCGTCAACCGTCACGCCGGACTACGACGGTGCGGGTTTTCTTCCTTCATCAGTCTTGGAGTTTGTCGCCTTTTAGAACTTTCCGTGGTATGATGCCGGGAACGAATGGAACTCACACCGTATCACGCCAAGTATATCGCACACGAACTGACACTGCGCTCGACCAACGGCGTAGAACGCCTCGCGCAGTCGCTTTTTGACGCTGCGGTCGACCTGAACCCTCATCAAATCGAGGCGGCCGTGTTTGCCCTGGAAAACCCGTTGGCAGAGGGAGTCGTTCTTGCTGACGAGGTTGGTCTGGGAAAGACGATCGAGGCCGGTCTGGTTCTCACGAACTCTGGGCGGAAGGGAAACGCGATCTCATGGTCATTTGCCCGGCGTCGCTGAGAAAACAATGGGCGCTTGAGCTGGAAGAGAAGTTTCATCTGCCGACGGTCATTATCGACGCGCGGCAATATCGTAACGATCTCAAAGACGGTTACCGCAATCCGTTTGAGCGAGACGCTGTGGTGATCGCCTCGATTAACTTTGCGGCACAAAGAGATGAGGCGATTGTCACGGTAGCATGGGACGCGGTCATCATCGATGAGGCTCATAAGTTGCGCAATGCGTATCGTGAGAGCAACAAAATGGGCCGCCGGTTACTCAAGCTCTTGCAGGGTCGGCGCAAAATACTTCTGACGGCGACGCCGCTTCAGAACTCGATCATGGAGCTGTATGGGCTGAGCCTGTTCGTAGATCCATATCTCTTTGGTGAAGCCGCGCATTTCCGCTCGATGTACAGCGGAGCAAACGCGATGCTGGGCGATCTGCGCACCCGGATCAAGCCATACGTCGCGCGCACACTCCGCAAGGACGTCTTGGAGTATGTTCGCTACACCGAGCGAAGAGCCATCACGCAGCCTTTTGAGCCTTCGGACGCCGAGCAGGAGCTTTACGAGGCGCTGAACGAGTACCTGCAGCGTGAGGATACCTACGCCTTTCCAAGCAGGCATCGACATCTTTCGCTTCTCATCATTCGCAAGCTGTTGGCCTCCTCTTCATACGCGTTGATTCAAACTTTGGAGATGATTAAGCGGCGCCTTCTATCCCTGCTCGAGCGGACGGAGCAAGACCAGGGCGCATCCCGCGATCCCTTTGAGGCATTGCTCGCCGGGGAGGAGCTCGACGACGACTTGCTCAACGAGATACTTGAGGATGCAGAAGATTCGGACGCAGACGATGGCGACGCCGAGTCTACGACTTTCGCCGATCAGGGCGGGGCAGAAACCGCCGGACAGCCGGACGTCGATTCTGAAGCCGTCCGTGCCGAAATTGCCCTCATTGACACTTTCATCGCGTGGGCGCGCGCAATTCGCACCGACTCAAAAGCCCGAGCTCTGCTCCTTGGCCTGAAGGCCGGCTTCGCGAATATGCAAAGTATGGGCGCGCGGCAAAAAGCAGTTGTGTTCACCGAGAGCCGTCGCACCCAGGACTACCTGCGTAGATTTCTTGAGGCCAACGGTTATGCCGGGAAGGTGGTGCTGTACAACGGCTCCAACTCCGATGCGGAGTCGCAGGTGATTTACCGGCGATGGGTGACCGAGAACGAACCAAAAGGCAGAACAACGGGAAGCAAGCAAGTAGACACACGCACCGCACTCATCGAGCACTTTCGCAATCACGCACAGGTCATGATCGCCACCGAGGCTGGGGCGGAGGGCATCAACCTGCAGTTCTGTTCGCTTATTGTGAACTACGACCTCCCGTGGAACCCACAGCGCATTGAACAGCGCATTGGCCGTGTGCACCGTTATGGCCAGCAGTTCGATGTTGTTGTGATCAACTTTCTGAACCAACGAAACCATGCCGACTGCCGCGTGTATGAACTCCTCGATGAGAAACTCAGCCTGTTCAACGGCGTCTTCGGCGCCTCGGACGATGTGTTAGGTGCGATTGAGTCCGGAGTCGATTTTGAGAAGCGCATCTTAGAAATCTACCAGAGCTGTCGCACTCCGCCGGAGATTGATGCCGCGTTTGCCGCGCTGCAAAAAGAACTCGACGAGCAGATCAAGATTCGCATGGCGGAGGTCCGGAAAACACTTCTGGACAAGTTCGATGCCGACGTTCATGAGCGGTTGCGCCTCAATCTAGCGACCGCAAAGGGTTTGATCCGTCGCACCGAACGCAGCTTCTGGTCGCTCACACGGTACATCCTCGCCGACCGCGCCGAGTTTGACGACGAAACGTACCGTTTCTCGCTACACGACCCGCCGATGCCAGGCGTGGCGCCTGGTCGCTATGTACTATCGTCGCAGCGTTCCGGAGACGAATCTCCCAGTTTTGTGTACCGTTTGTCGCATCCGCTTGGCGAGTGGGTACTCGAACAGGCGCGTCGTGTTGAAACGCCCTTTGCCGCGGTGAATTTCTCTCCCGAGAACGCCCCCACCCGAGTTGCGATGGTGGAGCAGCTCTCGTCGCAGAGTGGAGTTCTACGAGTTGACCGCATGGTGATCGACGGAGCAGAGCGCGAAGAGTATCTGTTGGTTTCCGGAGTGCTTTCTCCGGATAGTTCTTTGAACCCGGAAGCCGCCGAGAAACTCTTCACTGTCCCTGGACAAATCGTCGCGGCCGGTACCATCGGCGACAGTCAGGGAAAGAATGTGGATGAGACACGGCTCGAACACGAGGCCATCCGACATCGGAAAGCGACCCTGAGCGAGTCTGCCGAGCGGAACGGTAAGCGGCTTGAGGAGGAACGGGAGAAACTGTACCGCTGGGCAAAAGAGAAAGAACAGGCGGCCGAGCAGGAACTGGAGAACGTCAAACAACAGATTATGCGTCTGCAACGAGAAGCGCGTCAGGCGATCACCGTCGATGAAAAAAAGGCTCTAGAGGAAAAGATCAGACACACTTCGACGCAGAAGAAAAAGTTACGACAGCAAATTTTCGCGATAGAGGATGAAATCGAGTCCCGCCGTGACGAACTGCTGGACGCCCTGGAGCGCCGCTTGGTCCAATCGGTTGAGGTCGAAGAGCTGTTCACGATTGGGTGGAGCGTTGAGTGAGGTATACCGGTCACGGCCCCGGGCACGGGAATGCGTCGTCCCCGGACACCTTGATTTGATGGGCAGTATGGGCGATACTCACGCAATGGGCAGCGATAATATCCATAACGATCAAAAAGCCGAACTTACGCTGAGTTCTGTCAGTCTTTTTTCGGGTATTGGCGGCTTGGATCTTGGTTTGATCGCTGTCGGTAGCCGCATTCGCGTATCCATTGATCACTCTCACGATGCTTTATCGGTACACGATCATCTCACTCACACTCCCTCTCTCGAGGCGGACCTTTCGACGTTTTCGGCACCGGCTTTCGACGTCGATGTCGTGGTCGGTGGACCACCGTGTACGGCGTTTAGCCACGCCGGGTATTGGATAGAACGAAAGCGGAACGGAACAGATGCTGAAACCGGAAGAATTCATGATTTCTCGCGTATCGTAAACGAAATCCGGCCGCGGCTTTTTGTCATGGAGAACGTTCCTGGTCTGCTGTACAAAACGCATCGCAACCAACTGGATCGGTTGGTACAAACGTTCCGAGCCGGAGGTTACACTGTTCACGGCCCATTCAAGGCGGATGCATCGCACTACGGCGTTCCCCAAAAGCGTCGTCGTGTCTTTATTATCGGTACGTTGAGTTCACGGGAGTTCCAATTCCCCACCCCATTAACTCATGATTCGCCACGCTCGGCCGGTTGGGCGTTCCAGGGACTGAATGATGAGAACTGCCCGGCTGAACGCGGCGAACAGATCCCGATCAAATACGCCGAACTGTTGAAAGAAGTGCCACCCGGCGGGAACTACCTGCATTTTACTGAACAGCGGGGATACCCGTACCCGCGATTCAAGTGGCGGAGCAAGTACTGGTCGTTTTTACTCAAGATCGACCCGAACCTTCCGTCGCCGACCGTCCCCGCGACGCGGGTGACGTACAATGGACCGTTCCATTGGGATAACCGCCACCTCCGCTACCGCGAGCGGTGCAGACTCCAGACCTTACCCGATCACACGTGCCCCATCGATGTCGCTCCGGCGTCGTACCATGTCGGGA
>REEC01000156.1 GCA_007695285.1 Spirochaetaceae bacterium | reverse complement strand
CAGGATGTAGCGCCGTCCCGTCCGGGCAGAGCAGACGGCCGTCGATCTCGAACGCGGGAAAGGAAATATCTAACGGAGTATCGAGATCGGCGTGACGGTAAACCCAACGAGACGCGTCACTCCCGATCTCAAGCGTAGACGTCCCGGTCTCTATTGTCACTCGTTCTCCTCCGGTCCAAAACGGGTTATGCAGGCAGAACGGTACAGGATCGTGGCCGATTCGGCAACTGCTGATTCGCGCGGGATCGGTTTGTCGCGTCGGTTTAAACGGTTACGGCCTGTTTTGCTTCATGCCCGGAAAAGGCCTCAATCCGCGCGGCCCGCTCGGTCTCGGACTCGATGCCGGTGATCTCGTCAAGAACCGCGTCCCAATCGTACAGCGCGACTACGTTTTGCCTCGCGGCGTTCCGCATCGCGACGTAGCCGTCGGGATCGGTCGAGTGCCAATCGATGATCCGCTCGATCCTGTCCGCCCAGACTGCCGGATCGACCGCGGCCTCGTGAAAGCCCGTGAGACCGTCGATCACGATCTCTTTCGGCCCGCCGTCTATCGAGACCAGGCACGGAACGCCGCACGCTTGAGCCTCCAACACCGACATCCCAAACGTATCGGTATTGCTCGGGAAGACGAAAAGGTCGGCGGATGCCAGAAGCCCCGGAAGCACGGCGTTCTTCAGTCTCCCGGTGAACAGCAGGCCGCGGATGCCACGAGTTTTTTTTATCAGTTTGTCGAGGTATGGACCGTCCCCGGTGATCGTCAGATTTACCGCGTGTCCACGAGAGCGGACGATATCGTACGCACGAATCAAGAGATCGAGGTTCTTGTCTTTGGAGATCCGTCCTGTGTAAACGAGCGAAAAGCCGCTTTTCCGGCCTTTTTTTTCCACATCGGCAATTGAATCGTCGGCCTTTGCGCCCGGAGAAAACAGTTTCGTGTCGAGTCCTCGACGAAACAAGCTCATGCGCGACGCGTCGTATCCTCGCTCAGACAGGATCGTGATGTACTCCTGCGTCGGTACCCGGATCTCGTCGACGTTCCGGAAGAACCACGAAAGATACGACTCGATGAGATTACCGGCAGCGTCGTCGTCGCTTATCTCATCGACCTCTTTCGAAAAGTCGGTATGGTAGACCCCGATTGTTCGGGTCTGCGTGAGTTTGCCGAGCGCCAGCCCAAGCAGTCCGATCGGTCCCGGCGAAGACAGATAAATAACGTCGGGCTCTTCGTCAAAAACGGTTTTCAGCGCCGAGAGGAACGAAGGAATCCGCAGTTTCATGCTTTCGTAGTACGGAAGCGGAAACTCGGTCAGCGGTTTGAGGTTTATGAACCCCGCCGAGTTCGCCTTTTTCAGTTTGCCGAGCGACGCGACGATTTTTATCGGGCGGTGTTGTTCGTCGGCCAGTTCGGCGATTCGCGAGAGAGTAACGGATACTCCGTTCAGATCGTCGATTGTGTCTGTGAACCACAGGACCTTCAGCGGAGAGTCTGCCGCTCGCACTCCCCACGACCGTTTTAAGGCCGGCAGCAGGTCGCGCTTTTTGAACATATGAAGGAAGGCTGTGACGAACGGCGCCGAAAGAAAGAAGCCCGGCAGGGACGACGTCAGGCTTCTGAGCAGGCTCCAAAGACTGCCGTTCCGCACGTGTTTCTCCGCGGAGTTCGCGAGTTCGCGAACGAACTCATCCGTGATCTTCGTGATACGGTCGTAGATCGTGTCGATCCTGTCGTCGATATCGATCCCGTCGTCGAACGTGCGTACCGCGTCGATCAGGTCGGCAACGCGGTTCATGACCGGTCCGGCTTTCCTGCTACGGAGTTTGTTGAGTTTGAGGTTTTCCGTGAGCGAGAGTTTTTTGTTCTCAAACAGGAACGAGTTGAGTTGATTCGAGAACGGTTCACCGACGTTCACGTTTCTCGACTTGCCGAACTCGACGGCGATCTTGTACGAACCGAACGACATTGCGCGGAAGTCATTGTGTCTGCCTCCGACCGTTGACTTCCCGCTTTGAATCGCCAAAATGAAATCATCGACGGTGTCGCCCGGAGCATCGGTGTACGTTCGGCCGATCAGAAGCCCCGCATGATCGTCACTCCCCGCGGTCAATCGTTTGACCCACGGTTCACGTCCGACTGGTATCAACCCGTGTTTCTTCGCGAGGATTTGCACTCGCTCTTCGGTGAGCGAAGCCATGAGGCTCATCCAATCGGAGTTGAACGTCCGGTTGCGCAGCCCGTTGATTCCTTCGAACACGTTGAAGAGTACGAGAAACTTTTCGAGATGCTCGATGCTGAGTTTGTCGTTAACCGGGTGCGTCGCGTGCGCGAGAGAATGAACAAGATTCTCCGACAGCAGATACTCGCGAAGCTCTTAAATATCTTTCCGTTTCGCTTGGACTCGCTCAAACTGTCGGTCGTCGAGGTTATAGATCAGGAGATGCGCCTTGCATCCGTCCTCCGGGAAGTACACCGTGCTCTCGACCCCCGTGATGACGTGGTCGGGATACCGTTCTTTCAGGTACAGCGCGCCGCGCATGTCGTTGTGGTCGGTGATCGTGACGAACTCCATTCCTTGCGTACAAGCGATCGCGTAGACCGTCTCGGGTTCAGTGTACGACTCGGCCGCACCGAGTCTCTGCAGAAACCACTCGGTAGGGTGGTCCGAAAACTTTGAGTGAACGTGTAGGTCTGCTCGCGGCATATACGCCTCCGGTTCGTGTTGAGAAAGGTTCTGTGAACAGAAAGTCACACGGTTCGGTTAGAGATACGTTCAGATCCGGTTTGATTATTGTGAGTCGGCCCGACCCTGGCTATCCGGCGACTCCGACCGTGACCAGGCCCGCGACGAGCAGCGCCGTCCCGATCACCCGGGGCCACGTGATTCGCTCGCGCAGAAACGTCGCGGCGAGCACGAGCCCGATCGGCAGGCTCATTTGCCGGAACGCGACGACGTACGAGACGTTGTCGGCGAACCCGTACGCGATAAGAACCAGCACGTACGCGCCGATGATACCGATCCCGGCCGCGAAGGCGTCGCGTTTCGCGATCCCCCGTACGTCCGCGACCACGCGCCGTGCGCCGCGCGTGAGCAGCCCGACCGCGAGCAAGAATACAGCGGCGGAGAGCGACTCTAGGAACCCGTAGATGACCGGCGCTGCGATGCTCGCGCTGTGCGCGGCACCGGCCGCGACTGCGTTGCGGTAGATGCTCAGCGCGGCGCTGTCGACGATCGAGTAACCGGTCGTGCCGATGCCCGCGAGAAGTGCAAATGCAGGCCATTTCCCGCGGAACGAGCTCCATGAGAGCTCGGAGAACGACGCGTGCGGAATCACCACCATCCCGATCGTCACACCGACCATCCCTGCGATCGCGAGTGACGAGAGCGGGCTCCCGTGACCGAGCGCCGTCGTGACAATCGGAACAAGAAGCACAGGGAGTGCACGCGCAAACGGATACGCCACGGACATGTCGCCGGTCTTGTACGCGCCCGCGAGTCCCGTGAAGTACAGCATCTGGAAGAATCCTGCAGGGATCAACAGAACGAGAACTCGACCCGGTACCAACGCGGCCGTCGCGTGCCACCACAGCACGACCGGCGCGAGTACCACTACGCCGGTCAGGCTCGCGACGAGGTAGAACGCGACCGCGGGGCGCGAGCGGCGGCCCAACGCGTTCCAGCCCGCGTGAACGAACGCGGAGACGACAAGAACAAAGAGCGCGGTTAGCGACATTGTTGGTTCACCGTGCCGCGCGCTCGGTGCGCGCTCTTTGGCCGATCACGCCTCGAAGTATACGCCGCCGGCCTCGAGCGCGCGCCGCAGATCGGCGTACGGGAGCTCGCGCGAACCGATGCCGCGTTCCGCGCAGATCGCCGCCGCCGTTCCGGCCGCCTGCCCGTGCCCCATGCACGATACGGTGTTTCTCGTCGACATGTGCGCCTCCCAGTCGGAGGTGATCATCATGCCGGTCGCGTACAGGTTCCGGAGTCCGGTAACGAGGAGCGCTTGGTACGGAGTTCCGTACGTGCCGCCGTTTTTGATCTTGATGCGCGGGGCGCAGTCGTGGAAGCCGTACACAAAAACTTCGTCCGCAAAGTGTTTTCCGTCGACGACATCGTCGATCGTGATGTCGTAGTCGCACGTGATGCAGCGTCCCCGACGAATGCAGAGCGTCGGGCTTGTCCTCGCGATGAACGCTTTTTCAAAGCCGGGGATGTGTTTGCGGAACACTTCGATCGCTTTCACCTGACGGCGACGAAGCTCGCGTTCGGCCGCGACGATCGCGGTCGGATCCGTGGGGCTTTTCGGCATCTTGAAGTTCACTTTCACGAACATGAAGTAGTTGTCGTGTAGAGTCGTCGTCATCGTCGACATACCGATCTTTTCGGCGTCGCGGACAAACCCGGCCGGGAGCTTTTTCCCGCTTCCCGTGACGCGTATCACTTGTCCGTCTCTCCCGCTGCGCCGCCCGCGGCAGAGATCCTGGACCGCGCCCGAGGCGTTCATGAAGTCGTAGTACGTGTCCATGTTGACGCCGCCGACGCCCATGCTGTTCGCGACCGGATGATCGTTCGGTTCGGAGAAAGCCGCTCCGGCTCGCGCGCACAGATCGCCGTACCCCGTGGCGTCGACGAACGAAGAAGCCATGAGCGCCTCACGTCTGCCGCGGTTCTCGGTTATTACACCTTTCAGCTCGTCACCGTCCCGAACCGCGTCGACCATGAAAGTGTTGAAGCGAAGATCGATTCCGGCGTCCGCGAGAAAGTCGTACGCGACGTGCTTGTAGACCTCGGTATCGATCGCGGTACAGACCGAGTCGTAGTCGTACCCCTTTTCCATTTCCGGGAACCCCGAGCACCCGTCGGCGCGAATCAGCCGTTCTACCATCTCGAGCGGGATTCCACGAACGACCCGGCGCTTTTCGACGCCCGGGAACGCCTTCCAGAGGTTGTAGAAACTGTGAAGCACGGTTCCACCTTCAACGGCGGTTCCACCGGGGTACCCCTTAGCTTCGATGATCGCGGTCCTTGCGCCGTTTCGCGCGGCCGCGACCGCGGCGATCACACCGCCGGTTCCCGCTCCAACGACGACGACGTCGTACTCGGAAACCGGAATATCTCGGGCAGGTTCACGGTAGAGTTTCATCGTGTGCTCCTTGGTGGTTGCGTGAGTGTAACCCTCGAAGCTCGAAAGAGGCAATACGGGACGTGGCCGCCTGTGCTCGAAAAAGGTTGACGAAAAGAGTAAAGGTTAACTACGTTGTAGTCATGAATAAGAAACTATTCTTGCTTGTTATCGTTGTTGCTCTTGCCGTGGCTATCGTGCCGTCGGTTTTTTCGAACGAGAATGTCGTCGACGCGACCGACTGGGATGACGAGGTCATCGAGATCGAGGTCCGGAGCGCCGGACTCAGGTATCTTCCCGCCGAGATTCGCGTTAACGTTGGTGCTACCGTGCGCATAACGTATGTCAACGGCGGTGGACGACACGACTGGGTTCTTGATGAGTTCGACGCAGCGACCGCGATCATCGGCGCGCGCCAGTCGGAGACCGTCGAGTTCGTCGCCGACAAAGCGGGCGAGTTCGAGTTCTACTGCAGCGTTCCCGGGCACCGTCAAGGCGGCATGTTTGGACAGTTCATCGTTGTCGAGTAGAACCGGTATCCTGACGGCCTGACGCGCGCGTGTTGCAGCGTGCTCGATCGTCTGAGATAATCTCACTCATGCGATCGTTCGGTCCGATGTTCCGCCTTTTCCGGGTCGCGGCGGGAGCTGTGGTTTTCGCGGCGATCATGGTGATGCTCGGGTGTGCAACCGCGTCGGGATCACTTTTCGAGTCCGAGGTGTCTGCTCCGACCGAGCGGCGCGTCGGCGTAACAGAACCCGACGACACGACGGCCGAGGATGAGGACGACGAGGAAGAAGAAGAAAAAGTCGGGCTCGCGATCCGGACCTCTCCCACTGGGGCTGACGTGTTTGTCGACGGGCGGAGGACCGGAACGTCACCTCTTCGCCGTGAACTCCCCACAGGTCAATATCACATCGTCGCGGAAAAAGATGGATACCGGTCGGCCGAACTGTTCGTGTCCCACGTCCATGACCAGTACCAGGAAGTCCGACTTGAGCTCGAAGAGATCCTCGGGCGCCTTTACATCGACGTCGTGCCGCCGGACGCTGAGGTGCGCACGGGCTTCAGGTCGGTCACTCCGGGGCGTGAGACCGAGCTTAGAATCGGCGTGTATCCACTCGCTATTTCCGCTTTCGGGTACGAAACACACCGGGAAAGTATTGTAGTCAACGAAAATCTAACGACCACGATCTCGGTCGTCCTCGAAGAAGCCCCTTTTCGTGTCGACTCGTTTTCCGCCCGCGTCGATCATTTTTCGCCGACCGATCCCGGTTTGCTCGGCTCGGCCTCGTTCACGGTCGTCGTCTCGGGGCCGGGAAGCGGCGAGTATCGCGTCGAGGACTCTTCCGGACGCGTGGTTTTGGATCCGATCCCGATAAGCTTCACCGAGCGATCGACGACGGTTCGGTGGGACGGCCACGATACCGGCGGCTCGCGGCTACCCGACGGCGAGTTCACGATCGTTTTCACGGGTGACAACGACATCCACGAGACGCACTCAGTTTCGATCGACAGAACGATAACCCGCCGCGCAAGACCGGTGTTCGGCGGCGCGGCCGGGACACTATACTCGCCGCTGCCGGCTTCGTTCCC
>REEC01000170.1 GCA_007695285.1 Spirochaetaceae bacterium | reverse complement strand
GTTCGTTCTCGATCGTGTCTTCGAGCCGGATATGCACCTCGGCGGCTTCCTTTTCTTCGAGTTCGTCCGGTAGCCGAATCTCCTGGATCACGAGTTGATACTCGTCGTTGCGCGGTTCGACCTTTCCGACGACGCCGACGACCGCGTCTTCCAGGAAGGCTTCGCGATTCGCTTCGTACACCTCGGAGAACATGACCGCCGAGATCGAGCCGTTGAAGTCCTCGACCGAGCAGACGCCGATCGGCGTTCCCTTGCGCGAGATGATCACGCGGACGCCGCGCAGCATGCCGACGACCGAGTAACTGCGTTCGCTCGACGCGTTCTCGGGCCGCGAGAGGTTCAGCGTCGTGCAGTTCTCCCACGTCGCGCGGAACCGGTCCAATGGGTGTCCGGAGACGTAAAACCCGAGAATGTCTTTCTCGTACTGGAGCCGGACCGTCGAGTCCCACTCCGGGTACGGCGTAATCGGCGCGTCGTCGACGTCGTCGTCGGTACCGTCGAACAGCGACGACTGGCCCGACGCGCGCAGATCGCGGCGACGCGACGCCCATCCGATCAGCGCGTTGAGGTTCTCGAAGAGTTCACACCGGTTCGCGTGCAATGCGTCGAACAGGCCGCACTGGATCCCGGCCTCGATCACTTTCCGGTTCACGACTTTCGAGTCGATGCGTTCGAGGAAGTCAGGAAACGACAAGAACGGTCCGTTTTCGGTGCGTTCGCGGATGATCTCGTCGACCGCCGACGAGCCGACGTTCTTGATCCCGATCATGCCGTACACGACCTCGCCGTTCGAGACCGTGAAGACCTTCTCGCTCACGTTCACGTCGGGCGGGCGGATCGTGATCCCCATCGCCTTCGTCTCGTCGATGTAGACCGGAAACTTTTTGGGATCGTTGATCTCGTTCGTCAGGTTCGCGGCCATGAACTCGGCCGGGAAGTTCGCCTTGAGGTACGCGGTTTTGTACGCAAGAACCGAGTACGCGGCGGCGTGCGACTTGTTGAAGCCGTACCCCGCGAACGGGAGCAGAAGGTCGAAGATCGCCGCGGCTGTCGCCGCCGGGAAGCCGTTTGACTCGGCGCCCGCGGCGAACTCGGCCTTCATCTGCTCCATCACGTCGATTTTTTTCTTTCCCATCGCGCGACGCAGGATGTCCGCCTGACCGAGCGAGAAGCCGGCGACGATCCGGACGATCTCCATGACCTGTTCCTGGTACACGATGACGCCGTACGTTTCTTTCAGTACGCCTTCGAGCTCGGGCAATGGATACGAGATCGGCACGCGACCGTTCTTCGAGTCGATGAACTGGTCGATGTTCTCCATCGGGCCGGGTCGGTAGAGAGCGTTCAACGCGATCAGATCCTCGATCCGCGTCGGTCGCGTGCGGCGCAAAACCGTCTGCATGCCCTGGCTCTCGAACTGGAACACACACGCGCTCTTGCCTTCGCCGAGCATTCGGTACGTCGCCTCGTCGGTCTCGGAGATCGTGTCGATATCGATCTCGACTCCACGGCGGCGGATCAGCGCGACCGTGTTCGTGATCAGCGTGAGCGTCTTGAGCCCCAGGAAGTCCATCTTCACCAGGCCGCAGTCCTCGAGCATCTCCATCGTGTACTGCGTCGAGACCGCGCCGGTCTTCGGGTCGCGGTAGAGCGGCACGTAGTGCGTCAACGGCTCTTTGCCGATTACGATTCCCGCCGCGTGCGTCGACGGGTGTCGGTGCAACCCCTCGAGTTTCAGGCTCACGTCGATCAGCTCGCCGTGCACGCCGCCGCGGTCGCGGATCTCGCGCAGCCGCGGCTCCTGTTCGAGCGCTTTCGGGAGCGTGATCTTCAGGTCGTTCGGAACGAGCTTCGCGGTCATGTCGGCTTCGGCGTACGGAATGTCCAGGACTCGCGCGACATCGCGGATCACGGCCTTTGTCTTGAGCGTCCCAAAAGTGATGATCTGCCCGACGCGGTCGCGCCCGTACTTCTGCGTCACGTACTCGATCACCTCGCCGCGTCGCTCGTAACAGAAGTCGATGTCGAAGTCGGGCAGCGATACGCGGTCGGGGTTGAGAAACCGCTCGAACAGCAGGTTGTACGTGAGCGGATCGATATCGGTGATCTTTAAGGCGTACGCGACGATCGAACCCGCGCCGGAGCCACGACCCGGACCGACCGGGATCCCCCGGTCGCGCGCAAACTTGATGAAGTCCCAGACGATCAGGAAGTACGCGACGAAACCCATCGGGATGATCACGCCGAGCTCGTACTCCGCGCGCGCACGCAACGTGTCGTCGATCGTCCCGTAGCGCTCGGCGAGGCCTCGGAACGTCAAGTCGCGCAGGTACGTCGCGGTATCGGGATACTCGCTCGGGATCTCGTACTCCGGGAAAATCGGCCCCGGGAGCTCGATCGTGAGGTTGCATTTTTCGGCGATCTCGCGCGATCGTGCGATCGCGTCGGGAAACTCGGAGAAAATCCGGCGCATTTCGTCGGCCGACTTCAGGTAGAACTCCTGCGTCGAGAAGCGAAAACGGCCGGGCTCGTTTTTTTTGCGGCCTGACCCGATGCAGAGCAGAACATCCTGCGCGTTCCAGTCGTCTTTGTTCGTGTAGTAACACTCGTTCGCGGCGACGAGCGGAATCGAGAGCGTGCGCGAGAGCGTGACGAGGTTCTCGTTCACGACGCGTTCTTCCGGAAGGCCGTGATCCTGGAGTTCAAAGTAGAAATCGTCGCCGAATCTTTCCTTGTAGCGGCGGGCCCGCGCCTCGGCGTCGTCGAAACGGTTCTGCAGGATCAACGAAGGAATGTCGCCCGAGATCGAGCCCGTGAGCGCGATCAGGCCGTCGCCGAAAGTCTCGATCAACTCGTCGTCGATTCTCGGTCGATAGTAGAATCCCTCGGTGTACGCGAGCGAGCTGAGCTGGAGAAGATTCCGGTAACCGACCGCGTCTTTGGCGAGCAAAACGATGCGCGAGGAGTTTTTTGAGTCCCTCTCGGTTCTTTTTCCGTCGGTGATGTTCATGTCGCACCCGAGGATCGGCGTGATCGGCGGACCGTTCTCGGACGATCTGCACTCGTTGTAGAACTGCAGCGCGCCGAACATGTTCGCGTCGTCGGTCAGCGCGAGCCGGCTCATTCCGAGCTCTCGCGCACGCGCAACGAGGCCCGGGATTGTCGCGGCGCTCTTGAGCAGACTGAAGTCCGAGTGTGTGTGCAGGTGAACAAAATCCGACACGCGATGCTTCTCCCAGTTCCTCACGGCATCGGAAACATAGTAGTCCCGATCGTGGACGGATGTAAAGCGCTGATGCTGCCCCAGCAGTTCTGATTTCGCCTTAAAATTGAGAACCGCTCATTCTTCACTTCTAGGTTGCGGCGCGTTTTCGGTTGATTTGGTCGAGAAACCACGCGATGAATCTTCGCGCCCGCTCGCGCTCGATCGTGTTCGATCTGCGCACGCTGAAACTCTCGACCATCCGTTCCTGATACACCGCGGTCTCGCGATCCGAGAGGGGAACTCTTCGGCCGACGAGCTCGGCTTCAAGCTCGCGGTTGCGGATCATCGCCGTGCCTGCGACGAGAAAAGCAAGCCGGAACTCCGTCAGGAAGCCTTTCGCGACCCGTGCGACCGCGCACAGCACCATTGGGTTCGCACCCCCAAAATCGCCGAACGTTTCGAACGCGTCCGCGCTCCAGCTCTCGAGCGGAACCCGAATTTTCGTGAGAATCTCGCCGTCCTCGATTTCCAGCGAGCCATCGGCGCCGCGCAGGCGTCCGATCGGAATCCACCGACCGCTCGAGCCGTGACGCCGCGCTTCGACACGCGCGTCGAGGATGTGCAGGACCGGATGTGCCGTGAGTACGTGATCCCTCACGCAGAGATTGCCGCCGAGTGTCGCGATGTTTCGAATTCCCGGAGGTCCGATCCTTTCGATCGCGTTCGTCAAGACGCGCGGCAGCAACTTTTTGCCGATCGTCAGAACGTCGCGGAACGGCGTTGCGGCGCCGATCTCGATGTATCGTTCGGTCCGGTTGACGCGCCTGAGTTCCTCGACGCCGTGCAGCGAGATGAACTCCGTTGCCGAGTTTTCCGGTGTCGACCGAAATACGTGCGTTCCTCCCGCGCAGATCGTCGCGTCGGGGATCCGGCGGTAGAACTGAATCGTCTCGTTCAACGTGACCGGGAGGAAAACGCGCGTTTTAGCGTCGTCTGCGCGCATGAGTTCTCCTCCGTCGCACTTCGGCGGCAAGGCGGATCGCCTTAGAATAGTTTGTGTAGCTCGTGCATCGGCACCACACCGATTCGGCCGCCGCGCGTATCTGCTCGCGCGTGGGCGACGGATGCGTCGCGATGAACTCGTGCGTGCTCAGCACCTTGCCCGCGGCACAAAACCGGCACGGGTCCATGCGCGCAAGCTGATACCCTTTTTCGATGTCCGTGTACTCGTTCGTCTTCATGAAGCCTTCGATCGTCGTAACGGTACCTCCGAGCACACGAAACATCGGTGTAAGGCACGACGGGACTATCCGGTCGTCGAGCAGCACGATACACGAGCCGCAATACCCCTCGCGGCAGCTCGGGCGCGTCCCGGAAAGCCTGAGTTCCGATCGGAGAACGTCGATTAAGCGCGCGTCGGATTCGACGTCGAGTTCCACGGCTCGTTCGTTCAGGACGAAGTGAACTCTCATTCTTCCTCCAGGTACGCGTAGATCACGTCGGGAGTCGCCGGTATCGTATCCACGTAACGGCCGGTCGCTTGGGTTACCGCCGCGCAGTACGCCGCCGGGACGCAGTTCGCCGGAAGTTCGCCAATTCCTTTGATCGGTTCACTCGACGCGATGAAGTCGACCCAGATCGAGTCGGGCCGCGCGCGATGCGGCGAGGAAACAACCGGGTAAGCGATGCGTGACACCGCACCGGCGGCAAACGAAACGTCCTCGGTCGAACTCCACCCAAGCGACGCGACGATCGATCTCTCGACCGAGCGGTACGCATTCTCGAAGCTTCCGATCTCACCACCGTCGACGCAGATCCAGACTCCGCGCACGCGCGCGCTGAACGTGACGGAGTTGGTCTCGACCTCGACGACACACGCTGCCCAAGCCGTGTGCGCGTACGCGTCTCCGAGCGGCTTCTCGGGTGACCACCGCACACCCGCGGGCAACTTGTACGTTCGTTTCACCTCGATCGGAAGCGGATCGCGGAATCGTCTCCGCTGAATCGCGTCGCACGCGGAGGTCACGAGTTTCGTGACTATACCCGCGTTCCGTGAAAACGCGGACGGGCCGGTGTCGGGAACCGTGAGCGTGTCGATCGGCCGGAATCGTACATCATCGTCCTTGACCGAGAGGATTTCGGCGACCTGCCGCCGCCATAGACGAAAAAGCGAAGAGCCCTCCGCCACGGCCGCACACGATACCTCGACCGTACCGTTCTGTTCCATCCGAACACGGACCGTCGTCGTCTCGTTGTCCTCGCCACGACCGATCAAGCCGGTTCCCTGCGTACAGACCGCGATCCCTATGCCGCGTCCTGCGTCGACTTCGACACCGCCTTCGGGACGACGCTTCTTCTGTAGCTCGAACGCCGCGTACTTCCTCCGGAAGTCCGAGACCTCGGCGACGCGTCGCATCAGCTCGATCGGACCGCCCGGCTTTTTGTCTCGTCCTTGTTTGTCGCGTCCTGGTCGTGTCGCGGTGTGCATGTTACGGGTACGCCACTCGATCGGCTCGGCCTGCGCGACCTCGACGATTCTGGCTGCGTGCGACTCGGCGGCAAACGACGCCTGCGCGGTCGCGAGTCCCTGGAACACGTTCAACGGAGGGTGATTCGTCCTGACTGCCGCGACGCGCAACCGGGTATTCGCGCAGTTGTACACTCCGGTCGCCGCGTGCACGTAACGCGAAATGCTCTCGTCGGTGAAGACCGGGTACGCTCCGGTGTCGAACAGGATCTCGACATCCATCGCGTTGATATCGCCGTTTTCGTCGAGCCCGGTCGTGTGGCGGACAAACGCGGGCGACCTTTTCGGCGTGTACAGAAAATCCTCGATCCTCGTGTACACCAGACGCGCGGGACGGCCGCACACGAGCGCAACGATTGCCGCGTGGCACGCCGGGAGAGCAGGGTACCAGAGCTTTCCGTCGAGAGGTATACCGGTCTCGGCGACGCGAACCCGGCACGTCGCGATCGGGCGGCCGGTCACCGCTGCGACGGTGCGCGCGACGTGATGAGGCCACTGCGTAGCGGTTGCGACGTCCAGAATTCCGTCGACCAGCTCGGCAAACGCCGCGAACGGATCGTTGTACATGTGTTCCTGTACGCCGGTGCGGTACGCGCCTTCGACAACCTGAGACGCATTGCTCATCGTCTCGTCGGGCGTGCCGCGGACGAACGTGTGTTCGCGAACGATCTGTTCGGGTGACGCCGTTTCGAACGTGAAAACGGGGTCGGTCTCATCGTAGCGTAGCTCGATCTGCTTTGCCGTCGAGAGAACCGACGCCGGCGACGGTCCCGCGAGCAGCGCGACCGGTTCACCGATGTACGTGACCTTTCCCGGTGCGAGAACCGGCATCGTTTCACCGTACACGTCGATCGTGTTGGCCCCCGGGATGTCACGCGCGGTGAGCAGCGTGAGGTCACGCGGCAGCGTCGGAGCGTCGATTCCGAGGATGCGCGCCGCGGCTCGGCGCGAGCGGATCGTGACGCAGTGCACCATGCCCGGCCGCTCGATATCACCGGTAAAAATACCGCCGGACTTCAGCGTGTCGCCAACGCTCATCTTATCCTCCGGTGTGCGGCGCCGACCGCGCGGACCGCATCGATTATCCGATCGATAGGATCGTCGTCGAGGCCCGGATAGATCGGAAGACTCACGGCACGCCGGTAGGCTTCGAGCGCGCGCGGAAACTGTCGCTCGAACAGGCCGTACGTCCCGGCGTAGAATCGCGTTACGTGAAGAGGGATGAAGTGGACCGAGCATCCGATCCCACGTTCGGCGAGTGACGCGATGAACTCGTCGCGCCCGATCGTGAGGCTGTCGAGTTTCAGACGCACGACGAAGAGATGAAACGCGTTCCCATCCCCGTCGGGCGGGAGAGTGAGAAAATCAGCGTCGCTGAATGCCTCGCGATACCGAGCGGCGATCCGTTTCCGGGATTCCAGGAACGCTTCGGCGCGGCCGAGTTGAACGCGGCCGATCGCCGCAAGGATATCCGGGAGGTTGTACTTGAACCCGGCTTCGTGCACGTCGTATTTCCATGTTGCACCCGGCGTCCGGTATCGATCCCAGACGGTACGGTCGATGCCGTGAAGACGCATCATCGTGATCCGTCGTGCGACTTCATCGTCTTTGGTGCAGACCATTCCGCCTTCGCCGGTCGTGATCGTCTTGGTCGCATAGAACGAAAAAACGCCCGTGTCGCCGATCGTTCCCGCGTACCCGCCGGCGGTCGGGCTCGGAAATGCGTGAGCGGCATCCTCGATGACGACGAGTTGATGCGCGCGCGCGACCTCGATGATCCGGTCCATTCGACACGGAAGGCCCGCGAAGTGCACCGGCATAACGGCTCGTGCGGTAGGGTGGGCTGCGGCGGTCTCGGCGAGAGCTTCCGGATCGATGTTGAAGCCGTCGCGCTCGACGTCGACAAAAACCGGTCGCGCGCCGAGGTGGCGTACGACGGCGGCGGCCGAGGCAAACGTGTACGGCGAGAGAAGAACCTCGTCGCCGGGGCCGATTCCGTGCGCCTCGAGTGCGAGGTGCAGTCCCGCGGTCGCGGAGTTCACCGCGAGCGCGTGGCGGCACCCGACAAACGCGGCAAACTCGCGCTCGAACGCGGACGCTTCATCGCCGGTCGTGAGCCATCCGCTGCGCATTACGCGGAGCACCGCCGCTTCTTCGTCCGACCCGATCATCGGCCGGGCGAACGGGATTGGATCAATACTCGGGTTCATCGTCGTGTACCGGTGTTGTCGGGATAAATCGCCGAACGGTTTCCCTGAGCGCGCGGCGATTGCGATACCGTTCGGGGTGCGCGTGGTCAAAAAAGCATACCGGACGCAAGGCCGCGAGGATCTCTTGAACGTCCGGGCGGTCGCCGTTCCGTGAGATGCGCCGTATCCGCGGGAATTCGGTCTCGAGCGGCGTTTCGTCTGTCGACCATAGTGACTCGACGAGTTTCTCTCCGGGTCTGAGGCCGATGTACTCGAGCGGGATTTCCTCGTCGGGCTCGAAGCCGTAGAAACGGATCATCTGTTCCGCGAGGTCGCGGATCAGGATCGGCTCGCCCATGTCGAGAATGTAGAGGTTACCTCCGCGGCCGACGCCGCCGGCCTTGAGGACCAGCGACGACGCCTCGGGAATCGTCATGAAGTACCGTGTTATCTCAGGCGACGTGATCGTGACCGGGCCTCCTTTGAGGATCTGCTTGCGGAGCAGCGGCACGACGCTGCCGCGCGAACCGAGTACATTGCCAAATCGGACGACCATGTACTCGCGCCCGTCGCCGGCCGCGTCGAGCACGATCTCCTCGGCGATCTTCTTCGACGCGCCGTATATGCTCGTCGGCTCGACAACCTTGTCGGTCGAGATCAACACAAACCGGCGCACCGCTGAGTTTCGCGCCGCGCGCACCAGGTTCCATGTGCCGAAAACGTTGTTTTGAACCGCCGCGACCGGGTTCGCCTCCATCAGCGGAACGTGTTTGTACGCGGCCGTATGGAACACAACGTCCGCCCTGAGCCGACTTGTGATGAAGTTCACGAACTCCACGTCCTGAAGTTCGCCGATCACCGGCACGATCGTCGCGTGCTCTCCGACGCCTTCTTCCTGGAGCAGCCGCAACTCGCGGTCGATCTCGTAGATGCTGTTCTCGCCGTGCCCAAACAGGTACAGCCTTTCGGCGCCGCCGGAGAGTAGTTGGCGAGCGAGCTCGCTCCCGATGCTCCCACCGGCGCCCGTTATCAATACGCGTTTTCCACGTAGGTATTGAAGACTCTTGCGAAGGTTAATCTGGACGGGATTCCGCCCCAAGAGGTCTTGCGGGTCGATTTCGCGCGTCTGGATGAGATGCGCTTCGGCGTCGATAACCTGCGAGATGTTCGGCAAGATCCTGATCTTCGCAAACTCGGCTTTTTCGAGTTGCGCGAAGACCGTTCGCAGGGTCTCTCTCGGAGCGCCCGGCATCGCGATGAGTGCCTCGTCGGCGGGCGTCGTCTTGACGATCGTGAGTACGTCCGCGATCGGGCCGAGCACCGGAACACCGTCGATCCGCGTTCCGATCTTGGTCTGGTCGTCGTCGAGAAACGCCACGACATCGCCGAGGACGTCCTTGCGCCGAATCTCGTCGGCGATCGAACTGCCCACAAAGCCCGCGCCGATGATGTAGATTCTGTTTCGGCTGCGTTTTTTCACCGTTCACCGTCCGCCGTCGTGCTCGTGTCGGCCGCGCGTTCCGAGCGCGGTTCCTCGGCGTCGTTCTCCGACGGCTGTTTTGAGAGCACTTCGAATCCGAAATCGACCGCAAAGGAATCTTTGTACAAATCGAGTCGGACGCGCGCTCTCCCTTTTCTCTTATCGACCTTTTCTATGCGACCTTCGAGACCCATAAGCGGTCCGTCGACGACGACGATCCTGTCGTTCCGGTCGAATCTCACGCGCGATACCGAGACGACAGAGCCGAACGAAAGGAAGTGCAGGATCATCCGCTCGTCATCGTCCGACAACGGCCGTATGTTCGAGTTGCTTTCGAGAAAGCGCTGGAAGCCCGGTCCTTTGCGCAGTCGGCTGAAGTCCTCGGGCTTGACGGTGTCGGCGGCGAGGAAGAGGTACCCCGGGAAGATCGGGGCTTTCCGTTCGGTCGTGCGGCCGGCTTTCCTGACTTTAAGCGTTCGGCGCAGCCAATGCAGAGTGTACGCGTCGTCGTACGTCACCGAGATAAACTCGAGATACTTCTGTTCGGCGCCCGACCGTACGTTGACTACGAAGTAATTCATCCCCACCCGTGTTACTTAAAACGTACGCTGAGTTTACACGGGCCCGGCGCCTCCATCAAGGTGTCTTGATTCGATGCCGATGGTGTGAGAGAGAAAAATGAATGAAAACGACAAAAGCGAAGAATAGACTTTTGGCCGGCCCCGCGGCGCGATCCGCGTGTCTTATCGTTATGTTCGCCGCCGCAAGTGCGCTGGCGGCTGAGACAGTGATGGTCCAGGTATCGGGACTTGAGGTCACGCCCGATATGAGCGAGTCGCGGGTCCTCCGGCTCCTGGCAGCCGTCGAGGACGGCGCGATGGAGTACTTCTTCGACGCGGGGCACATCGTCTTCAACGGGTCTCCGGTGATCGCCGACGCGACGCATCCGGCCGTTCTCAAAACGATAGCGCGCGAAGGCGGGGCGCGGTACCTGCTGGAGATTCGGGTCGCGTTTGCCCAGCCGCCCGGGGCCGACGAGGTCGCGGCCGTTCGCGCAGAGTATACCCTCACGCGTCTGCTCCCGAACCCGGGGCGCGTAACGACGAGCGGCGAGATTCCGCTCGACGAGTTCGCTTCGGCCGTGAGAACACGGGCCGAGCGGCTCGCGGTCGGCTTCGGATCGGCTGCTGCCGCGGCGGCGGAGCGCGAGATGTGAGCCTCGCGGCTCTCGCCGACTCGACGATCCCACGGTGTTTGAGTACGTTTGAGAGTGGGAAATCCGGTTAATTCGTCGTCGTGGAACTGCCGATCATCGAAACAGGAGTCTCGTGTATGAAACGTTTGATCGTTTTTTTCATTTTCCTCGCGGGGAGTATCGCGGTGTTGTTCGCCTCGGACTTCTGGGAAGGCAACGCGACGACCGCCCGGCACGGCGAGTTTTCCGAGGAAGGAATGGTCGCGGCGTCGAACTCGTTCGCGCCGAATACGACGCTCGAGGTGGAAAATATCGCATCGGGCGAGTCGGTCCGCGTGAGGATAATCGGGCGCGTTAGCGAACCCGGCGTGTTCCTCGTGCTCTCTCGCGACGCCGCGCAGGCGCTTGGGCTCGACTCGCGCATCGCGATGCAGGTCCGCGCCGCGATCGTCCCCGACGCCGCTATCACCGATATCTCGCCGAGCGACGACGTACCGTTCCATCTCGACCCCGACATCAACCCCGCGGCCCGCCTCGGCGACCCGAACCTTGCGCTCATTCCGTCGCGCCGCGAACCGGCCGCCGACGTCCCCGAACCGACTCCGGAGCCGATCGCCGATCCACCTGTTCCCGACGATCCACCTGTTCCTGACGAGCAGCCCGTTCCTGACGATCCGGTGATCGCGGAGCGTCCTCCACTCGAAGCGGTCGTCGAAGACGACGCGCCGATGGTCGCCGAGGACCGTGATCTCGACGACGACGTGGACGCCGAGCCGGCGGTTTCGGTCGCCCGCGTCGAGCCGGAACCCGACCCCGCTGCTCCGGACGCGGTGATTGCGACCGTACCCGAGATTCCTCGCGTCTCCGAGCCGCTTGTCGCGGGCGAACCTCGTGTAGCGGAGTTGCCGCGCGTGAGCGTCGCGCCCGAGGTGAGCGCGCCGAGTGAACCCGGTCTTGCCGAGCCGCCGGCGGCAGAACCGTCCGACGATGAAAGTCTGATCGATCGCGCGGCCGCGGAGCTCGCGGCGCGTACTCCCGAACGGCAGGTTCTCGTCGAGTCACGCGACGATGCGGTTTCGGTCATAGACCGAACCGACGCGCCGCGTCCGGACCGAGTACCCGCCGACCGGCTCGCCGTCGCCGATCCGCGCGTCGCCGCCCCCGACCCGACGGTCGCGCGGCCTGAAACGCCCGAAACACCCGACGTGCCCGCGTTGGCGGCCGCGCGCGTCGATCGCCCGGCCGTCGCCGAGCCGCCCGCCGACCGTGAACCAGAGCCGCCGGTTGCCGAGCCGCCGGTCACCGAGCCGCCGGTCGCCGAGCCTCCGGTGGACGATACCCCCGAGCCGGGGCTTCCGATCGCGGGGGCTCCCGACGCCGAGCCGCTCGTCGTGGATCTTCCGGTGGTGCGTCCTCCGGCGGACGTGCCGCCGGAGGAGCCGGATGAGATCGAGTCGCCGCGGATCGTGAACGGAATCGTCCCGCCGGTGCCGCCGGACTCGGCGATCGTTCTCGAGCCCGCGGATCTCCGCCCGCCTCGCGCACCGGTCGACGAACTCGAAGCATCGATCGGACGTACCGAGCCGATCGATCCGGATGACCCCGCTGTCGCCGCGTTCCCGACCGCGCCGGACCGCGCCGATGACGGTGTCGCGGCAGTGGATCCCGACCCCCGCGAACCCGACGATCGGCGCCCGGCACCGGCCGCGCCGGAGCCCCCGAGCGTGATGCCCGATCCGTCGCGTCCGGCCGAGATCGACCCGCCCGTCGTTGCTGTTCGCCCCGAACCCCCACGCGAGCCTGTCGTGCGCGCCGCGCCCGATCCCGAACCCGACGCCGTCGTCGTCGAGCCGGCCGACCCCCGACCTCCGGTTGTGGCCGATGAACCGGCCGAGGTACTCGAACAGCTTGTGAGCGAGGCGTACTACGTGCAGATCGGCGCGTACAACAGCTCAAAGGCGGCCGAGCAAGCGCTCGTGGAGATCGCGATTAATCTCCCGACGACGATCCTGGCGACGCGAGGGGCCGAAAGAGAGGTGTATCGTGCTTTTGCCGGACCTTTTGAGAGGGACGAGACCGGAACGGCGTTGCACGTGATCCGTTCGCGCGGAGTTCGCGACGCGTTCGTTCGCAGGGGAGCCGATGTCGCGATGAGATGATGCTCGGCGCGGCTAAACCGGAGCGGGGCCGACGAGACAGAGCCACTCGGCTTCGGCCGCGAGTTCGTCTCCGACGAGCGCGCGGCCGGACTGTTTGATCATCTTCGGCGAGATTCGCAGGTTCTTGATCTCGAACCGGACCTCTTCATCGGGGCGGACCTGCCGACGAAACTTCGCCTTGTCGACGGTGGCGAGAAAAAAAAGCGACCCCGTCGGAATGATATCCTGGACGTTGATCCCCGCACCGCCGCATTGGGCCATCGTCTCGACGAGGATGACGCCGGGGACAACCGGATACGTCGGGAAGTGCCCTTTGAAAAACGGCTCGTTCGACGTGTACGTGCGATACGCGACGATTTCTTCGGGTGTTGCCTTCTCTATTCTGTCTACGAACAAAAACGGATCGCGGTGCGGCAGAAGGTCTGTGATTTGCTTCATGGATGATGCCCTCCAGTCGGTGTTTTCTCGTGTCAGTATACGCGGCCGATCGGCCGGGTTCTACTGTCCACATAGTTCTGTTCTAAAGATGAACGCGGCGGCGATGGATGCTCATAAGGATCCCGATTGCGATAAACCCCGTCCAGAGAGACGAACCCCCGAACGAGACAAAAAACAGCGGGAGTCCGGTGATCGGCATCACGCCGATCGCCATTCCAATGTTGACCGCGGCGTGGAAAAAGAACATGCCGACGATTCCACTCGCAACGTACGCGCCGAACGCGTCGCGCGCGTGCAGTACGATCGAGAATCCACGCGCGAGAAGCATAGTGAACAGGAGAATCACGACAACCGAGCCGATGAACCCCCATTCTTCCGAGAGCACCGAAAAAATGAAGTCGGTGCTCTGCTGCGGCAAGTATCGGTACTGTCCCTGCGTGCCGCGAAGGAAGCCTTTGCCGGTCAGACCGCCGGAGCCGACCGCGGTTATCGATTGGATCGTGTTCCACCCCGTGCCGCGTGGATCGATTTCGGGATCGATGAAAACGATGAACCGCATGATCTGATACTCGCGCAGGAAATTCTGCAGCACGTACGATCCGCCGAGCGCGAGCAGAAAGATGCTCAACACAAAGACGGTCCAGAAAAATGGTTTTCGCTTCGTGACGAACCACCCAACGACCGACAACAGCAGCGCGCCTCCGGTGCCCGCGAGCACGATCGAGACGAGCGTCGTGTCACGCAAGACCGAGATGATCGGGACGCTTCGGCGGAGAATGAGCGACTCGTACGCGGGGAGGACCGAGAACATGACCAATAGCAATCCTGTCGCCAGGACAAAAAAGATGTGCCGTAAACGGGCGCCCGCAGCATATGTCATGAAGAAAAAAATCGGCAGAAATACCATCGTCGTCCCGAGATCCGGCTGCACGACGACAAGAAGGATCGGGAGCACGAGAATCGAAAACGCTATGATGAATCGGTGAAGCCGTGTGATCGCTCCGCGCGACCGGTCGAGATACCTCGCGAGTAAAAGAATCACCGCGATTTTCGCGAACTCGGACGGTTGAAAGCCGAGATTGCCGATTCCGATCCACCTGCGCGCCCCGTTCACTACGCGTCCGAACCGGAGAGTCAACGCAAGCAAGATCAGGATCGCGACGAAGAGGTACGGCGCGATGTCGCTGAGTCTCCGGTAATCGAGAAAGTACATGCCGAACATGAGCAGCAAACCGGTCGCGAACCACACGATCTGTCGGATGTACTCGTTTGAAAACACGACTCCCGACGTCGTCGTCCCGCTTGAGTAGATGAACATGATTCCGATGACCGTGAGCAGAAGCGTGGCGATAAAAGTGGTTACGTCGAAGCGTGGAAAAGACGTGTCGCGAATATCACCCATACTCATATTCGAGCCGAGTGTATCCGAAACCACGATGCGTGATCAACACGGCCCGATCCTAAACTCCCTGGAACACGAGCCACTGAGATACGATTTCCGCGAGGTTGATTACCCCGGACGCCTGTAGCGCGGCTATCACGATGAGAACGGTCGTAAACGCGGTTGCCACGTACGGGAAGGCGCGGTCGCCGCGCGCGCGCACGGAGCGGACCGCCGAGGCGACGAATGGAAGCGCGATCACTATCGCGAGCGCCACGAACACAACACGCGATGTCTCGGGATTCGCCGCGTCCCATCGGCGCAGGCGCGTCCCTGACGAAATCACCCACGCGTTCAGGCGTTGAAATCGTCCCATCGCGATCATCGTGCCGACCGCCACGAGAAAAACGCCGCTCGTGACGCGGATCTTCGCGAGGTGCCTCTTCACCTTTTCGAGCCGACGCATGACCGGAACAAAGAAAAACCCAGCGAGTAGAAAAGGGATACCGAGCCCGATCGAGTACGCGGTGAGGTACGTCGCGCCGGTGACAAGCCGCCCGGAACTCCCGGCAAGAAAGAGAATGCCCGCGAGAATCGGGCCGATGCACGGCGTCCACCCCGCGCCGAACGCCATGCCGATCGCCACGGCCGAGCCGTACGACGACCCGCGCGGAGTGACCCGAAATCGACGCTCGAACTGGAGAAACTTCGCAAAATCGAACACGATGTTCAGCCCGAGCACGATCACGACGATGCCCGCGGCGATATCGACCGCGCGCGAGACGCCCCCGAACAGGATGCCCGATCCGCTGAAAACGAGCCCAAGCGCGACGAATATAATCGTGAACCCGAGCACAAAAAAGAGCGTTCGCCCGAAGACGACCGCGCGTTTGACCGTCCCCGACTGCAGCTCGCCGACCGTCACTCCACCGACGAACGAAAGGTACGACGGCACGAGCGGCAGTACACACGGAGAGATGAACGAGAGCACTCCCGCGGCGAGAGCGATAAAGATATTCAGGTCACCCATACGACGGTTTCGCCTCTATCGTTCCGTTGATCGTTGTCGGGCGCGATCACGAGCCGGGCACGATCGTGTCGAAAAACTCGATCACTTCGGGATCGTCCCACAGCCTGAACCCGAGTTTCATGCCGAGGATTCGACCGTCGGGTGCGATGAAGTACGAGGTAGGAATGCCGCGTACCGAGTATCGCGATGCGACCGAACCGCGGTAATCCAGCGCGATTGGATACGTGTACGGGTACTCGGTGATGAACTCCGCGACCGTCTCTCGGTTCTCCTGAAGGTTCACGGCGATGATTTCCAGTCCGCGGTGCGCGAACTCATCGTACAACACCTGCATCGACGGCATTTCCTCGATGCACGGACCGCACCACGTGGCCCAGAAGTTCAGGAATACCAGGCTCCCGCGGTACTCGGACAGGGTGATTTCACCGCCCGAGAGCGACTCGAGCGTGAAATCGATCGCGTCGACGTCTTCCCGAAGCGTCTGGATTCCGAGCCCGCGCAAACCTTCGGCGATCGACTCTGTATCTCGCGTCCCGTGAGCCGGTTCATCGACTCCGCCCGCGTTTTCGCCTGCTCCTCTCGCGACCAGCTCCGTAGAGCCGAAAACGAGAAAAACCGTGGCTGCGATCGCGACGGATACCCAGCGTCGGTCGATCAAGCCGGCAACCATCCATTGAAAATATCGTTTCATCACCGTACTCCGTCCACGCACTCGGTCATTTTTCACTCTGTCTACCGGTTGCCGCGTCGAGAAAAATAAACGCGACAAATCCGATAATGTACACGTACAACGTACTGGTTTTCCCGGGCAGGAGCAAGTTCGGGACGTGTCTTTCGGCGGGCAGACCGTCACCAAACTCCCGGGATTCGGCGCACGATGACCGAGATATTGTACGCAGCGTGAGCGATTGCGAGACCGTGAAGGCTGCCGGTCACGATATACACCACGCTGAGCGCGGCGCCGAGTATCGTCGCGTACACCGCGGCCGCGACTCCCTGGGATAGATGCGCCGCGCCGAACACAATCGCGCCGAACGCGACCGCCGCGAACGGCGTGTATCCGGCTTCGGCGAAACGACGCACGATGTAAACCCGATACAGAAACTCCTCTCTGTACGCCGCGGCGATCGCGATCACAACGGCGAGAAAGACGCTGATCCATGGAACTACACCGTGGGCCGTTACCGTGAACCTTTCCGTTTCTCCCGGCGCAAGCGAAAGGTACGCAACCGCGGCGACGGCAAGGACGATAATCGCGAGGATCGCCGCGATTGCGTCGCGGAGTCGTGGCCACGAAAGGCCGAACCCGCGCGGCGGTGTTCCGTCGGTTCTTCGCGCGACGGCCAACACGATGATGAGTTGAAAACCCGAAGAAAGAACCTCGATCGCGGCCTGAGTCACCGAGAGCGCGAGGGTGGTGCCTCCGCGCACAACGATCGGTGGAACGAGAAAAACAGCGATAACAACGAATAACTCTTTACGTACGGCCGGGTTTCCCGTTACATTCATGAAAAAGTAGACCTCTTCCGGTTGATACCGCTAAGTCCGACGATACTGTACACCGAGAATCGGAGAGAGGGAACGGCAAAGGATGACCGGAATGGGGATTTGGCTATTACTTGGAATCTTGGCGGTCTCCGGTGTACTGGTTTACATCCAGCGCAACGGAGGCTTCCGGTTTCCGTGGCTGCAGTTCTACGTGAAGGGCAAGGAGTCGGGATTCCGATTTGGCGAACTCAACTTGCTCCGGCGCGTCGCCGTCGAAAATCGCCTGCCCAATCCGACGTCGCTCTTCTGGTCCGAGAAGACGCTCGACCGGTGCATTCGCGGAACGATGATCCGATTCCGGTCGCATAACAAAGAAGAGGATCCTGCAGCGGTTCGTTTCCTGAATAAACTGTTTGACTTCCGAAAGCGTGTCGAGTTCAACCTTCCGAAGTATCGTCTGGGTATCCAGTCGACACGGAACATTGCGCCTGGGCAAGTTCTCAAGATCACGTACCCCGGGAGTTCCGTATATATATCGCGCGTCGTCGAGAACATGCGCAAGTATCTCGCGGTGGGGCACCCAAAAGGCGCGCCGTTGCCTCCGGGTTTCTCGTGGCGCGGACAGAAAGTGAACGTGTACTTCTGGCGCGCCGAAGACGCGGGGTACTACTTCGAGTCCAAGATTCTCGGCGACTACATCGACAAGAAGTTCCCGATTCTCCATATGACTCACGCGGACAAACTCGTTCGTACGCAGAAACGTGGTTCCGTTCGCGTCCAGCTCGCGAACGCCGGTCGAGTGTTCCCTTTGACGACGATCAAAGAGGCAAACGAGCGTCCCGAAAAGATGGGCGGGTATCGCTGCAAAATGGTGGATCTCTCCGAAGACGGCGCCGCGGTGCTCGTCGGCGGCCGGGCGAAGCCCGGCGTTCCGGTGAAGATACAGACCGAGCTCGACGGCGATACGATCATCCTCTCGGGCACGGTCAAAGGCGTCACGTTCAAACAGAACAAAAACGTCTCGATTCTCCATATCCAGGGGATCCCGACGTCGCCGCAGATGAAAAACAGGATTCTCGCGTACGTGTACGGAATCTTCCGCAACGTAGACGGGACACCACGCATGAGTTCGCTGCCTTCCGGCAGCAACGGCGCTCGTTCCAAGAAGACCGGCCAAGCCTGAGTCCGACGATAAACGCGATAAATCACGCGTTTTTGTCTATCGTTGAAGCACCGAAAAAAAAGCTATAGTATCCCCTCTATGAGGAGGGACACGAATGGTCAACGACCATGACCGCGACTGCGCGACCGGCCGCCGTCGGCCGGCGCCATGAGCGCTCCGATCGCGGCTGTCCTTGGCGCCGGTCTTGCGGCGTACACGGGAGCCGACGTACCGCGACTCATCGTGACGGCGTGTGTGCTCGCGGGCGCGTCCGTGACGGTCTCGAGCTTCGTTTCGCCGCGGCACTTCGTGTTCCTTTGCGTCGGTGCCTCGGGTCTGGTCGCGATGTGCGCATCGATGCAGGCCTCAGCCAGGGCCGCGGCGGCTTCGTTCTACGGAGTCACTCGCGAAGATATCGTCGCGTTGCACGGGACCCTCGTGAGCGACCCGGCACCGACGGCCCGTGGAGGCGCGCGCGTTGTGGTTTCGCTGAGCCGCGTCGAGAATGAGACCGGTGCGGTCGCCGATGCACGCGGCACGGTGCTCGCGTTCTTCCCCGACGACGCGCCCGACGCCGGACGATCGGTCGTGTTGTTCGGCCGGCTCGGCCGCTTGAGCTCTTCCGATCTCGACTCGTTCACGGTCGCGGCGTACCGGATCAAACCGTACGCGGGACCGATCGGGTACGGCCGGGGCTTCGCGCTCGCGCGAATCGAACGCCGCATCGCGCGGCTCCCGACCGAGATCGTCGGATTCTTCCGCGCGGTTTTTCTCGGACGGCGCGACGGTCTGCATCCTGAACTCGAAAACGCGTTTCGTCTCTCGGGCGCGATGCATCTTCTCGCGTTGTCGGGAATGCATCTGGCCGTTATCTCGGGGCTTGTCGGGTATCTCGGCGGAATCGTGCTCGGACGCGGACGCGGGTGGGTCATGTCGGTTCTCGTCGCTGCGCTGTACATCGTGGTCGTCGGCCCGCGACCGTCGCTCGTGCGCGCGGGCGTGATGGTCGCCGTGTTCGCGGTTGCGCGGATACTCGGCCGTCGACCGCGTGGAGTGGACGTGCTCGCGGCCGCGGTGTTTCTGATCCTCGTCGTCTCCCCGTCGACCGCGCACGATCTCGGTTTTCAACTATCGGTCGCGGCTCTTGCCGGTATTCTCGTATTCGGCGCCGTTGTCGATCAGGCGCTGATCCCCTGGATACCGAACCCGATTCGCGCGTCTTTCGCCGCCTCGGTCGGAGCGCAGCTGTGCACCGCTCCGATCGTCGCATCGGGGTTCGGCGTTCTGTACCCGGTCGGTGTCTTTACGGCGATCGTGCTCGGCTTTCCGGTCGTGGTTTTTCTTGCGCTCGGACTGGTCTTTCTGGTTAACCCGATCGCGCTGCTCGACGGTCTGATCGCCGGCACGATGAACATTACGTTCGCATTTCTCGTGACGGGGGTGCGTTTTTTCTCGGGGTTTCGGCCGTGGAACGCCGCTCCGCTCCCGGCGTCGCTGCCGCTCTTCGCGGGTGTGCTCGGTATGTGCGTGTCTTCGGTGCGTCGGGCGATTCAGTCGCATACGGTGGCGGGCGTATGAGCGTCGATAGAACTGCCGAAAACCCCGGCGCCGACGACGGTACAGCGAGAGAACGGCTGATATCGAGCCTTGAGACGCACGGGATCGCTCCCAAGAAGAGGTGGGGACAGAACTTCCTGCTCGACACGGCCGTTGCCGAACGCATCGCGGTGTGCGCGGTACCGGAGACGGTCGGTAGCGCGTGGGAGATCGGTCCGGGGCTCGGCGCGGTGACGCGGTTCGTGATCGGTCGCGCGCGGCGGACCGTTTTGTTCGAGATCGACTGGGGCATCGTTCGACTCCTCGAGGCCGAGTTCGGCGATCGCTCCCGCGTTGCGGTCGTGCCGGGAGACTTCCTCGCGACGTTTCCTTCGGCGCTCGCTCAAGGCGGCGTGCCCGACGTGGTCGGGAGTGGACTGCCCGACGTGGTCGTCGGTAACTTGCCGTACAGCGCCGCGACCGCGATCGTCGCGGCTATCGTCGAGTCGGGCATCACGCCGAAGCGCATGGTGTTCATGGCACAGAAAGAGGCGTCGGACCGGTTTCGTGCGACCCCGAACAGTAAAGCGTACGGCTCGCTGAGTGTGCTCGTGCAGGCGGGTTGGAAAGTGAAACGCGAGTTCGAGATCGATTCCTCGGCGTTCTACCCGCGTCCGAACGTGCGTTCGGAGCTGTTCTCGATGACTCCGACCGGGCGCTCGCCGTCGTATCGTGTCCTCTCGGAGATCACGCGCGTCTTTTTCGCGTCGCGCCGGAAAACTATCAGGAACAATACGATCCGTGCGGGAACGGTTGCAGGCCTGCCTTCCGAAGAATTCCTCGCGATTCTGCACGACTCAGGCGTCTCGCCAGGGTTGAGGGCCGAGGCGATCGACGTCGAGACATACCTCGCGGTGAGCGACCGTGTCGCGCAGAGGGCTAACCTCTAGTTTAGTCGTATTCTCGCGCGGCCACGCTCAGACCGTTATCTTCAGATCGCGCAGTACCGCGTCGACGATAGCCTTTTTCTCGTCGTCGAGCGGGACGAGTGGAAGCCGGTACACTTCCTGAAGGCGCGACGCCGCGTACATCGCGTACTTGATCGGGATCGGGTTTGTGTCGAGAAAGACCGACTTGAACAGCGGGAGAAGTCGGTAGTGCATCGCGCGCGCCTCGATCAGGCGCCCGTCGAGGATCGCGTCGATCATCTTCACGATCTCGGACGGGAGGAGGTTGCTCGCAACCGAAACGACACCGTCACCACCGAGGCAGCAGATCGCCAGAGCGAGGTTGTCATCGCCCGAGAGGACGGCGAGCTCGTCGGGTTTCCGCGCGATCAGATCCATGACTTGTGCGAGATCTCCACTCGCTTCCTTGACTGCGACGATGTTCGGATGCGCCGCGAGGCGAAGCATCGTGTCGTTCTCTATGTTGCGCGCGCTGCGGCCGGGAATGTTGTACACGATAATCGGCAGGTCGGCGGTCTCGGCGATCGACGAAAAATGTCGGTAGAGCCCTTCCTGATTCGGTTTGTTGTAGTACGGCGTTACCTGCAGGCTCGCGGTCGCGCCGATCTGTTTCGCTCTGAGCGTCATATCGATCGCCTCGGCGGTCGCGTTCGAACCGGTTCCCGCGATCACCGGCACGCGGCCGTTCGCCTGCTCGACGACGATCTCCACGACGCGGATATTCTCGGCGTGAGTGACCGTCGGGCTCTCGCCGGTCGTTCCGACCGGCACCAAGCCTGCGATCCCACTCTCAATTTGATCCTCGACGATTCGGCGCAGCGCCGGCTCGTCGAGCGCTCCGTCGCGCGTAAAAGGAGTTACCAGGGCGGTGAACACACCTTTGAACATCATAACCTCCTGAGATCGTCGTTCGCGCGACGATCACTGCAATCGTAGAATATCACGGATGAAGTCGTCAACGCCGATGAATCCGCGACGATCGCGTATCCACTCGGCGGCGCGAACCGCCCCGAGTGCAAAACCCGCACGCGACCGCGCGCTGTGGTGTATCTCGATCGTATCGGCCGCCGAGTCGACGTACACCGAGTGGACCCCGGGCACCGAGCCGCCGCGACTCGACGTCACGTGCAGTTCATCGGGCTCGATTTTTCGATGCGCGGTTTCGGTCAATACCCGGTTCTTCCGCGCCAAAGTCCTGATCACGCGGTCGGCCGCGGTTAGCGCGGTCCCCGACGGACTATCCTGCTTCATCGCGTGGTGAATCTCGCGGAGGAAGATGTCGTACTCGGGCGCCTCGTTGAGGATGCCCGAGACGTACTGCGTGAGCGCGAAAAAGATATGTGCGCCGATAGAGAAGTTCGAGCCGTAAACGTAGGCGATTCCGGCCCTGTTGATGATTGCCGCGATCGTTTCCTTTCTGTCGTCCCACCCGGTTGTCCCGACAACCGCCGAAACACCCGCCTCGGCGTACGCGTTCGCGTTCTTTTCGATCGCGTCGGCGAGCGAGAACTCGATCGCGATATCGGCGCCGTTCAGCGCGCCGGGGGTCGCTTCTTGGTCGGCCGCGTCCGGCGCGGCCGGGTCTATTCTCGCCGTGATCTCGTGGCCACGCGCGGCCGCGACGGCCTCGACCTCGTGGCCCATCCGACCGTAACCGACGATCGCGATTCTCACGAGACGCCCTCCTGGCACAGCGTCACGGCCGCAGTCGTAACGATGTCGTCGACCGAACATCCGCGTGAGAGGTCGCTGACGGGCTTCGCGAAACCCTGCAGGAACGGCCCGTACGCTTCGGCGTTGGCGATTCTCTGAACGAGTTTGTACCCGATGTTCCCGGAGTTCAGATCCGGGAACACCAGAACGTTGGCTTTGCCTCCGACCGGCGATCCTGGTGCTTTCTTCTCCGCCACGCTCGCGACGATCGCAGCGTCGGCCTGGAGTTCCCCGTCGACGACGAGTTCGGGCGCGTTCTTCTTCACGATCGCGAGCGCCTCGGTCACTTTGTCGACCGACGCACTCGAAGCGGATCCTTTCGTCGAGAACGACAGCATCGCGACGACGGGTTCTGCCTCGAGGAAGTCGCGGCACGATGCGGCTGCGGAAATCGCGATCTCCGCGAGCTGCTCCGCGGTCGGATCAGGTATCGTTGCGCAGTCCGAAAAAACCATGTGACCGTCGACTCCCCATTTAGAGTCGTTCAGGTTCATCACGAAACACGATGACGCGTACTTCGTACCCGGTCGCGTCTTGATTATGGTGAACGCGGCGAGAAGTACGTTTCCGGTCGCGTTTTCGGCCCCGGCAACCATCGCGTCGCACCGACCGAGCCGGACCATCATCGCACCCCATTTCAGCGGCTCGACGATCTCGGCTTTCGCGGCGTCTTCGGTCATCCCCTTGTGTTTTCGTAGTTCGTAGTACTCGTGCGCATACGCGGTTAAGTCCGGTGCGGAAGCTGGTGTGAGCACTTCGATGCCCTCGAGCGAGACACCGTTCTCCCGCGCGACCGCGCCGATCTCGTTGTCGCTGCCGAGAAGCGTGACCGACGACGCGAGTTTATCGTCGATTAATAAACGCGCGGCCTTGATCGTACGTGGTTCGGTTCCTTCGGGCAGCACGAGTTTTTTCGCCAAACTGCGCGCCTTTTCCTTCATTCGATCGACAAACGCCATGTTTTATACCTCGGATTCGGTGTGGATTGAGTTACTATATCACATCGCTCGGAGCGTTAAAACCGGATTGTGAGGGTCGGCAAAAACCGTTATTATCCGCACATGACTGTCGGCGTGTACGGCCTCGGGCGATTCGGTCGATTTTGGGCCGAGCTTCTTGCAAAAAAATTCGACGTCGTGTGTACCAATCGTTCACCCGACAAACCGACTCCCGCCGGTGCGCGTCGCTGCGCTCCGGCCGAGCTCTCGCGGTGCGACACCGTTTTTCTCTGTACCGCGATTTCCTCGATCGACGCGGTGACGCGCGAACTCGCGCCGCTTCTCTCGCCCGGCACGACCGTCATCGACACGTGTTCGGTCAAGGTGTATCCGGTGCGGCTGATGGAGAAAAATCTGCCGAGTTCGATCCGACTCATCGCCTCGCACCCGATGTTCGGACCCGATTCGGGGCGCGATGGAGTCGAGTCGCTTCCGATGATCATGTGGCCGGTGCGATGCCCCGGTGAGGTTTTTCTTCACTGGAAAAACGTTTTTGTCTCGTACGGCCTCGACGTCGTCGAGATGTCACCGGCCGATCATGACGAAGAAGCCGCGTTCACGCAGGGGATTACGCATCTCGTCGGTCGGGTTCTCAAAGAACTCGGGCTCAAGCAGAGCCGGATCGGGACGCTCGGGTACCGGAAGATTCTCGACGTTATCGAGCAGACCTGTAACGATCCGATGCAGCTCTTCGTCGATCTTCAGGTCCACAACCCGTACACCGACAGGATGCGCGCCGATTTTCGGTCTGCTCTAAGCGATGTCGTCCGCGCAATCGAAGACGGAAAGCAGACGTATGACGGCCCGCGAGCGGATTGACAGCGGAGCGGACCGCGGCTACCATGTACGTATGTCCGATCTGCGTGTCAAGACAATCGACGAGACCGAGATAGATACCGTTCTCGCCGAGGATATCGATTTCGACGGGGAGATGACGTTCGAGAACAACCTTCTCGTCAAGGGCTCGTTCAAAGGTGGGATCCGGTCGGCCGGTGACCTCTTTATCAGCAAGGGTGCGGTCGTCGAGGCGACGGTCGAAGCGGCGACGGTATCGGTGAAGGGGCGGATCATCGGCGATATTCACGCGCGAAGTCGGCTTGAGTTGTTCGCCGCGTCTCGCATCGACGGAAATATCACGACTCCGAACCTCATTATGCAGAGCGGTAGCGTCTTCAACGGCACATGCTCGATGACGCCGACGGAGGACGACGGTGAGGCGACGGGTGAAATCTCGTAGAGTCGTCGTGGCCGCGGTCGCGGGCGTGTTTCTCACGTTTTCCGCGTTTGCGCAGCAACAGGACCTTCCCGACGCGCTCGAGCTGTACCGCGCCGGCGAGTACACGCGTGCGGTTGAGATTACACTTCAAGAGCTCGAACGATCACCGCGCAACATGAACTCGTACACCGTGCTCGGGTGGAGTTTGATCGCGCTCGGACGATATCAGGATGCCCTGCGATACGGGGCCGACGGCCTCGCGATAAGCCCGAACGACCATCGGATCGTACAGATCGTCGGAGAAGCGCACTATCGGGCCGGTAACCACGCGTCGGCGCTCGAGTACTTGGAGCGGTACGTCGTTATCGCGCCGTCCGGGCTCCGGATCGGCCTCGTGTACTACCACATGGGCGAGATTCTGATCCAGTTCGCCGAACACCACGCTGCCGACATCGCGTTGACCGCCGCGGTACACCACGTTCCGAACAACGCCGTGTGGTGGACGCGGCTCGGCTTCGCCCGCGAGAGCGCGCAGGAGTATCCGCACGCGCTCGCCGCGTATGACCGCGCATTGTCGATCAACGCGGCGCATTCCGCGGCGATCCAGGGTCGCAATCGCGTCCGGAACATCCTCGACTGACCGCTCGGCGGCATACCGACCGCTCGGCGGCGTGTTTTTTTTCGAGTTGTGAGGTACAATAAAAGCGAGTGCGGTCGGACAATCCGCCGCAGATGAAACAAAAAAAAGTAGTCACCACAGTACATTCGCGCGGAAACGCGTGGAACCGGAGGCTTGATATGAAAATATATCTAAAACTAAGGATCACGATCGTGGGTCTGGTCGCGGTTGCCGTGATCGGCCTCGCCGGGTGCGAGGATATTTTCCGGACGAACATGTTTCAACAGTTCGTACCGGACGCCGCCATCGATGCAATGCTCAAGTCCGACACCGCGATAGAAGAGATCGCCGACGCGATAGAGTCGCCGCGGTTCATCCAGGGTTTGATCGACGATCCCGAGGAGAAAGAAAAGGTCGTCGCTAAGCTGAAAGAGACGTACAACGACCCCGGCGCGACCGACGACGACAAGAAACTTGCGTCGCTGACGCACGCGACGATCGAGCTCGAAACGACGCTCGCGGGGGATGTCGTCGACAACTTCATAACGGCAATGATGGACGCTGAGGAGTCCGACGACGACGCAGATCCGCTGCAGGAAGTGCTGAAGATATTCCCAGACTCGGCGATCGCAGACCTTGAAACGTTCACAGAGACGATCAACGCGCTCAAAGCCGCGTCGGGCGCGTACACGGTGTACGGTAGCACGATCGAAGACGGCGAAACCGTCGACGGCGGACACGCGCAGAGCGCGCTCGTCGCGTACATCGCCGACTCGGTGTTCAAGGACGACGCCGATATCGCCGCGTTCTACACGTACTACATCGCGAAAGAGGACGGTGCACAACCCCCCGAGCTCTCGACCGATTTCTACGACAATCTCGAGGACGAGAACACCGAAGATCCGGCGGCTCAGTCGCTCCGGAAGATGCTGGAAGGCTCGGGGTTGGGGTTCCTGCTCGACTCTGCGGACGGTGAGGCATGAGGAGCTCTACGATGAAGAATACCCGCCGACTGTTCGTTGTTTTCACGTTTATCGTCGCATCGCTCGTCCTCGTCCCGAACGTCTTCGCCGGCGATCCGATTCGTGAACGACCGCTGCAAATTCTCAACCCTGTCGTGATGGCGCAGGGCGGCTCGTTTACCGCCAATACCACGGGCTACCCGAGTCTCTTCACGAACCCCGCCGGGTTCGGCTCCTCGCGCGGTCACTTGACGATCGCGTCTTTCAACCCGTGGTTTCACACGTTGCCCGACAATATCCCCGAGTTGATCCGCGCGGTCGAGCTTATGGGCGGTGACGAGGGTGACGACGAGATGTTTGACTTTCTTGTCAACGAGATCACGACGAACGGCCTTGGCCTTGGATTCGCCGGTGGGATCGGGTACACCGGGCGCGGACTTGGGCTCGGCGTTACCGTTGCAGGCGACGCATTCATCTCGGGCAGACCATTTCCGTTCGGAGTTAAGGGCGTAATGACATCGGAAGTGAGCCTCGTCGGCGGCCTGGCGCTGCCGATCACGTTCGGACCGGCTCGGTTTTCGCTCGGCGCGAACGTCCGTCCGTTCATGCGCGTGCATGCGCCGATGGGTTCTGCGGAAGTCGCCGCGCTTTTGGGCGGTTTCTTTGAGGAAGACGACGACGCCGACGATCCGTTTGGCAACCTCACCGCGTTGAACGGGTTCGGGATCGCGATCGACGCCGGCCTGATCGCCGAATTTTCGGCGTTGAGCTTCGGCCTCTCGGTTCGTGACCTCGGAAACACGCGTCTGAACTACTCGCGCGACTCGATGAGCGACGTCATGGACGCCTTAGACGCCGGTGGATTGCCGCCGGGGGCGACCGAGGCCGACGGCGACCGATACGTCGCCGAGACGCACGAAATACCGATGCGCGTGAACCTTGGGGCTGCGTTTCGGCCGATTTCCGGGCCGCTTTCGATCCTGTTCGATCCGGTGATCCACGGGCAGATTACCGACGTGTTCGACAACGCCTCGGAGAAGCCGACGTCGATCTGGACGCGCGTTCATCTCGGAACTGAGGTGCGGTTACTGAGGTTCCTCTCGGCGCGCGCGGGTCTGAACCAGGGGTACGTGACGCTCGGAGGTGGGGTGCACCTGTTGTTTCTGGACGTGAATTTTGCGGTCTATACGCGCGAAATGGGACGTAATCCCGGCGACAAGCCGAGTTCGGGTGCGTCGATCGAAGCCTCGATTCGATTCTGACCGCGGGATTCTCCGAAGCGCAAACACGAACGCCGGGCGGGTCGTTGCACGATGCAACCGATCCGGTCGGCGTTTTTTCAAATTTGGCGGCAAACGTGCCGATAGGGTAGGGGTATGAACAGAATTTTCCGTCTTGCGTGTATCGCTGCGATCGTGTTGCTGACCACCGTGGCGTGCGAAAACGTATTCACGACGAGTCCGTACGCAGGGCTCCGCCGCGATCTCAGCACGATGTCGCTCGCGCAGCGGCAAAATTTCGCGCGCGAGGCTCTCGCGTCGGGTAACATCGAAGACGCAAAGAGCGCGTTCGACGCGCTGATCGAGTCTGCGGACGGAAGCACCGACGCCGAGCTGAATCTGCTGCTCGTGGAGCTCGGTATTCAGGCATCCGGCGTTCCGGGCGTTATCCCCGATCTTCTCGCGCTCGCGACGAGCGGCGATTTTTCCGACGAAGACGCCTTAACCGGCGTGCTCGAAGGTTTTCTCGATCAAATCGATCCGTACTACGCAAACGGTGCGTACGAACAACTGAAACAAGCCAAGGACAACGGCGGCACGGTAACCGAAGAGCAGTACCTCTTCGTCGGCGTGGGGTTCATTCTCGGGACCGTAAAAGACGCTGAGGCGGAGAGCATCGACGACCTCGACCCTGATGACCTCGACGAGATCAAAGACTTTCTCGAGGACGCCATCGCCGATCTCGGAACCGAGAACGGTATCCTGTCGTCGATGCTCGAGTACGTCAACGGACTATAAAGCGGCACCGGCCCACCGCGAGAACAGAGTCTCGCCGGGTCATTGGAAGGAGGACGGGGCGTGGATCGACGCATTCTCTCGGTTTTTCTCTCGATCATAGTCTCGACGCCGATCGTCGCAGAAACCGTTCCGACGTATGGGTCGGAGTACTTCCGTGTGCCGTCGGCGCGCCTCGCGGCGATCGGTGGGCCACACGCGGCGCTCGCCGACGACTTCACGGTTTTGTTCTCGAACCCGGCGGGGTTCTCCGCGGTCGCTCCGGGTTATCGCGTAAGTGATTTGACTTTTTCGGTCGCCGGCCCGGTCTTCACGATCGCGGGAATCACGATCAACGCGATGAACAACGATCTCGAGGACGTTTTCTCGTCTCCCGAGCTCGCCGCGCTTCTGTCGTCGTTGCACACGGGGGCGCGTATAGGCGGTCCTTTGTCGTTCGGGTGGGTCGGCAACGGGCTCGGGTTCGGCGCGATGAACGTTACCGGGTTCACGCTCGATACGTCTTCAACCGGCTCGGTGAAACTTGAGGCGTACGAACGGTTTCTTTTCATGGGTGGCGTATCGTACGAAATGCACCTTCCTACCGTCACACCGAGTTCGATCAGCGGCGGCTTTCTTCTGAAAACGTTTATCGAGGGGCGTTCCCGGATCGCGACGAGCATCCTCGGTCTGCCGAGTGTGATCGAAGGTTTCGGCCCGGACCTCTTCGACAATCACCCGTTCGACCTGGCATCCGGTCTCGGAATCGACGTCGGGGTCCGTTACTCGTTTCGCGACATGTTCGTCATCGGGGTGACGGGCCAGAACGTGTACGCGCCGGTCGGGACCAACCGTTTTTCCGGGCTCGACGCGTTTCTCGGCTCGGATCCTCCGGTTGATGTTTTCTCGTCTCGCGTACCGTTCGATCTTTCGGTCGGCGTGATGCTACGGCCTCCTCTCGGGGCGCTGCGATGGTACATCGACGATCTCGCGGTGTTCTTCGACTATCGTGACATCCTCGACTTCGTCTTTCGCGAGGAAAGCTCGCGCAACATCGTTCTCAAACTCTCGCGTGGAGTCGAACTTCGGCTGCTCCAGGTTCTGCTCGTTCGTGCGGCGCTCGCCGACGGCTTGCTCGCGGCGGGGCTCGGGATCGATCTGGGAGCGGTCCGCTTCGACGCGGCAATGTTCGGCCGAGAACTTTCAACGGAACCCGGAATGCGTCCCGTGTACAACATAGCTCTCGGGCTGGAATTCAGGTTGTAACCGTTTTCTCGCCACAGGGGAAAAGGCCGGTTCTCATTTCCAGAGCGAAATGAGAACCACAGGGGAAAAGGCCGGTTCTCATTTCCAGAGCGAAATGAGAACCGCAGGGGAAAA
>REEC01000243.1 GCA_007695285.1 Spirochaetaceae bacterium | reverse complement strand
CGAGCGCGGCGTGAGCGGTGATTATCCGGTCGAAAGGATCGCGTGTCCACGAGAAGCCGACCGAGCGCAGGACCGCGTCTCCCATGCCTTCGGTATCGACAAGAACGCCGAACTGATCGGACAAAAAACCGATTATCTCATCACCCGGGAACGCGATCTTTCTCGACTCGAAGAGATACTGCAGCTCAAGGACGACGATCGGAGATACGCGCGTCGAATCGGCGCTCTCGAGCAGGTGGATCGCCGTTGCCGACAGCAGGTCCGGATTCCCCTCGTGCACAAAAACCGCTACGTGCGTATCAAGAAAGACCGTCAAGATTCTTCGCCTCGCGCCAGTCCCACTCGGTCGCTGCCTCGCCGACAATATCGTCCGGGTCGACATTGAGCGTACGGTGAGCCACGAGACGATCGACAAAACGCGAGCTTTTCTCCGGCACGATCCGGAACCGCCGGTTCTTGTGCGAAATACTCACGGTGCCGCCGGTTTCCGCGAGCTCACCGAGAATCGAATACAGCCGTTGCCGAAACTCCGTCGCGGTCATACGCCGTTCTCCTGTGACCAAGGTACACCGAATCCGTACGTACGTCCAGTTAAGAAACGTACGTACTTACTAGTTCCGGGAGTGTCCGTCTCGTGACGTTTCTTGACACCGTTCACCGTGTGCCCTAACATCCCGAGTATAATGAACCTCGGCAACAGGAGGACAAGCGACATGCCTTCAAGACCCGTCCGGATCGGACTCACGCTCGGCGACCCGTCGGGAATCGGGCCGGAGCTTGTCGCGAAAGTAATGCACGGCCGCGAGTTCCCAGCGGACGTGGCGATCGTCGTAATCGGTGATGCAACGATCCTCGAAAGTGGGATGAGAGCGGCCGGAATCACGTTCGAAGTGCCGATCGTGAGCGATCCGGATGCCGCTTCGTTCGTGCCGGGACAACCCGTGTTGCTGCAGTTCCCGACCGCCGGAACCGGGCCGATTGCGGTCGGCGAAGTGAGCGAAGCCGCCGGTCGCTCGGCTTTCGAGACGTTGCGGTTCACGGTCGATCTTGCACGATCCGGCCGGATCGACGGCTTCGTGTACGCGCCGCTGAACAAACAGGCTCTTCACCTCGGCGGGTGTCCGTACTCGAGTGAACTCGAGTACTTCAAGAGCGCGTTCGATTGCACCGACGGCGAAAACGAGCTCAATGTTCTCGACGGTATCTGGACGACGCGCGTCACGTCGCACATTCCACTCGCCGACGTCGCGGCGGCGATCACGCGCGAGAGCGTCCTCGTGACGATTCGGTACATCGACGACGTCCTGAAGAAAGCCGGGCGCGCGAGGCCACGGATCGCGGTCACCGCGCTGAATCCGCACGCGGGTGAAAACGGGCTGTTCGGGCGCGAGGAGATCGACGTGATCCTGCCGGCGATCGAAGACGCGCGTACACTCGGAATCACGGCCGACGGCCCGTATCCGGCCGACACGATATTCCTGCGCGTCCGGGACGGAAGCTACGACGGTGTCGTCTCGATGTACCACGACCAGGGCCAGATCGCGATGAAGCTGATCGGTTTCGAACGTGGTGTCACGGTCGCCGGCGGAATGCCGGTGCCGATCGCGACACCGGCGCACGGCACCGCGCACGACATCGCGGGCCGCGGTATCGCGAACACCGGAGCGATCACCGAGGCGATCCGCGTCGTATGCGCCATGGTCGCCGCCCGGGCCGGCTGAACCGCGTGACCCTCAGCGCTGCCCTCGTTCAAAATACGCTTCGGTCTCCGGGTCGACGGCAGGAACCCGCCGGAGGCCGTTGTCGGTGCGGAGCGACTCGGTCGCCATCACGCCCGCGGCGACCGCGTACCGCGCGGCGACCGGCGACGTGTTCGGGATTTTTCCGTCGCGCACGAACTCGATGAAGCTGCGGACGATCGCCGGGTCCGACCCTCCGTGGCTGCCGGACGACGGTTTCAGGTAATGGACGATGTCGGGCGTGGCGGCCGTGTGGCTTCTCGTCGTGTAGACGCGGATCTCGCAGCTCCCCGAGTCGCCGATGTTCTCGATCCGGCCGCGGTCGCCGATGAACGTGTAGTTGCGCCAGTAGTCGGGCGCGTAGTGGCACTGCGTGTACGAACACTGAACGCCGTTTGCCAATGTGAACATCATCATCGAGTGATCCTCGATATCGATCGTCGGCGAGTAGTCGTTTTGTGAGTACGGTGGCCAGTTTTCCGGCTTCAGAGCGACTTTTGAAGTTCTCTCGCCGGTGCGGCGCTCGGCTTTGTCGTACACCGAGAGTTTACCCATCGCGACGACCGATTCCGCGTACGCGCCGGACAGCCAGTGAATGACGTCGATGTCGTGAGCGCCTTTCTGAAGAAGTAACCCGGTCGTGTTTTTCCGTTCGGAGTGCCAATCCTTGAAGTACGCGTCACCGCCGATCGCGACAAAATGGCGGCACCACACCGCCTGCAAGGTCCCGATCGTCCCTGCGTCGAGTATCTCCTTCATTTTCAGGACCGACGGGAAGTACCGCATGTTATGACCGAGATACAGCTTGCTCCCGGTTTTCCGCGCGGTCTCGAGCACGCGGTCGGCTCCTTCGATCGTCACGGCGATCGGCTTTTCGAGATAAACCGCCTTCCCCGCTTCGAGCGCGGCGACGGCGTGCTCCTCGTGGAAGTGATCGGGCGAACAGACGAACACCGCGTCGACATCCGATCGCTCGAGCACGGTCCGGTAATTGCCGCTCGTCGCAGCGTCACGACCGTACGCCTCGTTGAAAGTCTTGCGCGCATCGGGATCGGGGTCGGCCCCCGCGACGATCTGTGCGTTCAACTCGTCCGAGTGCGCGTACGACGCAAGTTTTCCGCGCCCGGCTACGCCGATGACTCCGATACGTACTGTGTTCATAAGACCTCCGTGTGTTCGCGATTCGTTGATTCTTTGATACTACACGAGACGGCCGCCTCACGGCCACACGATGCTGGCCGCACCGGCCGGGCGCTCTTCGCTTACTCCGCGTCCAGCGCCCGGGCGATCGCATCGCCCAAGCGCTCCTCGCCGTTTGTGACGTTCGAGAAAATCGATACCGAAACCTCGTCGGCCGGGTAGTACGTCGAGGCGAAACCGAGGCCCGCGTCTCCGCCGACTATCATGAGTTTTTGGCGATCGGCGGTGCCTCCGATGTAGACGCCGTATCCGTACTGCGTGTTTGAGTCGATCCGGATGTGAGGTGTCAACACGGTCCGCGTGATGTCCGACGGAAGAATCGTATCGGTAGTGAGCGCGTGCCAGAACCGGGCGAGGTCGCGCGCGGTCGTGTAGAGGCCGCCGTCACCGCCGCCGCGGATCGGCAGGTTGTAGATGTTTGTCTTCCAGCCGCCGTCGGGTAGCTCGATGTAGCCGGCCGCGGTCTTGCCGGGCAAACGATTGAACGAGAACAAACCCGACTCGGTCATACCGGCGCGCTCGAGGAGTTCGGCCTCGATGAGTTCGACGTACGAACGGCCGGTGACCTTTTCGATGACCGCGCCGAGAGTCACGTAGGCGCCGTTGTTGTACCGGAACGGTTCACCCGGTTTGGCGACCATCGGGCGTTCGCGGTAGAGAGGAAGATAATCGGACGGGTTCTCGAGCGAGTACCACGGCACGGCGACAAAAAACTCGTCGGCGTCCGGGTTCGCGCTCTCGTCGTAGTAGTCGTACATACCCGAACTGTGCGTCAGAAGGTGATGGATCGTGACGGCGGGATCGATCGAAGGAAATACATCCGGAAGCAGATCGACGAGGCGGGACTGAAACGTCACTTGGCCCTGCTCGACGAGCCGCGCGATTCCGAGCGCCGTGAAGAACTTCGTTCCCGACGCGATCCCGAACCGCGTCTCGACCGTGTTCGCCACGACGTTCGCGCGGTCGGCGAAACCGTCCGCGTGTGAATACACCACTGTGTCGCGGTGAGCCACAGCGACTACTCCGGAGAACCCGGCATCAACACCGCCGGCAACCGCTCGCTCGACGGCCACACCGTACCTGCACGGCTCCATGGAATCACCCCCGTCCGTATCGCCTCACGCGCGCGTTCGCCTGCTCCGCGTGTGCGGAGAAGCCTTCGAGATGCGCGAGGCGCGAACAGACCTCACCGAGAGCGGCCGATGCTTCGTCGGTCCGAACCTTCTGGTATGTGCACGTCTTGATGAACTTCCCGACCCAGAGGCCTCCCGTGTACCGCGCGGCCTTCTTCGTCGGTAACGTGTGGTTTGTGCCGATGACCTTGTCGCCAAACGCGACGTTCGTGCGTGGGCCGAGGAAGAGCGCACCGTAGTTCGTCATGTTTTCGAGGAAGAAATCGGGATCGCGCGTCATGACCTGAACGTGTTCCGATGCGATCCGGTCGGCTTCCCGAACCATCTCATCGCGCGTGTCGCACACGATCACCTCGCCGTACGCGCGCCACGCCTCACCTGCGACGTCGCCGGTTTTCATGTTCGGCAAGAGCCGCCCGATCTCGGCAATCGTGTCGCGGGCGAGGTTCTCTGAGTTCGTGAGCAGAACCGCTGGTGACGTCGGACCGTGTTCGGCTTGTCCGAGAAGATCGATCGCGCAAAGTTCGGCGTCGACCGAGTCATCGGCTATCACGAGAGTCTCAGTCGGTCCCGCGAGCAGATCGATGCCGATACGCCCGAACAACCTGCGCTTCGCCTCGGCGACGTACATGTTCCCGGGCCCGACGATCATGTCGACCGCCTTGATCGTCGTGGTCCCAAGCGCCATCGCAGCGACCGCCTGAACGCCGCCCAAGACGTAAATCTCATCGGCGCCACCGAGCTGCATCGCCGCGACGATCGCCGGATGCGGCCCACCTTCAAACGGCGGCGCGCACGCGACAATCCTCTTCACACCGGCCACGCGCGCGGTCACGACCGACATATGCGCCGACGCGACCATCGGGTACCGGCCACCCGGCACGTAGCAGCCGACGCTGTTGACCGGTATGTTCCGGTGTCCGAGCACGACGCCCGGCATCGTCTCGACCTCGAGCTCGGTAAGGCACTCTTTTTGTTTTTCCGCAAAGTGCCGCACCTGTCGTTGTGCGAAGCGGATATCGTCGAGGTCGGACTTCGAGACGCGCGCGACGGCGGTCTCGATCTCTTTCTCGCTCAAACGAAAACTCGCCGGTGACCAGTTGTCGAACTTCTCGGAGAGCTCGCGCACCGCGTCGTCGCCGCGCCTCTCGATGTCGTCGAGGATCGACTCGACCGTGCGCTGTACGTCGCGGTCGGCATCACGGATCGTAGCCGCATCTTGGCCTTTTTTCAGGTAACGTGTCATGTGATTTCCTCGCGCTCGATGATAGACTCTACGTTCGGTCGATGGCAACAGGACACCGACGCGAGCGTCACCGCCGGTTACTTCCGCCCGACCCTGATGAAGTCGATCCACGCGCGGCTCGTCTCTCCGCTTCCGTACGCGTCGCCCATGACCGCGAGCTGCGCGGTGCGCGGAGGGTCCTCGCCGAACGCTGCGCGGTAGTCGTCAATGATGTTGCGCCGATGCACCTTCCACTGCCCGACGTCGTTGCCCCCACGGTCGGCCGGGTACATCATCGCGCGCGCCGTGTACGGGTTCGGGTACCACGTCGCCGGCTCTTCCCGATTCGCCCAAACGTACACGAGAGAGCCGTGCGGGGGATACTCACCGTACAACGCCCGGATCACTCCGTACTGAACTCTCGTCCCGAACGAGGCACGGCGGGGATCGTACGCAAAGTTCACGTACACCCTGACCGGAAACATGTCGCCCTCGCGCGTCAACGGATCGCCGGTATCGATGTTCGACTCGACTCGCCATCGCCACTCGACGATCGGGTGATCGTACGCGTCGATCTCCACGCCGTGCACGATTCCGCTGCCACCGTCGTCCGACTCGATGAAGAGGGCCGTGCCGCGGTGATCGTTTGGTCGGTTCGGCGAGGAGCCGGGTTCGGCGCACGCGTCGTCGATCCCGATGACTGAGTACTCGGTCATATGGTCGATGTTCGAGAAAACAAGATCCTCCCAGTCATCGAGAGTCGCAAACCGCTCGTCGATCACGACGTCGCGCAACTCTCCGTCCGCCGCGACGATACCAAGGCAGAAAGTGACGGAAAGGACGAACGTCATGAGCGTCCGCATCACTCGGTAGACCATCTTGCTCGCGGCCTCGTGGTCCTCTAACCGACAACGCGAAATCCGGGTTCCACTTGGAAGCATCAAGTCCGTCTTGGATGCCCTCACTCGAGGTGTTCGGCCACAATCCATTGGACGATATACCGCCAGAGAGCGCTGTCTCCCGAGCGCACGAAAGAACTAAAGTACTCGTCGGTCTCGCTGTCGAGATAGATCGCGATAAACGCCTTCGTCCGCGTATCGCCGCGTAAAAGCGCGGCCAACGCACTATGAAGCTCTGGACGAGAACTCTCGACCGCGCGCCTTTCGAGTTGGGAAAGGTTCTCGGCGATCAAGGCCGCGAACTCCCTTGTCGTCTGATCGGTCCATTCTTCTGGATAGAACTCCGCGAGCTCATCGAGACGGAGATCTCGCGCGACGTACTGCGCGTACAAAAGTAGCTCGGGCGACGCAGATTCAGGCACCAGAAAGGAAAACCGTTCACGGATCTCATCGGCGCGCCCCAAACGGTGTAGCGCGTGAAGCTCGAGGACCTTGTCGGGGTGTTGCTGGAAAGGCACCCCAATGCGAAGCGTGAATCCTGCGAGGCCGACTTTTCCCCACGCCGCAGTGGCGACCGCCTCACGGTGTGCCCGAACCGCGTGCAGCAACTCAAGCGCTTCGGCAGGCTTGCCCAGGATCAGTAGGTTAAGGGCGGCAC
>REEC01000241.1 GCA_007695285.1 Spirochaetaceae bacterium | reverse complement strand
CCCGGAACTCGCGGATGAACTCGAGCAGCCGATGGTACGCGGGTTTCGGCTGTTCGTTCGTGTCGAGCAGGCCGCCGTGCGGCCAGAACGTGCGGCGGTCGCCGAGATTCCACCACGTGATCGCGTCGAGCCCGGGTTTCGACGCGGCGATCGTGTAGTACTGCTCGACCCAGTCGGCCTGCACGTCGGGATCCCATGGACGGTGCCACCATCCGCTCGGCGCGATTCGACCACCGAGCCATCGGCTCGGGTCCGCCTCCATCGACGACGGAGTCTGGACTTCACTGATATGCACGGGTTTGCCGAGCGCGAGGTACGAATCGATCAGCGCAGATTGTTCGGTCATGTCGCGCACGGAGTGCTCGGGCCCCCCGTGGTACATCTGCACGCCGAGAACCTCGTACTCGATCCCCCGTTCGCGGAGTCCTTCGACGTACTCGATCGCGTGTTGCGGATTCATCATCTCCCACTCCGCGCGGTACTCACCCCACGGCCGATTGACGTTCACGATCCGGACCGCCTCGGGGTCGGCGTCGCGCGTCGCGGCGCACGCGAGAGCGGTGATCTCGAACACCTGATCGGCGTCGAGGTTCAGGTCGTTGCCCTTCACGATCGGGTCGTGCGCTTCGTTGATGACGTCCCAAATCTTGATGCGATCCTTGTACCGCGTGACGGTATCGAACACCTGCCGGTACACGACGTCCTTCAACGTCCGGTAACTCAGCTTCTTCATCCAGTCGGTGAGCCCGTGTTCGATCCACCACGACAACGGGTGCCCTTTCCGCGGCATCGCCCAGTCGTCGAGTCGGTCGAGCAGACGGTCGCGCGTCTCCCAGTCGGGTCGCCCCTCGATCGGCTCGACGCGGCGACGGTAGAAAGGAGTCGTCGCGAAGTTGAAGAGCTCCTGGAAACGGAACAGGAAGGTATCGGAGGCGTCGACATCGAAAAAAGCCGACCCGAACAACTTTGCGCGTCGCTGCTCGACACTCATCGAAGCGATCCGCGCCCGCGCAGTGATCAACTCGAGTTGTTCATCGGCGACAAACGAATCGCGAAGGACACCGTCGAGAGCGCGTGCGGCGGCCTCGCCGGTCAACTCGGTCAGAACGCGCCGCAGTTGTGCATCGGCTGAGTCGACCACGTTCCGAAGAGCATCGGGAACCGATAGGCCGCCCTTATCGATCGCGCCGAGCCGGTTCTTGACGCGCCCGATCTTTGTCTTCGCGGCTTCGGCGCGGAACTCGACCGGCCGGCCCCCGAGGCGATAGAACTCACCTTCATTGTCCGCGGTGACGATGACCCGCCCGAATCCCGGAATCTCCCAGAGCACGGCGAGCGCGAACGGTTGTTCCTTCGGGTATCTAATCGCGATCTCGCCCTCACCGAGATCTCGCCATTCGCTGAAGAACGGGAAATTGCGCGTATTGACGGTGTACGCGGTCGTGAGAGGCACCGGTTTCCCGGTCGGCGTCGTGAAACGGACGACGAGTTGATCGGTCATGGCTGGCTCCTTGGGTGGTGAACGGTGATAAGGCAGATCGTAGCGTGAATCGAGCAGTGTCACAAGGACGGCGCAACGCGGTATACTGCCGAGGCGCACGAGACCCGGACGCGACACTTCTACGGGGCGGGAATAACTCATGATCATGGTCCGGGACAGAAATTTTTACACACGGGTGTTTCTGCTCGCAGCGTCGCTCGCGCTGCAGAACGTGATCACGTTCTCGGTGAATCTCGCCGACAACATCATGGTCGGGCAGCTCGGTGAACTCGCGTTGTCGGGGGCGTACGTCGGGAATCAGCTGCACGCGATCCTGCACATGCTCGTGCTCGGGCTGAGTGGATCGCTGATGATCCTCGGTGCGCAGTACTGGGGAACCGGAAAACGCGAATCGGTCAAGACGATCGTCGGAATCGCGCTGAAGCTTGGCCTCGGCGCCGGATCCGTCCTGCTCTTCATTACGCTTGTGGACCCGACCGGCGTTCTTCGTCTCTTCACCGATGAACCGGCGGTGATCGCGGAAGCGGAGAAGTACCTCGTCGTGATCCGGTTCTCGTACATTTTCTTCTGCGTCACGCAGATTCTCGTCGCGTCGATGCGCTGCGTCGAGACGGTGCGCATCGGAATGTACCTCTCGATCATGACGTTTGTTATCAACGTCTCGCTGAACTGGATTCTGATTTTTGGAAACCTCGGCGCACCCGCGCTCGGGCTGCAGGGCGCGGCAATCGCAACCCTTGTCGCCCGGATCGTCGAGACGGTCGTCGTGACGGTGTACGTGCGGTTTGTCGATAAAAAACTGCTTTTGCGGTTCCGCGAGCTGATCCGGACCGACATCACGCTTCTCAAACGATACTTCCGGTACGGCTTCCCGGTGATCCTCGGCGACATCTTCTGGGGCATAAACCTCGCGGTTCAAGGCGCGATCATGGGGCGTTTGGGAGCGACCGCGCTCGCTTCGGTAAGCATCGCGAACGTCGTGTTTTCGATCCTGAGCGTCGCGGTGTTCGGAACAACCGGAGCGACAGCGATCATCATCGGCCAGACCGTCGGAAGCGGCGACTACGACCGCGTCCGCGAGTACGCCCGGACGCTCCAGGTTTTGTTCCTTGCCGTCGGTCTGTTGTCAGGACTCATCGTGTTCGGCTCAACGTTCGTCGTCGGGTACGTATACGACCTGGAACCCGAAACACTCGCGATGACGCAGCGATTTCTCCGCGTTCTATCGATCATGATCGTCGGAACGTCGTACCAGGTATCGTGCCTCGTCGGGATCGTACGGGCGGGCGGAGCGACGCACTTTGTTCTGGTGAACGACTTGATCTTCATCTGGGGCTTCGTGATTCCGTCGGCGTTGGTGGCGGCGTTTGTGTTCCACGCGTCACCGGTGATCGTGTTTGCTTTCCTGAAGTCCGATCAAATCCTGAAGTGCGCGGTCGCGGTGTATACCGTCAACCGGTTCCGGTGGATGAAAAACTTGACGCTGGACAAGACCACGACGAAAAACCCGCATCCTTCGCGCATGGGTTTTTTCAGACGTTCGGAAAAGATCAAAGACTCAGACTGGGACGCGACGGTCACACGCCACGCAATCCTCGACCGTCTCACCGACGAGGAGGTGAACCGTCTGCGTGCGCTCGCCGAGCAGTTTCTCCGGAAGAAGCAGATCCGCGTTCACGATGGGGTCCCGGTCGACGACACGGTTCGACCGACGATCGCGGCTCTCGCGTGTTTGCCGGTTCTCAACCTCGATCTGTCGTGGTACTCAGGCTGGGCGACGGTTCTGGTCGTGCCGGAGGACTATGAAACCGACGTGACCGAGGTCGACGACGCCGGAGTCGTACACGAAGGGACCGATTTTGCGGCGGGCGAGTACGCGCCGCTCGGGTTGATCATCCTCTCGCTACCCGATGTGTTGGAGTCCGGCCGGGAAACCGGCTTCAACGTCGTGATTCACGAAGCGGCTCACGTGATCGACGCGTGCAATGGGTCGCTCGACGGCGCACCTCCGCTTCACCGTGGAATGGACGCCGCACGGTGGACCGCGACGTTTACGTCGGCCTATTCCGACCTCCAGAGGCGAGTCGGCCCCGCGGCTCGACGTCGTGGTCGGCGACGGGGCGTCCCAAGCGTGTTCGACCCATACGCGGCCGAAGCCCCGGAGGAGTTCTTTGCGGTTGCGAGTGAGTTATTCTTTGAGCGGCCCGAACGCCTGCGCAAAGAGTACCCGGACGTATACGACGAACTGTCGCTTTTCTACCGTCAGGACCCGACGGCGCGACACAATAGCCCGCCCGGCACCACGAAGCAGAGTCGCCCTACCCGCGGCGGGGAAGCCTCACGATAAACCGGGTTCCCTGCCCTTCATGGCTCTCGAGTTCAATCGTTCCGTCGTGCCCTTCGATTATGTGCTTCGCGATCGGCAGACCGAGACCGCTTCCACCTGTCGTCCGCGAGCGCGAAGGATCGCCACGATACAACCGGTCGAACACAAACGGCTGTTTCTCGATCGGGATACCGGATCCGGTGTCGCAGACGGTAATCTCGATATCGGTCGCGTCCGCTGTCAGGCCGACCGTGACCGTGTCGTCGGCGCGACAACTCGTGACCGCGTTCGTGATCAGGTTGTGCAGAACCTGCGCGATCCGATTCGCGTCGAGGAAACAGAGGATCGGCTGGTCGGCGCCGACGGTCGCGAGGCGCACGCCTTTGGCGGTGGCGGCCGGCTCTGCTGCGCGCACCGAGTGGCGCACGATCGACGCGACATCGTGCTCTTCTACGACAAAACGTAATGCCCCGGCATCGGCGAGCGCGAGGTCTTGAAGATCGTCGACCAGCCGGCTCATGAGCGTCACTTCCTCGAGCAGAACCGGGACTGCGACGTCGGACGGAACGACCTTGTCACGGATCGCCTCGACGTACCCGCGGATGTTCGTCAACGGGGTCCGGAACTCGTGCGCGGTGTTCTCGGCCAGATGGCTCCGCCGGGTTGCTGCGGTCTCCAGTTCGGCGGCCATCGTGTTGAAGGCGCTCGCTAGCTCGTGCAGTTCACCACTCTCATTCGGCATCTTGACGCGGACCGTCAGATCCCCGGCGCCTGCGAGGCGGGAACACCGCGCGAGTTCACGAATCGGAGCGGTGATCGGTCTCGTCATTACGGTCGAGACGAGAATCGCCACTCCAATCGCGAGCGCGCCGGCGACCCAGATGAAGTACTCGAGCGACGCCTCAAGCCGCCGGCGGAAAGTCGCTTGGATCGTCGTTTCCGCGCTGACGTGGAGAGTACCGACCGGATCAACGTCGGGGTAAAGGGTCAACGACCGACTCGGCCACGTCCGGCTGAACCGCGGTTCGGACGGATCCTGCGCGGTATCGGCGACGATGCGACCGGCTTTATCGGTCAATACGATTCGTGCACCGAGCATGACCGCCATCTCGTCGACGAACGGCTGGATACCGTCCCACGTGTCGCGCGCGGTGTAGTACCCGATCAGCCAGTGAGCCATGCGCGTCATTTCGAGCTGGTTGATAAGTCGTTCGTACCGTGCGACTTCCCGTTCCGCGCTGCGGAAAACGACGACGGTCACGGTTCCAACGGAGGCAATCGTCACGGCGAGGAACGCGAACATCAACCTGGCGCGAAGGGAGCGAAAAAGAAACCTCATGCCGAGAACTTGTATCCGACGCCGAACACGGTCGTGATGTACACCGGGCGAGAACGGTCCGGCTCGATCTTCCGGCGGAGGTTCAAGATATGAACGTCGATGATCCGGTCGGAACCGTCGCGATCGTCGCCAAGGATGTACTCCGATAACTGCGCGCGAGTGAACGGCCGATTCGGTTCCCCCATCAGCTTGGCCAGCAATCGGAACTCCGTGTTCGTCAGCGTGACAGGCCGATCGTGCGCAGTCGCGGTGTACTCGCGCAGATTGAGCGAGATCGGTCCGATCTGCAGTCGGCCGGACGAACCGGACGAACCCGATGATCCGCCGGGCGCCCTGACGGAACGACGCAAAACGGCTCGGGCGCGCGCGGCGAGCTCGCCGGGACTGAACGGTTTTACCACGTAGTCGTCGGCGCCCGCGTCGAGCCCCGCAATCCGCGACTCCTCGGCGGTCCGCGCGGTCAACATGATGATCGGCGTGTCGACCGTAGCGCGTATCATCCGACACAACTCCATGCCGCCGATTCCGGGAAGCAAGAGATCGAGAATGATGAGGTCCGGTTTTTTAGCGCGAACGAGCGAAAGCGCCTTGACCCCGTCGACCGCCGTGATGACCGAGTGACCGTCACGCCGGAGATAAAACGCGACGAGATTGACAATCTTGACGTCGTCGTCGACGACAAGAACGGTTCCGACGTCGGATTGATCGTGAATCGCTGACATCTCATATAAAACATACTTCAAGATGGATCGTTACGGAAACATCTTAATACGGTCTTCATAACCTTACTCTATATTACCCACAGAGACTGAATGGAGGCTCTGAATGAAAAAGACACGGTATTTCGGAATAGGGGCGATTCTCATCGCCGTAGTTCTGCTCGCGGCGTGCGGAGGCGCATCGAGGCCGGCAAGTACGCCCGCACAGCAAAGAATGACCCTTCAGGTCACGGCGCCGACAGTTCGGGACGCGGTCACCGAGAACAAGACAACGGTAACCGGTGTCATTTCGGAACCCAGCGCGAAGGTTTTTGTGAACGACCAGGCGGTGCCGGTCGCGGCCGACGGATCGTTTACACACGAAATTTCGCTCGCGTACGGCAGCAACCGGATTGCAGTCAGGGCGGAGGCTGAAGGCTTCGCAAACGCAAGCCGGACAATCACGTTGAACCGGGCGTTGAACCTGACGGTTTCCTCGCCGACCGATAACCTGGTGGTGAACGGCAATCAGCTCACGGTCTCCGGCACCGTTTCCGACTCCGAGGCGACGGTGAAGGTGAACGGGATCAACATCCCGCTGAACAACGCGGGTTCGTTCAACCAGACACTGATGCTGTACTATCCGCTCACGATAGTGAACATAGTCGCACAGGTCGAGGGCATGTCGCCGGTCACCCGCAACTTCACGGTGACCTCGTCGACGATTCAGTAACTCTCCGGAATTATCGAAGGGCCGAGAACGCTCGGTAGGTGGGCACCGGTAGACGCCGGTGCCCACCGTCTCGTACGAGCCGCGAACCCGCACCGGCGGCGGGTGGCGAGTCTTGACAGTGGCGAGTGGTGGTTGACGGAACCGGTATACGGAAGTACGATTCTGCATTCCGATCGATAACGAGTCTGCATGCGCCCGGTAGAATTTGACAAAAACCTTCAGTACGCGAAGTTCTGCGCGTACGGCTTCCTGAAAGA
>REEC01000238.1 GCA_007695285.1 Spirochaetaceae bacterium | reverse complement strand
CGGTACGCTCAAGCCCGGGAAGACGACCCGATGCCGCACCGGTCATCTTCGTGCGGCACCACCCCGGGCCGCGGCATCGCGTCAGAACGTATACGGTTCCGCGAGAAACACCCCCTGGACACGGAGATTATCGTCTGCGTAGAGGTCAAACGTACCAACGGCGAACTCAGGAGTTACATTGCTGAAAGAGATCGTCCCCGAGCGAATCTCGATCTCATCCGCGTCCTCGTCATGCGGTATGAGCGCAGCAAAGAACGTTCCGGAGGCGAAGCTGTCGTTGACCTGGTACACGCCGCCGGTGACCGGCACGAGTTGGTTGGACTCGAACTGCAGAAGATGGACGGGCCCAGAGAGCGTAAGCATCCAGAGCTCCGGAGCGCCGTCGTCGAAGAAGTAGGTATGAAGCGAGTCTTCCTTCCGGTTGACGGGGCCGGAGAGTTCAAAAAAACTCTCGCCGTCGCACAAACCGTACGTGATAGTAGCCTCGGCCCATACGTCAGGGTCGACAACGAGAGTCGCTCGTATCCGTGCCTCACCGACGCCCTCAGCGGGAGCCGTGAATAACCCGCCGGAAGAGATCGATCCGACCGTCACGCTCCAGACCACGTCTGAGTGCGGCACCCACTCTCCGTCGTCCGCCTCGCGCGCGGAGAACTGTAGGCTTTCGTCCCATGGTACACAGCCGTCGGCGGGGACAACCTCAATATCCGGTCGATCGAAAACGATCGACGTCACCCCAACTCGAGGCGGCGCTTCGGAATGACCACGGATCCCGCCGTCGCCGATGAACTCGGCGTACAGGAGTACGCCGTTCGACGGGAAACCATCGGGATCCCCGGGTATATACTCAACGACACACTCGGTGCCAACGCACGACCCGGGTGAAATCCTCACGCTGCCGACGCCCGCCGCAGGAAACTCCGGATCAAGCCTGACGTCGAGCACAGCTTCAAGCTCGACGCCGCGAAGAACGGTGTGGTCAATGCGGACGGGTACTGGGATCGGCTGCCCGGCGTCAAAATCATCGATCGACAGGCGTAGCCTCTCGATCCCGAACACGACGCGAACATACCGAAGATCGACGAGCACGGTGTCGATCGCCGCCGAAGCGCGCAAGACATCGGAGTCCGTGAGAAACCGAAGGACCGAATCCTGCCGTGCGAATGCCTGCGGCGCCCGGAGCCTGAACTCGTACCGGTCGGTGTCGGTCGGCGCGTACTCGATGATAGGAGCGCCGACACCGTCGATGGTTGCTACCTGATGGCGTAACCATTTCTGAGGCTCATCTCCCATCACGTCGATGTCGGTCCACTCGAAGACGAGTGCCCGGACGTCCGCGAGTTGCTCTCCAGCAAAGTCGCGAGCCGCCTGCGTCAAGCCAAAGTCCCCGGAGAGGTCGGCCACCGTCTCGTTGAGATGGCTCGTGACGGCGGGATTGATGAACGCCTTCTCGACGCGCCCACCGATCGCACCAATAAGTCTCTCGACCATTTCTCGCGCGACGTTTACTCCCTCGCTTTCGGCGACAACGCGCGCAGAAGTGAGGCGCACCTGATTCGGCTCACCGTCCTCTACAGGGATCAAAGCACCGGGCGGGTCGAGTTCGACTTCGAGCTCTCGTAGACAGCACGGCAGAAACCAGCGCGACACGCCGGCAGTTCCGCCAAGCGCCTTCGCCGCTTTTACAACAGCCGCCATCGCCGCGCGGGTTCCCGCCGAAAGAACGGCGCCACCCGCGGGCCCGGAGACCGAGAGCGCACCAATCGTTGCGATCGTGCTTACGTGCGACAACAAGACTTCATCGAGGAGCTCGATGTTCTGCTCGAGCTGCACGACCGACCGGTACGTTTCGAGGAATAGCGCGAGCTGTTCCGGAGTCGTTATCTCGGGCTCCCCGGGAACGCGGACCACACCGTCGACGACGGTGCCGTACGTACTCCGGGCGGGAGAGGCATCGGTGGAAGACGTCCGGTGCGGAACGGATGTGTGCGACGATACGCGGCTCGCGTCGAGCGCGGACGCGAATGCTTCGGGAACCGACAGAAGTGAAGCCTCCGCCGCCTGCACCGTCGCGATCATTCGATCGTCGGCGAGCATCCGTTCTACTAGCTCGAGTCCCTCGACAGTGAAACTCATAGCCACGAGCGATTCGGGATTGGCCTCATCGAGAGTCACTGTCCACGCCTCCATGAGCGGCCATAGCTGCGTGGGCATCCCGTCCAGGTTGTCGCGCCACCCCACCCATTCGTCCGGATACTGGAGCCCACGAGACTCGGTTGCGGCCGCGAGAAGCCCGTCGAGCGCGTCGATGATTTCGTCAAGCGCACCGTGCCGCCGCGGCGGCAGCGGCTCGACTGTCAGCTCAAGCGTCGCGCTTCGCGCGTGCCCGTCGGTCACGACGACGGTCACCGCGCCTCCATCCGGCGCAAACATGGGAACCGGAAGGTAGTACACCCCGGCGTGCTCGACAACCGGTACGACTGTGCTCCACGACTCGGACACCGCACCTGACGATACGCCTAGTCCGTCAAACACGGCATACAGCGCATCCTCAAGACCAGAATCCGGAACCCCGAGGACGCGTACGTGCCCGAACGCCGAAGAACTGTCGGAGCTCAACGCAACGCCCGCGAGAGCACCGACCCCGCTCTGCTCTTGATGCTCATCACCATCGATCACCGGGAGAGCCTGACGGCACGCAGAGAGAAAGGCAACCAGCACGACGGCAACAGCAACGATCGATTGTAGAGTTGTTGGCCTAATTGGTCCGTACCTCCAAGAAAATCGCTCACGAGCCCGACAACCCGCGCCTACCCCGGGTGCGGATACGCTATTCGGTGCGGAATCGTACCATACACATTCCTGAGTTTCAAGATCATAGATAAATATAGCCGACGTCGAGCACGCGCGGATCGCCCGTTCACGGACAGCCGGTACCGGCTATCGGCAGTAATCAACGCTCCCGCGCGCGTTACACCGTGTGGAACCACCAGAGTCGGAATGCCCTTGTAGCGATCGTACTCGTCGACCGTATCGTGGTGATCGCACAAAACGAGCAGGTCGGACTGTACCACGTTTGTGTCGTCCTCGGTCAAATCGCGTTCGTCCTTGATCGGCACGCGGTACAGTCAGGTACCAAACTTCCCGTGGGGGACCCACCCCGTAACCACAATCGGGCGTTCTTCGGAGATTGCCGCTTCAAGCTCGGTGAGCATTGTCTGATCATCACCGGCTCCAAGCGTGCACTCCCCGAGTCCGTATTCGTCGATCGCGGTCGGCGGCACGGCCATAGACACCGCGACGGGCACCGACTCATAAGACGATTCTTTCGCATCAAGATAATTTTCGCCAATAGGAGGCCAAAACATCTTGAAGAATTAACCCAAATTCTATCCACTTCGCGCTTTTCTTCCGCTGCATCCGCGTCTGATACGCTGCTGGGGCCTTGCTGTCCGGGATAACTGTTTCTCCTATAACTCGGTTTGCCACCGACATGACGATCACGCTCGAGGGTGATCCTCCGGGGAATCGAAGTGGATAAGGACGTCACGGTTAAAGGGGTCGGCCGAACGGTGGTGGTCCGAAGTGGCGACGGCGAGATCGCCGAGAAGCTTCCGGTGGACGCCGCCGGCCGCGCGCGCATCGTGGATGAGATCGATATCGGCGCGTTCGAGCGCCAGTGACGAAGTCGATGCGCCGCCCGTCACTCCGTAACGCGCATACCTGAAATGCTCGCCGACCGTACGAGGCGAAAACCGATCCGATCTCTCGCAAACGACGGGCCGTCATAACCGCGCGAGGTGACCGCCTCTCGCAGCGTACTCCCACTCGGCTTCCGTCGGAAGTCGCCAACCGTCGGCCGCAAGGTTCCACGTAACGTCAGAGTCAGCGGTACAGTACGCGGGCGTCAACCCTTCATGCTCGCTGAGCCAGTTCGCGTACGCGAAAGCGTCGTACCATGTCACGTTGATCGCCGGTCGTGTACCGCGCCCCCATCCCCTATCGTCTGGGAAGATCGCGGCCGGTCGCTCGGGCGAACGCGTCAAACCGGTCCATCGTGGTCCACGCGAGCACCGGCATCGATCAACAGCTGAGTGATCTCCGGATTTTCATTACTTCCCGCGGCAGACATAAGTGCCGTATTACCGTCACTGTCGCGAGCGTTGACATCGGCTCCTGCGTCCAGGAGCAGTCTCAGGACTTCGACGCTCCGGTTGTACCGTGCGGCGTACATCAGGGGAGTGAGGCCGTAACGGTCACGGGCATCGAGGTCCGCTCCCGCGCGAAGCGCGGCGCGCACATCATCTGCCGTCCCGCTCCGCACAACACGGAAAAAAGATGCGTCATCTTGCGCATGCACCGCACCGGCGATTACGGCAATCATGGAAACCACCAGAACAAATCTGTGTTTCACAGTTCACCTCCGTCACGTTTTTTTCTTGTCTCGTTTGGTTTTTCATCTTTAGTATTTCATGCGTCTTGCCGGTTCTGTGGTTCTCGGCGTCGCAGTCGTGCGCAGCCAAGTTGAGTCGGGATATCGCGTCGACGATGCTCCGGCGTGTTATATTCAACGCCAGAGGTACCATCATGATCGGTTCACGAATCACCCGGGCGGCTCGCGTTCCGCTCTTCGTCGTTGTTGCGCTGCTTCTCGTCGCGCCTTTCGTTTCGGCCGAGCTGCCGCTCCGGCGGATCACGCTCTACTCGAGTGGAGTCGGACATTTTGAGCACGCGGGGTCCACGTCGGGGGACGGAGGTTTGACGATCGCCGTGTCGCGTCCGCATCTCGACGATCTGCTCCGAACGCTGACGCTTGAGGCGGTCGCCGGTGGTCTGGTCCGGTCGGTCGAGTACACGGTCGAGGACCACGTCGAGCGCGCGCTTTCGCGCCTGCCGGTCGTTCCCGGAGGGACTCTGCAGAAGCTGTTGGCGTCGCTCGTCGGTGAAGAGATCGCCGTCGGGACACCGCCGGTTCGCGGACGGATGATCGCGGTCGAGCCGGTCTTCGTGCAGACCGGAACTCAAGCGACGCGCACCGAGAGTATCCGTATCACGCTCGCCACAGCGGACGGTTTTCGCACCGTGAGTGTCGGAGATTCTTCGCAGATCGCGGTGGCGGACGCTCGGCTTCGCGCGCGCATCGAAGAGGCGCTCGATCTGGTGCGCGACGCGCGGGACCCCGATGTCCGCGTTTTGACCGTACGGACGACCGGTGCGGCGGGCCGCGAACTGCGCGCGACGTATATCCGCGAGATGCCGGTCTGGAAACCGACGTACCGACTGGTGCTGGACGACGCGGCCGAACACCTGCTTCAGGGTTGGGCGATCGTCGAGAACACGACCGAGACCGACTGGGTCGACGTCGCTCTGACGCTCGTCGCGGGCGATCCGGTCTCGTTCCGGATGGCGATCGCGGACCCGATCTACCAGCGCCGACCGGAGGTTCCGTTTCCGCTCGAGCAAGGCATCCGCCCGCCGCAGTTCGCCGACGCTTTGCCGCAGCAGCCTCCCGCCGCCGCCGCGCGCTCGGCGGCACCAACACCGTCGCCGGCGCTCCGATCGGAGTCGGCCGTCATGGCGGACAGCGGTTTCTCGGGCCGAGGAGTTGAAGCCGCGGCCGACGCGTCGGCTCAGGGCGCGTTTCACCGCTACGTCGTGCGCGAGCCGGTATCGATCCCGGCGGGTAGCGCGGCGATGGTGCCGATCGTGCAGCAGAGGATCCCCGCGGAACTCATCTCGGTCTACGATCCGAACGTGAACCGCACCGTGCCCGTCTCGGGTGTCGAGATGATCAATAAAACCGGTGCAGCGCTCTCCGCCGGGCCGATTACGGTGTTTGACCGCGGCGCGTACGCCGGGGAGGCCGTGCTCCGTTACCTCCCGGCCGAAGGTGAGCGACTTATCTCGTTTTCGCTCGACCGGCGGACCGAGGTGAACCGGCGCGTCGACTCGGTTCCCGACCGTATTACCGCGGTACGCATCGATCGGGGAATCATGACGGTGACGTCGCTTCTGAGGCGGTCGCATCGGTACCAGATCGTGAGTCGCGACGCGGCTGCTCGCACGTTGATCATCCAGCATCGGCGTGAGGGCGACTGGCGGTTGGTCTCACCCGCGCGCGCCGATCAGGAGTACGCCGACGGGTACCGCTTCCGCGTTCCGTTGTCGACCGTGGAAACGCGCGAGCTCGAGGTGGTCGAAGAGAGGGCACGATCAGAGTCGGTGAGCCTCAGCACGATCTCGGCCGACCGCGTCGCGTTCTACCTCTCGCAACGCGAAATCCCGCAGACTATACGCTCCGCGCTCGTCCGGGTCCGCGATCTGCAATCCGACGTGACAAGCGCAGTCGCCGCGGTCCGGGCGGTGGAGCAATCGATCGCAGACATCGAACGCGAGCAACAGAGGATTCGCGCGAACATGGGTGTACTCGCGCAGAACAGCGATCTCTACCGCCGCTACGTCGCCGACCTGACCGCGCAGGAAGACCGATTGGTCGATCTGCGTCGCGACCTGCAAGCCGCGCGGACGCGCGAGAAAAACGCGCGAGCGGCACTGGAACGGTTCATCGCGAACCTGAGGATCGGATGAGGCTGGTGACGTAACCCGGACCTCGCGGCGGTGTTCGTTTTGGTCCGACTCTGAGGGATTGCGCGGTGCAACCGCTGTCGGTTAGCATAGAGCGACATTGAGCCGACGGAGGAGGTGACGAATTAAGCGGGAATCAAGGAACCTCGGCGACGTACGGATCGTCGCCGAATTTCCTCGGGCGACGACGGCACTATTACTTCTGTTTGCCGCGATTTCGCTTGTCGGGGTCGGCTGCGCGGGCATGGATGTTCCCTCCAACCGCGCCGAGCAGTTTTCCTCGC
>REEC01000168.1 GCA_007695285.1 Spirochaetaceae bacterium | reverse complement strand
CACCTCTCAACCGATCATTTTGTCACGGCCTCCGGATTCAGGCACCGCGCGAAAGCCGCCGGGTTGCGGAACATCACGACCGGGTCGTGGAGTTTTGTTCCCGCCGGCGATATGAGCCCAGGTCTCGCAGCGGGGCTACGATCGCTCGAACGAATCGGGTCGACCTTACGGATCCCTGTTTTTCGAGGAGGTTTGTGGTTACGCGGGGAGAAGCCGCTACTCGGCGATTTCGGGAGTGGTTCTGATCGGACGTCCGATCGCGCGTAAGAGCTGCGAGAGGAAATCCTCCATTCCGGGGTGTGGCGGATCCTGCGTCGGGATTATGCCGGGTTGAAATCCTTCGGCGAGCAGCCGTTCGGCGACAGATTGGTTTCGGCTGACGTAGTGAATCGGGACCGAGAACAGATCGCCGCGCGGGCGCACCTGCTGCCCGGGCTGGTGATCACCGAGAATCACGATCACGTCATCGTCGTCGACGAAGCGCGTGATGTACTCGGTGATCGTCTTCATAACGTAACGGATCGACGCGATGTAGCCTTCTTCCCACTGCGTGCCGGAAAACCAGTCGTTGTCGAATGTTTCGATTTCCAGGTCGTGGTAGATCGTCCCATCGCCGAGAAGTTCCCAGTCGTCGAGGTACGGAGGAATCCTGTTAAACGGCCCGTGGCTGCTCACGAGCCCATACACGATGAGTGCGGGGGTTTCGTCGCCGCCGCTTCGCGTTTCGGTCATTTTCCGGTGCACGAAGTCGATCGAGAACTGGTCGGGCACCGGGACAAAGCTGAACGACGGGCCCGAGTACCCAAAGTCCCATCCATACAGGAGAGTGTCGAAGCCGTAGAACTGCTCGCCCTCGGGCCACGACGCGTTCACGGTTCCGGGCATCGAGAACACGGTGTGATACCCGGCATCGTTGAAAATGGAGAACAACGTCGTGCGCGGCGTGCTCATCACCCTCTCGACCCCCGCCTGCGACGCGACTCTCTGCCCCGTGAACAACGTCGCCTGAGCGATCCACGAGTACCCGCCGACGATCGGCGCCTCGATGAAGTGCGACACGATCGAGTACCCCGCGCTTTCGATCTCCTCGCCCTGCTCGCGCAAGAAGTCGTACAGCCCTGCGCGCACGACGTCGTTCGAGAATATCGTGTAGCCGTACGACTCCACGAGGAAAACGTGGATATCGGCATCCGCGATCGCGGGAAACGCGTACTCCGGGTTGGGCTCGCGCGCCGCGTCGAGCTCGTACGCGACAAAGTCTTCGGCTGCAGTTGGAACGGCGACACTGCGCGCGATCGACATCGAGAGCGTGTACGTCGGACCGAACACGGCGAGCGCGAGCACGACAAACACCGCCGAGAGAGGAAACGCAATCGTGTGCGGCTTGAAGTGCGTGAACAAAACGCGCAACAGGAATGCGGCGAGCAGCCCGAGCGCGAGAAGCGCGACGGACCCCACGACAAAAATCGCGTACGCGGCGAATCGAGCGGTCTCACCGGTCACATCGAACAGGAGCTGCGCGACTCCGGCCATGAATCGGAGGTCCTGCACCGGGTCAAGGCCGCGCTGGAAGTTGACCTGCGTCACGGTCTCGCCGAGCGCGACACCGACGAACAACCCCGCGAAAGCGGCAAAAACCCACGACCCGACTTTCCGGAAACGCGGCTCGGCGCGGCTCAGCAGAATGCCACACGCAACCGCGACGAACGCCGCAAGATTTGGCGCGAACAGCGTTGTTAACGTCCGTTCGGGCACCCAGCTGTATACTCCCGTCGCGGTGTTCACGACGAAAAACACCGCGATGAGACCGACGGTGTCTCGCAGGATTATGCCGAGAGGTGCGCGTGCTCCACCCTTCATCACTCGACGACCCCGCATTTCTGGAATACGAGCGCGTGATATCCAAGCTCCCCGCGACGCAGCAGCCGTTGAAGCGCAACACCGCCCGTGATGTGTCCCCACCGCCTCCATCCGCCGAACAACCGCAGAAACGGGGCGAGCGCCGAAAAAAGACGATCGCGCGGTCGGCCGAGTTCGAGAAAGGGCGAAAAATCGCGGTCGTCGACCGGCGACAGGCCCACCGCCTCGGCAGCGGCACACGCCGCGCGCAGCGAAAGCGGTGACCCGACACGCCATCCCGTTCGGAATCGTGACAGGTCACGCTCAAACCTGCGCGCTTTTTTTTCATCGGAGGGACTATCGTGGGAAACGAAACGCGAGTCGTCGGAGATGAAGTCGTCGATCACGATGAGAATCCCTCCGTCGCGGAGCGCCTCGGAGACGGATCGAAAAAACAGCTCGGGTTCAGACGAGTGAATCAGCGACTCGACCGCAAAGACCAAATCTGCGCCTGACGGGCCGAACGCGGCGCAGACCGCGGCCGGGTCGTGGTAATCGCCGACGACGATGCGCGCGGTATCGCGCGGGAACCGCGGGCGGAGCATCTTATTGCCCGCTTCAGCCTGCACCGGCGAGACCGTCAGTCCGACGTACGCGGCCGGATGCCGACGCGCCATGTACGCGATCGCACCGCCAAGGCCACAACCAAGATCGATCACGCGACGCGCTCCGTGAGCGGCCACGCGGTCGAGAATAATCGAGTTCGGGTACTCGATCGCCTCGGGCCGGTTCCTGACGCCTGGTCCCCACACCGCACGGTGAATCGCGTAGTTGCGACCACCGTGTCCGTGTCGGATAAAACCTTTTGTGAACTTATCGTAATACGCGCGTACCGCGATCGTCTGTGGTGTTTCCATACTACTCTCGTCCGGTATACTACCAAGAGGTGCCGACGATGTCACGAGGTCACTTTTACCACAGACGCAACTTGATTCTACTCGTCGGCGGAAACGCTACTTCGGCCCTCGGTACGAGCGTATACCTCATCGCGTTGGTTCTGTACCTGACCGAGACGACGTCGTCGGCCACGATCCTCGGCGCGGTACAGTTTCTCGCGTACGTTCCCGGGGTCATTCTCGGGCCGATCGCGGGCGCTCACGTTGACAGAGTCCGACGCGTCTCGGTCATCGTCGCCGCCGACGTGTTCCGCGGCGCGATCGTGATCGTGGCCGGACTGTTCGGCATTGTGACCGGATCTATGCCGCTGGCGCTCATCTTCGTGGTTACGGTTCTGTACGGCGCGGGATCGGCCTTTTTCTTGCCGGCCGTGAACGCCCTTGTCCCCGATATCGTCCCGGCCGAGAGCGTGAAACGCGCGAACGGATGGAAAAACGGCCTTCAGCAGATTGCAAACCTTGCGGGTAACGCGGTCGGCGGAATCCTGTTCGCGGTTCTCGGAGCGCCCGTATTGTTCGTGGTGAACGGACTGTCGTTTCTGCTCTCGGCAGCGAGTGAAGCCGCGATGCGCGTCAATGAACGGCCCAGCACCGCGTCGCACGCGTCGCTCTTCACCTCCGCGCGGCTCGGCGTGCGATACGTCCGCGATCACCGCGCTGCCGCCTGGCTCATCGGCGTCTCGGCGGCGATCAACTTTGTCGCACCGCCGATCGTGATCGCGGTTCCCTTTCTCGTCATCGACGGGCTCGGGCTCCCCGCACAGTATGTCGGGTTTGCGTTTGCCGCCTTGCTCGCGGGCGGTGTCCTCGGCTTCCTCGTGATCGGCGCCGGCAGGAACACGGCGGGATTCGGCACGCTCATCTCGGCACTCGCCGTGCTCTCGGTCGCGCTGATCGCCGGAGGCGCGATTCTTGGTCCGGCACCGCTTTTGGTGCTGCTCGTGGTAGCGGGCGGCGCGGTCGCTGCGGTGCACCTGATCGGTCACACGGCGATCCAAACCGGCGTGCCACGTTTTATGCGCGGACGCGTGTACGCGCTGCTCGAAACGGCCGGCATGATCGCAGCGCCGGTTGCGTATCTCGTCTCGGGGCCTATCGTCGACCGGCTCGACGGGGAGTTCGCGCCGCTGTTCATCGCGCTCGGTCTCGCTATCGGCGGCGTCGCTGTGGCGGCATTCTCGGCGCGGTCGCTCCGCATCCTGATCGGCCGCACCGCACGCTCCGGGCGTGGTCCTACGGAGCGTCGACAACCGCGCCTGTTTGTTGATTGAGCGCGCGATTCCCGCGATACTGGGGCGACCAGACGCCACGCACGAGGAGAGCATACATGCCGAGTTCCGAGGTCGATGCCGCCGAAAAGGCCAAGTTGTTCGCGGTCACCGGGCGGGTAACCGAAGCCGTACCGTTCGGCGACGGCCACATCAATGAGACGTACCGCGTCAGGGTCGACGGTGGTCCACGATCGGGCTACCTGCTCCAGCAGATCAACACGCGTGTCTTCACCGATCCGGCCGGTGTGATGGAAAACATCGCGCGCGTCACGAACCACATCCGCAGAAAATGCCTCGAGACCGGACGCGACCCGGACCGCCACAGCCTGACTGTCATTCCGACCCGCGACGGCGCACGGTACGTCATCGACGAACACGGGCACGCGTGGCGCATGTATCTCTTCATCGACGGCACGGTCGGTCTCGGCGTCGCCGATTCGGAGGCAACCGCGCGTGAGGGCGGACGCGCGTTTGGTGAGTTTCAGAGCCTGCTCCGCGACCTGCCGGGTGAACGACTGAACGAAACGATCCCTGCGTTCCACAACATCGACCACCGGCTCGAGCAGTTCCGCGCCGCGGTCGCCGTGGACCCGGTCAATCGCGGTCGGGACGCGCAACGCGAGATCGACGAGTACGGCACGCGCGCTCCTGCGATGCGTGAAATCCTTTCGGCCGCGGAGGCGGGGCGGATTCCCGAACGGATCGCCCACAACGACACAAAACTGAACAACGTCCTGATCGACGAAGCGAGCGGCAGCGCCGTCTGTGTGATCGATCTCGACACGGTGATGCCCGGCTACTCGATGTACGACTTTGGAGACAGCATCCGCACCGTGACGAACACCGCCGAGGAGGACGAGCGCGACCCCGACAAGGTCGCCTTCAATATGGGGTACTTCACCGCGTTCAGTGAGGGCTTCCTGAGCGAAACCGCATCGTTTCTCACACCTGACGAGATCACGCTCTTCCCGTTCGCGGCCAAGTTTTTTCCGTACATAATGGGTCTTCGCATGCTCACCGACTTCCTGAACGGCGACGTGTACTACAAGACCCGGTACCCAACGCACAATCTCGTCAGAGCACGGTCACAACTCGCGCTTTTGCGCGCGATGGAGAGCCGGTACGACGAGATGCGCGCTGAGATCAAACGCGTCAGCCGCGCGTGTTACATCACGAACAGCCGGTAGTCGAGCCACACGTGACACACTTGAGACACGTTCCGTTCCGCACGAGCGTAAAGTGTCCACACGTCGGGCACGGGTCGCCTTCATAGCCCTGGAGCCGCGCGGACCGAACCGCGTCGTCGTTCGCAATCGCGGTCGCGGACTTCGCCGCGGCCGCTGAGCCGTGCGCTCTTTGCGTCGCAGCGAGCGACCCATTCTCGGACCCAGGGTGCCCGGAGTGTCCGTTCCGCCCGTTCGCGTCACCACGAACGGGCGGCCGATGTCCGTCGGCATCCGCCTCGGATTCCGAGTCCGCCTCGGGGTCCGTCTTCTCGTGCGATCCGGTTCCGGTCGTGACGAGGTCGTCGGGAGAAACCTGCACGAGGTCTTTCCGGTTGAGATACGTCAGTGCGAGGTCGCGGAAGATGAAATCGAGAACCGAGGTCGACATCTTGATGTTGTCGTGGCCCCGCACGACGCCGTTCGGTTCAAACCGCGAGAACGTGAACGCGTCGACGTACTCCTCGAGAGGAACGCCGTACTGGAGTCCGAGCGATACCGCGATCGCAAAGCTGTTGAGCAGCGACCGGAACGCCGCGCCTTCTTTGTGCATGTCGAGAAAGATCTCTCCGAGGCGACCGTCTTCGTACTCGCCGGTGCGCAGGAAGAGGCTATGGTTGCCGATTTTTGCCTTTTGGGTATATCCGACCCGCCTGTTCGGAAGCGAGTTCCGCTTTTTGACCGGCGTGGCAGCCGCGCCGGCCGCGGGTGTATCGGCGACGATCGGGCGTGCGGCAATCGGCGCTTCGTCGCCGGCTTGCCCCGATAGGATCAGCGACTCGAGCGCGACGAGCGACGCGATCAGGGGATCGCTGCCCGCGTTGAGCGAGCTCAACGGCTGGCTGAGCTTTGAGCCGTCGCGGTACAGCGCGATCGCCTTGAGCATCAACTGCCACGCCTCGTGGTACGCGCCTTTGACGTCATCGACCGTCGCGGTACTCGGCATGTTGATCGTTTTCGAGATCGCACCCGAGATAAACGGCTGCGCGGCGGCCATCATCCCGACGTGAGCTTGCCACCGGATCGACCGCGTCCCGGTCCGACCGGATGGGTTAGCGGTATCGAATACCGGGTAGTCTTCGATCTTCAACCCCGGAGCGCCCTCGAGCGTCATCGTTCCGCACGCGTACAACTCGGCCGCGGCGATCTGCTCGTCGGTAAAGCCGAGATGTTTCAGCAAACTGAAACCCGGAAGCGACCACGTCGATTCGGGCAGCGAGAGTTCTTCCTCGAGGAACTTCGGGTCAAACACCCACGGGCCGACCGCTCCCGCGAGCGAAAACGCGTTCTTCACGGCCGCGTTCACCGCGGAGATCTCGGCCTCGCCGAGTCCCTTCTCGCGGAGCGCGTCGCTCGAGACGCCCGGGGCGCCGTCGAGGGTAGCGTGACCCAAGCAGTACGCGATGATCTCGTCGGCCTCTTTTTTTGTGTACCCGAGTTTCTTCAGCGCGGGAGGAATCGATTGATTGATGATCTTGAAGTACCCACCACCCGCGAGCTTCTTGAACTTCACGAGCGAAAAGTCGGGTTCGATCCCTGTTGTATCGCAGTCCATCACGAGCCCGATCGTGCCGGTCGGAGCGATGCACGAGACCTGTGCGTTCCGATACCCGTGCTTCTCCCCGAGCTCGAGCGCGGAGTCCCACGC
>REEC01000236.1 GCA_007695285.1 Spirochaetaceae bacterium | reverse complement strand
GTCGCGTGCGCCACCTCGGTTGCCGCGGCGATGTTCGCCCAGTCGGTGTTTGCCGCGAGCGTGCAGTCGGCGCCGAGAATCATCGATGCGGGACCCGACTCGATCGCCTCGCGCGCCTCGGCGCGGACCGCGTCGACGGGACCGGTCGAGATCACGCCGAGTCTCTGCATGCCGCCGAAGAACGGCCGACCGAACAGGCGCGCGATCTCGCTGCCCGAGACGTCCCTGCCGTCGAGTTCGCTCGGCGCGCTCACGATCTGCCCGGGGTACTCGAGGTACCGGTGGAAGCTCTCGTACGGCGCGACGTAGTCGCAGACGTGCAGGATGTTGAACTCGGTCTTGTCTTTGTAAACGTCCCACACCATGAGATCGGTCGGCTTGACATACTCATCAAACACGTCGGCCGGCACGCGACCTTTCTCTCCGCCCTGCGTCGAGCCGTAGAACCCGTCGACGCCGCGCTCGATGCAGCCACGGATGAAGATCGACATGCTCTCCGCAATTCTCTCGAGCCCTTTCCGAACCGCCGCTGGGTCTTCGGCGATGTGAGAGATCAACGCGTCTTCTCCGACGGTCTGGCCCGCGAACATGAACGGGGAGTACAACGTGACGATCACGACCGTCTCTTTCTTGAGCTCGTTCACGACGCCCTCGACGACCGCGAGTTGATCCGCGTAGAAATCTTCGTCGTACACCGGCATCTCCGCCCAGTCGCGCGCACTAGTGATGCCGTCGATGCGCGGGTAGTTGTGTTCGTACTGGATCTTCATGATGTCGTTACCGGTTTTTCTGAAGTACTCGACGTGCTTCTCGACCGCCGCGCGACCCGTATGGTACTCCGGCGGGAAGTGAAGGAAAAACGCCGCGGGAATGAAATCGCTCGCGAGTGTGCCGGAACTCGCAAAGTGAAGAAGGGTATCTCGTCTGTTCATGAATGCCTCCCTCTCGATCATAGCGGGTTTCCGGCGATCCTAAAAGAGCAGACTAAGATAACTGCCACGAAGCTTGGTGAAACCGGGTGGAAATGCGAGAAAAACCGCGATTAGGACTGAATTCACCAAGCTTCGTGGCAGTTGCTTTTTCGTGCAAAAATTCGCCGCTTCCTGAATGGTCGCCGCACGGAAGCGGCTGTACAATGATGCAAACAAATCCCGTAACGCCGGAGGGAACCTGTGGAGCGGCACGAGAGAGAGATCGAGATAAGCGGTCACGACGAGAGCGAAGGGTATAGGCGGATAAAGAGAACGTCAATCGCGTTCGTCGAGAAAATGAAGATCGGTGATAAACCCGGCGTGTACGCGAAGGAACCGGGCGAGGGCGAGAGCTTCTACGGCTCGTACCACGCGGCTCACGTGCTCGACCTGTTCGGCGAGCTGCGCGGCAGGCCGTCGGCCGAACTCGACGCGTGGGCCGACATTTTCCGTCGGCGGCAGACCGAGACCGGCTACTTCAGCAACCGCCCCGATGAGGACGCAGGGACACGGCCGCCCGAGCGGCTCGAGTCGGTGTGGCACACGACGCGCGGCGCGATCTGGGCGCTTCGGGTGCTCGGGCGCCGTCCGGAGCGGTCGATGGCCTTTCTCGAGCCGCTGCTCTCGCCCCGAGGACTTGCCGAGTGGGTGAGAACGTACGACTGGACGACCGCGTGGGCCGCGGCGAATCAGGTTCTTGCGTGTGTCACCGCGCTGCACGCGCAGCGCGATTGGTTCGACGACGACCGCGTCGACGACGCGATCCTCAACGGGCTGTTTCCGGCGCTCGACGAGCTCGCCGATCCCGAGACCGGGTACTGGGGCACGCAGTTCGGCGGTGGCCTGCTCGACGGTCTGTTCGGCGCGATCCACGTCGCTCCGATCTACTTCGCGCACGAGCGCGCCATCCCGTTCATCGAGCGGAACGTCGACTCGACGATCGCGTGCCAACGCGACGACGGCTCGTTCTGGCCGGGTGGGTCGGACTGCCCGGACTTCGACGGCGCGTACATGCTGCTGAATCTGCACCGTCTGACCGAGTACCGGCGCGCGGATGTGGAAGCGGCCGCGCGGCGGTACCTGCAGCACGCTGAGAAACACGAAGACCCCGACGGTGTCGGGTGGCTTCTGCACCGGCGCGGGAGCTCACCGAAGGACTGGAAGCCGCGGCCGCACTGGATCTGGAAGGACGGCGACCGGACCGTGCGCGCGGAGCACCGTGACGACGACCCGTCACGCACGCACATCATGCTCGGCACGTGGTTTTATCCGCTCTCGATCGCGTTGATCTCGATGATGCTCGGCGACACCGGGTACGAGGGGCCGTACCGTCTGCACGGCGCGAGTTTGCACCAGAAAAACGTGCGGGTGACTCCGTGAGCGCATCCGAAGCCGTTCGTGTGCGCCTGCCTGGGCGCCCGGTCGCTGTTAACCACCGCGGATTGTTGTTCCCCGCCGATCACTTCGATGTTGTCGCCGCTCGTGTATCGGATCCGCGGTACGCGGCGGTCTGGGCCGCGATAACCGAGAGCGCCGACGCGGTGCGCGCCGCCGGCAGCCTCGAGCTTCCGGGTGACACGAGTACTATGTACTATCACGCGCGCGGGCGGCTCATGGACCTCGCTCTAGCTGCCGCCGTCACGCGCGACGAGTCGTACTACGCCGCGTACGCAGAGATTATCCGCGGGTTATCGCGCAGGGAACTCAACTTCTGGATCGGGCCCGAGTACCCGAACCGGCCGCGGCACCAGGTCATAGACGGGGTCAAACGCTACACGGGCGAGCTCGAGACCGCGGCTCTCGCGTCGGGCATCGCGATCTCGTTCGACTGGATCAAGCCGCTCGCGGACGCGGAGCTTCGCGACGTCGTGTACGCGACGCTGCTCGGTACCGCGTACCCGCTGCTCAAGAACTCGACCGTGTTCCAGTCCGCGCGCTGGGTCATGAACCACCTCTGTGTCATCTCCTCGGCGTTGACGCTTGTCGTTTTTGCGATCGAAGGCATTCGTGCGTCGGTGCCGGCCGGGCCGCTCGCGAGATCGGCCGCCGTCGCCTCGGCCGCCGACGGTGCGGCCGCAGCCCGCACGGCCGACGATCCGATTCTGTTCTCGGCCGGCGAGGCCGAAAGAATCGCAGACTCGGGGATTCCGGTCGACGACGACGTTGCTTTGATCGTCCGCGCGCTCGGGAGCTGGATGAAGACGATCGACTCCGACGGGAGTTACGGAGAAGGTTTTCACTACTGGGCGTACCCGATCAACTGCCTCTTTTTTGCGCTCGAGGCGCTGCGGAACGTTCGCGAGATCGTTCCGCCGGAGACGGCGTGTCTTCGCCGCTCGCTCGAATGGACCGTGTACAACCAGGTCGGGATGTACGAGCACCCCGAGTTCCCGCGACCGGTCGCGGTCTCGGTCAACACGTACGACTGTCCGTACGTGTTCGGACTCGAGGCGCCTGAAGTACTGTTGTACCAGCGGTTCTTTCGCGATCCGCTCGCGTCGTGGTACATCGAGAACTTCCTGCTTCCGAACCCGCCGCGCCCGGACGCGCTGCACACCGCGTTTCACGTCTCGCACGCGGCGCTGTTCGCGCTCGACGACCGGGACGTCGCGCCGCGCTCACCCGCGGAACAGCGCCTGCCGCCGTCGCGCGTGTTCCACGACACCGGATTCGTGTACCTGCGCGACGGGTGGGACGGTATCGCGTCGGCCGCCGGCGATACCGTGTTCGCGCTCGCCTCGGGCGGAGGAGGTCGAGCGAACTCGCACCAGCACTTCGACAAGAACAGCTTCAGTCTTTTTTCACGTGGCGAGTACTGGATCGTCGATCCCGGTCACTCGTGTTACCGCGGCGCGTCGCACTCGGAGTATGATCCACGCACGCGCGCGCACAACACGCTCTCGATCGACGGCGAAGACCAGGCGCTCGGGTTCGTCGAGAAAGGCATGATGCCCGACGAGAGGAAGTCCGTGATCTCGCACCACAACCGCGCCGAAGTCGTGTGCGCGCGGCACTACGCTCTTTTCGACTACATCGAGTCCGACGGCCGTAGGTGTTACGAGCCGTGGCTCGCGGCGTTCTCGCGGCGTGTGTGGTTCATTCGGAACGATTATTTCGTGATCTGGGACCGGATCGATCTCGGAGCGCACGCGGGCCGACCGCGGACCGGGTTCAACCTGAACAACCGCGACGGTCGGCTCTCGATCGAAGAACATACGACCGGCCTGCGCGCGTCGCGCCCGAACTCGGACCTCGCGGTCGAGTTTGCCTTTCCGGCGAACGTCGCCCGCGAATGTTCCAACGGACGTCTGCACCTCGCGTATCACATGAAACAGGACATGCCGGTCGAAGGACGCGACGGGAGCGCACGCCGTATCGACCTTGTGCCGCCCGACGGCGTACGCGCATTCGACACCGTTCTTGTCATAGCGCCGCTCGAGACCGGAGAGGCCGCCCCGGTCGTGACGGTCGAGAACGCGAAGGGAACGGAAATTGGTAACCGTGTCGACGGCGTTTCGGCGCGCATCGATTTTCGCGGGCGGAGAACCGAGTTCTTGTTCGGTGAGCGGACAATTGTCCATTTTGACGGAACGGTCGAGTACACGGTGTGATCGGGGCACGCTGTGATCGCGGCGGCCGCGGCGCGGTTACCGGCGGATGAACTCCGACGGGTTTACGCTCGCGATCTGTTTGAAAAGTCGACTGAAGTAGAACACGTTCTCGACGCCGACGGTCGCGGCGGCTTCCGAAACGTTACACTCGCCGCTCAACAGAAGGTCCTTCGCCTTGTCGACTTTGACACGGTTCTGGTACTGCACCGGCGTGAAGCCGGTCACTTGTTTGAAAAGGCGGCGGAAGTACGCAGGGCTGAGGGCCGACCGTTCGGCGAGCTCTTCGACCGTGAACGTGAGCGCGAAGTCGCGTTGGATCATCCTGACGATATTGTTCACGACGTAGAAGTGCGGAATTCGGCTCGCGGTAACGAGACGGTGCGTCTCTTTTATCACGAGGAAAAGCAGTTCCATCACGAGGCTTCGGCAGCGCACGAGGTGCCCCGGGAGCTTTCCGGACCAGACGTGCGTCAGTTCGGTGAACAACGCCGAGACCTGGTGCGAGTTCAAAGTCGTCGTGAGCTTCTGTATCTTGTGCGACACGTCGAAGGTGGCCGGTGCGAAGTACTGCATATCGAAAGCGACGTACACGAATGACCACGGATTGCTTGGTTTGCTCGCGCCGGAATGGACAAAACCTTTGGGGAAGAACAACACGTCGCCTTTCTTGACTGTGTACCCGTGGCCGCTCCACGAGTAGTACGCTTCACCGCTCAACGCGTACGCGAGCAGGTGATACTCGTCGTTTTTTAGCCCACGGATCTTCCACGTCGGGTCGGGTGCGCGCTGGATCACGTATCCGACGTCGGAAACCGAGAAATCGTACTCGTCGCTCGTGTCGTAACTCATCGGTATTCGACGCGATTATACCGCCGTCGCGTCGGCGGTGTCCATCGGTGAGCGATGCGAGTATCGAAAACGACAAAGAATGACCGATTCATGAATGTCAAACGCACCGAACAGCCGGTATAATCAAAAACTACATACCCAACGTCGTCCGGGGTGCTTTCCCGGGCAAAGGTAAGACAATGGACGGAATGGACTTGACAAAATTGAGGGCGTCGCGTGCTCGACGAGAGTCGGTGGATTTCCCAGTCCCGCTCGAAGAGATGTGCCGTCGGTACGAGGTGCTGTACTCGGGTGCGATAAACGACGTGCTCCGCGAGATGAACCTTTTGTACCAAACGTTGCCGAACGGCATCATGCCGTTACGCGAAGAGATGGTCGTCGTCGGCGTGGCTTTCACGATCAAAGGTGCCAAGAGCCTCGAGGTGAAGGACGAGATGGCCGAGCGTGTGAAAATGCTCGAGGCGATCACGAAAGACTCGGTCGTCGTGTGGGACACGTCCGAGGACGACGAGTCGGCGCAGTGGGGCGAGGTCATGACGATGACCGCGATCCGGCGCGGATGCCGCGGCGCGGTCGTCGACGGCGGGGTCAGGGATACCGCGAAGGTGCTGTCGCAGGGCTTCCCGGTGTTCGTCCGGTACAGGTCGTCGAACGGCATGCTCGGACGGTTCCGGATCACGTCGTACGATACGCCGATCCAGATCGGTCGTGTACACATCCACCCCGGCGATTTTGTCTTCGGCGATATAGACGGCGTTCTGATCATCCCGCGCGAGATCGCGTACGCGGTGCTCACGCGCGCCGAAGAGATCTGCCGCAATGAAGAAAAGATCAAGGAATGGGTCGAGGACGGGCTCAGCGCGAAGGAAGTTGTCGACCGCGGCGGCTACTTCTAGCCCGAAAAAACGTACTCAATAGTACGCAAAAAGTACGCAAATAGTACACAACACAAGGAGAAACCGATGAGAGAATTAAAGAACCGAGTTATCGTCATACCGGGTGCCAGCGGCGGAGTCGGGCGCGCGCTCGCGCGGAGACTCGCGAACAGCGGAGCGAGTTTCGCGATTACGTCGAACGACGCCGAAGGGCTCGCCGAGCAGGAAAAAGAACTGAAAGGTCTCGGGCTCGACGTGATGACGAAAGCGATCGACGCGGTCGACGAGGTGCAGGTCAAGGCTTTTTTCGATGACGTCCAGGGTCGCTTCGGGAGGATGGACATCCTCGTGAACCTGCCGGGTTTGAGCCGGACCGGGAAGATCTGGGACATGCCGACCGAGGACTACGACACGATCATCGACGTCAATCTCAAGAGCATCTTCCTCTGTAGCAAGCATTTTGTCCCGCACGTCGAAGCCGACTCAAACGGATTGATAATCAACATCGGCTCGATGGCGTCGAAGCGCGCGAACCCGAATGCGCCGATGTACTGCACCGCGAAGGCCGCGGTCGCGATGTTCTCGCAGGGGCTCGCGCTTCAGCTGATCGAAAAAAACATCCGCGTCACGACGATGAACCCCGGACCGATCGACTCGACGTTCTGGGGCAACCGCGACGTGCCGCGCGAGAAGTTCATGAAACCCGAGGACGTCGCCGCGACGATCGGATTCGTGATCGAGATGAACCCGAACGTCGTGTTCCACGACGTCTCGTTTGAGTCTTTCCTGTTCTTCAAGTAACACAGCAGTAACTGAGTTCGCGACGCACGCGT
>REEC01000256.1 GCA_007695285.1 Spirochaetaceae bacterium | reverse complement strand
GCAAAACCGTGACGATGTCGCGGTCGGCCAACTCGAACCGGCCGTCAAGCGCCGTGAGATCGACAAAATGTGTTCTCACCGTACCGTCCTCGGTCCGGTTCACGCGCACGCGCGAGAGGTCGGCCTGGGCGGTCGTGCCGCGAACGTACGCGAGGACATCGGCGAGCGAATCGTCCGGTGCAAGCTCGATCCGGCCGCTCTGGTTGACTTCTCCTCCGACGTGCACGACTCTCTCGGCGCGACCGATCGTGACCGTGTCGCCGGGCCGGATCAGCGGGTCCTGGCTTTCGTCGCCCAAATCGAGAGCGCGGAACAAGTCGTACTCGGTCGAGACGCCGGCGGCTGAGACGATCGTGATGCTTCTGATCGAGCTGTACGCGGTGAGGCTGTCGCGCACGACGTCCGAGAGCCGCGAGAGGCCCCACGCGGTGACGCTCCGGCTCTGCGCGATCGCGCCGAGCACACGGACGCGGAACACGCCGACCGATGTCATCGCGACCGACGGAAGGCTGCGCGGCAGCGCGTCGTCGACGGTCTGGATGATGCGCGGCCTGAGCTCGGTGAACGTTGTGTTTCGGACGTCGAGCCGGCCGAAAAGCCCCATGTTGATCGTGTAGTCGTTCTCGACCGTGAGTTCGGTCACGACCGGATCCCCCGCGCGGAGGTACGTGAGCGCGTACACGTCGCCCGGCGTTACGGGATAGAGGCTGTTCGCGACCGCGAGCTGCAACCGCTCGGCCGGGTCGACGACCGCGGTGCCGGCGACCTCGGGCGGAAGCGCGAGTAACCGTCGCTCGGTGGTCTGCGCGGGCAGGAACACGGCGGTCGTGAGCAGAAGCGCCGCAGTCAGGGCGAGGCGCGCAAGCGCGCGTTCTGTGTGTGTCGGACGCATCATTGTCTACGTTCCCTTCTCCGGGCTGAGCATCTTCATGAGCTTCGGGTCCTTCCTGATCGACTTGTAGCCGTAGTGCAGGAACGAAAGAAAAATACTCCCTGCAAACGCGCCCGCGGTGACCATCATCGAGATCTGTCCGCGCGCGGGTCCGGTCTTTTCGTCCGGGAGTTCGGCGTACTCGAGGATCGTAAAGCCGGGATTCGCCTCCGCGGAGAGCCGTGCGATCTCGTACTGCTCCTGGAGCGACGTGCGCAGACGCTGCTGGAGCTCGAGGTCCGCGCGCAGCCGGCCGAGCTCGAGCGAGAGCTGCGGCAACTGCGACCGCGGCGGCATCGTGCGCTCGCCGCCCGCGTACCCGGCCTCGATCTCGCGGATCAGGTCCGAGACGATGTCGCGCTCGGAGCGCAGCCGGATGAGCTCCGGATCGTTCTCGATCCGCGTGCGCTCCGTCTGCGTGCGGATCGCGCGCTCGAGCGTGACAAGGTCCGCCTCGAGCCCGCGGATCATCGCCGTCTGCGACGTCGCGAGCTCTTCGACCGTCAAGACGCCGTAGCGCTGCTGGAAAGCGCGGATCTCGGCCTCTATGCTCGCCACGCGGCTCTCTACCGCCGCGAGCGTCTCTCGTAGCGACTCGAGCACGACGCCGCGCGTCAGCCCCCCGCGGTCGCGAAAGTACCGGTCGAGTTCGTCGACGATGCTGTTTGCGAATTGCTGCGCAAACTCCGGCCGGATGTCCTCGTAACTCAGCGTCAGGATGCCGGCCTGCGCGTCGAGTCCGCCTCCGGTGTTCGAGCGCACGAAATCGCGCTGCTGCGTGCGCGTCGCGTCGGCCATGTCGTAGTACGCGACCATGTCGTTCATCTCGATGATCCGGTCGATGAACGAGCGGCTGTTGAAAACCTCGAGCACGAGCCGACCCGATCCGGCCGTACCTCCACGCGGTGCGGGGGCGCCGAGCGCCTCGAGCATCGCGACCATTCCGTCCTGCGCCTCGTCGCGCAGCAAGAGCCGCGCGTACGCGCGGTACCGGTTCGGCAACGGGCTTTCTTCCGGCGGAAGCTGAAGGCTCCGGATCGAAAATGCGACGACGCCGGCCGCGGCGAGTATCGTGACGACGAGAATGAACCATTTATAGCGAAGGATGATTCCGAGGTAATGAAGCAGCCCTTCCAAAAGAGTTCGTTCTTGCGGGAGTGTTCTGTCCTGATCCATCGTAGAAGTAATATACCGCAAAGCGCGGGTGTTTTTCGACCGGTTTGAGACGCGATCGCTTAAAGTACGACAAGAACAGTACTTGAGTATGACGCCGGCACACCGTACTACTCGCATATCGAAATGTCGGGAGAAAAAAGAGATTTATTCGAAAATACGGTGGAATAACGGAAAAAAAGTAGTATTATATGCGTTGAAAAGTGGAATGAGGTAAAAAATATGCAGGAAAGTAGTACTACTCCGGAGGAGCGCGTGTACCTTATCGGGCGCCCGACCGTTCAATCGCGTTGTTTTGCCGACCGGCTCTCGGAACACATTTCCGTTTCGCTTCACGTCGATGCGCACGAGGCTCTCTCGATTGTGTCGCTCCGTCGTGACGGAACGTCGGTTCTTCTGATCGACGCGTCGTACGTCGAGATCGGAAGCCTGCTCGAGGAGATCGCGGCCGCCAACCAGGCCGAAGGCGTGCTCACCGCGCTGATGAACGTCAATCGACACGCGGCCGACGCGCGAGACTACGTCACGCGCGGCATACGTGGACTGTTCTACGAGGACGACTCGTTCGACCTGGTCGTGAAGGGCGTCCGGGCCCTTGTCGGCGGCGGCGTCTGGATCTCGCGTGAGACTCTGTTTGAGGCCGCGGTCGGACGCACGCACGAGACGCACAACGGAACGAACGGCTTCACGAACGGCGTGATCGCGCACAAGCTCACGCGCCGGGAGAAAGAGATCATCGGTCTGATCTGCATCGGCGCCACAAACAAAGAGATCGCCGACAAGCTCTTCATCAGCCCGAACACGGTCAAGACGCACGTCTACAAGATCTACAAAAAGATCGACGCACCGAACCGGATGCAAGCCGCTCTCTGGGGCGCGCAAAACCTGTAGCATGGTTGTTTCGTATCACCCAATGAGACGATCGGTACTACTGAAAACCCGGAAAGGGTTAACACGCGGTAGTCATGTATTATACGAAATAACGCATACTCTCGTTCGATTCATCTCTCGGCCGAAACGCGGTACTGTTGCACACGAAACGGTGGATGAACTATCCGCCCGTTGATCGGAGCCTGTTTCGGCGGCACGATCGGCGTCATATCGACGGCTAACCGGGTTGTCCTGGATTCTCCAGACGACAATGGACCCGGTCCGCCCTCCCGTCGCGCACCGGTGTTTACACGGGCTGCTCTCGACACCGGCCCCACGCGCACGGTCATTTAAAAAGGAATTTCCAATGAATCTCAAAGTAAAAAACCACAGATCAAAAAACCACAGAACAGAAAAAAATACCCAACCGCAATCGCGTCGATCGCGATCCCACCAGCGATGGAAGCAAGTGTTTTCGCTTGGTTCCAAGATCGGACCTTTCGGGATCTACTCCGAAGACTTCTTTGAGACGCTGATCCGGTACGAGCGCACCCGCTCGGACCGATCGGACTCTCCGGTCACGCTTGTGACCGTCGACGTCGCGGGCCTCGAGCCCTCCGACGGAGTAGACCTTGAAACGCTGATCGAGACAATCAAAAAAAGAATCAGATCGACCGACTCACTCGGATGGTTCGGCGCCGCTCGAATCGGCGCGCTGTTCCCGGGGACAGATGCGTCCGGAGCGCAGACGTTCATCGACGCGCTCGTGCGCGACCGTCCGGCGCTCTGCGGGCGCGTCGGTTTGTCGAGTCACTCCGTGAGCGATGAGGCGGCCGGAGATCCGCGCGCCGCGACCGCCGGCTGCCCCGACGGAATCGAGTTCAGCGACGGGTTCTCAAACGCGGTTCTGCCTCCGGTCCCACGATGGAAGAGGGCGCTCGATATCTTCGGGTCGCTCTGTGGGCTGATCGTTCTTGCGCCGCTCTTTCTGTTCGTCGCGGTGTTCATCAAGATCGTCTCGCCGGGGCCGGTATTCTTCACCCAAGACCGCATCGGGCGCGGCGGCCACGCGTTCCGCTTCATCAAGTTCCGCTCGATGCACCCGAACAACGATCAGAATCTGCACGCGAAGTACGCCGCGGGCTTCATTCAGGGAAACGGGAAGATGGAAAAACTCGACGACGGTGACCCGCGGATCTTCTTCGGCGGCAAAGTCCTGCGCGTCTCGTGCATCGACGAGCTGCCGCAGCTGTACAACATCCTCAAAGGTGACATGAGCCTGGTCGGACCGCGGCCGTGTATCCCGTACGAGGCCGCCGAGTATCACCGGTGGCACCGTCACCGGTTCGACATCCTGCCGGGCCTCACGGGGCTGTGGCAAGTGAGCGGCAAGAACAAGCTCTCGTTCGCCGAGATGATCCGGCTCGACATCAAGTACCAGAGAACGATGTCGCTCGCCCTCGATCTGTGGATCATCCTGCGTACGATTCCGACCGTGTTTGGGCTTGTCGGAGAAGCCGTGATCCGGCGGCTCAAGCGCCTTCACGCCGCGCCGACCGACTCACCGTCGGCGGACCACCGATGAGCCGCGCTCCGGTGAGAGTCCCGCGGACGACGTGGGCGCGCCGTGCGTTTCTCTGCGCGGCGTTTCTCTGCGCAGCGGGCGCGGTCTCCGCGCAGAGCCTCGAGCTCGAGCACGGAGCGAACGGGATCGGAGTCGGTCTGTTCGGCGAAGTTCTGCACCCCTCGATGCTCGAGATCGGCAATACGATCGGGCTCTCGATCGGCGGGACGATGGATATCGGCGCGTACGTCTCGCGCCAGGGTGAGAGTTTCGCCGACGACGACGGGACAAACATCGCGCTCGGGTTTCTGTACACGATCATGCCGATACGGCAGCAGCCGGGCGTTCCGTTCTCGATGCAACTGCGCCTGACGTACGGTCTGGTACTAGTCGATCCGGTTATCGTCGCGGCCGAGCTTCGCGATCTTTTCGAAGAGAGGGCTGAACCCGGGGCTGTCTCGGAAGGCGCACGAACGGTGTACACGTTCGGCTTCGGGCTCTCCCGCGAGTTCCGCTCCGACCGTACCGTCGCGTTCCGCATGGGACTCGACGCGGTGTACCGTGTTCAACACTCGGCGTACGCGACGACGCTGGTTCTGGATACCGACGATCCGGTCGACGAAGAGCCCACGCTGTTTGAGTTTGCGCGCCGGCGCATGACCGTGTTATACGGACCGAGCATCGGCCTCACGGTCCGGTCTCCGCTCGGCCCGGCTTTTTCCTTCGTGACGCGTGTGCTGCTCGACGATGAGCTGAACGTCTTTGTTCGTCCTGAACTGAGCGTTGTGCTGTACCGGTACGAGTGATCAACGCCAATAAACCTGACCGGGACGGAGGTCCGAATGGGTCTTTCAACATCATCGCAGCCCGTTAAAACCGAGAGCGAGCGTCGGCGGTTATCGCGGTTTCAACTGGAGATGCCGGCGGTCGTGATACCGCGCGGCAGAGGCCCTGCGACCGACGCGTTCTTGTCCGCGCAGACGCGCGATATCTCGGCGAACGGTGCGTTTCTCTGCATCGACCATCCGCCGGGGATCGGCACGCGGATCACGATCGAGATGCAGACCGTGATCAAGAGTCTGCCGGAGCTCGTGAACGCGACAAACCAGGTGAAGATACGCGTAGACGGGAAGGTCGTCCGCCATAGTCGCGACGGGGTGGGGGTCCGATTCGACGCGACGCTGAAGTTCCGGCAGGACGTGCAAGAACACGCGTACAATGAAGAATAAACGATCGGGGAGGTAAAAAACGTGAGCACCTATGATTACGACTCAAAACATCAAGAACTGAGCGGGACCGGCGGCGCGGAGAGAACATGGACGCCGGTGCTTGCATCGCAGAGCCGCGTCGGCCGTCGCAGCGCCGACGGGGTGTACTCGACGGTCGAGCTTTCGCACCTGATCGAGTACGAAAGGCTGAAATCGCGCCGGAACGGAGAGCCGAACGCGATGCTCGTCTGCCACTTGAACGGTTCGGCTGGGAAAAGGCGCGTCGTGCGGAACGTCGTCGAGACGCTCACGTCTCACGTACGCGACACCGACCACGTCGGGTGGCTGAACGACGCCGAGATCGGTGTGCTTCTCTCGGGCACGTCGGCCGAGGCGGCTGCGGTTCTGAAGGCGAAGCTCGAGTTTTCGATTCCGTCATCGAGCATCGAACTTCGCGTCGAGGAGCTGTGAGAGAACCGGTGGGATCTGATAAAACGGGGGTTCCCGTCAAGACGTCGATCATCATCGTGAGCTACAACACGCGCGCGCTCACGCTCGACTGCATCGAATCGGTGTACCGTGAGACTACGCCCGGAAGCTTTGAGCTCCTGATCGTCGACAACAACTCGAGCGACGGCAGCGCCGAGGCGATCCGGGCGGCGTACCCGGAAGACCGGCACCCGGAGCTCACGTTGTTCGCGCTGAAAGAGAACCTTGGGTTCGCGCGCGCGAACAACATGGCCGCCGAGCACGCGACCGGCGAGTACGTTCTGCTCCTGAACCCGGACACGGTCGTCCTGGACCACGCGCTCGACACCCTTGTCGCGTTCGCCGATGCGCACCCGGAGTACGGCGTGTACGGCGGAAGCACGGTGTTCGCCGACGGCTCGCCGAACCCGACCGCGGGATGGATGAAGCCGACGCCGTGGAGTCTGTTCTGCGTCGCCGTCGGGCTCGCGAAGCTGTTTCCGCGTTCAAAGGTTTTCAACCCGGAGTCGCTCGCGGGCCGTGACTGGAGTTCTCCGATTCCGACGGACATCGTGACGGGCTGCCTCTTTCTGATGCGGCGCACCGAGTGGTCCAAACTCGGTGGTTTTGATCCGCGCTTCTTCATGTACGGCGAGGACGCGGATCTCTGCCTGCGCGCGGCGCGCGCGGGGCTTTCTCCGGTCCTGGCGCCCGAGGCGCGGATCGTGCATTACGGCGGCGCGTCGGAGCCGAAACGCGCGGACAAGATGGTGCGGCTCTTCACGGCCAAGGTCCAGCTCTGCCGCGCTCACTACGCGCCGCTTCGGGCCGCGCTCTGCGTCCGGATGCTCGGGCTCTGGTGCCTGACGCGGATCGTGATGTTCGCCGCGGTCGCACCGTTCCGGAGAAACGCGGCCGAGCGTAAGACGCAGTGGGTCGAGATCTGGCGTAAGCGCGGCGCGTGGGCGTCG
>REEC01000200.1 GCA_007695285.1 Spirochaetaceae bacterium | reverse complement strand
CGTATGCATCTTCCCGGATTATAGCGGCAAATTCGCCATGGTCAAACACAGGGGAAATCCACCACAATCCGAGAGCGGTCCTTTAGCATTGGTCTGATGTCTTATCGCGATTCGAAATTCAGTGTATCATTGTGTGTACGCACTCAAACCGCCGCCCATCAAGAACGCCCTCGGGCCGATAGAAGGAAAACCAATGACAGAGAAAACACCGAACTCGGAAGAACCCAAAAAACGGAAGCCGCGCCGCCGCCGACCTGCGCGCAAACCGGCAGAGGACAAAGCCGCCGCGAAGGCCCCGACAACGGAGACCACGCAGACCGAAAGCCGTCCGCAGATCCGCTCTCCGAAAAGTAAAACGGCGGCTAAGAAACCACCGTCATCGAAACTCGCCGCGGCCAAATCGGCGCCACGAAAGCGGCGCGCGAGCCCCACCGCCGGAAACGGCCGGACCGTGTCGGGCAAACTCACCGTAACGTCGCGCGGGTTCGGCTTTGTCGAGATGCCCGAGGCGCGGGATATTTTCGTTCCGTTTGAGAACCTTTTCACGGCGCTCGATGGTGATTCGGTTGTCGCCGAGATCCTCCGAGAACCCGCCGATAAGAACCCCGTCGGCCGCATAGTCGAGGTCACAAACCGCGCGAACGCGGAGATCGTCGGCATATTCAAGCGCAAGGACGGATACGCGGTCGTGATGCCCGAGGACGAAAGGATAAACAAAGCTCTCACGATTCCTCGCGGTGACGAAAAGCCCACGCGCGGAACGGCGGGCCCCGAAGACGGGCAGATTGTCGTCGCGGAACTCGTACGCTGGGACGATCCGGCTGAAACACCGATCGGACGAGTTCTTGAAGTTCTCGGGCGGCCATCGGATCCGGGAATCGACGCGCGCGTCGTCGCACGCGCGCACAACCTCACGATGGAGTTCCCGAAAGACGTAGAGAACGCGCTCGGGAAGCTCAAGTCGGGTTTGACGCGCGAAGAGATCGCCCGCCGAGAGGATCTTCGCACGGCCGTCTGCGTCACGATTGATCCCGACGAAGCCGAGGATTTTGACGACGCGGTTTCACTCGAACAGCTTCCAAACGGGTTTTTCGAGCTCGGAGTGCATATCGCCGATGTCAGTCATTACGTCGAAGAGGGAATGCCGATCGATCTTGAGGCCGCGAAACGAGGGACATCGGTTTATTTCGTGCGCGACGTCATTCCGATGCTGCCCGAACGGCTCTCGAACGACCTCTGTAGCCTGCGCGCGAACGAGGACAGACCCGCGTTCAGCGTGATCATGTCGATCGACTCGCGCGGCGAGGTCCGCGAGTACCGAATCGCCGAGACCGTGATCCGTAGCACGCGACGTTTTACGTACCGGCAGGTGGAAGACATCATCGACGGCGCGGCCGATCCGCTCGCGCGGACGATTCATCACATGATGATGTTGAGCACGATCCTGCGTCGCCGGCGTGAGCAGACCGGAAGCGTTGATTTCGACAGCACCGAGCCGGTGATCTCGCTCGACGAGAACGGGATCCCGTACGAGGTCCGTCCGAGCGAGCGTCTCGACGCGAACCGGTTGATCGAGGAGTTCATGTTGATCGCGAACAGGACCGTTGCGCGCCACATTATCGCGAGGAACCACGATATTTCCGGCCGTGCCCGGAGCGTGTTCAAGCGGAAACAGAAGTCCGGTTCTCCCGTCTTTCCGTTCGTTTACCGCGTCCACGAGAAGCCTGAGGATACCGACGTCCGCGCGTTCCTGACGCTTCTCGAACGCCTCGGTATTTCGTACCCAGTCGACGGCGATCTCACGCCGGACGACTACAGGAAGCTGCTCGACATCATCGAGAACCTTCCGTTCAAGGACTTCGTCGAGAAAGTTGCGCTCAGAACGATGACGAAGGCCGTGTACAGCACCGAAAATATCGGACACTTCGGTTTGGCGTTCGACGCGTACACGCACTTCACGTCGCCGATTCGCCGGTATCCCGACCTGGTCGTTCACCGGCTCCTCAAGAAATACGCCGCCGCGGGGCGCCCGAAGGCTCCGGCGAAACTCACTGCCTCGCTCGCGGAGATCTGCGAAACGTGTTCGGCCCGGGAAAAAAGCGCCGTCGCTGCGGAGCGCGAGTACACGAAGCTGAAGTCGATGGAGTTCCTCGCGGACAAGATCGGACAGGTGTACGACGGAGTGATCGCCGGTGTGACGTCGTTCGGAATCTTTGTCGAGTTAACGCATTACCTCATCGAGGGCCTCGTACACGTCTCGGAACTCTCTGACGACCGCTACGAGTACGACAAGGAGAATTACCAGCTGCAAGGCCAAAAGACCGGCAAAGTTTACCGTCTCGGCGATCCGGTCCGCGTCGCGATCAGGCGCGTCTCGATCGAAGAAAAGAAGGCGGACTTCTCGCTCGCCCGCGATTCGGCGTAGGGCTTGCGGCTTTTTTTTGCACTATTCGCGCGTACCGTTTGCGTCGACGTTCCGGTTCAGGTATTATGATCATTGGTTCGCTGGAAGACTGTAGTCGTCGCGGTACGACCGATTTTTCCAACAATTCACAGCCACGGAGCGATTTTATGCGTGCGTTTGTCCTTCACGGTCCCAAAGACATGAGATTGGAAACGATTCCTGACCCAAAACCCGGTCCCGATGAGGTTAAGATCCGCATCAAGCGCGTCGGCATCTGTGGCAGCGACATGCATTATTACCAGCACTTCGGGATCGGTAGTTTCATACCGAAGGAGCCGTTCGCGCTCGGGCACGAGTTCTCCGGCGAAGTCGTCGAGCACGGTTCGTTGGTCGAGACGGTGAAACTCGGCGATCGAGTAACGGTCGAACCGGGGCTGTTCTGCGGGAAGTGTCGCTACTGCAAGGCGGGGCGTTACAATTTGTGTTCGGCGATGCGGTTCTACGGCAGCGCCAGCTGTTATCCGCATCTCCACGGTGGATTTGCCGAGTACGTGATAGCGCCGGCAAGAAACTGTTTCCACGTGCCCGACGGCATGAGTTACGGCGAGGGAGCGCTCATCGAGCCGCTTGCGGTTGGGATGCACGCGGTGATACGCGCGGGCTCGCTCGGAGGCAAAGTCGGGCTCGTGACCGGTGGTGGAACAATCGGCCAGACCGTTGTTTTGTCCGCGCTCGCGATGGGAATCGACCGAATTTACGTGAGCGATATCGCGCCTTTCGCGCGCGAGTTCTCGGTCGCGCACGGCGCGACGGATGCGTTCGACCCGACGTCCCCGAGTTTCGCCGACGACATCAAAGCGGCCGCACCCGACGGGTTCGACGCGGTATTTGAAGCGTCGGGGTCGCCGCGCGCGCTCTCGCAGGCGTTCGAGCTTGCAGGGCGTGGCGCGGTCGTCGTTCAGATCGGGACACAACCCGCGGAAGTGACGCTTCCGGCGAACGTTGTGATGAGTAAAGAGCTCACAGTGTACGGATCGTTCCGATACGCGCACGTTTTTCCGCAGATAATCACCTTGGCGACACAAAAACGCATGGAGATCGCGCCGATGATCACTCAGGTCTTTCCGTTTGAAGAGATGCAGAAAGCGATGGACGTCTCGATCGCGAAGGACGGCGTCATCAAGGTTCAGGTCGAGTACACGTAAGGAGTTAACCGATGAACGAACAGCAAAAAGCGTGTGTGGGAAAAAGAATCCCGATCGACGCGCTCCATGAATTCTGCACCGAGGTCATGGTGCGGCACGGTCTTACGCCTGATCACGCGCGGGCGACCGCGGACGTGCTCGTGACGACCGATACCTGGGGCGTTTTTACGCACGGTACGCGCCAGATCGTGCCGCTCATGAACAATGTCGATCACAAAGCGATCGACGCGACGGCGCAGCCCGAGATCGCGTCCGACGGTCCTTCGTGGGCGATTGTCGACGGGCACGGCGCAATGCCTCCTGCGAGCGGCGTGTACGCGATGGACCTCGCGATCGAGAAGGCGAGACGGACGGGAATCGCGTACGTCGGCGTGAAACACAGCAACCACTTCGGCGCTGCCGGGTACTACGCCGTTCACGCCGCGCGGCAAGGGTTGATCGGTCTGTCGATGTCGAACGTCGATGTCTGCATGACGGTTCCGTTCGCGCGTGCACCGTCGATCGGCACCAATCCGATTTCGTACGCGGTACCGGTTCGTGGCGAGAATCCCGTTTTCCTCGATATCGCGACAAGCGTCGTCGCGATCAGCAAGGTTCTCACCGCAAAAGCCGCCGGCACTCCGATCCCGGACAACTGGCTTGTCGACGAGAACGGGCAGCCGACTACCGACGCGTCGTCGTATCCGGGGACCGGGTCGATCGTCCCGATGACCGCGCACAAGGGATACGGCATCGCGTTTCTGATCGAGGTGCTGTCGGGCATCTTGACCGGGGCATCCTTTCTTTCGGGCATCAACCGCTGGATCGACCCCGAGCCGAAGCCCGCGGATCAAGGCCAGGCGTATATAGCGGTCGACGTCGATGCGATGATGGCGCCGCACGTATTTGCCGACCGGATGAAAAAAGCGGTCGCCGAGATCCGGAGCGCACCGAAAGCCGCGGGCCACGATCGGGTGTACCTTCCGGGTGAGATGGAGTGGGAGCGCCGCGACGACGCGGTCGCAAACGGTCTCCTCCTTCCCGATTACGTGCTCATGAACCTTTTCACAGTCGCCGACAAGAACGGTCTTTCGGATCGGCTCATCGGCCTGTTCGGGTAACGCGCGATGCCGATCTCGCCAATTCAGTTCACGTTTGCTCCCGGCGGCGATTTCTACCCGGACGACGGCTTTTTCGAGAATTTCCGGCGTGAACTCGAGCGGCTCGCTCCGGGTTCGCGCATCCAGATCGTCGATCCGGCGAACTGGAGCGCCGACGAACTCGCCGAGACAAGCGTCTTCATGGGCTGGCCGTCCGACGCGATGCTCGACGCGATGCCCGCGTTGCGTTGGATCCAGCTTCCGAGCGCGGGAGCCGACCGATACGTCGGAAATCCCCGTCTCAGAGACAACGTCGCGTTAACGACCGCGAGCGGAGTGTTCGGCGTCGCCGGCGCCGAGCACGCGCTCGCGCTGCTGTTTGCGGTCGCGCGTGGCGTCCATTTTCACGTCGCAAACACGCTTGAAAACCGATGGCGGATGCCCGAGTCATCGTTCGAGATCTTTGAGTCGACGATCGCGGTGTTCGGACTCGGTAGCATCGGCTCGGAGACCGCGCACCGTCTGTCGTGTCTCGGTGCGCGCGTGATCGGCGTGAGACGGACGGTCACGTCGACGGTTCCCGCGTATCTCGCCGAACTCCATCCGATAGGCGCCGCGCGCGCGGTCGTCGAGCGGAGCGACGCGGTCGTGCTCGCGATGCCCGGCACACCGGAAACGGCCGGCGTGTTCAGCCGCGAGATAATCGAGGCGATGAGGCCGGGTTCTATCCTCGTGAACGTCGGCCGCGGTACCGCAGTCGATCAGGACGCGCTGATCGACGCTCTCAAGACCGGTCGAGTACGCGGCGCGGGGCTCGACGTAACCGACCCGGAACCGCTGCCGCCCGAGCACCCGCTCTGGTCGGCTCCGAACGTGATCATCGCGTCGCACTCGATGAACGTGTTCGACCGCAAGAACGAACGCCGCTTCTCGCTGCTCACAAAAAACCTCGAACTTTTCGCCCGCGATGAACCGCTCCTGAACCTCGTCGACCACACGCGCGGCTACTAACCGCGCGGCGCGCCGAGTTCACCGAAAGATTCCAACGATAACCACTCTCGACTCCGATCTCTCATGAGTGCTGTCGCCAAACCTGACGGAAAAAGTAAAGATAAAGCTGTTTTTGCGTCAATATTACTCATTCGGGTTTTTGTTGTTTTCGCGCGAGACCCGTGCTACACTAGTGAAAAAGCGGGTCCAAGCTTTTCATCTTGGCGGTTACATCGGCCCACACCACACACGGTGTCCGGCTGTCGCGCTCACGTCCCGATCGTCGGACAAAGGAGCGGAGATGAAAAGGAAAAGTGTAAAAACGTTTCTGGGAATTCTCGTGGTCATGGTCGCGATCCTGTTCGCGTTCGGATCGTGCGACCTGCTTTTCGGTCCGTCCGCCAACGGCGGTACAAACGGTGCCACGAACGGCGACACAAACGGTGACACGAACGGCGACACGAACGGCGATGACAATGGCGACAACGGCGACGACATTGTGTACACGCCGGGCGGTGCGATTCCACCGCTGAGCGTAATCGAGGGGACGATCGGCCTCAGCTTCATGATGTTCGATTTCCTCGACTTGAACTGGCAAGACGAAGATGCCGACGGTTACGAGGCGCTGCCGCCCAATGTTACAATCGAGTTCGTCGAATCCGGTAACGGCGGCACAATGACGATCACGTTCAACGGCTTTGAGCCGGATACGGGTGATCAATCCCTCGGAATCGACGGCGAAGTGGTTCTCGACGTTTCGTTCGACGCCGACGCGGAAACCGTCACGGCTCTTATGAACGGCAGTTTGAAGGTGACGGGCGACTACTTCGATTTCGTCGACGTCGTGTTCATTGATGCGATGTGGATCATGCCTGACATCGATGATGACGGCGAAGACGACGGCGACGACGGACCGTTGAGCATCGTAGTGTCGGGTTCGATCGCGTTTGACGGTGTTGAGTACCAGATGACCGATATTCTTCGCGCGGTTCAGGCGGTTGAAGTTCTGCAAGGATTTGTGGGCGGCTTGATCCTCCCGTATGCTGTCGAGTTTTACACGTTTGAGTCGGAGGATCCGTGGGATGGCTCCGGAGGCGTCGAAATCGAATGGGTAGACGCGGAATACGGCCCGTTCGAAATTACCCTTACCGATTATCAGCCTGGATCTGGAGGAGGATTCGAGATCTCCGGCCTTATCACCGTTGAAATCGATGCTGATATAGACGATGGTGAGTTGTCCGGCGCGGTGGAGATCACTATGGCCGGCTCCGTCTCGATACCAGATTTCGTTTTCTCCACGATCGCGTTGAACGGCATATCGATGTCGTGGGGTGAGTCTGTGTCGTGGAGCGATGAGCGCGGTCCGGACGGTCCACCGGATACGGTGTCGGGAACAATGACGGTCGGTAACTTCACGTATGAACTGGACTATCTGATGGCTATCCTGGAGATGCTTGGATCGTTGGACGATGACGACGGCGACGACAATGGAGACGATAAATCTCCGTTGATCGACGCGCGTTCGACTGCGCACGAAAGAAAA
>REEC01000167.1 GCA_007695285.1 Spirochaetaceae bacterium | reverse complement strand
CTCCTCGATCAGACGGACCGAGTGAAACCCGGTGCCGGCGGCGACGTCGAGCACGCGCTCGACACCGTGCTCGCGCAGGACGCGCAGAAAAAAATCGCCCTCGCCCTTGGCCCGGTCTTCCCAGCTTATCAACTGATCCCACTTGTCGACGAACCCGCCTATGTACTCGAGCTGATAGTGGTCGGTCTCGCGCACCGCCGTCGGATCGATTCCAAAATCTTGTCGTTCTACTACCGGCATACTGGTCTCCTTAATATTAATAGCGATAATGATCAGGCTTGTACGGTCCGGCTTGTTCTATGCCGATGTACCGTGCCTGTTTCTCGGTCAATGTCGTGAGCTTTGCCCCGAGTTTCTCGAGGTGAAGCCGCGCGACCTCTTCATCAAGATGTTTCGGCAACGTATAGACGCCGATCTCCCTGGGGTTCTCCCAGAGCTCGATCTGCGCGAGGGTCTGGTTCGTGAACGAGTTCGACATCACAAAACTCGGATGCCCGGTCGCGCACCCCAGATTAACGAGGCGGCCTTCGGCTAGCAGGAAGATGCTGTGCCCGTCGTCGAAGGTGTACTTGTCGACCTGAGGTTTAATCGTGTCGCGGATCACCCCGGGATAGCTCTCGAGCGCGCCGACCTGGATCTCGTTGTCGAAGTGGCCGATGTTGCAGACGATCGCCTGGTCCTTCATGCCGGCCATGTGCTCGGCCGTGATGATGTCGCAGTTCCCGGTCGCGGTGACGTAGATGTCGGCGAGAGGAAGCGCGTCCTCCACGGGCATCACGTCGTACCCGGCCATCTTGGCTTGCAATGCGCAGATCGGGTCGATCTCGCTCACGATCACTTTCGCGCGCAGCGCGGCGAGCGCCTCGGCGCAGCCTTTGCCGACGTCGCCGAACCCACACACGAGCGCGGTCTTGCCGGCGATCATGACGTCGGTCGCGCGCTTGATGCCGTCGACGAGCGACTCGCGGCAGCCGTAGACATTGTCGAACTTGCTTTTTGTCACCGAGTCGTTCACGTTGATCGCCGGGAACAACAGGGTGCCCTCGCGCTGCATCTGGTACAACCGGTGCACGCCGGTCGTCGTTTCCTCGGAAACGCCCTTCATTCCCGCGACGGTTCGGCGCCAGAAATCCGGGTCTTCCTCCCGCGTCTGCTCGAGGATCCGGTTCACGACCGCGAGTTCCTTGTCACCGTCGTCCTCATCGAGGATCGACGGGTCGGTCTCGCACGTGTACCCCCGGTGAACGAGCAGAGTCGCGTCACCGCCGTCGTCGACGATGAGCTCCGGCCCCGCGCCGTTCGGCCACGTGAGCGCTTTGCGCGTACACCACCAGTACTCTTCGAGCGTTTCGCCTTTCCACGCGAACACCGGCACGCCCCGCGGCTCCTCGGCCGTTCCGCCCGCTTCGGGTCGCCCGACGACAATCGCGGCCGCGGCGTGATCCTGCGTCGAGAAGATGTTACACGACGCCCACCGGACGTCGGCGCCGAGCTCCGTCAGTGTCTCGATCAACACCGCGGTCTGAATCGTCATATGCAAACTGCCGGTGATCCGCACACCTTTGAGCGGTTTTCGCGGACCGTACTTCTCGCGCGTCGCGATCAATCCCGGCATCTCCTTCTCTGCAATCTCGATCTCCTTCCGCCCAAACGCGGCAAGACCGAGATCGCGTACCTTCCAGTCCGTCTCTTGTGCTACTGCTGTACTCATATTTCTCCCTTGTTTCGCTTGTTTTCTTGCCGACTACTTGCGCGACGCCGCTACCGGGTCGCGAAGCCCGTGAATCTCCGCCCGCACGCCCGATCGCGCCTCGCCGCGAAACTGCGACCCGCGCTGCCGAACGATCCGCGCTGCGACGTGCGACGCGTACCGCGCGGCGTCCGCCGGCGACTCACCGGCGAGCAAGCCGTACATGAAGCCGGCCGCGTAGTTGTCGCCCGCTCCGGTCGTGTCGATCGCGTCGACCGGCTCGCCGGGAACCGACGAGCTCTCACCGTCGAGTCCGATACTCGATCCGTGTTTGCCGTCCTTCACGGCTGCGATTCCGCACCACGACGAGAGTTCGCGCGCGGCCTCGCGCGCGCCGAGCGAATCATCGTCGAGCAGAGCGCACGCTTCCGCGCGATTCGCGAAGAGTACGTCGACCGAGCCGCCGATCAGCGCGCGAAAGTCGTCGCGGTACCGGTCGACGGCCATCGGGTCGGCGACGTCGAAAACGACCGTCGTATCACTCGCGCGCGCGGTCTCGATCGCGGCGGACACCGCGCTCTTCTGCGACTCGGTGTCCCACATGTAGCCGGTGAAGTGAAGCATCCGCGCGTCGCGCACGCGACCGTGGTCGACGTACTCGGGTGAGAAACGTCGGCACGCGCCGAGCCTCGTGCACATCGTGCGTTCCCCGTCCGGGCTGATCAGCACCAGACTCGAGCCGGTCGGCGCGTCGACCTGCGTCACGTCCGAGATCACGCCGTCTTCGCGCAGCCCATCGATGTAGATTCCTCCTAGCTCGTCGTCGCCGATACACCCCGCGAGCGCCGACGACACGCCGAGCACCGCGAGAGTGTTCATCGTGTTCGGACACGACCCGCCGGATGCGTATACTTTCTCGCGTTCGCCGAGCACTGCAAGGATACGATCGGCCTGCTCGTCGTCGACGAGGCGCATCGTTCCCTTCTCGAGTGAGAGATCCTCAAGTTCGTGGTCCTCGACCGCGGCGAGAACGTCGATCAGCGGATTCCCGACTCCGTATACGTTCACCGCGCCCATGCCGGCTCCTTCGCCGTCTCGACTTGATAGTCGGCGCCGATCGCGTCGACGAGCGACGATGCCTTGTCGGTGTTCTCCCACGGAAATGCGTCGCCGTGTCGTCCGAAATGCCCGTACGCGGCGGTTTGGCGGTAGATTGGGCGTTTCAAATCGAGGGACTCGATGATCCCGGCAGGAGAGAGGTCAAAAACCGCCCGGACTGCTTTCGAGAGAGCCGCTTCGCTAGCCGCGGACGTGCCGAACGTCTGCACGCGGACCGAGACCGGGAACGGAACGCCGATCGCGTACGCGAGGCTCACTTCGGCTTTGCGCGCCAACCGGGCCGCGACGAGGTTCTTTGCGACGTACCGCGCCATGTACGCCGCCGACCGATCGACCTTGCTCGGATCCTTTCCACTGAAGGCGCCGCCACCGTGGCGCCCCATTCCGCCGTACGTGTCGACGATGATTTTGCGGCCTGTCAGCCCCGAGTCACCGTGCGGTCCTCCCGTGACGAACCGGCCCGTCGGGTTGACGTAGTACGTCGTGTCGTCGTCGAGCAGATCCGTGCCGCCGAGAACCGGGGTAACGACTCGGTCGATCACGGTGTCGCGAATCTCGTCGTACGAGACCTCCGGGTCGTGTTGTTGACTTACAACGACCGTGTCGATCCGCTTCGGTCCGTCGTTATCGTACAGAAGCGTAACCTGACTTTTCGCGTCCGGCCGCATCCACTCGATTGCCGCGTCCTTCCGAAGCTCCGCGCCGCGCTGCAGCAAACGATGCGCAAACATGATCGGCGCGGGCATGAGCTCAGGAGTCTCGTCGCACGCGTACCCGAACATCATGCCCTGGTCGCCCGCGCCCTGCTCGTCGAACAGGCCCTCGCCCATCGAAACCCCTTGCGAGATGTCCGGGCTCTGCGCGTGCAGCATGTTCGCGACGCTCATGCTTCCGGCGTCGAGTCCAAACGACGGGTCGGTGTAACCGACCTCGGCCGCGGTGTCGCGCGCGATCTGTTGAATATCGAGCGCGGCATCGGTCGTGATCTCGCCGCCGACAATGACGATCCCCGTCGTCGTGAACGTCTCGCACGCCACTCGCGACTCCGGGTCGTCCTTCAGGCACGCATCGAGAACCGCGTCGGATATCTGGTCGGCGAGCTTGTCGGGATGCCCCTCGCTGACCGACTCGGACGTGAAAAGGTAGGCGTTCCCGTCGCCGTTAGAAGAAAATTTGTTCGTCATAATATTGCTCCTCCGTTTCATATCGATATTTTTATTTCGATAGAAATATTTTCGATACGAAATATTCGTGAAGCAATTATACGTGTAATATACTTTTCTTCAACCCCTTCCCGGAATTTTTTTTGTGCCGGCCGGAAATCGCCAACATTGACGAATTGGGATATTTGGAGTATAAGAGACGCATGAACATGGTTGACCGCGTTCAGCGTCGGTGGTAGCTATGGCGGAACAAACGAACGGCGCCGAAAACCGGATGCTCGATCCACTTTTTATTCATCTGACCAAAAAACTGCGTGAGATCGCGCGTGCGTTCAACAAGTACTCGAAGTATCTTCAGGAGAATCATCAGATCACGATTCCGCAAGTCGTGTGTCTGCGCGAGGTTCACGAGCACGGGCCGATCACGCTCAGCGCATTGACGAACATTGTCGCGCTCAACAACAGCACCGTCACGGGCATCGTCGACCGCCTCGAAAATCAGGGTCTGCTCGTCCGGACGCGCACGAGCGCCGACCGGCGCCAGATACATCTCGCGATGACCGAGAAGGGAGTTGAGTTTCTCACGACGAGTCCACCTCCGGTCCCCGAGCGGCTGATCAGCGGGATCACGCGTCTCTCACAAGACGACGTCGAGCGTATCGTCTGGGCCGTCGATCAGCTCGCCGAGCTCTTGCGCGAGGCCGACCTCGACGGCTTAGACTGAACCACCAACTAGTCCGATAGTCTGCACTAGTATGGATCACGCCTCGCGTTCGATGAACCTCCGGTTCCCGTCGAGCCGATCGAGCGTCATCTCAAGAACACCCGAACTGACGCGCGGCTCGTTCTTCCGGTACTCAGCGATGAAACCCGTGACTTCCTTGTCACGCCCGAGTCCGCCGTACGGGATCACGGTCGCGAACGTCGCGCCGAGGTGATACGCGTGGATCTGCGAGAGTGCCTCGAAGTGACGGAGAAACCACGGCCACAGGTACGGCCGGAACGTCGGATTTGCCGACGCGGAGCGCAGAAAAAACAGCCTGTTCCGAACCGGAACGGACTCGATCACAAACGCAAGAATATCGTCGACCGCTTTCGCGTCCCGGACCGAACCGAGCGCCGAGAGCAGATGCGACTTGCGACCTTCGGGGGTATCGGTACTCTCGATCGAATCACGAATCCAGCCGACAACCGAAGAGTCGGACGCGGACGCGCATCGCAGCATCACCGGAAATAGATCCGGGTGCACCGCGTCGCCCGCGACGATTTCTGCGGCTATTTCGTCGGCGCGCGTCCGGACGGCTTCGGTACCAAAAAGCGCGAGCGCCCAGAGCACGGTGTCGCGCAACAGTACATTCCGGTACGGTTCATCGGGGGTCGGGTCGGCGAGCAGATCGTCGGAAAGCCGCTCGAGTACCGTGATTCCGGTCGCGCGGATGCGCTCGTCTCCTCCGAGCAGCTCGAAGAGATCCGATAGCGCCGAGGCGATTCCGTACAGTACGACGTACTCGGTCTCGTCGGCGAAAAAATTCTCGAGGAACGTGAGAAAATATTCGAGACGCACGGTTCCCGCGTGCACAAAAGCGACGAGGTCGGACACCAGGCTGTACCGGTCGAGCGCGGACAGCCGCCCGGCCGCCGCGGCCTCGCCGAGCCGGTCCCACTCGGAGGGGTCCTCGTAGAAGACCCGATAGTATCCGCGCGCGGCGGCGTTGAGTTTGCACCACTCCGCGTCGAGATCGATCGTCGCGGTTTCGTCGCTCAACAGAAGTCGAATACTTCCGCCGGAGCCCGGCTCATCGGCGGGCACGAGTCCCGTGACGGGGACGATCCACCGAGGCTGCTCGGCCGCGTCTGCGTCCGGCGAGTGGCTTCCGGCGCGTTTTTTTGCGCGTGCCGAGGAGAACCGGCTCTGTCGGAGCTCAAGCCGGGGTCCGTTGCGCCGCACCGAGATCACGGGGTAACCGGGCAGTGTGATCCATCGCGTCAACATCTCGCGCGCGACGGCGATCGCTTCGGGATCAGGAGAAAGCCGCGCGGTGAACGCCGAGAGAAAACCTTCGGTGTTCGCGCACGCGTACATGTGCGCGTTCAGGAACGCGTTCGTCGCGTCGCGGAACACCTCGTCCCCGTAAAACCCTTTCACCATCAAGAGAATCCCTGCGCCTTTCTGGTAGATAATCGGGGCCGACGACGCGTCGATCTCGACTTCCCTACCGTCGGCGAACTCGATCGGGATCGTACGGCTGAGCGAGTCGCGCGACAGCGCCGCCGCGGTGCCGGTCACGAGCAGCTGCTCCATCGTGCGCCACTCGGGATACCAGTGATCGACGACGAGATTTCCAAAAAGCGTCGCGAACGCCTCGTTGAGCCAGACGTACTTCCAGTCGGCCGGCGAGACGAGGTCGCCGAACCACATATGCGCGGTCTCGTGCGCGGTTATCTCGACCATCCGTTCGGTCTCGCGCCGAGTCGTGCTCTCGGGGTACGTGAGCACGTAGTTTTCGCGATACAGAATCGCGCCGAAGTTCTCCATCGCGCCGTACGCAAAATCCGCTACACCGATCGTATCCATCTTCGCGAGTGGATACGGAATGCCGGTGTAGTTCTCGAGGAACTCGAGTGACTTTCGGCTGTACTCGAGAGCCGGCGCCGCGTACTTGCTCTTTCCGGGCGCGACCGCGACGCGCGTCGGGACACGCCACGACTCGTCGCTCAGCGTCTCGAACGGCCCCGCGCCGAAGAACACCAGATACGTCGAGAGCGGCGGCGTCGGCGCGAATCGATGCACGACCCGTTCGCCCAGCTCTTCGATCTCGATCTCGTGCGTATTCGCGATCGCGGTGTGTCCGGGCGCCGTCACGATCTCGATCGCAAACACGGCCTTGTAAGCCGGGTGATCGATACACGGGAACGCGCGTCGCGCGTCGCGCTCCTCGAACTGCGTGACCGCGAGATACCCTTCGCGACCTTCGTGCACGTACCGGCTTCGGTACAGGCCGGCCATCGAGTCGCCGAGAACTCCCGCGTACGACACCTCGAGCGCGAACTCGCCCGAAAACGCACGGCCGAGCTCGACGACGAGCTGCTCCTTTGTCGTGTGAAAACGGAGCGTTGCATCCCGGTCGTCGACGAGCAGTTTCACGCCGGAAACATCGAGTTCCATACAGTCGAGTTCGACGGTCTTGGTCGGTTCGCGCGCCTCGAAATCGATCTTCACCGTCCCGGTGAACGTAAGCTCTGCAAGATCGGGGTCGATCCGGATCGTGTACCGTGTCGGTATCGTCGTGTTCATCGTGCACCTGCCTGAAGTCGGAATGACGGCATGATACCACAGGCACGGCGCCTGCGCTAATAGGCATCTCGTGATGTAACATCGAGCATCGTCGCCGAAAATTGACGCGCCGGCGTCGACGATGGTAGGCTTATGGGATGATCGTCGAGATTGGCCGCAACCGTTTCCGATTCGCGCTCACTGTCGCGATCGCGTTGTTGGTCGCGTCCGCTGCGGTGCCCGAGCGGCTATCGCACGACTGGGACAACATTGACGAGTATCCGCTCGGACCGTACCCGGAGAACGAGTTTGAGAATCTGATCGATAACCCGACCAAAATCACGTTCGGAGGTGAGGTCGATCCGCGTGACGGCGTCGTCGTTTCGAGCCGTGCCGACGTGCACGCGGTGTACCCCGTGTCGATCCGTGCGATGCGTGACGTTCTGATCGAGTTTGAGAGTCACGCGCAATTTGTCCCGCGCGTCAGCGCAACCGATCTCGAGAAACTGTCCGACGACCCGCTGAGCTGGCTGCAGCGGACGCAACTATCGTTCCGGTTCCTGTTCTTCGGCGCCGAGTACGACCTCGAGACGCATCACGTCGTGCGCTTCGGCGGAGAAGAGCCGGAGCCCGAGCAGTTTGGGCTTACCTCGCGGCTCGTTCGCTCTCCGGACGGAAAACTCGCGTCGCAGGCGGGGTCGTGGTACCTGAAGCGGATCGAGATCGACGAGCGCGAGTACACGTACGTGCGGTACTACCAGAGAATTGAGTTCGCGGAGTCGATTTTTGGGCTCAGGTTCGCGCTTCGGCGTTTCGGCCTGCGCGGGATCAGGGAAACGATCGAAGCGTTTTACGACGAGGCGGTGCGCCGCGCTGAGTAAGTCACGCGGCGACGCGAGCGTCCGCGAGGCGTTTCCGCGTCCAGACGTACGAGAACACCGCGGCGCTCCAGTTCACGATCACGAGACCCCAGAACACCCCGTCGACGCGCAGCGCGAACGTGTACGCGAGCAAAGGGAAAACGATGAGCGGCGCGAAGAGCTGGCGGTACAGTCCGACCCACATGATCATCACGGGCTTCTTGAGTCCACGCAAAACGGAGTTCGATAGGTTCATCAGGATATACGAGAAGTACGTGATGCCCTGAATGTAGAGGTACCGGCGGCCGATCGAGACGACGTCGGCGGTATCGGTGAAGAGCCGCAGCAATGTCGGCGCGGCGAGAAGCACCGGAACGAGAATCGCGACCGCCGCGATGAGTGAAAACCTGATCGATACACGAAACGACTCTTCGACGCGGTCGAGCCGACCCGCGCCGTTGTTCTGCCCGACGAGCGTCGCGAGCGCGGTACTGATCCCGAACAGCGGGAGCAGCGCGATCTGCTCGATCCTGAGGCTCGCGCCGTACGCGGCGATCGCGTCACGGCCGAAATCCGCGACAAAGTACGTGATCACGAACGTACCGAGCGTGAGAATCATGAGGTCAAGCGTCGCGGGAATCGACTGCCCGATCAGATCGCGCAGCGCGGCGCGATCGGGCAGATAGTCACGCAGCTTCGCGCCCGCGTACACGCCGCCGCGGATGCCGCGACCGATCAGGTACACCATGCCGACACCCTGCAGGAAAATCGTCGCGATCGCGGTGCCGGTCTCTCGGAGCGCGGGCACGATCTGCGTCCCGGCGACCGTAACGCCGAACATCAGAACCGGATCGAGAGCGACGTTCAAAATCGCCATCGCGATCAGGACGTTCCGAAACGCGGTCGTGTCACCGCGCGCGACAAGCCCCGCGTTCAACACCTGCGCTCCGATCACAAAAAAACTTCCACCGACGATCACGCGCATGTACCGGAGCCCTCCGGCAAGGACCTCTCCCTCGGCGCCGAAGAACCTGTACAGGCTCGGCAGCAACGGAAACAGCACCGCGGTTACGACGAGAACCGCAAAAAAACCGAGCGTGATCGCCTGGACCTGATACCGCACCGCCGCGCGCGTGTTTTTCTCGCCGATCGAGTTCGAGATCAGCGCCGCCGCGCCGGTCTGAATCCCGAGGCCCGGGCCGATGATAAGGAAAAAAATCGGGAACGAAAGCGAGAGCGCGGCGAGAGAGTCGGTCGAGAGCCGACCCGCGAAGAACGTGTCGGTCACGTTGAACATCGTGTTGAAGATCATCCCGAGCGCAAACGGCACCGCGATCTTCGGGATCAGTTTTGGAATCGGATCCTCGGTCAACTCCACTCATCCCTCCGACCGCGCGGTTTCACGGACCACGCCTCTTTCTGAGTCTTTCAGTCAGGTCACGATACAGCAGAACCCCGCGCTGCGGCAACTCTGTTGAAAAGAAGCGCTCTAACCTCGGAATACCGTTGGCGGTTGTCTCTCTTGGAGCGTTGGTCAACATGGTCATAACGATCGTCCGTTGACCAAAAAAACGCGCGTCAGGCCAACGACCGGACGCGCGCGAAAGAGGGAGTGACTGAATCAGTTGCTCGGCGGAAGGATCACCGCGTCGATCACGTGGATCACGCCGTTCGTCGTGAGAATGTCGGTGATCACGACGTTAGAGCCGCCGTTCAACGTAACCGATCCGTTCATCACGCCGATCGAGATCTCGGAGCCTTGCACCGAGGCGGCCGATGAAAGCCCGACGACGTCACCCGCGAAGACTCGCCCGGCCACGACGTGGTACGTCAGAACGTCGGTCAACGCAGGTATGTTTGCGAGCAGCGACTCGACCGTACCGGCGGGCAACCGCGCGAAAGCGGCGTCGGTCGGCGCGAATACCGTGAACGGTCCCGGGCTCTGGAGCGTCTCGACCAGGCCGGCCGCCTGCACCGCCGCGACGAGAGTCGTGAACCGTCCGTCGGCTACTGCGGTCTCGACGATGTCCGCCGTCGGAGGCAGAATCACCGTATCGATCACGTGAATGATACCGTTCGACGCGATGATGTCGGGAATCACTACGTTCGCGTCGTTGACCGCAACGCCGTCGGAGGTAGAGATCATGACGGGCTGTCCTTGCACGGTCGTCGCGGACGTGAGGTTCACGACGTCACTCGACGGGACCGCGCCGGAAACGACGTGGTACAGAAGGATGTTCGTCAACGTCGGGATATCGGCGAGCAAGGCATCAACGGTCCCGGCCGGAAGTTTGGCGAACGCATCGTCGGTCGGCGCGAACACGGTAAACGGGCCATCGCCCTGAAGAGTCTCGACGAGCCCCGCAGCGTCAAGCGCCGCAACGAGCGTAGTGAACCGTCCGTCCGAAACGGCGATCTCGACGATATCGGGCTGTGAAACCGCGCTCGGCGCCTCAGCTTGTCCGATACCCATCGCGGGCACGGTCGCGGCGACCACAGCAAAAAGGACCAGGGCGACCATACCGACGGCCGGCCGGCTTCGATTGAAAGAACGCATATAAAACCTCCGAAATTTTGTTCACTCGTGTACCACGAGCCGGAAACCGCTTCGGCCGCACTGCGCCGCCTCACGCGTCATCCACACACGAAAAGTACTCACATCGAAACCAGACGTCTACCTTTTGTTTGCTTTTTGTTTAATTTTTGTTCGATACTGGAGTATGATTTCTTGACAAAACTTCTACAGTTGGTCATAATGGCGCCTATGATGTACCCGATAGAGGCCGTTGCACGAAAGACCGGCGTCAATGCCGCGACGTTGCGCGCGTGGGAGCGACGGTACAACGCGGTCCAGCCCGAGCGAACTGAGACAGGGCGCCGACAGTACTCTGAAGCGATGCTCGCGCGTACCGAGTTGCTGCGCACACTGCTCGACCGCGGTTTCCGAATCGGCGAGATCGCGGCGTGGACCGACGACGAGCTCAAAAAAGCGTGCGTCGAGTGGAGCGGTGCGACCGAGAGCACAACCGACAGCGCGCAGAAGCAGCCGTCGCATCGAACGGAGCCGCAGCGCGGTCCGGACGACGCGGTACGCGAGGCCGTCGGCGACGCGGTCGCAGCGATTGCACGACTCGACAGCCGGGGGTTAATCGAAACGCTCGATCGTGCTGCCGCGCGCATGGGGCGGCTCGCGTTGATCGACGACGTCGTTTTTCCGATCATCAAGGCCGCATCGGAACGTAACGCTCAAGACGGCGCCGACGGTGAACACCACGAGCTCCGGTCGCGTTTTCTCACGACGACGATCCGGACGTTCCTCTCGTCGCAGCTCGCAAGCGCACCAACCCGGCCGGGCAGTCACGCGGTCGCGATCGCGACGCCGGCGGGACATGCGAGCGAAATCGGCGCGCTCGGCGCAGCGCTTCACGTGCACGCGGCCGAGCTCACGCCGGTCTACCTGGGTTCCGGACTCCCGGCATCCGGGATCGCGCACGGCGCGCGCACGCTCGGCGCAAGCGCGGTGGTCCTGGCTCTCGACGCCGACTCCCCGGGCCACAAAGCGACCGTTGACGAGTGTGTGCGCCTCCGTAGCCTGCTACCGCAGTCGGTCCGGGTTTTTTTTGGAGGCCGAGTACCGGGAGACGTGATCGTGGACCTGCGCGAGGCCGGGCTCATACACGCGTCGACGATGAACGATCTACGCGCGGCGATCGCACGGCGGGTTTGAAAAGCCTTGACATAAAACGTATTACATAGTAATACTGCCCTCGACGAACAAAAAGGGGCAACAATGGCAAAAAAGAAAGGGAGTGTCGTGATCGTCAAGCTGAAGAGCTCGGCGAGCCCACACTGTTACTATACGAAGAAGAATCGAAAGAACATCCAGGGCAAGCTCGAGTTGCGCAAGTACGATCCCGTCGCGCGCGCTCACGTGGTGTACCACGAGACCGGGAAGCTATGAAGAAGCCGTTGCCGGTCACGGTGCTCTCGGGTTACCTCGGCGCCGGAAAGACGACGCTTTTGAACCACGTTCTTTCGAACCGTGAGGGACTCCGCGTCGCGGTCATAGTGAACGACATGTCGGACGTGAGCATCGACGCGCAGCTCGTGCGCGACGGAGGTGCGCTGAGTCGCACCGATGAACAGCTCGTCGAGCTCTCGAACGGGTGTATCTGCTGCACGCTGCGCGAGGATCTGCTGCGCGAGGTAGCGCGTCTCGCGCAACAGGACCGGTTCGAGTACCTGCTCATCGAGAGCTCGGGTGTATCCGAGCCGCTTCCGGTCGCGCAAACGTTCACGTTCGAGGACCCGGACGGAAACGATCTGCGCGAGCTCACACGGCTCGACACGATGGTCACCGTCGTCGGAGCGCCGGACCTGCTCCAAGAGATGCAGCGCGAGAGCGAGCTCGTCGCGCGCGGACAAGGCGTCGGCCCCGACGACGAGCGGACGGTCGCGGAGCTCTTGAGCGATCAGATCGAGTTTGCCGACGTGATCGTCGTGAACAAAACCGACCTGGTATCGGAAGATCAGCGCACCGAAGTCCTCGACCTGCTGCGAACGATGAACCCACGCGCGGAAATCCTCGAAACGAGCTTCGGCCGTATCCCGATAGAAAAGGTGATCGGTACGGGCAGGTTCGATCTCGATGAGGCCGAAAGCAGCGACGCGTGGGCCGCCGAGCTCTCCGCGGCTCACGTACCGGAGACCGAAGAGTACGGGATCTCGAGCTTCACGATCCGCGAGCGTCGCCCGTTTCACCCGGCTCGGCTGTACTCGTTTCTCGAGGCACAACAGCACGGCGTGATCCGCGCAAAAGGCTTCTTCTGGATCGCGTCGCAGCCGACCTTGTGCCTCTCGCTGAGCCAGGCGGGGCCGCGGAAGCAGATCGGCTTTGCCGGGTACTGGTGGGCAGCGGTCGATCGCTCGCAATGGGCGGACGACGAGCAGACCCGCGCCGAGGTCACGTCTACCTGGGACCCTGAGTGGGCCGACCGCCGACAGGAGATCGTCGTGATCGGCCGCGGTATGGACGCTGGCGCGATAAGGCTCGGGTACGCGAATGCACTTCTCACCGACGAAGAACTCTCGTCGTACCGTGCGGGAGCGTTCACGTGCGACGACCCGTTCGAGCAACACCTCGAGGCGCTCGACGCCGAAGACGCGGAAACAGAAGACACCGAATCGGCAAATACGAGCGCCCGCTAGCCGATACACCGGGGCACGCGAGCGATTCCCATTTTCGCATCATCGATCCGTATGCGCGTGGCGAGTAATCACTCCGAGATATTCATCCGACCGAGAAGTTAATCCCATTGCCAAACCGTAATACTTCGTATTACTATATATGGTGGGGGGAGTAGACTATGAACGACATCACGGCAACCGACAAGCGAACACCCGTCACTATTCTAACCGGGTTCCTGGGTTCCGGAAAAACGACGCTACTGAACCGGATTCTTTCGGAGAATCACGGCAAGCGCATCGCCGTCATCGAGAATGAATTCGGCGAGGTCGGGATCGATCATGAACTCGTCATCCAGGCGGACGAGGAAGTTTTCGAGATGAACAACGGATGCATCTGTTGCACCGTCCGCGGTGACCTCATAAGAATTCTCGGCAAGCTCATGAAGCGGCGCGACAAGCTCGATTATATTCTCATTGAAACGACAGGGTTAGCCGATCCCGGTCCGGTCATCCAGACGTTCTACATGGATGACGAGATCGCACACCAACTCAGAGTTGACGGATGCGTTACGCTTGTCGATACGGTGAATATCGATAGACAGCTCGACGAAGCATCCGAAGCATCCGAACAGATCGCGTTCGCGGACGTAATCCTGTTGAACAAGACGGACCTGGCGAGTGCCGAGGACGTGAGAAAAGTCGAAGACAGGCTTCGCAGGATGAACGCTCGGGCGACGATTCATCGAACGGCGCACGCAGAGCTGCCGCTCGAACGTATTCTCGATATCGGTGGATTCGACCTCAATGGGGCTCTCGATGTCGACCCGAAATTCCTGGAGCCGGAGTACCCGTTCGAGTGGGCCGGCGTGTATCAGCTTGAGGCCGGCGAGTATGAGCTCGTCGTCTCCGGTGGGCCCGATCCGACGATGGACTTGGCGTTACTATCGGCGGGCGGTAACCGCGCAGGAGATGCGATCGATGAATTCGTGGAGTCGGCCGTCCGAATTTTTTCCGACGATCACTGGCCTGCATTTGACGGGACCGCGTTGGTCCCTGCGCCACGGCTTTACCGTTTGCGACTGAGCCAGGATCTTCACAGAATGTCGATTTCCATTGCACGTAGTGGCCCCTACACACTCTTTACGGAACACCTGCCGGAAGAATTCGATCTCCGCATCGCGAACGGAGCGAACGAGCCGGTCACGCCATCGATGGAACGAGAGTTCAAACCCGATCATGAGCACAACGACCAGGTAACGTCGGTCGGAATCACGATCGCTGGTGACCTGGAGATCGAGAAGATCGACCGGTGGCTAACGGTACTGATCCGCGAGCGTGGGCTCGACATTTTCCGGATGAAAGGGGTACTGGCTGTCGCGGGGTATGACCGCCGATTCGTGTTTCAAGGCGTACATATGCTGATGGACTCGCAACCGGGCGCACCGTGGCAAGCGAGCGAAGCGCGCTCGAACGCACTTGTCTTCATCGGGCGCAACCTTGATCGTACTGAGCTCGAGACGGGATTCCGCCGATGCCTGGCGTGATCAGTCGCCTATCCGACGCCGATCCGATCGCGTTCGATATCGAGGGCTACGTGTCGGCGACTGCCTGGTCTCGCGAAGGCGTGCGCCTGGCCGTGGCGTCGGCCGACGGGCCCGTTGCGTGCTTCAATACGCAGAAAGGACTCCGGGAATGGAGTCATCCCGGGCACGGCCTGGGCACCTCGTCGGTCACGATGGCGGACGATGGAGCGCTCACCGTAACCTGCGGTCAGGACGACCGCGTGCTCTTCCATGGCGCGACGGGCTCACCAGTCTGCGCCGGTCGGCTGCCGGGCTGGGGCGAGAGGGTCCGACTATCCACGGATCAGAGGTACGCGGCAGTCGCATCCAAGCGCGCCGTGCTCGTCTTCGACATGCTGGAGCTGCCGTCGCACACGCGTGCCGACGGAGATCCGGAGATCCCCGTAGAGCCCGCGTTCGTGTTCGACGGCCACGCGAGCACCGTAACAGATATTGCGTGGGAACCGGGCACGCACCGCCTTGCTGCGACGGCGTACGGGACGCTGACTATATGGCGGGTCGGTACAACCGGCCCTGTGCGGGTATTCCGTTGGCAAGGCTCCTCTCTCGTGGTTCGCTGGAGCCCGGACAAGCGGTTCCTGGCAACAGGCGATCAGGATTCGACCGTTCATTTCTGGTTCATCAAAGAAGGCAAAGATCTCCAGATGTGGGGTTTCGAGACCAAGGTGCTCGAGCTGAGCTGGGATCACAGCGGGCGACATCTGGCAACCGGAGGCGGAAGAATGCCGACGGTCTGGGACTGCAGCGGACAGAAAGGACCGGAGAAGCGTCGCCCGATCCAGCTGGAGCGGCACGAGTCGCACGTGAGAGCGCTCGCGTTCGGCAATCGTACGCAGCTGCTCGCGAGCGGCGACGCTGACGGGCGCCTCGTGCTCTGGAACCCGATAGGCAGTGAAAGCCCGGTCAGCGAGCGTCGGTTAAATTCCGCGATCACCCAGGTCGCCTTCAGCCCGGATGACAGCATGCTAGCGGTCGGAGGCGACGACGGAACTGTTACGCTCTACCGACTGGAGCCGTGAAGGACGGACGTTGAGTGCGCGGACAGTTGCAGATAGAGATAAGTCGGCAGCTGTTAACGCTCACGACTCGGCTCAGCCTGACCTTGCATCGAGCTCTTCGATCACCCGTAGCGCCCATTCGCGGGCATTGCGGAGATCGGCCTCGTCGGGATGCGTCGACGCGTCGGCCCACCGCTTCAGGCGTGCCTCATCGACCGCGTGCGAGTGATCGGCAGGAAACGCGCGAAGTCTCTCCTGCAACGCCGGATCAACCGCGCCGTGGCAGATGAACCGCCCCGCGATGCGACACGATGGAATCAGCGCCGCCGCGTTGTCCAGGCTGGTGCGCGCGTGATCCGAGTCCGGGTACGCGCCGAGCGTCGCAAACAGCGCGACCGGCTTCTCCGGCATACCGGCCACGTAGGCCCTCGCGGACTCATCGGCCGTGCCCCGGTTGACCCAGAACCCGAAAAATACGAGGTCGTACGCGCCGACCGTCGGCGCGGACTCTACGGGGTAGAGTTCCGCGGTCGGAATCGCCTCGTGCACCGCGCGAGCGACCTTCTCGGTGTTGCCCGTCTTGCTGGAAAAGACGATAAGCGTCTTCATACTGTTCTCTCCTCTGATGGGGCCGGACGGGCCGCCCCGTTTCCTTCGATGATGCGGCCAAGCAGGTCGACCGCGAGCGTGTTACCCCAGAACACGCCGTCCGGCGTGAGCTCGAGTGCGCCGGACGCCCCGCGTCGCAGGTATCCGGCTGCTTCGTACTCGGGGAGCGCGTGTTCGACACGGAGCGCGGCCTCGTCTCCGAGCCGTGCGCGCGCGACGCCGGCGTCGTAGCGGCCGAACTGCAGATCGCCCAGGAAAAGATGGTAGCGGTCGTGGCGCGAATCCGCACGACCGATCATCAGGCCGGCCCGACTGTAGTGCAGCTCCAGATCGCCGAGTCGCCCTCCGGCTCCCTGCCCGATCGGTAGCACGTCGCCGTTGAGGTAACGCACGCGGATGTATCGGTACTCATCCCGCCCGGGCCGCGCCATCTTGGTGAGTTCGAGCAGATCGAACCCACCGTCCCGTAGCGCGGTGACGAGCAGATTGTGCCGGACGCGGTCCCACTCGGTCGTGCGCTCGAAACGCAACTCGCCGTCACCGATGCGCGCGGCGAGCGCCGAGCCGTCGTGGACCATGAGCGAATAGAGACTGACGCTGTCGACGCCGCACGCGATCGCCGCTGTAGCATCGGCCGCCACCTCGTCTTCGCTCTGGTCCGGGTAGCTGTAGATCAGGTCGATACAGAGCGATCCAGGGAACGCTTCTCGAAGCTCGCCGATCCGGGTCGCTGCCCACTCCCCCGACCCGCTGCGTCCGAGCAGTCGTCTGCCACGGTCGGAGAAGGTCTGCACTCCGATACTGATCCGGTTCACCCCGTACTCGACAAGAAACGCGAGCTTCTCATCGGTGAGGTTGTGGAGCGTCGTCTCGATCGTCCACTCGACGTCGTCGGCCAGCGGCAGATGCGAACGAACGGAGGAGAGCACAACTTCAAGTTCGGCGGGGGCAAAAACCGTCGGAGTGCCCCCGCCCATGTAGACCGCCCGGAACGGCGTTGCGTTGATGTACGCGCGGGACGATCGAGCGGCGATCGTTTCGTCGAGCTCTTCCGCGTAGCTGCGAAGCGACTCGTCAACTCTGCACCGGTTCATCGTGCAGAAGCTGCAGAGCTTGTCGCAGTACGGTACGTGCAGGTAGACCGCCCGCTGCTCGGTACGCGGCACGCGATCGAGCGTCAACTCAAGATCGGCCGGTTCGGCTCGCGACGCGTACCGGTCGGCGCCGACAAGCTTCCTGAGCTCGCGCTTCGCGTCGTGGTGCGACCGGAAGCGCTCGGTAAACCCTTTACGACGCATCATCGGTCTCCTCCGGCTGTCGTGCGCTCCCGGGCCGGACGACTGTAGGTGGCGTCGGAGCGAGCCGCTTCGTCGGTCCAGTCCGGGCATCCGACCGTAGCTTCGGGGTCGGGGAACGACGCCTCGGTCGCCGCGGTCGGAGCGAGAGGAACGATCACGGGAAGGTCGTGGCACGCGATCACAGTCACCCGCGCGCGGTACGCCGCCCAGACGTTCTCCTCGGTGACGACATCACGGGGATTTCCTTCGGCAAACACTCTGCCCTGGTTGATCAGCACAAGACGGTGGCAGAACCGGGATGCGAGGTTGAGATCGTGGATCGCGACGATGCCGACGAGCGATCGTTCTCTCACTTCTCCGGCAACATCGGCAAGGACCCCGACCTGGTGGCGGATGTCCAGGCTCGCAGTGGGTTCGTCAAGAAGCATCACCTGCGCCTCCTGCGCGAACGCCCGCGCGACCAGCACGCGTTGGCGCTCACCCCCGCTCAACGTCGTGACATCGCGAAACGCGAGATCCTCGAGTCCAAGACGCGCTATCGCCGCTGCGACGATCCGCTCGTCGTTCTCAGTCGGCTTCCAATAGAGGTGTGGCCGCCGCCCCAACATTACGGTATCAAACACGGTTGCGGGGAACATCGCGGCGAGCGTCTGGGGAACGTAGGAGATGATCTTCGCCCGTTCGTTCGGTTTCATCGACCTGACGTCGATTCCCTCGACAGATACACCCCCGTCCGCCGGAGACAACATGCCAAGAACGCACTTCATGAGCGTCGACTTGCCGGTGCCGTTCGGTCCGACCAGGCCGATAACCTCGCCGGGCTGCGCGGTGAACGATACGTTGTTCAACACTCGGTGCTCGCCGTACGAGAACGACACGCGATCGATCGAGAGTTCTACGCCCATGCGCGTCTCCTGCGCCGCGTCAGCAGCAAGTAGAAGAAGAACGGAGCTCCGATCACCGAGATCACGATGCCGACCGGGATGATCACCGGAGCGAAGAGCGTCCGCCCCGCGGTGTCGGCGATCAGGAGCAGGATAGCCCCGGTCGCGCCGGAAAACGGAATAAGAACCCGATGATCGCTTCCGACGAGCGAGCGCGCGATGTGCGGGCCGACAAGACCGACGAACCCGATGATACCCGTGAACGAGACGATCGTCGCGGTCAGAAGTGCCGCGAGCATCATGCACGACACGCGCACCGCGCCGCATCTGACGCCGAGCGACCCGGCCACCTCATCACCGCCGGAGGCCATCGCATTCAGGTGCCATGTCATCGCGAACAAAGGTGGAATCGTCACGAGCAGTACGACGGCTACCGCCGCGACGTGTCCGTAGGTCGCTCCCTGAAGCGATCCGAACGTCCAGTAGACGACTTGGGCCAGCTGACCCTCCGTCGCGATGTACTGGAGTATCGACGTCAGCGCGCTGAAGAGGCTTGTCAATGCGATCCCCACGAGGATGAACGACTCTGGCGACATTCCGCGCAAGCGCCCGAACATCACGATGAGCCCGGCGGTGCCGAGGGCGAAGACGAACGCGTTCGATACGATCATGAGCCGCCCGATCCCGACCATCGATGCTCCCAAGACGATCGCGACCGAGGCACCCAGGACCGCTCCGCCCGAGACACCGACCGTGAACGGCGAGACAAGAGGGTTGCGAAGCACGCCCTGCATCACCGCTCCGGCGACCGCGAGTCCCGCGGCCGAGACCACAGCCATGAGTATTCGCGGCATTCGAAGATGCCACACGATTACGTCTATACGATCCCCGGGAGCGACCCGCGACAGCGGAGAGAGGCGACCGAACACAGCGCCGGTAATCTCCGAGACGGTGAGTTGCGTGCTGCCGACCGAGAGCGCAACCGCGCAGAGCGCGCACAACGCCAGGACCACCCCCACGCCGGCGACGGTCGTCGACCGCCGCCGCACGCGGTTTTCCCTGATGATGGAATCTACGATTACCAGGTCGGCGGCCATGCGAAGATCCCCTCTATCACGAGGCTGTGAAAACGTCGGTAGTACTCCGTGAGTAGTGCATCAGGGTTGAGGTCCGGGAACAGATCAGGCTGAAGAAGGCGCGCGAAAAAAGCCATTCCCAGAAACTTTGTCGGCCCTCCGCCGATATCGCCCGCGATCGCGTGCATCCTGTCGTACTGCGCAAACGAAAGGAGGTGCCAACCCGCGCGATCCCGCCGCTCCTGGAAATACTGCTCGGCCTCCGACGAATCAGTGACTCCAAACCCGATCCGCGGCACCGAACGCGCATCGACGAGGAACACATCGGGGTTGATCTCGATCAGGCGTTCTGTGTCGATGTCGAAGCTCGACGCGGGCGAGAACTCGGCGAAGACGTTTATCCCACCGGCAGCCTCGATCATCATCGTCCACTCGCTGCCGGCGCCCATGGCGCGATAGTCGCCACCGTGGTGCTGAGCGAAGACGCGAACCCTCTGATCCCGAGGCACCGCCTCTCCGATCGCTCGCACGGTCTCATCGATCGACGTGAGGTACTCGCGGTACTCCGCCGCCTCGGTTATCCGACCGAATATCACTCCGAGCGTCGTGATCTCGTCAGGCAGCGTCTCGAACTTGTAGCAGTCTATACCCGCAACCGCTATACCGGCAGGCGACAACGCGTCGCTCATCGCCTGAACATCGGCCGCGGGATGAGTGCCGTATCCGATCACTATGTCCGGGGCAAGCGCCAGGATTGCCTCGTAGTCTATGTCCCGGAGCGCGGTAGCCGAGACGCGCGGCAGCTCCGAGAAATCTCCCCACAACGGCCCTTCCCGGAACGAACCGGACACCGCAATGATGCTCTCCTCAGCGCCGATCGCTCGGATGACTTCCGCGGCCGCGGTCGAGAGCACAACGGCTCGCGTGACCTCGAGCGGAACTGCAACCGCGCGACCGGCCGAATCGACGATGGTCCTGGTCTCGGGAACGGCAGCCTGTTGCTGGACCCCCGCAGCCCACGCCGTACTGGAAAGTGATGCCGCAACCAGCACCACGAGAACAGTCACCTTATGTACACGCATTTTCCCTCCTCACACGTAATACGATCTACCTTGCTATCGGTGTATTACTAAGTATTACTTAGTTAGGCAAGCCTAACTAAGTGGTTATGTTGTGTCAAGCTCCGGCTGTTTTTTTTGTCTTTTTTTCACGGAAAGCAACAACTCGATCGCAAAAAGTTAGCCTTGGCTAACACCACCGGTAAGGACGCAGGCATGGACTTTTGCGGTGCAGTGCAAGCTCTCGCGTCACGGTCCTTTGCACCGGCTATAGCGACCTTTCTCGGCTATATCAGCCACGATCGAACCGACGGCAACGCGTGGCTCTATCTCGGAATCGCCTACACGGAGTCGGGGTTGCTCGCCGATTCCCTGCACGCGCTGCACATCGCCGAGCTTTTGATCGACGACAATCCCGAGCTCAGCCAGGCGCTCGGCGTCACGCACCTGCGCTCCGGCGATTTACCGGCCGCACGTCGACACCTCGAAAAGTCTCTTAACCACTCCGATCCGCCCGCATCGATCCACCGGAATATCGCGATTCTGTACCTGCAATCGGGCGAGATCGATCGTGCCCTGCATTCTATCGATAGCGGCATCGAAAAAAACCCCGACGACGTATTGAGCCTCTACGCAAAGGCTTAGATTCTTCGCGCGCATAACGAGAGAACGAGTACTGATTATCGATTTGAGCTGAAGGCGACGCTGAAAGATCTCCTGCGGAGAAAAAACGTACCGCCTGATATCGGTCGTGCGGCCCGAAAGCAGTTGTTTGACCTGTTTTAAAGGGCTTCTGAGCGAAGCCGTGCGTGATCGTGCTCGATCGCGGCGGTAAAGCGCACGTCATCTCCCGGGCCCCGGTCCGCGGTGCGATCGACCGTCTGCGCGAACGCCGGCGGCGAGGCGCCTACCGCGATCACAAAGCTAAGGACTCCGACACAATTCGGCTCGGGTACGCGAATGCACTTCTCACCGACGAAGAACTCTCGTCGTACCGTGCGGGAGCGTTCACGTGCGACGACCCGTTCGAGCAACACCTCGAGGCGCTCGACGCGGAGACCGACAACGCGGAACCGGTGACTTGACTACCGCCCGGTACTCCGGATTATCGTTGGCCCGTGCCCCACGAGCGACGGCTTTCGGGCAACGAGGAGTAGTCGGTGATACGAGACCACTCGACGAGGCACGAAGCCTGCTGTGGTACCTCGAACACATCTTCTACCCGGTCGCCCCGCGGGTTCACCGCAGACTTCTCGGAAATCTCGTGAGAGACCCGCGCGAACGCGCGCGAATCGCACCACGGCTCGAGCTTGGTTTCTGGCCCGGCGGCGACCGCGACGGTAATCCGTTTGTCACGTCCGACTCGACGCTCGAGATCGGCGCTCTTCTCCGGCGCACGATTCTGCTGCTCTATTTGGCCGATCTGCGCGCCCTCTCGCCCCGCCTCACGTTCGCCGGTGTCACGGAACGAATACAGGAGATCCAGCGACGGCTCGAGCGGACGATCGCTCCGATCGTGCAGGAATCAACGATGGAGGGTATCCATCCGGCCGCCGACCGCGACGGATCGGTCTACCGGAACGCGGAGGAGTACGCGGAGGATCTCGACGACGTGCTCGACCGGCTCGTCACAAAGCATCACGGGCTCTACGCCGAACAGGTGGAGCAGCTGCTCGTGAAGGTGCGCACGTTCGGGTTTCACTTCGCGTCGATGGACATTCGCCAGGACTCGAGCGTGCACCGCCGGCTCGTCGCCGAGATCGTGCCTCTACTCCCCCGGCCGGACCAAACCGCGACCATACTCATCGACCCGATCTCGGCCTCCGAGGATGAACGCTGCGCGTTGGTGCACGAACTCGCACCGTTGTTTCCGCTGAGCGCGCCGATCACAGAGGCACTTCCTGAAGGAACGAGCCGCGATACTCTGCTCTCGCTCGAAGCCGCGGCGACGATTCAAAGCCGGAACGGTGAGCGCGGCGTTCACCGGTACATCATCAGCCACACGATGTCGGCAGCCGACGTGCTCGAGGTATGGCTTCTTGCCCGGTGCGCCGGACGCTCGGACCGCGACGTGAATCTCGACATCGTCCCTCTCTTCGAGAGCATCGCCGATCTGCAGAACGCTCGGCGCATAATGGAGCGTCTGTACAACGACCCGATTTACCGCGAGCATCTGGCGAGCCGGGGGCAAGAGCAGACGATCATGGTCGGATTCTCGGACGGGACGAAGGACGGGGGCTACGTCACGGCCAACTGGGAGATCTACCGGGCAAAACAACGGCTCACCGAGGTCTCGCGCGCCGCGGGGATTCGTGTCGTTTTCTTCGACGGACGCGGTGGTCCCCCGGCCCGCGGCGGTGGCAACACGCACCTTTACTACCGCGCTCTCGGCCGTGAGATCGAGTCGCGCGAGATCCAGCTCACGATCCAGGGTCAGACGATCAGCTCGAAGTTCGGAACCGAAGACGTCGCGCGGTATAACCTCGAACAGCTCCTAAGCGCGGGCATCGAAAACGAGTTGTTCACACCGGATACGCCGCAGTTCTCATCCGAAGACGTCGCGGTACTCGACAAACTCTCCGAACGCTCGCGCGCCGCGTACCTCGAGCTGCGCACTCACCCGGACTTTCTGCCGTACCTCGAGCAGATGACGCCGCTGCGTTTCTACGGACTGACGAACATCGGCAGTCGCCCGACGAGTCGTACCGCGGGCGCTCCGCTCAGCCTCGATAATCTGCGCGCGATTCCGTTTGTCGGAGCGTGGAGCCAGATGAAACAGAACGTGCCCGGCTACTTCGGGTTTGGGAGTGGACTCAACGATCTCTTCACCGAGGGTGACGAAAAACGACTGTTCCGGTTGTTCGAGCGATCGCTCTTCTTCCGGACGATGGTCGAGAACTCGATGCAGAGCCTCAGCAAGACGAACTTCGACCTCACCGCGTTTCTCGATTCGCATCCGCGATTCGGCGAGTTCTGGCGACGGCTGCGCGACGAGGCGCGTCGAACCGACGAAACCTTCGAGCGCTTGAGCGCGAGCGGCGCCTCTCCCGCCGTCAACCCTTCGGCCGTCGAGTCGATCCGGATACGCGAGCGCATGATTCTCCCGGTGCTCGTGATCCAGCAGTACGCGCTCGCGATGCTGCGCGACGAACCGTCCGCCGAGATCACCGCGGTCTTGGAAAAGTTGGTGATCAAGTCGCTCGCGCCGTCGATCAACGCGAGCCGCAACGCGGTGTGAGCGGCGATACTGGCTGCTGACCGGACCCGATAATTCCCGTTTTCGTTGCCATTTGCCATTTCTCGTGGTAACATTGAGTTATGGCGACGAAAGTTAAAATCGACTCCACGGGTCGAGTCGTGATCCCCAAAGCTCTGCGCGATCGATACGGCCTTGTCTCGGGCTCCGAGCTCGAGCTTTTCGCCGATCCCGACGGGATTACGTTGATCCCGTCGTTCGTCGAACACCGCGTCGTCCGGCGCGGACGCGTCGTCGCGATCGATACGGGCGCCGGCCGCGCGCCTGCGGACATCTTTGAGCTCGACTCGTTAAGGTCCGCCGACCTTGATCGGAAAAGCGGCTTTCCCAAATGAAACTCGGCGTCGACACCTCGGTCCTGGTAGCAGCTCTTCACGCGAACCATCCGTTTCACCTCACAGCGGCCGAGTGGCTGAACCACTCGTTTGAGAACCATGAGGTCATCGTTGCGCACCACTCGGTGCTCGAGGCGTACGCGGTACTGACACGGCTGCCGCCCGAGTACCGCCTAACTCCGTCGGAAGCGGTGACCGTTCTTCGTGAAACGCTTGAGAAGAACGCCGCCATCGCGCCGTTTTCCGGGCTCTCGATATGGAAGGTGATCCAGCGGCTCGGCGACGACGCTGCATCCGGCGGCGCTGCGTACGACGCGTTTATCATCGAGATCCTTGCCGCAGCGGGCGCCGAGGCAATCGCGACCGGAAACGCGCGCGAGTTTCGGCGACTGTCGCGTGGCGTCCAGATCATCGATCCGTACGAGCGCGCCTAACCCGCTCCGCCCTTCCGGTACCGTGTCGCGCTCTCGCGCGCGAGTCTTTCGCCTTTCCTGGTCAGCCTGTACCGCTGCCGACTGCTGCGCGGCTTTTCCGGGACGGTCATCTCGAGATACCCCTTCTCGAGCGCGGGCTTGAGATACGCCGCGCGGAAGTGGTCCTCGTGCCGCAGGCCGAGCGCCTCTTGCAGCTCCGCGCGTCTCATCTCGCCGCTCAGCGCATTCACGAGCCGCGCCACTTCCCCGGTAACTTCCCCGGTAACTTCCCCGGTAACTTCCCCGGTTGTCGCACTTTCTCGACCGGCGAGTGGCAGAGGGCCGTCTGAGCCAAGGTAGATCGTGAGCCGGAATCGAAGCCCGAGTTCCTCGATCTTCGGTCGTGGGAGGCCGAGCCGCCGCGCCTCGTCGATGATCAGCCGCATGCCGCTTCCCCATTGCTCGATCAATCCGAGCTCACGAAACACGCGTCCGATCACGCGATTCCGGAGCCGCGAGACACCCGCGAGTATGTCCTCGACCGTAAGGCCGGATAAAAGAATCCCAGGATTCTCGATCTCGATACGGTCGTCGAAAAACGAGACGCGTATCGGCGCGCCTCTTTGCGAGTAGTCGGCGTGCACGACCGCGTTCACGACCGCTTCGCGGAGAATCGTGAGCGGGATACTCCAGACGTCGCGCCGGTGAATCCCCGAGCGGTCGGCGCCGCGCATCGCGTGCTTCTTGAGGAAATCCATCACGCGCTCGACGATCGTCGGCAGATGCTCGACGATCTCCGCGTGGTCGAGAATCGTAGTCCGGTCGGAGCCGGCGAACCTCCCGCACTGCACCCACGCGTCGGGGAACACCGACGGCCGATTCCTGCCGAAAAGAAGCACGCCCCCGACGGTCGGTACGACCTTCCTCTGATGGCGCGTGGTAAGTCTGAGCGATTCGAGATCGCGCGGCGTGACCGGACGACGCGTCGAGAAAGCCTCGACAACCGCGTCGAACTCGATATCGTCGGCAGTGAGATCGGGAAGAGGTGTCTCGTCGTATGCCCGACCTTGCACCCCGCGTTTTATCTCTTCGATCAGCTCCGCGTCGGCGCGCCGATTGGTCGAGCCGAGGCGTACGTACACGCCGTTGGAGGCCCCCTCGCGTTTGACCCAGTGCGGACGTGAGCCGCTCGGGTACACTTCGATCACGAGAACCGAGTTCTCGCCGGCGTGAAGCACCTCAATCGTCGGGACCAGCCGCGGCTCGATCCGGTCGGCGATCAGACTCGCGAGGCGCTCCTCTTCATCGAGAGGATTATCGACCCCGAGCACAGCTTTGGTATCGTTGTCTATGCCGATCGCGATTAATCCTCCGGAGCTGTTCGCGAATGCGACGATCGTCCTGATGATCGGCGCCGGCGACGAGACGTCGCGCTTGAACTCGAGAGTCTTTCCTTCGTTTCGGGCGATGATCTCTTCAAACACTGCTGTCACTCCCGAGCGGCCGACAAACGACACTCGCTTCGATCATACATTTCGCGGCTAGTTGCGCCAATACACAATGGGGCTGATGCATTCTTAGGCAGGAGTCGACCATTTGACGCATGCTTCCCGGGCTCGTATAATGAAATATGCTGTGTATGTTGGCAATTATCATGATAATTGCTGGTATAGTTGGCGTTTTTCTAAAGTTGGAGGTGCCATATGACTCGGCCTTATATTCGACGCGTCCTTGAAATCGGACCGATCCTTGCCGAGCGGTCACTCTTCCTGTTCGGCCCCCGTCAGACGGGTAAATCCTCCTATATACGCGAAGAACTCGTGGGGGTAGTGGCACTGTCCTGGAACCTGCTTGACCGTGGACTGTACCTTCAGGTTCTCGCCGATCCAACCCTGCTCAGAAAAGAGGTGGAAGCACGGAGTCTGCGGGACTGCGTGGTTTGCATCGATGAAATTCAGAAAGTCCCCGAATTGCTCGATGAAATTCACCTCCTGATCGAGGAGCGTGGTATCCGCTTCCTTCTATCCGGTTCAAGCGCGCGCCGGCTGAAAGCAGCAGGAACCAATCTGCTTGGCGGACGCGCGAGAACCCGAAACTTCCATCCCTTTGTCTGGCCGGAACTGCGGGAGCTTGATTTTTCGCTGGACAGAGTCATGGAGCGGGGTCTTATACCTCCGCACTGGCTTTCCGGTTCGCCCGATGAGGATCTGGCGGCCTACGTTGATACGTACCTCAAAGAAGAAATAGCGGCCGAGGGTCTCGCACGAAACCTTCCGGCCTTTGCGCGCTTTCTTCAAACTGCGGCCGCAACCAATGCGCGCATGCTCAATTACTCCAATGTTGCCGGCGATGCCCAAGTGCCGCGTCAAACTGTGAAGGACTGGTTTGGCATTCTCATCGACACACTGCTGGGCTACGAGCTACCGGCCTGGAAACGAAGCACCAAACGTAAATCCATCGAGACAGCCAAGTTCTACTTCTTCGATCTCGGAGTCGTCCGCGCGCTCAGACGGCTCCCGCCGCCCGTCCCGGGGAGCTCGGAATACGGCGACTTCTTCGAACACTTCATTTTTATGGAGCTACGCGCCTGGATCGATTACCGCAGACCAAGGACGCTACTGTCGTATTGGCGATCGACGGCGAACCACGAGGTGGACTTCATCCTGGACGACGAAGTAGCCATCGAGGTTAAGGCAGCCAACCGGGCCCAGGGCAAGCACCTGGCCGGCTTGCGCGCGCTGCGCGAGGAAGGAGTGCTACGACGTTTCATTCTCGTCTGCCGGGAGGAACGCCCTCTGCTCATCGACGGAATCGAAGCTCTGCCCTGGCGGTACTTCCTCGATGAACTGTGGGCCGGCCGGATCATGGGCAGGTCGTGATCGGCGCCGGCGACGAGAAGTCGCGCGATAACTCGAAATCGGTTCATCACCTCTGACCCGGCCGATAGACACGCGTCCCGACGCGTGCAAGAGTTGGCGGTACGGAGGCAGCATGGCGGAGACACGGAAGACAATCGGGCTCTCTGATGCCATAGCGTCGGCGGGGGCCGGCCGCGGTACGATAACCGACCGTCGGCATATTTCGCTCGGGAGCGAGATTCCGACCGAGTCGTACTCGGATCAGCCGAAGATCGTCCGGACCGACGACGGCGCGTGGCTCTGCTGCATCACGACCGGATCCGGTCACGAGGGCGAAGGCGGGCAACACGTAATCACGATGCGGAGCGCCGACCGCGGTGCGACGTGGAGCGATCCCGTCGACGTCGAACGGGCCGACGGACCGGAAGCATCGTACGCGTGCATGCTGAACGTTCCGTCCGGACGCGTGTACTGCTTCTACAACCACAACACCGATAATATCCGTGAAGTCGACGTCGACCCGCGCGGTGTGTCGGGCTACGAGGGCCCTTCCCCGTACCCCGACGGGAAGGTGCGTCGCGTGGACTCGCTCGGCCGGTTTGTGTTCAAATACTCCGACGACGCCGGCCACTCGTGGAGCGCCGAGCGGTACGAGATCGGCGTGCGCGAGACCGAGATCGACCGGACGAACGTGACCGGTGGAAAGGTTCGCTTCTTCTGGAACGTGAGTAACCCTTTCGTGCACGACGGGGCGGGCTACGTCTCGCTCTACAAGGTCGGGGGATTTGGCCCGGGGTTTTTCGTACGGAACGAGGGAGTTCTTCTGCGCAGTGGAAACATCCTCACCGAGACCGATCCCGCGAAGATCGTCTGGGAGACTCTGCCGGACGGCGAGGTCGGGCTCCGCGCGCCGGAGGGAGCAGGTCCGATCTCCGCCGAGCACTCGTACGCGACGATGAGCGACGGCTCGATCTACAGCGTCTACCGGACGGTCGACGGGTATCCCGCGTGCAGTTACTCTCGCGACGGCGGGCGCACGTGGGAGCCGGCCCGGTACGCGACGTACCGCGACGGCCGGCGTATCAAGAATCCGCGCGCGGCGAACTTCGCGTGGCGCCTGTCCGACGGCTCGTATCTGTACTGGTTTCACAACCACGGAGGGCCGGTTGTACCGGAGCTCATGAAAAAAGACGCAGGCTACCCGTACGAGAACCGGAACCCGGTGTGGCTCTGCTGGGGCCGGGAAGCCGACGGTCCGGACGGAAGGGTCATCGAGTGGAGCGAACCGGAGATCGTGCTGTACGACGACGACCCGAAGATCCGGATGAGCTACCCGGATCTCATCGAGCAGGACGGCCGGATCTACCTCGCCGAGACCCAGAAGGATATCGCGCGCGTGCACGAGATCGATCCGGAGTTCCTCGCGATACTACGCACTCAGTTCGAGATCAGGGCCGTCTCCCGACGCGGACTCGTCGCGAATGTCGAACCGACCGCGCTTCCGATGACGGTTCCGGCGCCGCGCATCGGCAAATTCCTCGAGCGCGATGCCGGGCGCGCCGACCACGGCTCGCGTGATCTCCGCGCCGGGTTCACGATTGATCTCGAGTTCACGCTCGACGACGTCGCCGACGGTGGAATCCTCTACGACACGCGGACTCCCGACGGCCGCGGTGTCGCGGTCTGTCTCGGTGCGAACGGAAGACTCACGCTCTCGATGAGCGACGGTCAAACGACCGGCGTCGCGACGAGCGATCGCGGCGTCGTCTCAGCCGGCAAGAGGCACCACGCAGCGATCATCGTCGACGGCGGCCCGAAGGTGATCGTGTTTGTGACCGACGGCCGGGTGAACGACGGCGGTGCCGAGCGGCAGTTCGGGTGGAGCCGCTTCAGTCCGATCACGCAGGACGTACGCGGAGCCGACGAGCTCCGGCTCGGCGTCGGGCTCAGCGGGCGAATCCACGCGCTCCGCGTCTACGACCGCGCTCTCATGGTGACCGAAGCGATCGGCAACTCTCGCGCGCACCGAATGCCGTGATCGACGCGGCTCATCGTAAATTGGTCCGGACGGATCACGATGATCCGTAAATTGGTTCGTTGCTCGTCCCGCGGCAGGCGGCCTTGAAACCGGATCGGGCGATTGCCGTCCCATTCGGCGCTTGCGTCGGGTTTCCGCGCGTCGGAAGATCCGATCCGCAGACAGGCCGCGTCGAAACCGATGGGCTGCCGCGTGTACTCGTCGACACCAATATCGACTATGTCGATCTCATTAAGATTCGTACGGATCAGTCTATAGAGGTGAATCACTAACCGCCTCACCCTGATATCTGTCCTGATGTTCATGCGGAGGCCATCTCTGTGTGAAGGAGAACGAACTAGAAAGAATAGTGAAATACCCGAAGGAAGCCGATCGTCATAGCAACGACCGGCTCCCACTCTGAGGACAACGGTCAAGCGTCCCGTCGGACGCCTATCGCGTGCCGAGCTCCAGGAACTGCTGATAGTCGTAGGGAATCTCCAGAGCAGCCCGATACCAGGCGGTCTTGCGGACTTCGGGCTCGAATCCCAGACCGATCGCACGCTGCATTACCACGTTCATGATGTCCAGCATGTCTTCGATCCCGAGCCGCTTCATGTCTTGTTGAAACCTGTTCCAGCGTGCGTCGCTCACATCGTTGTCGAAGATCATCTTCGCGACCTCCGACTCGTGGTACGCACGCACTTCCTCGTAGATCGCCGAGTGCCGCTCGCTCTCCTCGACCGTGATCGGCCAGAAGAATCGTGGTGCTGTGGTCTCGGGTATGAGCCCGCGTTCGGCGATCATCTTGTGGTACGCCATGAACTCGATCCCGGCCAGATCGTCATCGTCGGGCAATTGGGTCACGCCCGGAAGCTCGAAGTTCGAGAAGAAGTTGTTCACGGTGAAGTGATTCATCACCCAATCGGTCCCCGTGATCCCGTCGGGAGGAGGAACGTTGCGCCACTGGGTCTTCGCGTCATCGAGCCACTCGATCGGACCGCGTGAGATTCTCATGCCCGGTTCCTTGCTGTAGAGCGTGTCCACCCACCGCATCGTGACTTCCGGGTTCCGCGTCCGGGCGGAGAGGAACATTCCAGTTCTGAAGGCGTGGTCCGTGTGCACCCGGTGGTACATCGCCGGCTCGTCATGATCGGGCACGAGCCAAACGTACTGGTCGTACGAGTGATCTCCGCCCAGGATCCGATGCGTGGTCCAGGCGTTTACCAGCCCGATGTTCCCTCCACGGATTCGCGAATCGTAGCTCGAGTTGTCGACTGAAAGCGAGTCCGCAGGCATCAGCCCTTCGTGATAGAGGGTCGCGAGGTACTGCAGGAACTCCTGCGCTCTTGGATGCCGCCAGAAGTAGTCCAGACGTCCGTCTTCGGTCACGTAGCCGGGCGTCGTCGCGTGGATTCCGAAGTAGAAGCTCGCGATGAACCCCGCGAACCGTTGACCACCCCACCAGTGAGTGTTCGCAAGCCTGAACAGCGTTGGGATCTCGTTGTTCGGGTTCCCATCACCGTCCGCGTCGTGATCGCGGAACGCGCGTAACACGTCGAGCAACTCGTCGGCGTCACGCGGAACATCCAGACCTAATCGATCGAGCCATGCCTTGTTGATCGCAGGGATTCCGTGAACGGTCTCCCACGAGGCCGTCATACCTGGGGTGAAGACGTACTTGCCGCTTCCGGTGTCCTTCAACACCGCCATCGCGCCACCGTAGTGGTCCAAAAGGCCCTTGATGTTCGGCGCGTACTCGTCGATCAGCTCGTCGAGGTGGAGGACCATTCCGTCCTCCGCCCACTGGAGCACCTGGCCCACATCGTAGATCCAGTGACCGTAGACATCGAGCATGTCGCCGGACGCCACCTGGAGGTTCAGCCGTTGCCGTGCGTCGGCGCCCTCGCCCATCAGGACGTACTCGG
>REEC01000234.1 GCA_007695285.1 Spirochaetaceae bacterium | reverse complement strand
CCGGGGCAGGGGACGAGCGTTACGCGCGCGACGATGTTCCGGCGCGACCGCGACGACAAGTACCTGATTCTGATCATGGAGCCCGCGGTCGACCGCGGAAAGGGGTATCTCAAGATCGGCAACAGCCTCTGGCTGTACGATCCGGTAGCGCGCCGATTCAACGTCACGAGCGCGCGCGACAGGTTCCAGAACACGAACGCGCGGAACTCCGACTTCACGCAGTCGACGCTCGCGAACGACTACCGAATCGTCTCGCGGCGCGCCGAGCGGCTCGGCGCGTACGACACGCAGGTGTACGAGCTCGAGGCGATCACCGACTCCGTCACGTTTCCACGCATGAAGATCTGGGTCGACCAGAACCACCTGGTCCGGAAATTTGAGGACTACAGCCTCTCGGGCCAGTTGATGCGTACGACCGCGATCCCGACGTACCAGAGACTTGGCTCGCGCTTTGTCCCGGTGAACATCGTGATCGTCGACGCACTTCAGGGCCGCACGATCGACGGAAGGTTCCGGAACGAAAGGACGATCATCTCGGTCGCAAAACCGTCTCTCGCCGCGGTTCCGGATCTGGTTTTCACGCAGGCGTACCTCGAGCGGGTAGGGCAGTGATCGCTCTTTTTTGCCGGTTCCGCCCTGCGTGGCTGACGGCTCTCGCGCTCGCGTTGTTTCTGCTCGCCGCGCCGCTCACCGCGTTCGACGACATCGACGATCTGTTCTCGGACCCCGACGCGGGCATCATCGAGGAAGACGACTCCGAAGACCCAGATGAAACGGTCGAGCGCCCGCGCGTCGATATCGGAGCTCTCACGACCTCCGCACCGCGGTTTTCCGGCAAAGTCGAGCTGGAAGGCGCTCTCGCGTACGGGCTGACCGAGTGGCCCGGGACAGAGGCGGCCGGCGGCGCGTCCGCGGCCGATCTGCTCGACGGTTCGGTGTATTACTTGATGAGTTCGCGCTTCACGATCGACGCGCGGCCGCGCTCGTACCTCAGGTACTACGTCGCGCTCTCGACCGCGATGGACACGAAAAAATTCACGTTTCCGTCACCGAGTGTCGCGGAGATCTTCGTTGACTACACGCTCGCGGACTTCCTGTACTTCCGGATCGGTCGGCAGTCGATGACGTGGGGGCAGGGCAGACTGCTCGGAAATCCCGCAAACCTCGTCTCACGGCTCTCGGGTGGGGTCGGCGTGAAAGGTTTCATGCCGCTCGGTCCGAACGGGCTGACCGCGGTGATTTACGGAAAGCCGGAGTTTTTTGCGGACGCCGGCAATCCCAGCTATAAAGAGTTTGGGTACGCCGCACTGTTCGACACGACGGTCGGACCGTTCAGCCTTGGCCTCTCCGCGCATTACCAGAGGAATGAGCCGCTCGCTCTCGCCGCGTACGCAAAGACCGCAATCGCGGGCTTCGACGTCACGACCGAGGCGGTCGTGCGCCGGACCGTGAACGATGACGCGCCGGCCGCGGATCCCGATTACAAAATCATCGCGAACCTCTTCCGTGAGTTCGGATCCCCCGCGTGGCAGGTGATCGGCGAGTACCTCTTCGACGCGACGGTCCCGGATTACGCGGGTCATCGTATCGCGCTCGGACTTCTCGCTCCGCGCTTTGCGCACGGTTGGCGCCCGGGAGTGCGGTTCTACCACGCGTTCGAGGATAACTCCGGGCAGATCGTTCTCGGCGCGGACGCGACGGTCGCGCCGAGTCTGAAGTTGTCGCTCGGTGTGCCGATCACGTACGGCGCGCCTGGGAGTTTCTACCGTGAGGAAAACGAAGACCCCGGCGACAGGGTCGCCTCAGCTATAGTCCGGCTCGGGCTCTCGTTCTCATTTTGATGTTTTTTCTTCGGAAACTCGTCACGCAGCTCTTCATGCCTCTTCCTCTCGCGCTGATCCTGCTCGCGGCGGCCGGCGTCTGTTTTTTTGTCGTCCGGAAACGGACGCGTGCGATCGCTGTTCTCGTCGCCGCGGCGGGTATGGTGATCTTTCTCTCGTCGTCGCCTCTCGTCGCCGAAGCGCTGATCCGCCCGCTCGAGCGCGCGCATCCGGCGCTCTTCACGTGCCCGGCCGAGGGACCCGACCCGTACATCGTCGTGCTCGGCTCGGGCCGCCGCGACGACGGCTCGGTCCATCCTCTCGCGCGGCTGTCCGACGCCGGCACCGCGCGGCTCGCCGAAGGTTTTCGGATTTTCTCAGGGTTACCCGAGGCCGTTTTGGTGTTCTCCGGCGGCGCGCTCGGCGGTGAGACGACGATCGCCGATGCAATGGCCGACGCCGCGGTCTCGCTCGGGGTTCCCGATGGCCGGATCGTGCGCCTCTCCGAGCCGGTCGACACCGCGTCCGAGGCGGCCACTTTTGCCTCGGCCGTCGCGTCCGACGCGCGCCCGCGCGGCGTGATCCTCGTCACGAGCGCGTCGCACATGCCACGTGCACTGTACCTCTTCCGGCTCAACGGCATCGAGGCGATTCCCGCACCGACCGATTACCGCGCGCTTCGGCGCTCGTTCTCGGTGTACTCACTCTTTCCCGACGCGGCGTCGATCCGGACGACCGAGCGCGCGGTTCACGAATACCTCGGTCTGCTCTGGACGTACGTACGTTTCGGCAGGTCCGCGCGATGAAAAAAACTATGAGGTCGACATGATTATCAAAACTCACGCGTTTCCGCGCGCCGCGGTGATCGGCAATCCGTCCGACGGATACTTCGGCAAGACGATCGCATTCACGTTCTCCAACTTCCAGGCCGACGTGACGCTGTACCAAACGCCGGAGATCGAGATCCTGCCGGCGCGCCGCGATCACTCGAAGTTTCGCTCGCTCGGCGAGCTCGCCGACGACGTGCGCACGTACGGTTACTACGGCGGCATCAGGCTCTTGAAAGGTGCTCTGAAGAAGTTTCACGACTACTGCGCGGAGAACAAAATCGAGATCGACGACCGGAACTTTTCGATCCGGTACCACTCGTCGATTCCCGCGCACCTCGGCCTCGGTGGATCGAGCGCGATCATCACCGCGGCGATGCGCGCGCTGATGGCGTTCTACTCGGTCTCGATCCCGAAGCCCGCGCTCGCGAACGTGATCCTCTCGGTCGAGACCGACGAACTCGGAATCAGCGCGGGGCTTCAGGACCGTGTCGCGCAAACGTATCAGGGCATCGTGATGATGGACTTCAACCGGGAGGACATGGAACGCCAGGGCCACGGCGTCTACACGCCGCTTTCACCGAAAGACGTCCCGAACTTTTACATCGCGTTCAATCCACGTTTTGCCGAGGGGACCGAGGTTTTCCACAACAACCTGCGCTACCGTTTCGAGAACGGCGAGAGCGCGGTTGTCAAAGCGATGGCCGAGTTTGCGCGCCTCACCGACCGATTCCGGGAAGCGCTCGACGCGGGAGATCTCGATGAGCTCGACCGGATCATCGACGAGAACTTCGACCTGCGCCGGAAGATCATGGCGCTGAACCCCGATCACGTCGCGCTCGTCGAGACCGCGCGCAAGGCCGGCGTTTCGGCCAAGTTCACCGGCTCGGGAGGCGCGATCATCGGTACGTACCGCGACACCGAGACTCTCGCGCGGGTGACCGCGGCGCTCGCCGAGCGCGGCGCGACGGTCATGACGCCGATCATTGCGTATTGACCACTTCACGCGGTCCTTTATACTTGCGGCAGACTCGATTTAGGGCGATACAGGAGCACGGTCATGGTAAAAAAAGCAGTCATTCCGGCGGCCGGGTACGGTACGCGGTTCCTTCCGGCGACCAAGTCGCAGCCGAAGGAAATGCTACCGGTCGTCGACACGCCGACGATTCAGTACGTCGTACAGGAGGCGATCGACTCGGGCCTCACCGATATCCTGATGGTGATCGGGCGCGGGAAACGCGCGATAGAGGAACACTTTTCGCGCAACCTTGAGCTCGAGCTCCAGCTCGAGGCGAAAAAAATGACCGAGGAGCTCGCGTCGATCCGGACGATCCCTGACAACGTGCGGATCCACTTTGTCTGGCAGAATGAGCTGCGTGGGCTCGGCGACGCGATCCGGCACGCGCAGGACCACGTCGGAAACGAGCCGTTTGCGGTTCTGCTCGGCGATACGATCCTCGAGTCGCACGAGCAGCGTCCGGTGACAAAACAGCTGATCGATGTGTACAACAGGTATGAAGAGGTCGTTCTCGCGCTTGAGGAGGTTCCGCTCGAGAAAGTCAGCCGGTACGGCGTGATCAGCGGTCACGCGATCGACGACGGCACGTACCTGATCAAGGACTTAGTCGAGAAACCCGCCGCGGACGAGGCGCCGTCGAACCTCGTGATCGCGAGCCGGTACATCCTGCCGCCGGAGATCTTCCGCGCGCTCGAGCTCACGAAACCCGGCAAGGGCGGCGAGATCCAGCTCACCGACGCGCTCAGGATCTTGCTGAAAGACCGCGCGATGTACGGGCAACGGTTCAACGGCGTGCGCCACGACATCGGCAATAAACTCGACTTCCTGAAAACGAGCATCCTGTTCGGCTTGAAACACTCCGACATCGGCGATGATCTCAAGGCGTGGCTGATCGAACTCGCCGCGTCGCTCGAGTAGCGCTTCACTCCGTCTGTTTCACGCGGTGGGTAGGGTTGTCCGGGCATTCACCGATTTGGAAAAAAAAAACGGATTATCTCCGTCACGGTCTCTTGATTTCCCGCGGAATCTGCGCTAATGTTCATGGCGTGAACATTGACCGGTGAGGGCGCGCACTTTTGCCCTTGCCCCCGTCACCGCGTGGACAGCCTGTTTCGGCGGCGCCCGTGCGGCGTGAGAGCGTTTCCCGCCGGCCGGTTCTTCCGGTTCGTGCCGGAGGTCTCCTCGCGCCACACGCCGGCATCTGGAATACAATGCAGACCGATTCCGTTCCTCACAGCGAAACCCCCTCGGACCCCGAGCTCGAGGTTCTGCTCCACGTTTCGGAGAAGAGCGATGCGCGCCAAAGGGATATCGCTCAGGCGGTAGGCGTCTCGCTCGGTTTGACCAACGCAATCGTCAAACGCCTCGTGAAGAAAGGGCTTCTGACAGCGAGCCGCGTCAACGGAAAGCGGCTCGCGTACGCGGTGACGCCCGACGGGACGCATGAGATCGCGCGGCGCACGTACCGGTACCTCAGGCGCACGATCGGCCACGTCGTCCGGTACAAAGAGGCTGTCGATGCGCAAGTTCTCGCGGCAAAGACGCGTGGTGCGCGGGTCGTCGTGTTGATCGGGAAAAGTGACGTTTCCTTCATCGTCGAGTACGCGGCGTTGCGCCACGGTCTTGATTTCAAAGTGCTCAAACCTCGCGAAGCCGATACCCTGGAACCCGACGCGACCGGTAGGAATGAAGCGACGCCGTGTGTTTTCTTCGGAGAAAAAGAGAAGCACGGTACGCACGGCGGCGTATACCTCGCGGAGCTGCTCGGACGCGGGAAGTAAGGCTGGGAACGATGTGCCCGGCGTGTCTGTAGGCGGCAAGGAGAAACAGTGACGTCGGAGATTGAAGTGATCGGGACCGGGTACGTCGGAACAGGTCGGTAGGCCGGTGCGTTGTCGTATCCGGCGACCGTCGGTCGGGTCTGAGGCGGAATGGGTTCAATAAAAAAGTTACTCTCGCTCTTCACCCCACGTGAGAGACGAAACCTCGCGGTCCTGATGGTCGCGGTCGTAGGGATGGCGTTTCTCGAGGTCGCGGGGATCGGCGCGATCGGACCGTTCATGACGGTTGCGGCGAACCCCGCGGCGATAGAGGGTTCCCCCCGGCTGCTCTGGGTGTACGAAACGTTCGGTTTCACTTCATCGCGGGATTTTTTGATTGCGCTCGGGCTCGTCGTGTTCGCTCTCGTCGTGACTTCGAACGCGTTCACGACTTTCACGATGTACTGGGTGTACCGGTTCGCGTCGATGCGTAACCACACGCTCGCGCTCAGGTTGTTCAGGCAGTACCTGTACCAGCCGTACCCATACTTCCTCGACCACAATACCAGCGCGCTCTCGACGAGCATCTTGAGCGAAGTGAACCAGCTGATCACGTCGGTCTTGCGACCGGGTATGGAGGCTCTCGCGCGCGGCATGGTCGCGCTTGCGATCGTGGCGTTCCTCTTTGTGAGCGATCCGGTCGTCGCGTCGGCGGTAGTTGTGGTCCTCGGAGGCGCGTACGCCGCGGCGTACCTGATCATCCGGAAAGTGCTGACACGGATCGGGACCGAGCGCAAAGACGCAAACCGTGCGCGCTTCAAGGCGGCCGGCGAGGCGTTCGGCGCGGTCAAGGACGTGAAGATTCTCGGCAAGGAGCCGGCGTTTGAGGAGGCGTTCGCGAACGCGTCGCGCCTGTACTCGTGGAGGCAGGCGCAACGCCAGATTCTCGGCACGGTTCCGAAACACGTGATCGAGATGCTCGCGTTCGGATTGATCGTGCTCGTGGTCGTCGTGCTGATCGGCGCCGACGAGTCGTTCGCTTCGGTGATCCCGGCGATCACGGTGTACGCGTTCGCGGGCTACCGGCTGATGCCGGCGCTGCAGGTTGTGTTCCGCGGCGCGGCTCACCTCAGAACCGCGCTTCCGGTGATCGATAGTCTTCACCATGACTTGAACACGGGCGTGAGGGAGGCCAAAACCTCGCAGCGCGACGTGCGCCGGCTCGCGAAGCTCGACGAGCCGCGGTTGCCGTTTACACGCCAAATAAACGTAAAGTCGATGTCGTTCGTGTACGCGAACTCGCAGGCGCGGGTTCTCGATTCGATCAATATGACGATCACAAAAGACACGGCGATCGGCCTGGTCGGTGCGACCGGTTGCGGCAAGACGACGCTGGTGGACGTGATCTTGGGACTGCTCACGCCGACGGCAGGTTCGATTTCGGTCGACGGGGTGAAGGTCCGCCCGAAGAACTTGCGCAATTGGCAGCTCAACTTCGGCTACGTTCCGCAGCAGATCTATCTTTCCGACGACACGGTCGCGCATAACATCGCGTTTGGCATACCGGCGGATCTGGTGAACATGCAGGCGGTGCAACGTGCGGCGCGGATCGCGCATCTGCATGAGTTCGTCGTGAACGAGATGCCGTCGGGTTACGACACCTTAGTCGGAGAGCGCGGCGTCAGGCTTTCCGGAGGACAAAGACAAAGGGTCGGTATCGCGCGTGCTCTCTACCATGACCCTTCGGTGCTGGTGCTCGACGAGGCGACGAGCGCGCTTGATTCGGTGACGGAGCAGGCGGTGATGGATGCGATTCACGAGTTGCTCGGGAAGAAGACGCTGATCATTATCGCGCACCGGATTACGACGGTTCGTGAGGCGGACGTTATTTACGTTATGGATTCGGGGAGATTGATCGCGTCGGG
>REEC01000233.1 GCA_007695285.1 Spirochaetaceae bacterium | reverse complement strand
AATCAGATCAAGTGCACGACGGTGCGCCGTATTGAGGAACGGCTCGCCTGGTGTCCATGCGTCGAGAATATCCGCTAGCACCGGATCAACGGCACGAACAAACTCTGTGAAGGTCATGGGGAAGAGCTCGAGGAAGGTCACTTTTCCAACGGGAAACGAGAAGCCCTGGACCGACTGAAGCAGGTTCAAATGGGACCCGGCGCATATGAGTGCCTGCTCCGGGTACTCCTGTGCAAAAAACTTGAGGCTTTCTACTGCCGGTGGGCAGTTCTGAACCTCGTCGAACACGATCAGATCGTCCGGCTGTATCGAGGAGCCGGTGATGAGCGCGAGTTCCCGCAGAATCCTGCGTGGGTCGCGGCTGACCTCAAACACAGGCTCGAGTTCCCGGTTCTGGCGCTGAAAATCAAAGTAGTGAAAGCCGCAACCTGCATCAACATAAAATCGCCGGCCGAATTCGCGCAGCGCCCAGGTTTTCCCCACCTGCCGGGCGCCCTTCAGGATAAGTGGCTTGCGAGGGGAGGTGCCTTTCCACCTCTCGAGTGCACGTAGTATTATCCGCTTCACCTGAACACGTTACCACAAAATGCACATATCGACAATATCACCTTACCAAAAAATGTCGTATCAGGCAGAATCACATAGGTAATAAATGTCATTCGTGTAACCAAGGCCGGCGCCCCGTTTGCTGAAAGCGGCACGTGATCGATGAGCCGGCACTCATCATATGATGGGCCGGCCGTTATATCTGACTCTTCCGGAGGCGTTCGGCCGAACTGCGTAGGCCCTGGAATATCGCGGAGGCCGTCGGTTCGGGGAAATCCGTGGGAAGTTCGGTGATTGCCCGGTCGATCGCCGATTCGGTACGCTCGATGAGCCGTTCCATGATGCCCACGGTCGTGGGAGTGGAGACGCCGTGTCGTCGCGCTGTCTCGATCCAGTGGCGGGCGGCGATTGCGTCCCACCGATAGTGCCGGTTCTTTCCGGTAACGGCCATCGCCATGCGCAAACGCTGGATCGGGATACGGTCGGGACCATGACCGAGCACCGGCCACGCGGAGAGTACATCGTACACCGGTGCGAGGCGAAAGCTTCCCCCGGGTTCCAGAAAGATGCTGAAGTTCTTCGCGTGCGCGTCAGGAGCGCCGAGCATCCACATCAGGATCTGCGCCGTGAGGAATGTTGCTCTGTCGGAGGGCACTCGACTCGCACCGAGAATTCCCATGACGGTCAGGATGCCGGGCCCTCCGTCGGACTCGTACTTCCGGCTCGGCGGCGTTGAAGTGGCCTGGCAGAAGTCCTCGACCGGCAGGCGAACGATCCAGGTGCCGTCGGTGGACAGCAAACGGTCGAAACGGGTGACCACGAGCGCCCGCCGGTCCTCGTACTGCGCGACGACGGATTCCGGGACGGGTAGACCGAAGGCGTCGAGAATCCTGTTGCAGAGCCATTCGTTCTCCGGCGAGGAGGAGAGGTCCGCGTTGAAGTCGCTCACCCGACCCAAAGCCGGCTTGAAAATATGGGTCGAGGGGGTGGTTCCACGGGGAAGCATCCATTGCTCGTTGTGGTACAAGAGAGCGGTCTTCTCTTGAGCACCCGCGATTGAGATGCGGAAATCGTCGCGGTCCGGGAGAACCAGCCCCGGGCTCGATGCGGTACGCCGAAGAAGTGCCGCGACGTCACTTTCCGCAAGAGCAGAGCCTGCAATAGAGCGGACGTCGGGAACCGGCTCATCGGTCGGAAGAACCTGAACAGCTCCGACGCAGTCCCGGCCAATTTCACGGAGCAGGTCAAAAGCGCCGATAGACGGCGCACCGAAACGCGCTTGTACCCGACGGAGTATCTCAACGCTGTCCGGAAGAAGATTCTCAAAATACGCCTGCACGGCCTCACCGCGATGGAAGCGATTTCCCGGAAGGAACGGCAAGGAAAGCGATAACGGACGGCCACGCGCTGATTCCGTCCAGGATCGCGCGTACCTGAGAACGTGCTCTCCCCTGACACCGAGTTCCCAGGTTCCGACGAGCTCGCCGTTGGCGTAGATCGTGAGGGGTTCTCGCGCACCGCGCCGCGCCACCGCTACCACTCCTCCGGGGTGGGAGAGACGGAGGCTTTACCGTCGTCGCTTTGTCGTGACCGGATCACAATCTCCGCATCCAACGCCGAGACGAGCGCGAGCAGACTACGTACCGTTGCCCGCTCGGGCGTTCTCTCGAGCAGAGAAACAGACTTCTGGAACAGGCCGGAGGTCTCGGCCGCTTCCTGCTGTGTCCGACCGTGGTCCTTCCTGAGAGCCTGCAGGATCACTCCTAGTTGTGCCGCTGTCCTAACGGGGTAGTCCATTCTTCATCCCCTATAAGGTATATCCACATTATATACCTTTAAAGGTATTTTGTAAACATATACCCTGCGATTCTGGAATGACGTGCCATGATTGCATGGCATAGTATTACTGTAGGAGTAATACTATGCGGGTAACGGAAAAAGGACAGGTGACGATACCGCGGCCGATTCGCCTTGCTTTGGGGATTTCCGCGGGATCGGAAGTGGAGTTTGAACTCGAAGGCGATCGCGCGGTCCTGAAACGTATCGTTCAGCCGGAAGTCGTGGCGGAACGGCTCGAACGATACGCCGGAAGCGCCGATCTCGGCATGTCCACCGAAGAGATCCTCGCGCTGACCCGCCGGTGAGAGCCGCTCTCGTCGACTCCAGCGTGGTTCTCGACATCGTGACCCGAGACCCGGCAAGAATCCGCCGGGCATTTCCCACCGTCGAGATCGTTGAACCGTAGCTACAACCGAACCGCACGCTCGCGGATGTCCCGGGAGATCGGGTCGGCCGGGTCGCTAATATCGATAACGTCCACCGGGAAGGTCGAGTGCAGGCAGATCTTCACCGCGTCGATCAACTCACCGCCTTCGATCGCGAGATCTATGTCGGATCGCTCGGTGAACGGGCGGCGCGGCTCAAAGACCGAGCCGAATCCGTACACCGCCTTCAGCCCGGGAAGCGCCTCGTACAGCCGATGCGCGAGGCGTTGTGCCTCGGCCCGGGCTTCTTCCCGGCGGCGTTTCATCGCCTCGTCGTGAGCGCGGTTCAGCGTGTTAAGCCGCTCGGCGTACCGCCGGAGTTCGTCATCGGTCATGGCGTGATCGTGTCGTGGAGCCGGCGGAGCTCGGTGATGTACCTCTCGACCGCGTGGATGAACTGCTCGGTCGCCGCGGGCACCTTCTTCTGGACCAGATGAATCGTGTCGTGGTCGATCGGTCGCGCGTACAACGTGCGAAATACATGCCGGAACGCCCGCAGCTCGTCGAGCAGCAGGTACGTGTCTTCGTCGAGCAATGCCGGACGGACACCTTCTATGGTAAGCCTCATACGCTCGAGCAGATCCTTGTGCCACGAGCTATCCGACAGGTTATTCTCGAAAAACTTGGCCACCCGCAGACACGCGTTCTCCATCACCGCGTAGATGTTGTGAATCGTATAGCCCAACGCGGCGTAATCCAGGTAGTCCTCCGCTCCCGCCGCGATTCGTTCGGCCGCTCGACCGTTCGTGTCGCTGAGTTGTTCGATCTGGGAGAGGTCGTTCCGAAGCTCGGCGATAAGCCTTTGAACGTCATCGGGGCTACGCTTCATTACTCTACTGTATCATAATCCAGGCGCCTTGGTCTCCGGATCTGCGCCGGTATAAACTCCGACTCGAGTCGCCCCAACGCTCTGCGTCGCGTCATCAACCTGCTTGTGAAGCACCGGTAAAAAACGCGACGTACTCCCTTATGTACACCGGGTTGAATCGCGCCCGGTGCGGGGAGGTGTCGCATGAAAAAAACGATTCTGATCGCCGGATTCATAGGGACGATTATCGTAAGCGCGACCGTCGTGATCGGGCTCTCGTATCTCACGACAGCGTGCTCAGCCGACTCCGGCGAGAGTGGACCGGCGTTGACCGAGTTCGGCTTCATCGGCGGTCCCATCACGCTGTTCGACCGCGAGCAGCGCACGATCACAGGGACGCTCGCGGCGCCGGTCGATACGCGCGATAAGATGGTCGCGGTGTACTCGGTCGTCGGGACGCATCTCGAACTCGACGGCGTGGAGCAGATCAGCGGCCTCACGGCGAACGACTTCACGTCTCCGCGCGTCTACCTGGTGCACGGCGACGACGGGCGCACCGCCGAGTACACCGTCACGGTCGGGTATCTGTTCGCCGAACGCGACGACGACGCGCCGCCGGGTGCCGGACACGGCCCGGGTGGAGGCGATCCGAGCGACCCGAACGGCGATCCTGTTGACGATCCCGACGCCGATTCGGTCGTGTGCGACGCCGCGCTCTCGGTCGAGCTCGCCGGTTATCTCGCCGCGGGCGAGACGGTTGCAGCCTCCGCGTCGTCGGAAGCGCGGTACACGTGGTTGCGCTCGGACACCGACGACGGCGCGGAACCGGTCGCGATCGCAGAGACCGCCGAGTATCTGCTCACGCCCGATGACGTCGGACGATACGTCGCGCTGCTCGCGACCGCCGCGGGTGGACCGGACCCACGCTGCGACGACATCGAGGTCTTTCGTGGCTTTTTGGGGCCGGTCGCCGACGGGCTCAACCTCGTCGAGAACCCGACATTCGCACACGGCGCGATCGAGCCGTGGGAGCGCGAGAACTCGACAATCCTGCTCGAACTTACCGATATGGATCCGTACGTCGGCGAGTTCTCCGCGACGGCGACGTATCACGGTACGTCGCTCGCGGCGCGCCGCGTGATGTCGAACGTGTTCGACGCGACCGGCGGTGTACTCTGGAGTGTCGCGGCGAGAACTCCGGACCCCGACGCTCTCGGCCTTTTCGGCATCACGATCTACACGTACCGTGCCGACGGCTCGTACAACTTCGCGTACGCGGTCTCGAACGAGATCCCCGGAACCGACTGGACGGTGTACTCCGGGTACCGCGCGCTCAGCGCGAACGTCGCCTCGGCACGGCTTCAGATCAGGTTTGCGCGCGCGGCTGCCGACGGGCCGCACCCGGTGATCGAGTTCGATGCGGGCCGCGTCATCACGACCGCGCTGACCGGGCCGTGAGATCCGCTTGGAAAACCCTCTGAAATGCGGTACACCTTGTGTCGGCATTCACGACAACCGTAGGAGGGTTTATGCGTAAGCGGTTTTTGGGAGCGATTGTGGCGCTCGCCGTCGCGGCGGGCGCTTTTGCGTTTTCGCCCGACGAGTTGAACGAGGTGACGATCCGGAACGAGACCGGGTACGAGATCCTGTATCTGTTCTTCTCGCCGGCCGACAGCAACTTCTGGGGCGCCGACATTCTCGGAGCGAGCAGGACTTTTCCGAGTGGCGACTCGATCGGATTCCTGATCCACTACCCCGAGTACTGCGGCGCGTTCGATCTGCTCGCGATCGACGAGGATCTCGACGCGTACTACATGTACGACATCGAGATCTGCGACGACGGTGCCGAGACGGTGACGATCACGTTCGACTCGTTTGACGGTGAGTTCGGCGAGCCGACGTTTGCGACAGTTTCGCTTACGAACGATCTTTTCAACGAGATCTACTATCTCTTCCTATCACCGGCCGACTCGGAGAAATGGGGCGTCGACGTGCTCGACATCACGACGATTCTCGGCCCCGACGACATCGCCGAGTTTCTCGTCCTGCGCTCGAGCGGCGTCGACGAGTACGACGTGCTTGCGATCGACGACGACTACGACCTCTACCGGTTCAGAATAGAAGTCGACGACACGAGTCACTACTCGTACCTGATCGAGTACAGCGATATGGTTTTCTGAACATCGTCGGCGGTATCGCCGCGCCGGGTTGATGGAGTTCAGCGAAACTTCACGCCGATCCAGCCCGCGGGGTCGGCCATCTCGCGCGGAATCAGGCCGATATCGACCGTGTCGGTGAGTTCGGCGACGAGGTACCCGGTCCCCTCGAACTCAAACCGTGCGCCGGGCCCGGCAACATCGACCGCACCGAGCGCGTGCGAGTACTCCGCCGAGATCATCAAAATCGCGTCGAACCCCAGAACGTGCAGAAGGATCACGTACGTGAGCCCGAGGCTGTCGCAGTCACCAGAGAGCGTGAGCAGGCACGATATCGGCGCGCGCAGATCCGAGAGCGTCGCGATCCGGTCGTACTCAAAGCCTTGAAGCCACGACAGAATCGCCGCGGGCATGCCGTCGCGCTCGACACCGTCGGCGCGGAAAACGCGGTACAGATCACCGGCCAGCGGCGCGATCCTGCTGTAGTTGTCGCGGTACACCATCCGGAAGAACCGACGCCACGCTTCGACCCACGGGTCGGAACGGTTGTTCGTGAACGGATACTGCGCGAGGATGCGCGCTTCGCGCTCGACGACGACCTGAGCGGCATCCTCCTCGGCCGGATCGGTCGCGAAGTACACCGTGCGCCCGCCGACCTCGAGCGGAACGTGCACCGGCATCGCGCCCGGGTGCTCGTAGTAGAACTGGCTGATCGGCCCCGGCGCGATCTCCGCCGCGGGGCCCGGCGCGAACGAATCGATCGCGGAGACAAGGAAGTCATGATACCGTGCGTACTGAGGCTCGAGCGTGAACGCAACGGCGACAAAGAAGTACTCGTCGTACTCGAGGAACGTGAAGTATCCGCGCGCTTGCGCCTGCGCGGTCACGAACCGGTAGTCCCCGAGCACCGCGTCGCGCCGCTCGTACTGAAACCGCACCGCGTCACCGGAGAGTCCGTGGCGATCCTCCATGAACTCGACGACCGCCGATATATCCGCGAAGCGCGAACGCGGATACGAGTAAATCTGGAAGACCGCGTGGTTCTCGGGGTCTGTGAATCCGACGCGAGAGGGATCCGAGACGTCGAGCGCGTACCACCCGGTCGGGAGGTCGATCCGGTAGCCGTACGTCCCACTCCGCAGGACCTCGGCCTGAAGGTTCGCCGCGGCGGCGAGGATCACGACGAGTATCGCGCCGAGCATCACGACGCCGGAACTCAGCCGGGAATACCACATTCGTTTGTTCGCCCTCATCGTTCGGTCGCGTGATCGGGTGTCTTGTCGTCGATTATCACAATTTTGTACGTCATACCCCAATACTATCGGATCGAAGGCGGATCGACCATAATCGGCCCGTGTTTCCCGCGGCTGATTCACGCCTTGTTCGAGTCACGGCAGCCAAGTACAATACGGTCCAAAATACGCATCTCAAGAGGACACGATGAAAAAAACCGATTATCACGAGGACTACTTCGCCGACCTGACGCGCCGCATCAGCCTGTGGTTCGTCATCGTGCTCACGGGTGCGGTTGTTGCGATCACGCCGATCTTCTTTTTTGTCGTGCAGAACCTACCGGCCGGTATCGGAGCACTTTTGTCGCTC
>REEC01000221.1 GCA_007695285.1 Spirochaetaceae bacterium | reverse complement strand
TCGCGTACTCCGCGTCGCTCGGCGGCGTGTACGGCGACTCGTCGCGGCCGATCCCTGAGGCGTACAGGAGCGCGGAGTCGGAGAAACGGATCGCGGAACTACGCGCCGTCGCGCTCGAGCTCGGCGCGACGCCGAATCAGGTGATGCTCGCGTGGCTGATCCGGAGTGAACCGTCGGTTATACCGGTCTGCGGGCCGAGCAGCCGTGAGCACCTCGAAGAGAACGTCGCAGCGCTCGATATCGCGCTCGACGATAGCACCCTCGCGCGCCTGTCCGGCGCGGGAGTCATGCGGAGCCGGCACGAGGAAGCGAAACGCACGAAAGATCCGACCGCGAAGTGAGCGGTACGAACCCGTGCCGCGAGCACAGTATGGCTCGAATCTACGATTGGATTGGGAGACGATGAAAGAAAAAGAAACGACGAAGTCGCTCGGCAACGGATCGACAGCACCGATCGCACTCGGCGGATCGTACTTCGATCCCGCACAGTTCGCGGGCGAGAAACGAGATGAACTCTTGCAGACGATGCAGCGCGCGCTCGAACTCGGCATAGACCACTTCGACACCGCGGCAGGTTACGCCGGCGGCGAGTCCGAGCGTGTTCTCGGCGAGTTCATCCGGACGTGTGGAGCGCGCCGCGAGACGGTGTTCGTCGCTACCAAGTCTGCCGTCGGCGAGATGGATGCCGGCCTCATGCACGCCGAGGTCGACCACAGCCTGAAACGACTCGGACTCGAGTACATCGACCTGTACTACATTCACTGGCCACGGCAGGGCAAAGACCCACGCCCGCTCATGGAGGGGCTCGTCGACGCCAAGCGACTTGGCAAGATCCGCGCGATCGGTGTGAGCAACTTCTCGGTCGAGCAGATGGCGGCGGTCCGGGAGGTAGGCCCTCTCGACGCGCACCAGATGGGGTTCAATCTCTTCTGGCGCAAGCCCGAGAGAGACATTATCCCGTACTGCCGCGAGAACGGCATTGCGGTCGTCACGTACAGCTCGATCGCGCAGGGCATAATGACCGGGAAATTCGGTCGGTCGCTCGAGTTTGTCGACGGCGATCCGCGAAACTCGATCGTCTTTTTTCGCGACGACGTCTGGCCGCACGTCCACGCCGCGGTCGAGAAGTTGAAAACACTCGCCGCCGAGACCGGTCGTTCGCTCGTAGAGCTCGGAATCAGGTGGGTGCTCGCGCAGAACGGAGTTACCGCGGCCGTCGTCGGCGCGCGGAACGAGCGACAGGTTCGCGCAAACGTGGCGGCACTCGAAGGCGACATCCCCGACGACGTGTTCGACCGGATGACCGAAATCAGCGATCGGGTTCAGCCGTTCTTCCCGGACATCCCGAACATGTACAACTATCTGCCGTAAACAGGAGAGGAGAAAATGAAAAAAGAATTCCCAAAAGGCTTCCGATGGGGTACGGCGACGGCGTCGTTTCAGATCGAGGGAGCGACGACCGCGGACGGGCGGGGAGAGTCGATCTGGGACCGGTTCGCCGCGACGCCCGGGAAGATTTTGACCGGCGAGACCGGCGACCCTGCGTGTGAATCGTACTATCGGTACAAGGAGGACGTCGCGCTGATGAAGAAGATCGGCGCGAACGCGTACCGGTTCTCGATCGCGTGGCCGCGGATCATCCCGGACGGCGACGGCGCGATCAACGAGAAAGGGCTCGCGTACTACTCGAATCTCGTCGACGAGCTGTTGGCGGCCGGGATCGAGCCGTTCGTGACGCTGTACCACTGGGACCTGCCGCAAGCGCTGCAGGACAAGGGTGGCTGGGCGAACCGTGCGACGATCGACGCGTTTCTGCGGTACACCGAGACCGTCGTCGAAAAACTCGGTGACCGCGTGAAAAACTGGATGACGCACAACGAGCCGTGGTGCATCTCGATCCTGAGCAACGAGATCGGTGCGCACGCTCCGGGATTGCGCGACACGAGGACCGCGCTCGCGGTCGCTCACAATTTGCTGGTCTCACACGGAAGAGCCGTGCCGCTCATCCGAGCACGATGCCCCGACGCGAAGGTCGGAATCGTGTTGAACTTCGCGCCCGCACAACCCGCGACCGACAGCCCTGAAGACGCGGCGGCCGTGCAGCTGCACCACGAGAAGTTCAACCTCTGGTTTCTCGATCCGATTACCGGGCGAGGCTACCCGAAGGGCGCGTGGAGCGCGTACGGCGACGCGGTCCCGGAGATCCTCGACGGCGACATGGGCGTGATGACCGCTCCGATCGATTTCCTCGGAGTGAACTTCTACTCACGCTCGATCATCCACGACGAGTCGTCGCCTCGCAACGCAAAGATCATCAACCGGAGGAACCCGCGGAACATGATGGCGCGCGGATGGGAGGTGTATCCAAAAACGCTCGCTGATCTCTTGACGTGGCTTCACTCGGACTACAACTTGCCCGAGCTCGTCGTGACCGAGAACGGCGCGATGTACGACGACGTTGTGTGGAATGGCGAGGTCCACGACCTCGCACGGATCGAGTACATCAAAGCGCACATCTCGGTCCTGCCGGACGTGATCGAGAAAGGCGTCCCGTTGACCGGGTACTTCTGCTGGAGCCTCATGGATAACTTCGAGTGGGCGCAGGGCACGCGCGACAGGTTCGGCTTGATTTACGTCGACGTCGAGACGCAAGAGCGGATCATCAAGGACAGCGGAAAGTGGTTCGCGCGTGTCGCGGCCGCGAACGCGGTTGTCGATTGAGTCATGCATCAAACAAGAAACAGGAGCGCACAATGACAGGTGGAGACATTCTTCAGACGACGTTGATCTGCCAGATCGCGATCGTCGTAAAAGACGCAGATAAGGCGACCCGGCGGTTCGCCGAGTTACTCGGGATCGAACCTCCGAAGGTTTTTACCGCGAACGAGGACGGGAGCGACACCGTGACGTACCGCGGCAAACCTTCGCGCGGCCGCGTGAGGCTGTCGTTTTTCAAGATGCAGAACATCGATCTCGAGTTCATCGAGCCGACCGACGATCCGACGACGTGGAAAGAATTCCTCGATACAAACGGACCGGGCGTGCATCACATCGCGTTCAAAGCGCGGAACCGGATGCTCGAGACCGCGAAACAACTCGAGGATTTTGGGTATCCTTTGATCCAGCACGGCGACAAGTACGCGTACGTCGACAGCGTCGGCGACCTCGGGGTGATCCTCGAGTTGCTCGATATCGATTGACGCGGCGCGTAGCCAAAAAACCGGGGGACACCGATGCCGAACGAAACGGACAGAAAGACCGCATTCGTGACCGGGGCCGATCACGGGCTCGGGTTTGCGCTTACGCAACAACTCGTGCAGCGCGGCTACCACGTCGTCGCGGGTCAGTACGCGCCGAGTGAGTCCGCGCTCGGCGCGTTCGCCGCGGAGCACCCGGGTGCGGTCACGATCGTCCCACTCGACGTCTCCGACGACGAATCGGTCGCGGCAGCGGGAAAAGCGGCGCTCGAGACGCGGCCCGTGATCGACCTCGTGATCAACAACGCGGCGATTCTCGGAAACGAGAAGCTTGACAACAGAATCACCGACGGTCTCGCGTACGACACGATCCTCGCGACCATATCGGTCAACGCGGTTGGACCGCTCCGCGTCGTCGAGGCGCTTATGCCCGGGCTCGAAAAGTCCGGCTCGCCGCGGCTGTGTTTCATCTCGTCCGAGGCCGGCAGCGTCACGCGCTCGTACCGCCCGAACTGGTACGGCTACTGCATGTCGAAGTCCGCGCTCAACATGGGGATCTCGATTCTGTTTAACGATCTCAGGCCGAAAGGTTATACTCTCCGCGTGTACCACCCCGGCTGGATGCAGACGTTCATGCGCGGCGAGGAAGACAGCAAGGCGAAGTACACACCCGCCGAGGCCGCGCGGCTCGCGCTCGAGTACTTCCTCGATATCGAGATCGACGAGGACCGGCTCGTGATGCGCGATGACAATCGTGACGACTGGCCGTGGTAGCCGATAAATGGAGGTGATGTCCTATGAGTAACACTGCACGGTTTCTCGTGTCGTTGCAGGACGACGACACGATCGTCGAGGTCGAGGCGAATCTGGAGTTCCGGTCCCTCGCGGCTCTATCGCGGCTTCCGGTCGCCGGAGGGCCCGCCTCGGTAGCGTACTCGCCCGATCGTCGTACGATCTACGTCGCGACGCGCCGAGAGCCGGGGATCACCGTGTTCCGCGCCGCCGCGAAAGACGTGCAGCCCGAGCCACTCGGCAGGATCGTTCTGACAAACGACGCGTGTTACATCGGTCTCGACGCGTCCGGGCGGTTTCTCGCCGCAAGTTACTACCGCGCGGGCGGAGTCACGATTCAAACAATCGATCCGGGTTCGGGTGTTCCAGCCGGCGAGCCGGCACGGTACGAGACACACGAAAACGCGCACATGTGCCGGTTCAGTCCGGACAACCGATTTTTGTTCGTCCCGCACACGGGGCCGAACAGGATCGTTCGGTTCTCGTTCGACGCGGCCGGAGCAGCGCTCACGCGGCTCGGTGAACCGGTTCCGTTTTGCCGTCCGGGCGCGGGGCCTCGTCACATGGTGTTCCACCCGTCGGGCCGGTTTGTGTTCGTCTCGAACGAGCTCGACAGTTCCCTCGGTCTGTACCGATACGCCGCTGAGTCCGGGGAGCTCGAGTTTATCGATTCCTACCCGACGATCCCGGCCGGATTTACATCGCCGAACACGTGCGCGCAGATCGCGATCACGCCCGACGGCGGCACGGTCTGTGTCACTAACCGCGGGCACGACAGTCTCGCCGCGTTCGCTGTCGGGCCGGCCGCGGCTGGGGCGGAGGCGCCGACCGTCCGGTTGATCGGCCGCTCACCCGCGGGCCGCGTCCCCCGCGCGCTCTGCCTCGCGCCGGACGGCCGCCACGTGCTGACCGCGTCGCAGACCGACGGGACGGTCACGCTGCACAGGCTTTCCGGCGCGTCGGTCGAGCCGGTCGCCGAACTCGCGGTCGGCGCAAACCCGATCTGGATCACGCCGCGGTACCGGTAAATTTCCACAGGCTTCGCGAAACACCTGAACTACATTAAACTGTGGTTGCATGACGACTTTGGGGAAAGTGTGAAACGATGATCGAAATCAACATCCGCGAAGCAAAAACTCAGTTCTCGAACCTTCTCTCGCGCGTCGAAACGCGGCACGAGAGTTTCCGGATCTGCCGAAACGGCAAACCTGTCGCGGAGCTTGTTCCGATCAAGAATCAAACGGTGGATTCGACCGTCCAGCACGCCGAATTGAGAGGCATCCGGTTCCTCGAAGACCCGACCGCGCCACTCGCTCCGGATGATTGGCCGGAGGACCGGGAGTGATCGTCCTCGGTGACCGCGTTCCAAATTGCGTTGAAACATAGAAAGCGGCGCCTCGTTCTTCCGCGACGCCGACCGGCTCAGTTCCCCGAAAACTTCCGCCACGGCCGGTGTGAGGCCGATCGGCGACGACATTTTTGCCTTACGTTTCGGGGCCCGTGATGCGCGCCAACACGCTTTCGTGAGTCGTAAGGTCTCTCTCCGAGAAAAGCACAAAACGTACCAGCCTCACTGTCGCGAGACTCGGCGCCTCGTCGAGTACGGTCTTGAGCGCGACTCGGGCGGCGTCCTCTAAAGGATATCCGAACGCTCCAGTCGAGATCGCCGGAAAGCCGACCGACGCGCAGCCGGACCTTTCGGCGAGCTGAAGCGCGTTCCGGTAACACGCGGCGAGCAGCTCGGCCTCCGGGTGGTCGTGCCCGTACACCGGCCCGAGGCAGTGAATCACGCGCGCGTTCGGCAAGTTGTGTCCCGCGGTAATCACCGCCTCTCCCGGGCGGATCGGCGCGAGAGGTCGACACTCCGCGTCGAGTCCCGGCCCGGCGGCGCCGTGAATCGCGCCCGCGACACCGCCGCCGGGCCTGAGTTCTGCGTTCGCCGCGTTCACGACCGCGTCGAGATCCGTCTGCCGCGTGATATCGCCCTGCGTGAGCTCCAGCGTGAAATCGTTAATCCTTACCGTTATACGTCCCCCGAGTCTCGCGCCAGCGCCGCAATCACCTCCGCGAGACTCGGCGTCTCCGGCGCGTCCTTGAACCCCGCGGTCCGGCGGTAAATTTCCGCGGCGGCGTCGTGAAACTCGCCGGGAAGCCCGGCCGAGCGGAACGTTGCCGCGATCTCGTCCATCTCGCCGGCAAAACGCCACGCCTTCGCGGTGACGTTCCGGACGCGGTTCTCGGTCTGCTCGGGAAAACCGGCGTCGCCGCGCGTCCACTGCCGGTACAGGTCGTCGCGCACGCCGAGATTCTCTGCCGTCGCGAGGATCGCCGACAAGAGCGCGGTCGTGCCTTTTGTGTACGCGGCAAAGCACATCTTGAGCGCCGACGCGCGGCCGATCTCGTCACCGATCACGGCCACCTCGAGTGGACCGTCGCCGAAACACGTGGCGACCTCGTCGGCGGCCGCGCCCGAGAGATAGAGAACCGTTCCGGGTTTCCACGCGGGTCCGCCGACGATGCCTCCGTCGACAAACGTGATACCCGCCTCTTTCACCGTGGCCGCGATGCGAGACGTTCGGTCCGGTGAGATCGCGTTCGCGTCGACGAACGTGCCGGTGAAGCCCGCCGAGACGACTTCGGCGGCGACGTCCTCTGCCGCGTGAGGCGGACAGACGCTGAAGATGACGTCGCACTCGGCGCAGAGCCGCGCGATCGTCCCCGCGTCTTCGAGCCCTGCCTCATCGGCGCGGCGCTTCGTATCGGAACCGCGTCCCTCCGAGGCCCAGACCACTCGGTTCGTTTCGCCCTTTGCGTTCGCCGCGATCGAGACACCCATCTGTCCGGGATGCAGGATACCAATCTTTCTAGCCGCCATGTCGCCCCCTGATGAAATCGTCTCAGAATTGTGGTACCGTGTCCAGTAAATCACTACGGGCAAGGAGCGCGGCATGGCGAGCAACTGGTGGGACGGGTATTCGTGGAGGATGATCCAGACGAACCTACGCGAGATCGACATGAAAGATATCGACGGAGCCGAGTACGTCCGGAACATGAAGGAGTTCAACGCGACCGTCGCGATGATCAACACGGCCGGGATCATCGCGAGTTACCCGACCAAACTCGATTTTCAGTACCAGAGCCCGTACCTGACCGGCGACTCGCTCGAGACGATCATCGATATGTGTCACGCCGCGGAGATCCGGGTCATCGCGCGGACCGACTTCTCGAAGGTGAGGCGGCCGATCTACGAGAAACACCCGGACTGGGCGTACAAGACCGCGGGTGGGAAGATCGTCGATTACAACGGCGACGTTCACGTCTGTATGAACGGCGAGTACCAGCAGAAGTACGCGCTCGAGATCATCCGCGAGGTGCTCGAGACGCTCCGGATCGACGGGATCT
>REEC01000149.1 GCA_007695285.1 Spirochaetaceae bacterium | reverse complement strand
GCGCATGCCGCTCCAGTGGTCATCCATCCAGCTGCGCGCCCGGACGCTGCGGTGGCGCGCGCGCTCGGTGACGCGGTGCTCACGTCGGGACTCGCGATGCGCGCGGCCGGAAACTCGCGCCCCGCGGCCGCGGCCGAACACACGATCGCGCATTTCTGGGAGATGGCCGGTGTCGTCGGGGTCGAGAAGTACGACTATCACGGCGTGCTCGTCGCGATCGCCGCGGCGACGGTATTTCCGATCTATGTCGCGTTTTTCGACGAGATACGCACGCGGCTACCCGACCCTGAGCGCGACGTCGTCGAGCCGCTCGATCATCTGTCTTTGCTCGACCGATTGGTCGCCCCGTACCGTGCGAAGATGATTGCCGAGACCGGTGAAACGCCGGTTCTGCTCAAAGAACGCCGCCGCCGCGTAGCCAGATTCGTCGAGTCGGCCGAGTCGATCGTCGAGCGCGCGAATACATTGCTTCCTGAACTCGAAGCCGCGCTCGGCGCGCTAAGGTCCGCAGGATTTCCCCTCACGCCTGCGTCGGCCGGCATCTCGGACGACGCGGTGACGACCGCGCTCCGGTACGTCCCGTACCTGCGCGACCGGTTCGGCGTGTTCGATCTGATTCTTTATCTCGGGTGGGAGGACCGCCTCGGTCTGCCGAGCCCCGCGGGACGGGCTACCGGAACGTCTTGATCACGAGAACGCCGTTGTGGCCGCCGAATCCCAGTGAGTTCGACATGATGTTCTCGACTTTGGCCGAGACGCCGGTGTGTGGAACGTAGTCGAGGTCGCACGCGGGGTCGGGGTCGTCGAGATTGATCGTCGGTGGTACGAACTGATCACGGATCGCGAGAGTTGAGATAATCGCTTCGACGGCCCCGGCCGCGCCGATCAGGTGCCCGGTCATCGACTTGGTCGACGACACCTTCAGCGCGCGAGCGTGTTCGCCGTACACGGCCTTGATCGCGGCTGTCTCGATCGGGTCGTTGATCTGCGTCGACGTTCCGTGTGCATTGATGTACTGGATCTGTTCGGGTGCCAGGCCCGCGCTCGCGAGCGCCATCTTCATCGCGGCTATCGCGCCGCGGCCCTCAGGGTGCGGCTGGGTCAGATGGTTCGCGTCGTTCGTGATGCCGTAGCCGCCGAGTTCGGCGTAGATCCGCGCGCCGCGTTTCTCGGCGTGCTCGAGCGACTCAAGGAGCACGATTCCCGCGCCCTCTCCGATCACGAAGCCGTCGCGGTCCTTGTCGAACGGTCGCGACGCTTTCTCGGGGGTGTCGTTGTAGTGTGTACTGAGAGCCTGAATCACGTTGAATCCGGCGATCCCGAGATGCGTGATACACGCCTCGACGCCGCCGGCGACCATGACGTCGCACGCACCGGTTCGGATGTAGTTGGCCGCCGCGCCGATCGCGTCCGCTCCCGACGCGCACGCGGTCGCGATCGCGTAACACGGCCCAAAGTACTGGAGCGCGATCGCGATGTTCGCCGGGCCGATGTTGCTGATCATCTTCGGAATCGTCATCGGGGGAATCCTTTGCGGACCTTTCCCGAACAACTGAGCGTACGACTCCTCTATCGTCGCAAACCCGCCGATCCCGACACCGAGCAGAGCGCCTGCCCGCTCACGGTCGATCTCGACGCCCTCGAGACCACCGTCGCGTGTCGCCTCGAGCGCCGCCGCGACCGCGTACTGCGAAAAGATATCCATCTTCCGCGCGTCGCGTTTATCGATGAACTCCGACGCGACAAAGTTCTTCACCTCGGCGGCGATCTTTGTCGTATGGTCGGTCGTGTCGATGCGCGTAATTGGGCCGATTCCGGATCTGCCGGCACGAATCCCGTCCCAGAGTTCCGCGACCGAGTGTCCGAGTGGGGTGATCGCACCCAAGCCGGTGATAACTACACGATTCATGATTTCCTTCCCGTTTTACATTCCCATCCCGCCGGTGATGTGAATCACCTGGCCGGTAACGTACGATGCGAGATCCGACGCGAGGAACAGGATGACTTTCGCGACTTCCTCGGGGTCACCGATGCGGTTCATCGGGATTTGAGCGCGCAGGACGTCGCGTTGTTCGTCATTGAGCTTCTCGGTCATCTTGGTGTTGATGAACCCCGGCGCGACCGCGTTCACCCGGACGTTCCGTCCCGCGACCTCGCGCGCAAGACTCTTTGTGAAGCCGATCAAGCCGGCCTTCGACGCGGAGTAGTTTGTCTGCCCCGCGTTTCCGATGACACCCACGATCGATGCGACGTTGATGATCGATCCCGATCGCCGCTTTATCATCGACCGCGAAATGGCCTTGCTGATGTAGAACGCGCTCGTGAGGTTGATCGTGAGTACGTCGTTCCAGTCTTGCGCGGTCATGCGAAAAACCAATCCGTCACGCGTGATCCCGGCGTTATTCACGAGAACATCGATTCCGCCGCTCTGCTCAAGGATTTCCTCGACAACCGCGGTGATGGTCTGTTCGTCCGCGACGTTCCCTTCCTTGTACACCGCCGTACCGCCGTTCTCGGCCGCGATCCGTTGATACTCTTCAAGTGAATCTCCGGGCGCGAGATCGATGTAATACACCGAGGCTCCGTTTTTCAGGAACTGCAGCGCAATCTCGCGTCCTATTCCCCGTGAGCCGCCCGTGATAAGCGCCTTCTGTCCGTTGAGCAACATATCGAACTCCTCTACTCACCCAAGTTTGTTGTGACGGCTTTTGCGGCATCGTCAGTCCCGACCGGACTGCAAACCGGCTCGGACTCGAGTTCGGATGCAAACGCTTTGAACAGGCCGGTCAGGACCGTACCGGGGCCGACCTCGAGGAATGCATCGCACCCGTCATTCACCATCGCGCGTTCTTCATCGGTCCACCGGACCGTCGACACCAGCTGTTTGAGACACAACTCTTTCATCTCCGCGCCCGTTGTGACGCACGTGCCGGTGACGTTTGAGTATACCGGCAGAACGGGGTCATGGAAAACCACCCCCGAGATCGCTTCGGCGAAGCGCGCGCGCGCGTCTTCCATGAGGGGGCAGTGGAACGGTCCCGATACCTTGAGCCGGATGACCCGGCGAGCGCCCGCGTCCTTGACCGCCTGCTCCGCGAGCGAAAGAGCGTCGAACGTACCCGATAGCACGGTTTGGACCGGGCTGTTATAGATCGCCGGGTACACCCCGTCGATGTTCGCGGTCTCGAGCGCAGCGACAACCGCGGGGAAATCGAGGCCGATTACCGCGGCCATCCCCGGCGAACCGCCGGGTGCGTCGAGCGACCGGCTCACCTCTTCCATGATCGATCCACGCGCAGCGACGACCGGGAACACATCGTCGATCGCCAGGATTCCGGCTTCTAGACACGCGGCGTACTCGCCGAGGCTGAAACCGGCGCACGCGGCGGGTCCGATACCGTGTTTCTTGAGCGTGAGAGAGGCCGCGATGTTCACGACCGTGATCGCGATCTGCGTCCGGTCCGTGACCTTGAGATCTTCCTCGGATCCGTTGAAGATCAGGTCGGCGACGTCGTACCCTGCCGCGTCCGACGCGCGCGCGAACACATCGCGAACGTCGCTGTGAGCGTCAAATAAATCTTTGCCCATGCCCGGGTACTGCGCCCCTTGGCCCGGAAAAAGAAAGCCGTACTTCACGTGATAACTCCTGACGCGTACCGTACCACGCGCCTCCGTTTGGTTTCAACGGTGCATTGTACCGAACGATCGGCGACGCGGCCAGCGTTTCTGTAGCAAATACCTGAAATAGACGCCGCGGTCCGGCACGCACCGACGCGAGGCTGACTCACCGAGATGAGCGGCTTTCCGCGCGGTCTGAAAACCGGTATATTGCACGCATATGGACAGATCTCGCTCACGAATACTGATGACGGTGGTGCTCGTCGCCGCGTTTTTCTTTTTTTTGGACCCGTTCCGGCTGTTCGATCGTGGTTCGCGCGTTCCGCGCCCACCAGTGAGCCGCGCGGAGACGACCGAACTCGTCGAGTTCTACCGTTCAACGCGTCTGCCCGCCGGCGAGTACGTCGCGGGTATGCTCGACCGGTTCTCCATCGTGCTGATCGGTGAGACAGGCAACATCCGCCAACACGTCGAGGTCGCCGCTGAGATTGTGCCCGCGCTCTTCGATCGAGGTGTCCGCGCCTACGCCGTTGCTTTTCTGCGTTCCGCCGACCAGGACGACATCGACGGTTTGCTCACGGCCGACACGTTTAACGAGTCGCGCGCGCACGAGCTTTTATTTCGCCGTCTCGTACTCAACGGGTACGAAGAGTACGTTGAAGTACTGCGCGAAGTCTGGACCGTCAACATCGCCCGCGCGTCCGAAACCGAACCGATGCGCCTTCTCGGTCTCGCGGGGCGAGAGGATTACTCGCACATCCGGACCGAGGCCGACGCTCGCGACCCCGACGTTGTGCGCCGTGTGCTGATCGACGGGCTTCAGGACGAACACGCCGCGTCGGTGCTGATCCGCGCGGCTGAGCGGGGCGACCGGATCGCGGCGTACCTCGGGTTCGAGAGCTCGTGGACACGGGTTTCCAACCCCGAGTACGCGACTCGCGTCGAAGAGCAAGGATTCACCGAGACGCGACGCGCCGGCCGAATCGTCGCCGATCGGCTCGGTAATGACAGAGTCGCGACGGTGCTTCTTCACGCGCCGTGGCCGGATGACCGTGCGCAGCTGCTCGTCGGTTATCCGGCCGGCGGCCGCGTCGACGAGGTTCTCCGGACGGTCGGCCCGGGCGAACAGTCGGGTGGCTTCGACGTGCGCGGCACGCCGTTCGGATCGGTGCGAATCGCGTCCGGAGACTACCGGCGGCTGCAGGACGACCTCACGTTCGGCGGTATGGCCGACGGGTACATCGTGAACGGTCCGATCAACGAGTACACCGGATTGACACCGATTCCGGACTTCATAACGGCCGAAAATCTGGCCGAGGCGCTTCGACGTTTTCCCGGGCCCGATCCGGGTGATATTTCGGCCGCGGACCTCAACCGGTACATGTCGGAGATGGCGACAGGTTTTGCGCGCCGGTTCGAAGAGTTTCGGTAGGACCGTGTGAAAAAAGACCGCGCAGCGAAGATCATCGTCGCGTCATGGATCGGAATTGTCGTGAACGCAGCGATCGCGGCGTTGAAGATAGCCGCGGGCATTCTCACGGGCAGTATCGCGGTCGTGAGCGACGGTGTCGACTCGGCGTCCGACATCGCGACGTCGATCGTGACGTTGACCGCGGCGCATATTTCCCGTCGTCCACCGACGCCGAAGTTCCCGTTCGGTTTCTCGCGAATCGAGACGGTCTCGACGAAATTCCTCGCGTTCGTGATCTTTTTCGCGGGACTCCAGCTCGTGATCGCGGCCGTTACGAGGCTCATCGCGGGTGGTTCGCTCGATGTGCCGGGAATCGCGGCGATCTACGTCACGATCGTTTCGATTCTCGTAAAGACGGCTCTTGCCGTGTATAAAATCGGACTCGGGCGGCGTATCAAGAGCTCGATGCTGGTCGCGAACGGACGAAACATGCAGAGCGATGTCATCGTCTCGGTCGGGGTTCTGGTGGGTCTGATCACGATGAGGATCTTTTTACTACCGTGGATCGACGCGATCGCCGCGCTGTTCGTCGGGTTCTGGATCCTCAAGACAGCGTTTCAGATCTTCCGGGAGACCGACACCGAGCTCATGGACGGGCTCACCGACACGCACGTGTACAACCGCGTGTTCGAGGCGGTCGCCTCGGTCGACGGCGCGGCGAATCCGCATCGAGTCAGAATTCGCAACATCGGGCATCTGCACGTTATCATGCTCGACATCGAGGTGGCGCCGCACTTGACGGTTCGCGAAGCGCATGGTATCGCTCACCGAGTGGAAGACCGGATCAGGACCGTCGTGGAAGACGTACATGAAGTGATCGTCCACACCGAACCGCTCGGCGAACGAGGCCTGTCGGAAGGTTTTGGTGTAAAAGAGTCCGATGTCGACACGCCGAGCCCGGCTGCCGACTCGTGACTCGATACACGACCCCAGGAGTACACAGTGAACGCATACATTCGTTCGTTAGGCTCGTACGTCCCTGCGCGCAGGATGTCGAACGATGAACTCGCGACGATCGTCGAAACGTCGGACGACTGGATCGTCTCGCATACGGGTATCCGGTTTCGGCACATCGCGGCGGAGAACGAAGCCGCTTCGGATCTCGGGCTCGTCGCGTGCGAGCGTGCTCTCGCGAACGCCGGCGTCGCGCCGGAGGAACTCGATCTGATTCTTCTCGCGACGTCGACCCCGGACTACATCGGTCTGCCGTCGACCGCGTGTATCGTTCAGGACCGGCTCGGCGCGAAAAATGCAGGGGCGATGGATGTCGTCGCGGCGTGCACGGGTTTTGTGTACGGCCTCGCGACCGCAAATGCGTTCATTGTATCGGGCTCCGCGCGAAACGTTCTTGTCGTCGGTGCCGAGGTGTACAGCAAGATCATGGACTGGACCGACCGCAACACGTGTGTTCTCTTTGGCGACGGCGCGGGCGCGGCGCTCGTTTCGGCGGTCTCATCCGATTCGCCGAGCAGAGTCATCGACTCGACTCTGCACTCGAACGGCAATGGGGCGACCGCGTTGCTGCGCCCGGCGGGTGGAAGCAGGACACCGCGCCCCTTAGACGGCCTCGAGTCCCGAGAGTGTTACCTCAAAATGGACGGACGTCGTGTCTACGTGTTCGCGGTTCAGGTCCTCGTCGAGACGATCACCGAACTGCTCGAGCGCAACGATATCACGATTGACGACGTCGCGTACATTGTCCCGCACCAGGCGAACGTGCGAATCATAGACGCTGCCGCGAAGCGACTCGGTATCCCGAACTCCAAGTTTTTCATAAACATCGCCGAGTACGCAAACACTTCGGCGGCATCGATCCCGATCGCTCTCGAGGAACTCCAGGCGAGCGGAGCGCTCTCGCGTGGAGACCTTGTGTTGACCGTCGGCTTCGGCGCGGGGCTCACGTACGGCGGTAACCTTATAGCGTGGTGATGTTGCGCGTCTTTTCTCCATTCGGTTTGACCGGTTGTCCGATCGGGCGTATATTTTAAGACAATATAGCCTGTTACGCGTCGCGCATCCCACGCCGATCGCGTAGTGGTGAGCAAGACCAAAACACGAGGAGTGACAAATGACGACAAACATCGGACTCGATGCCGGCGGAAAGAAAGAGATCGCGTCGGCGCTCAATGTCTACGTGGCAAATCTGCACGTACTGTACACGAAGCTTCATAACTTTCACTGGAACCTCGAAGGGCACTCGTTCTTCACGCTGCACGCGAAGCTCGAAGAGCTGTACGACGGTGTCGCCGAAAGCATCGATGAGTTCGCCGAACGGGTTCTCATGCTCGGCGAGCGGCCACTCGCGTCGATGAAGGATTACCTCGCAACCGCGAAACTCGCCGAGCTTCCGTCGAAAAAGTTCGCGAGCGAAGACGTCGTCAATGCGCTACTCGAAGACTTCCGGAAGATTGCCGAGGATTTGCGCGCAGTGGTCAAACTCGCGCAGAAACACGGAGACGAGGGCACCGCCGACATGGCGATCGGCGAGTTGCAGAAGTACGAGAAATCGATCTGGATGCTCAGCGCGTATCTCGGCTGATCAGCCTTTTTGATCAACGCGTCGGACTTTTCCGACGATGCCGCGGCTCCCTTCGGGACGCTGCGGTTTTTTTTTACTGTTACGAACCTTGTGAAGCAGCGGTCGGGCTTTTCCCGGGATCCGCCCGTTGCGCGAGCGCCGACGCGACGGCGCCGGAGATGTCGGCGATGCGGGCCGGCTGGGCGACTTGGTCGCCCCTGAGGTAGTACAACAAACACTCGACGGGCTTCCCGGTGATCTCGCGTGCGGCAGCCTCGTATATCGAGAGCTGCAGATCGTACGCGTGGGCGACGAGGGTTTTGTCGGTCTTGTAGTCGACGACGATCACCCGGTCGGTGAGTTCGATCAGCAGGTCGATCATGCCCGAGACGCGGATTGCGTGCGGTTGCACGGCGTCCGGAAGCCGCACACGGTACAGAAACGGAGTCTCGGTGCTGCGCGACTCGGCCGTCCGCGCGAGTTCGCCGAGCTCGGAATCGAGAAACCGCTCGGCGGTCGCGCACGCCGCGGCGAGTATCGCGCGACCGTCCCGAACGCGGTCGCCGAAGCGATACTCGGGCGGCAACGTGACGACCTCGGAGACGCCGTACGGGTCGAGTGGGTTCCCCGCGAGCGCTCTTTCGAGCGCAAAATGCGTCACGGTTCCGAATCGCGCCTCGCCGAGTTCGGCGATCAAGGCGTCGACCGCGAGCGCGGGAAGCGGCTCGCCGCCGGTGTGGTCGGCGTCGAGCGCGTACATCGCGTTGAGTTCGGTCGCCGTGTACTCGACACGCGGAGCTTCGCGCGAAACAACCGGTACCGTCGCGAGCGACCGCGGATCCATGCCGTCGCCCGCGGTGTCGCGGTACAGCCCGCGCACCGTCGCCTCCGAGACGTCGTCGAGGACACGGACCGTGACACCGTCGTGCTCATGCACGCGCCCGTCGGAGACGAAGTCGGGGGCTATCCCAAGCGCGTTCACGACGGTGCCGAGAAAATGATTGTCCGAGTTGCGGTTTCGCGCGTGGAAGTGGCCCGAGATGACGAGGTGCGACTCGGCCCGGGTCGCCGCGACGTACAGGAGCCGTTTGAGCTCGGCCGCGTCGCGACGGTCGTTGAGCTCCTTCGCTTCGGCGTACAACGGGTTGACGACTCGCGTCGTGCCGTCGTCCGACGCGACCGCGACGTTGAACGCGATTCCGTGTTCGGTTACGTGAAACGTTTGGGTTCCGGCCCCGGTTTGCCGTCCGGTGTTCCCGGCGTTCGGCAGGAAAACAACCGGGAACTCCAACCCTTTCGAGCCGTGCACCGTCATGATCTGCACGCCGCGCGCTTCGGCTCCGATGATCTCGAGATTGTCGATCTTCTTGAACTCTCCGAGGTGCGCGCGAACCGCCGCGAGAAACTCGACGAGAGTCGGGCGGCCGAGCGAGCGCGAGAACTCGACGAGATACTCGTAGTACTCGAGGTACGTGTGGTACCGCGGATCACGGAGCAGCGTGTACCTGTACCCGTACTGGTACCATAACATCGTAATCACGTCGGCGACCGGTTGGACATCGACCATGTCGAGCAGCTTCCGGTACATGAGGCGACCGGCCTCGTACTTCACCGCGTCGGCGCCGGTCAGCTCCACCGGGGCAAACGGCGGTTGTGGCGGTTCGTCGGACCCGACGGCGAGAATCTCGAGCAGGGCCTCGTCGCCGACGTTCACGAACGGCGAGCGAAGCAACGCGACGTACGCGACCCGGTCTTCGGGGTACGCTGCGAGTTGCAGCGCCGCGTAGATATCGTACGCGGGCGCTTCGAGAAAGAGCGTGCGGACCGCCTGTGAGCTGTACGGGATCCCGAACAGACGAAAGTACCTCTCGTATAACTTCTGGTTGCTCGTCGAGCGGAGCAGGATCGCGACGTCGTCGTACGTTGCGCGACGCGTACCGTCTCCCGCCGCAACCTCGAGTCCGTCGATCGTGATCCAGTCGTGGATCCGGCGGACGACGTGATACGCCTCGGCGTCCTCCGGCGCGAGCGCCTCGGGTGAGGGGGAGTCGGTGTACGGCTTGATCCAGAGTTCGACCCGGGGATCGACCGAGCGCGTGCGCCCGGGGCGCAGTTCGGTGAACACGGCTTCAAACGGTTCGGCGGCCTGCGCCATGACGCGCGTGAAGAGCGTATTGAAAAACGCGACGAGCTCGGGCCGGCTGCGGTAGTTCGTCGGGAGCGTGATACTCCGGCCGCCGGCCGCGGTGAGTTCAATCGAGAGCGCCTTGAACACCGAGACGTCCGCGCCGCGGAAGAGGTAGATCGACTGTTTCTCGTCGCCGACAAAAAACAGCTTCCCGCTCTCGAGTTCTCCCGGACCGGGGACTCCCTCGCGCTCGCGATCGGTTCTTTCGGCGAGCAGGAACAGCAGCTGTTTTTGCAGCTCGTTGTTGTCCTGGAACTCGTCGATCATGATGTGCCGGAAACGCTTTTTGTAGAATCGCCGGAGCGAACGATTCTCGGTGAGGATCCGGACCGCGAGCGCGAGCACGTCCTGGTACGTCACGAGAGATTGATTCCGTCTCTCAGCGACGACGCGGCCTGCGAACTCATCCGCGAGCCGAAAGACGTTCTCGAGGTACGGGAGCTCGATTATCGTCTCGCACACGCCCGTGAGCGACGCCGAAAGGGAGCGCGCCGCCGTAAGATGCTCCTTGTACTCGACGACCTCGATCGCCTCCGAGCGACCCGTCCGCGCGTTGAGCGCGCCGAGGGTCCTGATCGCGTCGAGTGTAATCGACGGGTCCACCGGCTGCTCGCGTTTCAGCGTATCGCGAACCTTGATGATCGTTTCGTGCGCCGTTTTGATCGCGTTGACAACAGGTTCGAGCGCGAAGATCGAGTCGAGCACCGAGTGCAGCTGTTCGACGCCGTCGCGGTGTCGATCCGTGAGAATCAGCACCTGCGATCTGTACAGCTCGAGCAGATCCACCCGCGACGCGACGGTCACAAACTCGCGCGCGAGCCGGCCGAATAGTTCGTCGGTGACGCGTGTGAAGCCGAGTGTCGAGACAAGGCGGCGCATCGTCGGGTCGCCGCGTTTCTCGACGACGAACGCGACGGCCGTCCGTCGCGCGAGTCGTTCTATCTCGCGCTCGTCGTACCGAAAAGTGGGAGGCACGCCGTACGCACCGCCGCCGTTGCGCGCGATCTCGGCGCAGAAGCTGTCGAGGGTGCCGATTCGCGCGGAGTCGAAACCCGCGATCTGCTCGGCGACAAAGGGATCGTCACCGAACTCCGCGAGTTTCCGGTAAATGCGGTCGTACATCTCGGTCGCGGCCTTGCGCGTAAACGTGAGCGTCAAGAGTTCCCCGACCGAGTACCTCTTCTCGATCACCATTCGGAGGTATCGCGCCGTGAGAACCGTCGTCTTTCCCGAGCCCGCCCCGGCGGTAACGACCGCGTTCGGATCGCACATTACCGCAGCGAGCTGCTCGTCGTCGAGCCCCGCGGCGTACGCGGGCGTTTTTACCGGTTGCGTCATGAGCGCACCACGAACTTGGTCCGGCATACGCCACGAAACCGACAGGCATCGCACCCGCCGTCCGGCGCGGTGAAGTCGCCCGCGCGCACCGTTTTGGCAAACTCGCTTACCGTCGCGCGGAACGACTCGAGGATCCTGTCGGTTTCGGAGCGATCTGCCCACGGTTTGTTCGGTGCGTCCGACACCACGAACTCGAACGCGCCCTTACGGAAACTGTAGTACGCGGCGTCGGTAACGCGCGTGCCGTGCGCGTCGAGCAGCGCGATATACGCGGGAATCTGAAGCGACACTCCCTTGTCGGGATCGTGTTGCAATGTGCCGGGGATCGATTTTTTGTGCGGGACGCCGCCTTTCTTGTAATCGACGACGAGGTATTCGTCGCCGTCCGGCGCTCGCGACACTCGGTCGATTCTGCCGACGAGCCGTACCATATCCGAATCAAAGACGGCGCTCGACCAACCCTCTTCCTTGACCGGCGCGTACTCCGCGAACGTCTCGGCTTCGGCCGTGATGAGCCGATCGATCGCGTCGGCGACCACCGAGGAGATGCAGTCGAACACCGGACGCGGTATGCCGTACGCCGCGCATCGTCCGTCGTCGGTCAGGCGCGAGATCGTTTGGGCCGCGATTTCTCGATATCGCTCGATGTGATCGGCGCGGAACCGACCGTCCTCGGCTCCGATCGCCGTGAAGAGGTCCTCGGCGATCTTGTGGTACAACGATCCCAATCCGAGCGCGGGTTCGGGATCGACGGCGAACGCGAGTTCGTGGAGACCCGCGACGCGCGCGATAAGATACGCAAAACGGCACGTCGTGAACGTCTCGAGATCGGTCGGTGACGTGAAGATCGTGCCCGGCGTCTCCCGTGGCGCGCCGTCGGCCGCGTGCCGGGGAACGAGGGCCGAGGCGATTCGATCGAGCGAACTCGGCGCGGTGATCGCGGCTACCGTGAACCGGGCGGGGGTGGGCGAGAGTCCCGTCGCGGCGATGCGTTCGATGCCGCGCGCCTGAACCGGCGTGAGCGATGGGGGCAACGGTCCCGTTCCGGAGAACGTTGCGAGTTCGGCAGCGAACGGGTCGTACGTCGTGTCGTGCTCGGTATGCTCGACCGGGACGACCGAGCGCGTCGCGACAAAGCCCGCCGCCGGAAGTTGCGCGCCGTCGAGGCCGATGAGAGCGTAGCTGAAGCGCACGACGCTACCCGAGAGCGCGTACATCTCGAGGAAATCTCCTGAGAGATCGCGCGGTTCGGCGCCGAGCGCGCTCTGGTAATCCTCGCGCAGAAGCCCAAACGGCGTGACACGCACGGCGGTCGCCGCGTGTGATGCGTTCACGACAAAGTGGTACTCGGGTACGATACCGGCCGAGACGCGGTACGGGTACACCGTCACCCCGGGCGGCGGCGTACCCGGCACGTACCGCCTCTCGGATACGAGTTCGCGGAACAGAGCCCACGGCGACGGAACCGGCGCGCCGAGCACCGTCTCAGCGTCGACAAGCTCCTCGAGCACGGTGAGCGCCGACTGCAGCGCGCGCTCATCGGTGCGCGACCAACCGTCGACGTCGAGCGAACGCAGGAAGTCGTTCACGCGGCGGCGCAGGTCGGCGGCCGACGGCGCGCGTGCGATCCTGGTGAGGTACGTGAGAATCGCGCCGAAGAAACGCTCGAGCGACCCGATGCGGTCGGGATCACCGACCGAGAACGCGTCGCGCCACGTGTCGACGGCGGCCTCTCCTGTCGTCCGTACGATGCACGCGTGCTCGATCCCGTACCGAACAAGCCTTCGGCAGAGCGACGGGTTCTTCCACGGAATCGATCGGTTCACGAGCAACGGCTCAAGAGCCTCGACGCCGAACCCCGACTCGACCACCGAGGCGATCAGATCGAAAACCCCCGCGCCGCCGTACGACGACAGCTCGCGCCCCCGGCGAGGTGAGAGCGGCACATCGTACAGAGCGGCGGTTCGCTCGATGTACTCCTGGATCGACTCGTCGCCTCCGTACGTTATCGCGATCTCGTCGGCCGGCACGCCCGAGTCGAGCAGCCGCGCGATCGTCCCGATCACCGACGTGACCTCTTCGGGCAGCGACGCGTACCGGTGCAGGCGGGCAGGCGTGGCCTCACCGGCGGGGTCTGCCTTCGGCGCGTGGACGACGTTCACGGTCTTGAGAGTCTCGATATGCCGCGCAAACTCGGGGTAGTCGGTTACAATTTCGGGGTAGAAGATCGTGTAACGCAGTGAACTCGAACGCATGAGCGGTTCCGTCCAACTCGGCTCGAACAGGCCGCGGTCGCGCAGGAACTCATCGTACGAAAGATGAAGCGTTCGCAGATCCGCGACAAACGCGGCGTCGAGACGCGCGAGACCGGAACTGCTCACGAGTGCTGCGAGGTTCGGCAGAAACGAGACGATGTAAGGCGCGTACGGCGACGATGTCTCGGCGTACGCGGGCGGAACGATCGTCGTCACGAGCCGGTCGGCGGCGTTCCGTTCGAGAAACTGCGCGGCGAAAGCGCGCCGCAGGACCGAGTTCACCGGGCGGTCGTCGCGGCGACCGCCGAAAAGGTGCTCCTTGAACGTATCCCACGACACCACCGAGTCGCTTCGTATCGCGCGCCGCGAATCGAGCTCGATCGCCCGCCGTCGGCTGAACGCTGCGGTGACCTCGGACGGGAAAACGCAGATTCTGTCGTGCTCGAGCGCGTCGAGGAATGCATCGTTCAGGGTGTCGGTACTCATCGCGGCAAACTCATCTCGGTAAACAATGATACCCGGCACACCGATACTTGAAAAGGAGGGGACAGGTAGCGATGATGAACATCATGAACAGGTTGTTTCGTGTCAAAGGCGTCGGGGGGATCGAGACCGTGATCCAGGTGCTCAACGAAGCCGAAGACGGCTACGACGTGCACATCCGAAGCGTCTCGGAGGACGTTGTGCGCGAATCGGACGAGTATATCTCGCGCGATCTACTCGAATCGTGTCTGAGGACCGGTTACCTGAGCGAGGTCCGGCCGGAGAGTGCGATTGCCTAGACGGAGTCCACCGCGAGACTTGGAGCTGTTTTCAGAGAACGAGACTCCCGGATACTTGACCGAGCAGCTGATCACGTACATCGGAAATAAACGGTCTTTGTTGAACTTCATCGGCTCGGCCGTCGAGACGGTCCGAGCTCGATTGGGGAAAGAGAAGATCACGATTGCCGATCTGTTCGCAGGGTCGGGGGTCGTGTCGCGCTACTTCAAGCGTTTTGCCTCGCGCCTCGAAGTGAACGACCTCGAGCGATACAGCGAGGTCGTGAATCTCTGCTACCTGGCAAATCCTTCCGCACTCGATATCGCGACGTTAAAGACGTTTCACACCCGACTGCTCGAACGACTCGAGGCAGGACCGCTGGAGCCGGGCCTCATTTCCGAGTTGTACGCCCCGCGCGACGACCGTGACATCGGTCCGGGTGAACGCGTTTTCTACACGACGCGGAACGCGCGTTATCTCGACACCGCGCGCGCGTTGATCGAGGAAGTCCCCCCCGACCTCAGGGTCTTCTTCCTCGGGCCGTTGCTCGCCGAGGCGTCGGTTCACGCGAACACCGCGGGAGTTTTCAAGGGGTTTTACAGGGACGCGAACACACAACTCGGACGGTTCGGCGGCACGAACGGCGACGCGCTCGAGCGGATTCTCGGCGACGTGGCTCTCTCGTTCCCGATTTTCAGCGCGCACGAGTGCGACGTTACGGTGCGGCGGGCCGATGCGAACGACGTCGCGCGCGGACTCGGGCACGTCGACCTTGTGTACCTCGACCCGCCGTACAATCAGCACCCGTACGGGTCGAACTACTTCATGCTGAACCTGATCGTGCAGAACGAACGTCCTGCCGCGCTCAGCAAGGTCTCCGGCATACCCGCGGACTGGCGCCGGTCCACGTACAACGCGCGGCGTCGCGCGTTCGGCGCGTTCGAAGAACTCGTTCGGTCGCTCGACGCGAGGTACCTGCTCGTGTCTTTCAACTCCGAAGGGTTTATCGGTCGCGAGCAGATGATGACGCTGCTATCGTCGGTCGGACGCGTCGAGCTGTTCGAGACGCGGTATAACACTTTCCGCGGCAGCCGAAATCTGCGCGACCGAAGCCTGCACGTGAAGGAGTATCTATACCTCGTCGAGAAGGCTTCATAACGCGCTTGATCTCGTGCCGGGTTTGACCTATCATGCGGCATGTACCGCTTACTCGCCTGTGACATCGACGATACGATTCTTGCTCCCGACGGATCTCTGCCCGATGCAAATCGCGACGCGCTTCGCGAACTACACGAACGCGGCATCACGATCGTCGTGAGCTCGGGGCGCGCGACGGTGAGCGTACGCCGCGTCGCCGAGATGATTCTTCCCCTCGCCGACGACGAGTACCTGATCTCGTTCAACGGCGCGCGCGTCACGTCCGCACTGTCCGGCAACGTCCTTTTCGAACAGCTTCTCTCGCGCGAAGCGATCGATATCGTGAGCCGGTACGCGCGGAGAAACAACCTGGTTCTCCAAGGGTACGGCGAGAGCGATTTCATCAGCGAAACAAACGATGCACGATGCGCCGCGTACGCGCGTGCGACGTCGATGGATTTTCGCCTTGTCGCAGACCTCGGTGCCGCGCTCCCGGGAGGATGCGCAAAGCTTCTGATAATTGACGAACCCGAGGTGCTCAAGCGCCACTATCCAAATCTCATGGCCGAGTCCGGCGGACTTTTTGTCGGTGTGTTCTCCAAACCGACGTACCTCGAGATCGTGCATCCCGCGGTGAACAAAGGGACGGCTCTGCGTTTTCTCGCGAACCGGCTTGGAATCCCGATCGAAGAGACGGTCGCGGTCGGAGACAGCGCCAATGACTCGGAGATGCTCGAAGCCGCGGGACTCGGTATTGCCGTCGCGAACGCGCGCGAGGAACTCAAGCGGACCGCCGACGTCGTGCTCGAGAAGAGCGCCGAAACCGGCGCGATCGGCGAGTTGGCGGAGCGATTTTTCTCGTAGGAGCGAGCGCGTAATGGACACACAGCGAAGAGCTCACTCCGTTTGCGCCGTCTTGAACCCCGCCTCGGGCCACATCGGAGACCCGGAGAACGTCCGCGCGCTGCTCGAGACCGAACTCGCCCCTCACGTCGCGTCACTCGCCGTGTACGAGACCACGGGTGAAGAAGACATCGCCGCGGTGACGCGCGCCGCGGTGAAAGACGGCGCGACGATGGTTGTTGCCGCGGGGGGCGACGGAACGGTTGCTGCCGTCGTGAACGGCTTGATCGGGTCGTCGGTCCCACTCGCGATTCTTCCGGTCGGAACCGGCAACATCTTCGCGCGCGCGGTCAGACTCCCGGCCGCGCTCAAACCCGCGTTGTCGGTCGTCGCGGGCCCACACGAGGTGATCTCACTCGACGCGATGAAGGTCGGCGATACTTTTTTTGTGCTGAACGTGAGCACGGGTATCAGTTCGCGGTCGATGGAGGACACGCTGCCCGACAACAAGAAACGGTTCGGTGTCGTCGCGTACGTCTGGACGGTTCTCGGGCACATCATCGGGTTGCGGTCCGACCGGTTCCGCCTTACCGTGGACGGGCGATCGATCGCGCTCAACGCGACCGAGATCCTCGTGTCGAGCGGAACGATTACCGAGCACCCTCCGTTTGCGCTGGGACCCCGGGAGACGTTCGCCGACGGGCGCATCGAGGTATACGTCGTCGACGCGAGGTCGACCTTCGAGTACGTGCGCCTGTTTTTTCGAACATTATTCCGGGTGAGCAAAGACGACGGCCGGTTGCGCCACTACACCGCGACCGAGCGCGTCCGGATCGAGTCTCGTCGTGGCAAACACCCGGTACAGGGTGACGGAGAGGTTTTTGGGACGACGCCGGTTGAAGCGACCGTAATCCCGGACGCGGTGTTGCTCGTCGTCCCGGCGTCCGACGGCGCGTAGATCGTCTCTATCGCCGACTCACGCGTTCGCCGAGTCGCGCGCGAACGTGATCTCGACCGATGAGAACTCGTGGAGCTCCTCGAACTCGAGCCGTGCTTCGCGGCCACGGAGCCGCGCGCGCACCGCGCCCGAAGAGCGCAATACGCGCGTCGAGACGCCGACCGCCGGTAGCGTAACACGCACCTCGATTGCGCGTACCGGCACGATATCCGAGAGCGGGCGTGCCGCGTGCGACGTGTGGTTCACGAGCGACACGATGTACGACGATGCCCTTTCGGAGGCGAGAAGCGCGACGTGTACCCCCGCCGGCGCGTTCGTCGCGAGGCTCGTGACATTGCCGCCGAGCCATGAGATCGCGTTCGTGTACACCGTGCGAAAGTCGGGGTGCCCGTTCGTGAAGATCAGCCGGTCGAGTTGATTCGCGCAGTACACGACGCGACCGTTCCCGAACCGACGCGCGATTATCGTCGGGCTACCGGCCGAGAGATCGTCGACCCACGCCTTCTCGGGCGGCTGATTGCGGATGATCGCGGTCGTCGTCGCGACGACATCGGAGGAGTCGCGCGCGGCGACGTGGACCGTCGTGCCACCGTTCATGATGAGTTCGGTATCGGCGATGCCCGAGAGGATCGGATGGTCGCGCTGCGCGAGATACTGGTAGCAGTCGTACGAACTGTCGATCAACTCGGCACCGTCGTCGGGTGAGCCTCCGGGGAAGGTCACGCCGAATACGTCCGCGAGTCCGGGCGCGTCGCGCAGCCGTCCGGTCTCGTCGCGGCTCGATGTGAGGTGCGTCGCGAGCAGGCTGCCGCCCTGTTCGACGTACTCGCGGATGACCGCGCAGTCGTGGTCCGAGAGGCAGATCACGTTCGGAAGGATCACAAGACGCGCGCCGGCGATCGTGTCGAGGTCGAAGCCCGCGTCGGGGGCAAACCCGTACTGCACGTGGCTGTCGATCAACGCCGACTCGGCGCCGCGGATTGCCGATATACAGAGATCCTGTTCGATGTCGTCGTTGCCGAACATGTCCTTGCTCGGTTTTGAGTAGTACACGAGAGCGTCGGTCACCGGGACCGCGTTCACGGTCAACTCGCCGAACTCGCGCAGAAACGAGTTCACGTCCGCGGTGATCGCCGCGTTTCGCCGGTCGACCGTTCTGCCGGGGTGCACGCCGTTGAACACGCAGTTCCAGTGCGACCCGCCGAGAGAAGCGGCTTCCCAGAGCCACGTGCGAAGATCCTGCGGAGGGTCTCCGATGTACCGGAACGAGTTTCCGTTTGAGCCGTGCAGGATCACCGAGCGTTTGCCCGGCTCGAGCGCCTTGAGAAAGCGCGTAATGCTGCCCGCGTACGAGAGGGGTTCCCAGTGAGCGCCGGGTTTGTTTCCGGTCAGAAACGCGACGCTGACGAGAAAATCGAAGTACGTCGCGGCCTCGTACAGGTCGATCCCGAAACGTTTGGGTTGCGCGACGTCGAACATGCTGAACACCTCGGCGACGTACGCTTTGTCTTCGCCGTGGTTTTTCACCGCTCCGCGGAGAACCGTAAGGTTCGCGCGTGCTTTTCCGGCTTTCCAGTCCCAGTACCGTTCCATCGCCGCGTCGTCGGCGGTCTCTTCGATCGGGATCTCGTGTCCGGTTGCCGCTCGGTAATCGGCGCTGCACGTCTCGCAGTAACACGTATGACCGATGTGGACCGAGTTGTGCCAGATTCCGTCGATCGGATACGTCGAGAGAATGTGGTCGATGAACGCGGTCGCGTGCTCGTTTCGGTACCGGCCCGTGTAACACGGCGCGTACAGCGGGACGCTGTTGTACCCTCCGACGACCGGTTTTCCGTCCGGCCCGGCGGCGAACCACTCGGGGTGTTCGTCGTACTTCGATTTTTCGACGCCACGGAAATCAACCCGCGTGATGATCCGCAGACCGGCGGCCTTCACCGCCGACGAGATCTCCGCGAGGATGTCCCGCTCGCCCATGAATTTGCACGGGTTCGCAAAAGCCAATGGGCTCGGAAAAAAGTCGAAGATTCCGCCCGCGTTCACGACGAGCGTGTCGTACCCGACTTCCCTCATGTGCGCGACGACGGCGTCGGCGTCGTACTCGGGAGCGTCGATCTCGCGGAGTACCGTCTGGAGAATCCGTCTCGGCTCGTGATACCAGTACGGTGTACCGGGTGTGCTCGGTTTTTTGCTTGGGGTCATAACCCGGGAGTATGATTCATCGGGCCACGTGGTTCAAGGTCGCCGTTACTCCGTTACTCCGCGAGCTGGGCCGCGCGGACGCGCAGCTGTTCGACGCAGAACTCCGAGAACGTCATCGACGACTCGGGTCTGTGTTGCGCGTGGAACGCGGCGAATAGCGGCTCGTACACGTCTCCCGGAAGCGCGATCGGGCCGTTCTCGGCGATCAGAACCGGTCGATCGACCGTGAATCCTGCGAGCCACTCCGGGAGTTCGCGCAAACGGGCGGTCGGCGGAGACCCCGAGAAGAACAGCGCGTCGGCCGTGTTCGCCGCGTACGCGGCGAAGGCCGGCTCGTCGATCTCGATCCCGAGCTCGGTGATCCAGCGGACCGCGGCGTCGATCCTTTCGTCGCGCCAGTAGAGTACAGGGTACTCGCTTCCCCAGAGAATCCGCTCGCGGCCGCATAACTCGATGACGCGTTCGACCCACGGGCGTAGATCGGTGTGTGGATATCGATGCGCGCTCCCGACGCCACCGTGGCGCGAGAAGATCGCGAAGAATCGTGGGTGAGCGACGAGGCGTTCGGCGTCGGCGGTCTCGAGAGGCGCGGTCGTCGGTCTCAGGAAGTGCGGCGCCGCGATGCGCGCGGTCGGGTAGCTCTCGAGCCACTCCGAGAAAATCGCCGCGTGTTGCGCGGAGCGGAGCGGATCTGTCGCGTAGACCCAGAGCCCGGCTTTGCCGATAAGGTCAAGGATCGCCGGATTCTCGATAGGCTCGTTGCCTTGAAGGCGTACGCCGACGGCTCCCGCTTCGATACAGAGCTCGACGCATTCTCTGCGTCGCTCGGCAGTGTCGCCGAAAGGAACCCCTACTGTCCGAATCGAGTCCGGCCGCGCGCGGGCGGCGTCGTAAATCGCGCGGATGTCCGGGACTCCCGGGCCGAGCACGAGCACGGCCTTTTTGATGCCCCACCGGTCGCACGTCTCGAGCGCCTGTTCGGTCGTGCCGAATCGTGGCGATCCGACGTGCATGTACGCGTCGACGAGACCGCCCGGAGGAGAAGGTTTTGTTCCGTTTTTCATCGTCATGTTTCGTGCTCCAAAAGTTTCTCGGCGAGGGCGAACGCGAGCTCAAAGCTCCGAGTCGCGGCGACGCCTTTGTACGCGATGTCGTACGCGGTGCCGTGGTCGACCGACGTTCGGACAATCGGAAGCCCGAGCGTCACGTTGACTCCACCGTCAAAATCGAGCGTCTTGATCGGGATATGCCCTTGATCGTGGTACATACACACGACCGCGTCGAACCGATTTCGGTGCACGGTGTTGAAGAACACCGTGTCGGCGGGCTCCGGGCCGTACGCGTCGATCCCCTCGGCTCGGGCAGCTTCGATCGCGGGGCGTATGCACTCATCGTCCTCGGTCCCGAACGCGCCGTGTTCACCCGCGTGCGGATTGAGCCCCGCTACCGCGATCCGCGCGTGAGCGCGCAGCCGCTTGACCGCCGAGTCCGTGAGCCGGATTACCTCGAGGACGCGTTCGCGCGTCGCGCGGTCGATCGCCTCGCGCAGCGCGACGTGCGTCGAGACGTGCGTCACGATGAGTCGATCCGAGACAAGCATCATCGTGACCGGCGGATTACCGCAGATCTGCGCGATGAACTCGGTGTGCCCGGAAAAATCGGTGCGCGAAAGGCGGGACGCCTCTTTGTTGATCGGTAGCGTCACGATCCCGTCGATCACACCCGAAAGCGCGTCGCGCGTCGCGCGGTCGACGTACTCGACCGCAGCCGCTCCGACCGCGCGGGAAACCTCCCCCGGTGTGATATCTGCCGCGGTCAGGATCTCGGTGTCGACGACGCGTACGCGTCGCCGCGATTCGCCCGGTGACCGTATTCCGCCGCCTGTTCCCGGATCCGCGCGCTCGATCGCCACCGGCAGATCGAGTCGATCGGCCGCGTACTCGAGTACGGCCGCGTCGCCGTACGCGAGAAACGGCACCGTGATAGCTCCCGAAGCGACCGCCCGGATCAGAATCTCGGGGCCGACGCCGTTGGCGTCTCCAATCGTCACACCCAGCATGTGTCCTCCATCAGATAGTCGAACGCGCGAACTATCGCATCGTCGCTGCCGAACCCGCCGGCCTTCGTCACGGCGCGGATCGGGCCGTTTTGCCGGATCAGAGTCACCGCGGGCACACCGGGTTCGACCTCCGCGCGGATGAGGATTTCCGTCGCTCCGAGCGCGTCGGCGACGCTTCGCGCCGTGTCGCCTCCGGTGAGGAAAAACCCGAGTACTTTCCCGGTGTCCCACGCGCGCGCGGCGATCGACGAGAGCGCCGCGGACACGTCCTCCGCACCCGGACCGTCCGGGGCGACTCGCTCCGGAGACGTCACGACTACGCGACGGCTCGATCCGAGCGCCTCGATGATCTCGGTGACGACGGCCGGCGAGACGCTCCACGATCCGTCGGTCGGCACGAGGTCCAGCGCGATCACACGGCAGCCGCTCTCCGTGACCGCGCGTGAGATCTGCCGCCGCGCTCGCTCGCTTCGGCTCCCGACGATCGCGAGCACGGACTGTCGTGTCCGCTTTCCGGGCTCGACGCGCTTCTCGTTGAGTCCCTTTTCGCCGACCGCCGTTCGGGCGCGCGCGACCGCCTCCGCGAGGCCCGCCGAACCGACCATCACGAGTTCTGCGATTTGGTCGCTGCAAACTTCCACGATACGGTCGAGATCTGTCTCGTTTGTCGCGTCGACGACGACCATCGCCGGCGGATCGGTCCGGTCCAGGATCACGCGCAGATCATCGGCCGACGCCGCGTGAAAAACGCGCGATTCCTCCGGCAACACGTCGAGAATTCGCGAAGAGGTTACCGGCGAGCGGGAATCGGACGCAAACTCGGTTTCCGCGACGGGAGTTCCGTCGACCAGACACAGACCGTCGCGTGTCGTGCGCCCGGCGGCCGGATACGCGGGTGCGACGACCGCGATGTTTCGACCCGAGCCCGTGACCGCCGCGGCGAGTTCGTGCGCGATGTTGCCTCGTAAGGTGGAGTCGACCTTTTTGTACACGACGTCCGCGTTCGCCGCGACCGCCGCGTGAGAACACCGTAACACGACCTCGGCCGCGTCGGCGGCGCCTGAGTGGCGCGACTCGGTGTCGACGACGACGCTGCCCCACCGATCGAGCGCGTCGCGGATCCGTATCTCGAGCGACCGCGCGTCCGAGACGTCAAGAATCACCGGGCAGACGCGCGTCGCGGTCGCGAGCTGCACGCCGGTGTCGCACGCGCCGGTGAAGTCGTCGGCGATCACGACGATTCGGTCAAACATCGCGCCTCATCCCCTCGGCGGGCCGATCGCCGGATACTTCCGATGGAACTCGTCCATGTCGATCCGTCCCGCGAGGTTCTCGCAGATCCGGACGTTCTTCTCGACGGTCTCGACCGTGCGCATCCCGAGCAGAGCGACGTCGACGAGCGGATTCGAGAGCACGAACTGCGCGAGCGCCTCAGAGTAGTCGAAGGTGTTTTCCGGGTTCACGGTCTTGATCCAACGTTGAAACAGGCCCGAGGTGAGCGTCCTCATCACGACGATACCCATGTTTTGCGCCTCTGCGTCGTACATCGTCCCGTACTTCCAGTACGGATCGCACGGATGCTGGTACATGATGTTGTACGCGAGTTGTACGGTGTCGAAGCGTCCGCACTTGATGAGCCTGAGTGTCGTCTCGTTGATCGCCTCGACGGTGAAGCCGATGTGTCGGGTGAGTCCTTCCTCGCGCGCACGCTCCATCTGCTCGATCATCCCACCTTTGCGGAAGAAGCCTTCCTCGTGTGCGAGCGTGTACGCGGTGCCGTGGATCTGGAACAGATCGATGCGCGACCGGCGAAGCCGTCTCAAACTCTGCTCGATCGATGCGCGCGTCGCGTCGGGATCATCGGGTGCGATTTTTGTCGCGAGGAAGATCGAGTCTTCGTCGACGCCGTCGAGAGCCTCGCCGAAGATCTCTTCGCTTTTCCCGTTCCCGTACCCGGGTGCGGTGTCGTAGTACGTGATGCCGAGTTCAACCGCGCGCGCTACAGCGGCGACGGTCTTCTCGCGGTCGGTGGCGTCGTCGGGATCGTACGACTCGAGGTAGTCCTTGAGGCCCGCGGGCGCGCCCCCGAACCCGATCCTCGTGACCTTCCTGCCCGTCTTTCCGAGCGTTGTGTACTCCATCGAGTATCCTTCGGTGTGTGATCGCATCATCGTAATCGATTACCGGGACCCGTGTCATTACGTTCGGGCTTTCCACGACGCGTCTTTCTTACTACCTTTAACGACGAGGAAAGTTTCATGGGCGAAAGCATCAGACCCCCCGACGGCGATTCCGCGGTTCTCGAGAAGACCGAGGACAAGGTTACGCCGCCGGACATGTATAAAGTCGTTCTTCTGAACGACGACTTCACGCCGCGCGAGTTCGTCGTCATCGTTCTCGTGAAGGTATTCCACAAGTCGAACTCGGACGCCGACAGGATCATGATGACCGCGCATCGCGGCGGCAAGGCGGTCGTCGGAACGTACACGTACGACATCGCCACGACTCGGGTTTCGCGCGCGCGGACCCTCGCGAAGGAGATGGGATATCCGCTCCGGTTCGCCGTAGAAGGTGCGTAACACGATGCAAGTATTTCAAATCACAGCGCCCGGGCGCGCGCACGTGACCGATGTTCCGATGCCGGATGCGGTACCCGGATGGACCGTTCTCGAGGTCGGTGCGTGCGGCGTGTGCGGTACCGATCTGCATATCTACAAAGGTGAGTACATCGGTTCGTACCCGATCGTGCCGGGACACGAGATCGCGGGGACGGTCGTCGCGATCGGAAGTGGCGTGACGCGTGTCGGCGTCGGAGACCGGGTCGCGATCGAGCCGAACATCGCGTGCGGCGTGTGCGACGAGTGTCTGAGTAACCGGGAGAACTTCTGCGAGAACTGGCAGGCCGTCGGGGTGACTCTGCCCGGCGGGATGGCCGAGCACGTCGCGGTGCCCGAGGCTGCGCTGTTTCCGGTTCGCGACATGCCGTTCGAGCGCGCCGCGTTTGTCGAGCCGCTCTCGTGTGTCCTCCACGGGATCGAGAGCGTCGGTATCGAGAGTGGTGACCGCGTCGCGGTTTTCGGCGCGGGTCCGATCGGGATGCTTCTGGCGTGGTGCGCGCGGATTTCCGGAGCGGGGTACATCGACGTGCTCGAACGCGGAACGTTCCGGCGCGAACGCGCCGCCGCGGCCGCCGACGAAGTGTTCGCTTCGGCGTCCGATCTGCCGAAAGACCGATACGACGTCGTGATAGAGGCCGCCGGAGCTCCGGCTCTCATCCCGACCGCGATCGAGGCGGTCCGCCCGGGAGGCCGGATCCTGCTTTTCGGCGTTCCCTCGGCGGACGCGACCGCGACGGTCACTCCGTTCATGCTCTTCCGGAAAGGGATCACGATCGTCGCGACGTACACATCGCGACGCAACTCGATCCAGGCGGTTCGGCTGCTCGAGTCGGGCGCCGTCCGCCCCGAGACCCTCATCACTCACACTGTCGGGCTCGGCGGTATCGTCGACGCGTTCGACGCGGTCGAATCCGCGCACGACGACGTTCTGAAAGCCGTGGTACTCCCCGGTTCGCGCGTCTGACGAATTCCGCGGTTTTCTTCTACCACGTGTGGTGGACGAGAGGCTTGATTCTCTTTTCGTACACCGATCGCGCGGCCGCCATCTGTTCGTCGCTCAGCGCAGGCAGATCCGAGGCGCGTACGTTGTCGAGCGCCTGTTCCGCGCGGCTCGCTCCGGGGATCACGCAACTGACGGCGTCGAACATCAGGATCCAGCGCAGCGCGAGTTGCGCCAACGTGGCTTCACCTGCCGCGAGTTCGCGTTTGAGTTCATCGGCCGCCTCGACACCGGTGTTGTAATCGACGCCGCCGAACGTTTCGCCCCGGTCAAACGCCTCACCGTGTCTGTTGAACGTTCGATGATCCTTCTCGCCGAACGTCGAGTTCCGCGTGAACTTGCCGGACAGCAGACCACTCGCGAGTGGAACGCGCACGATTACGCCGACGTCGCGCTGCTTGAGGATATCGAATAGAAGCTCGGCCGGTCGTTGCCGGAAAATATTGAAGATGATCTGGACCGACGCGACACCCGGAAACTCCGACGCCTTGAGCGCCTCTTCGACCTTTTCGACGCTCACGCCGTAATGAAGAATCTTGCCGGCCGACTTGAGCCGGTCGAGTGCTTCGAAGATCTCCGGCCGATAGTACACCTGCGTCGGTGGGCAGTGGAGTTGGACGAGGTCGAGTTTCTCGACTCCCATGTTCTTGAGATTGGCATCGACGAACGCCGTCACTCCTTCGGGCGTGTAACTCTCCGAGACGTGTGGATTGAACTTCCGACCGACTTTCGTCGCGACGCGCACATCCTCCGAGCGGCTCTTCACGACGCGCGCGACGGCTTTTTCGCTCTTGCCGCCGTCGTACACGTCCGCGGTGTCGATGAACGTGACTCCCGCGTCGATCGCCGCGTTGATCGTTTTCTCCGCGACCGCATCGTCGAACGGTTCTCCCCATTTCCCTCCGATCTGCCACGCGCCGAGCGAGATTTCCGAGACTGAAAAACCGGTTTTTCCGAGTGTTCGATACTTCATTTCTTCCTCCTGCCGTGATCCCACACAGCATAGGCGAAATACCCGATGCCGTACAGCGGAGCGGTGTTATCGGGTTTTGACATACGCGACTCCGCGATGATAGAATTGAGTACAAAGAAAAAATGGAGAATCGAATGTCCGAAACATCCCCCGACCGAAAACCACGTCCCGAGATCGTTCAACGCGCGCGCGAGATTCTCGCGCGGATGACGCTCGATGAGAAGATCGGTCAACTCCACCAGACTCCCGCGTATCCGGACCGGATGGAGTCGCTCGGCGCGCTGATCAAGGCCGGATCGGTCGGATCGCTGATTCTCGCGTCGAGTGCATTCGCCGGGACCGAAGAGCAGAACGTCGCCGAACTCGAGACCTTGAACGCGGCGCAGAGGATCGCGGTGAACGAATCGCGACTCGGTGTTCCGTTGATCTTCGGCCGCGACGTGATCCACGGTCACAGGACATTGTTCCCGATTCCGCTCGGACAGGCCGCATCGTGGGACATGGCCCTTGTCGAAGAGGCGGCGCGGATCGCCGCCCGCGAAGCTGCGTCGCGCGGTATCCACTGGACGTTTGCGCCGATGCTCGATATCGCACGCGATCCGCGATGGGGCCGCGTCTCCGAAGGCGCGGGCGAAGACCCGTATCTCGCGTCTCGTCTCGCCGAGGCGATGGTGCATGGCTTCCAGGGACGGACGCCCGAGGAACTCGCAGGCCCCGAAAGAATCGTCGCGTGCGCAAAACACTACGTCGGCTACGGTGCGGCGATCGGCGGCAGAGATTACGACACGACCGAGATCACCGATAACACTCTTCGTAACACGTACCTTCCGCCGTTCCGCGCGGCCGTCGACGCGGGTGTGCGTACGGTGATGTCGGGCTTCCACGACTTAAACGGCGAGTCCGCCTCCGGAAGTCGATATCTGCTGACCGAGATTCTTCGTGACGAACTCGGCTTTGCGGGTTTCGTCGTGAGCGACTGGGAATCGGTCGCTCAGAACGTCGGCATGCGGATAGCCGCCGACCGTGAGGAAGCCGCGGCGATATCGGTTCTCGCCGGGGTCGACATGGACATGACGTCGGGTTGTTATCTCGATCACCTCTACGATCTCGTAGAAACGGGAACCGTCCCGGAGTCGGTGCTCGACGAGGCCGTGCTGCGAGTTCTTGTCGTCAAACTCGAAGCCGGTTTGTTTGAGAATCCGTACACCGACATCGATCGCTCGGCGAAGGTATTGATGCACGCCGACCACCGGAAGGTCGCGCGCGACCTTGCCGCACGAAGCGTTGTGTTGCTCAAGAACACCGATGTGCTCCCGATTTCGGACGCCGTAAAAAAGATCGCCGTGATCGGGCCTCTTGCCGAGGCCAAGGCCGCGCTCAGGGGATCGTGGAGCATCGACGGTGATCTCTCGGCGATCGTCGATGTCGCGTCGGGGATCAAAGCCGCGCGTCCTGATGCCGAGCTTCTCGTCGAGAGCGCGCAGGCGGACCTGATGGTCCATTACGCGACGTCGGCCGACGTCGTGGTCGTCGTCGTCGGTGAGAACCCGATCAGAAGCGGCGAGGCGAACGACGTCGCCGAGATCGTCCTGCCTCCGGGGCAGGAGCAGCTGCTCGAGGCGATAGCGATGACCGGCAAGCCTGTCATCGCGGTCGTGATCGCCGGCCGTCCGCTCGCGATCCCGCGTGTGCTCGACCTGGCCGCCGCGGTTTTATACGCTTTCCATCCCGGAACCGAGGGCGGGAACGCGATCGCCGACGTGATCTCCGGTCGTGTGAATCCTTCCGGGAAACTTCCGATCACGATGCCGCGCTCGACCGGACAGATCCCGGTGTACTACAACCGTAAGAGCACCGGGCGGCCGTATATGCTCGCGGTTGGAGGGGTGGGATTCCCGTACCGTGACATCGATGCGGCGCCGCTTTTCCCGTTCGGCTACGGTCTCAGCTACGCGACGTTCTCGTACTCCGGCCTTCGTATCGCGTGTTCAGACGTCGGTGCGGACGGAATGGTCCGTGTGAGCGCGACGGTCGCGAACACGGGCACCCGCGCCGGGGAGGAAGTCGTTCAGTGTTACATTCAGGACAACGTGTCGGCGCTCACGCGCCCGGTCCGTGAACTCGTCGCGTACGAGAGGCTGAAGCTCGCGCCGGGAGAGTCACGCGACGTCGAGTTCACGCTCGGCGCGGCCGAACTCGGGTACTTCGGACGCGACGGGAAGCACGTCGTCGAGTCCGGCGCGTTTACCGTTTGGGTCGGAGGCAGTTCGGATGCCGAGCTCTCGGCGTCGTGCGTCGTCGGCGGGTGCTCGTAGCGCTCGATCGAAAGACTCGCGCGTTTCGCGTGGAACTTTGCCTTACAGCGTCAATCCGGCCGCTTCGGAGACCGCGCGGTCGACAAACTCGGTTCGTGCGCTCCACTCGGGCATGGATACGCCGAGTCGCTCCCCTTCGGAGAGAATCTCGCGGTATCCGGCGATCAACTCGTCGCGCCCGGACTCGACGTGAAGCTCGAGCATCGCGATCTCGTCATCGTTTGAGTAAATTCGCTTGAGACGCGGGATCAGCGCGATACGCGGCAGGTAAATCCGGTTGATCGGTGACATCGTAACAGGGTGTGCTCCACGCGCTGCGCAGACCTTCAATCCTTCACGCGTAAGCGAAATCAATTCGTCGAGCCGTTCGGCGTCGCGGACGACCTCACGTGGCGAGCCGTACTTCAGGAACAATCCGATTCCACTCGCATTTTGCACGTACTGCGTCATAAGCCACGGGATTATGCGGTTTGTCGTCGCGGGCCGGAGCCCAGCGGCACGGAAGACCTCCCGGTACCGTTTGAGCCGCTCGGTCGAAGCGCCGTCGGGTTCACCGATCATCGTCGTCCCGCGCGGCGACAACACGACGTCGACGACTCCCTCGCGACGTCCTCCGCCGACTACGCTCGGGAAGCCTAAGAGATACCGAGCGGCGGGGAGATAACGTCCGATCTCGGCGATTCCCGCCCAGTTGTTCTGGAGAAACAGAACGGGCCCCGCGCTCGGACACGACGCGAGTATCGAGAGAACACCGGCGTTCTCGGTCCGCGGCGTCGCGACGATTATGAGGTCGAACACCCGTTTCTCGGGAATCGTGTCGACAAACTCCGCGTGAAACACCGATTCGGTTACGACTCGTTCGCCCGAACGATGATCGACGCATCGGACGGGGATGCCTTGCGCGGTAAGTGCCGCGAGACTATGGCGGCGAACGAACATCGTGATCTCGTGGTCGGCCGCGGCGAGTTCCTTCGCGTACGTCGTTCCGATCGCACCGGCACCGATAACCAAAATTTTCATTGCGGACTCCCTCCATTGCACAGCGCTGATACACACTCCGGGACGTATCTCTTCGAGTCGGATGAGTTCGATGTCGTCGGATAGATTGGCATAGACGATTGGAACGCAGTGCTCGCGGTGTGTTTATCTCATTGGGGGAAGTATACCAACGCCGCGGACGAAATACAATGCATCCTGAGACCCGGTTCGCCGAGCACCTCGTTTTCAGGTGATCTCGTGGCGCAAACCGGTGGTTTCCTGTACGATCGTGGTGGAGGAATCATGAGAAAAATAGGTGCGCACGTGTCGGCTGCCGGCGGTCCCCATCGAGCGGTCGAACGTGCAAAAGATATCGGATGCAACTGTGTACAGGTTTTTTCGGGGAGTCCTCGCGTCTGGCGGAGGAAACCGATCGAGCAGATCGATTTCGACGCCGCGGCCTCGGCGGTCGAGACCACCGGAGTGTCGCCGATCGTGACTCACTCGCTGTACTTGATCAACCTTGCGTCCGAAGACCCCGATCTCGTCCGGAAATCGCGCGACGTTCTTGTGTACGACATGCAGTTCGACGCCGCGATCGGAGGTGGCGGAATCGTCGTGCACCTGGGGAGCCACCAGCGTCGCGGATGGGACGCGGTGAAGGACGCCGTCGTGCGTCTTGTGTCCGAGATCATCGAAGCGAGCCCACCCGAGGCGCACTTCTTGATCGAGAACTCGGCCGGACAGAGTGGGAAACTCTCGAGCGATCTCGCCGAAATCCGGTGGCTGCTCGACACGGTCGCCGCGCCGAACCTGAAGTGGTGTTTCGACACGTGCCACGCGCACGCCGCGGGGTACGCGCTCGGCGCCCCCGGCAGCAATCCGGCGCGAAACGATCCCGACGCCTCCGCGCCGACCGAAGTACGGTACGCGATCGACGAGATCGACCGGCTCGAGCTCTGGGACGATCTCACGTGCATCCACGTGAACGACAGCCGCGACCCGTTTGACTCGGGGCGCGACCGGCACGACAACATCGGCGAGGGGCTCATCCCGCCCGACGACATGGCGCACTTCCTGAACATCCCTCAGGTTCTCGACCTGCCGTGTTTTCTCGAAGTGCCGGGGCTCGACGGCGACGGACCCGATGCCGAAAACGTGCGCAGGCTCGCGGCAATCGTCGGCGCGTCTTGACATCGGACGTAACGTCGACGAGAGTAGACGCATGACTCCACACCAACCGATTTTCGGTCCGCGCGCGCGGGGCATTCTGCACGGAGCGGACTACAACCCCGACCAGTGGCTTCACATGCCGCACGTTATCGACGAAGACTTTGTGCTGATGAAACGCGCCGGAGCGAACATCATGAACGTCGGGATTTTCGCGTGGGCCGCACTCGAACCGCGCGAGGGCGAGTTTCATTTTGAGTGGCTCGACGATATCCTCGACCGGCTCGCCGAGATAAACGGCTTCGCGTGTCTCGCTACGCCGTCGGGGTCGCGCCCGCAGTGGTTGTCGATCGCGTATCCGGAGACGAACCGCGTCGGTCCGAACCGCGTCCGGAACCTGCCCGGGCGAAGACACAATCACAACTACTCGTCTCCCGTAATGAAAGAAAAAGTGACGATCATGAACACGAAACTGGCATCGCGGTACAAGGATCATCCGGCGTTGCTCGTGTGGCACGTCTCGAACGAGTACGGAGGAGAGGACCACTCGGACCTTTCGCAGCAGGCGTTTCGTCTGTGGTTGAAGAAACGGTATAACGACGACCTCGACGCGTTGAACCGCGCGTGGTGGACCGCGTTCTGGAGCCACAGCTATCGCGATTGGTCGGAGATCGAGTCACCGGCTCCACACGGCGAGACGTCGCTTCACGGCCTCGTGATCGACTGGAAACGGTTTGTGACGCACCAGACGATAGAGTTCATGAAGGTCGAGATCGCGCCGCTTCGTCGGTTCACTCCCGAGGTTCCGATCACGACGAACTTCATGGGAACGTACCCCGGGATAGATTACTTCAAATTTTCCTCGATCATCGACGTCGTGTCGTGGGACAGTTACCCGCAGTGGCACGCGCCGTACGGTCACGGCTCAACCGGCAGATCGGCCGAAGCGGAAAACGACTACCGCCGGGCGGCCGACGTCGGTTTCTCGCACGATCTCATGCGGTCGATCAAACGCGGACGGCCGTTCATGTTGATGGAGAGCACGCCGAGTGTGACGAACTGGCAGCCGGTCGCGAAGCTCAAGCGACCCGGCGTCCACATTCTCTCGTCGCTCCAGGCGGTCGCGCACGGAGCGGACACCGTCGAGTACTTCCAATGGCGCAAGAGCCGCGGCAGCAGCGAGAAGTTTCACGGTGCGGTCGTAGATCACGTCGGGCACGGAGAGACACGCGTATTTGCCGAAGTTGCCGAGCTCGGCGAGATACTCAAAAAACTCGAGCGTGTCGCGGGTTCGACGGTCCCCGCCTCGGTCGCGATCGTGTTCGACTGGGAGTGCCGGTGGGCTCTCGATGAGTCTCAAGGACCCCGCAACGACGGGCGAACCGCGTACGTCGAGACCGTGATGAATCACTACCGCGCGTTCCATAAGGCCGGTGTTCCTGTCGATATCGTCGACGGCGACGGATCGATCGACGGATACCGAATCGTCGTCGCTCCGATGATGTACATGGTGAAGCCGGGGTTCGCCGAACGCGTCCGTGCGCATGTCGAGGCCGGTGGCGCGTTTGTCGCGACGTACTGGAGCGGAATCGTCGATGAAACCGATCTCTGTTTTCTCGGCGGATTCCCGGGACCGCTCCGGTCGATTCTCGGAATTTGGAGCGAGGAGATCGACGCGTTGTACCCCGGTGAAACGAACGGGGTCGTTTTTCGCGACGGAAACTCGGTCGAGCTCAGCGGCAGATACACCGGATACGAGTTGTGCGATCTCATCCACGCGGAAACGGCCGAGGTTCTCGCGACGTACGAGTCGGATTTTTACGCGGGTCGACCGGCGGTCACGTGCAATACGGTCGGGGCGGGCAAAGCGTACTACATCGCGGCGCGAATGGAAGAGGAGTTCCTCGACGCATTGTACGGACGGCTGATCGACCTTCTCGACGTGCCGTGCGCGATCTCGTCGACGCTTCCTCATGGCGTCGTCGCATCGGTTCGCCGCGGCGCCGAGAGCGCGTTCATCTTCATTCAGAACTACACGCCGAGCCGGAAGACCGTCGATCTGCCGGCCGAAACCCGGTTCATCGACATGCTCACGGGAGATAAACCGGGAGCCAAGATCGAGCTCGAGGCGTACGGAGTATCGGTTTTGCGTATCGAAAATTAGCCGCGTTTTTCTCGGACTTGCATAACAGCTTACCGTTGAAAAGGGCTGCATTTAGCGGCCGACCAAAAGGAGTATGAAATGGCGTTGAAAGTGATTCAGGTTGGAATGGGCGGATGGGGACGAAACTGGGCCAAGAACGTAGTTCCGAACGTAAAAGCAGTCGACCTCGTTGGATTTGTCGATCTTGAGGCGGCGAACCTCAAACTGACGCAAAAAGAAATCGGAGTTCCCGCCGAGAAGACCTTCCTCACGGTGGAAGATGCGATCGCCGGGACCGACGCCGATGCGGTTCTCATCACGACGTTCCTTGAAGGGCACATTCCGGTGACCCTCGCCGCTCTCGAGGCCGGAAAACACGTGCTCGTCGAGAAGCCTTTCGCGCCGACGCTTGAAGACGCGACAAAAGCCATAGAAACCGCGCGTCGGAAGAAGCGCGTCCTGATGGTGAGTCAGAACTACCGTTTCAACCCTGCTCCGATCGCGGTGCGTAAACTCATCGAGAAAGGGACGCTCGGCAAGGTCGGCTCGGTTTACGTCGACTTCAGGAGATACGCGAACACCGCCCCCGTAGCCGGTCACAAACATTACGCGATATGGCATCCGCTCCTCGTCGATATGTCGATCCACCACTTTGACCTCATGCGTATGGTGCTCGGCCAGGAGCCCACTCGGATCGAGTGCCGGACGTGGAACCCGTCGTGGAGCCGGTTCAAGACCGCACCTTCGGGCGCGGCGACGATCGACTTTGACAAGGGCGCGGTCGTGAGTTATCGTGGCAGTTGGGTCAGCACCGACACGCAGACCAACTGGTCGGGCGACTGGCGTATCGAGTGCGAAAAAGGCGTGATCGAGTGGACGAGCCGTGGCGAGACGCCCGACAGCGTCACCGTTCGGCTCATCGGCAAGCAGCCGAAAGCCGTGGCTCTGCCACGCGTCGCGCGTCTCGACCGGGAAGGTTGCCTCGACGCTTTCGCGAAAGCGGTCGCACGCGGTGAGCAGCCGGACACGTCGGGCCGAGACAACATCAAGACGCTCGCGCTGATGTTCGCCGCTGTCTCCGCGGCCGATGCCGGCGCCGCGATCGTCCTGGGCAAGAAAAAGAAATAACGACCAAGGGAAAAAGGCCGAATCGCACATAATTCAGGGGGAGCACATGGCGGAAAAATACTTCTTTCTCGGTTCGTACGCAAAAACGGGCATGGGTTTGCACACGTGCGCGCTCGACGACAAAACCGGCGCGATTCGACTCATCTGTGGCTCCGACGTCGGACCTAATCCGTCGTACCTGGCGATCTCTTCGGATCACTCTCGGCTATACGTCGCGAACGAGTCCGACGGCACGGTTACCGGCTGTCGGATCTCGCATCCGGATGAACCGGTCGAGGTGCTCGGCGCGCAGCCGTGTCACGGGCGTGGACCGTGCTACGTCTCGCTCGATCGTTCGCGTTCATGGCTTTTTGTCGCCAACTACAGTTCGGGAAGTATCGCGGTGTACCCGACCGGGCCCGACGGCGCGCCCGGCGAGGCGGTCTCGACCGTACAGCACTCCGGCTCGGGGCCGAACCCGAAGCGACAGGAGGGTCCGCATGCTCACTGTATCGTCGTATCGCCCGACAACAAGTTCGTGTACGTCGCCGATCTCGGTCTCGATAGAATCGTCGCGTACGCGTTTGACGAGAAAAACGGCGCGATCATGCCACACCTCGAGACGCTCACGGCTCCCGGAGCCGGTCCGCGTCACGTCGCCTGGAGCCCGGACGGGCATTATCTGTTCTGCGCGATGGAACTCGACTCGACGGTCGCCGCGTACTCGTACACGTCGACGACCGGCGGCCTCAAACTTATCGGTACAGTTCCGACGTTGCCCGCCGGATTCGCGGGTTCTTCTTCGTGCGCCGCAATCCGCGTGCATCCAAACGGGAAGTTCCTGTACGTCTCTAACCGTGGCCACGACAGCATCGCGGTTTTTTCGATCGATCCCGCCATCGGTATGATCGAGAGCCGCGCTCACGTCGACGCGGCCGGCCGCGTGCCTCGCGACTTCAATCTCGATCCGAACGGACGTTTCATGATCGTCGCGCACCAGGATGACGACACCGCGGTCGCCTTTCGTGTCTCCGACGAGACCGGTATTCCGGCTCGGCTCGACGGAGACCCGGTCCGCGTGCCCGCGCCGGTATGCGTCGTTTTTTGAGGCCGCTTCAGTACGCCGGTCTCTGTCCGGATCGTAATTCGTCGTGAGGTCGCCACGGCCCGAGACCCGAACGGTGATGTATGCATCCGTACGTTGAGCCGATCACCGAAGCGTTTCGTTTTTTCCCGCTGATCGCGGCTGTGATCGCCGTCCCGTTGATGATCGCTCACTGGCGACGGTACGGCGCGGTGCAGAGTTGGCGGTCGGCGGTACTGTACTCGTTCATCCTGTACTACGTGACTGCGTACTTCCTCGTGATCCTTCCGCTTCCGGAGTTGACCGAGGATTTCTGCGTGCGTTTTGCGTCCGTCGCGCGCCCGCAGCTGTCTCCGTTCAGGTTTGTCCGTGACATAGCGATCGTGTTCCGGTCGCTCGGTGGAACGGTAGACCGGATCGGAGCACTCGTGAGAACGCGGGTCTTCATCCAGGTCGTCTTCAATTTCCTGCTGCTGCTGCCTCTCGGCTTTTACCTGCGATACTTGTTCCGTCTCCGGTTTATCTCGGCGCTAACGGTGATCTTTCTCACGACTTTGTTTTTTGAGATCACGCAGTTGACCGGGTTGTACGGGATTTATCCGTGCCCGTACCGCATTTTCGACGTCGACGACCTGTTCGTGAACACGCTCGGCGGAGTCGTCGGGTACGCGATGGTGCCCGCGTTTCGGGGCGTTCTTCCCGCGCTGACGCCGCGGTACTCTATTGTCGCGTCTCGGGTCTCTCTCGTGCGTCGCGGTGTTGCGTTCTTTCTTGATGTCGCGGTCGCCTCGATCGTCTTTGCGCCGATTCGGCCTCTCGTTCTCTCGACTTTTGGCCCCGACGGCGTGATTCTCGCACGATGGCTCGTTCAGTCGCTCGTGTTTGTCGTCACTCCCGCTTTCTTCCGCGGAATGACTCCGGGTGGACGTGTCGTCTTGCTGCGGATTGTCGACGCGCGACGCGAGTTTGCACGGCCGCTGCGTCCGGGGTGGCCGGTCGTTTCGGCGCCCGCGGGATTGGGACGTCTGGTCGCCCGTTTCGTCGTGTTGTTGGTCGTCCCGATCGCGCTCGATCGGTGGATTCTCGCGTCGTCGCTCCTGGAGCGGGCGTTCGGCGACCGCGCGATCCTCGCGGAGGTCTTGTTCGTGGTCGCGATGGCCGCTACGTACGTCTTTCCTCCGGTCTTTCGCCGCGATCACCGGTTTGTGCACGATCTGGTTTCGGGGGCTCGCGTCGAAGCGGTCGTTCCGGTGAAAGAGTGATCGAGTTTTACTCGAACGTCCAGGTATACTCGTGCCCCGCTTCGAGTCTGATCGAACCGATCTGCCCCGAATGGTACGTCGTGTGCCACAGTAGGTGGTGCAGGATGTCACGCGGCGTCGTGAGCGCTCGCCCGGTCGCGTAGGTCTCGTCGGCGTTTGCGACGTGTCGGGCGATCGGCAACGTGACCCGTTCGCGCACCGCGGTCCATATCTCGATCAAGGTTTCGGCCTCGAGTACCTCTTTCGGTGTGGCGGGGCCTTCGGTCCGGATCTTTCCGTACGCCAGCGTCGTTTCGAGCCGGGACGGCAGATCGATCGCGTGCAAGCTCCGCATCCATCCACACTCGCCGTCGGCCATGTGCAGAGCGAGCAGACCGATCGAGAGGTAGCTGTTCGGCGGAACGAACGCGAGAACCTCGGGTGGTAAATCCTCGATCTGATCGTACACGCGAGCCGTGAGTTCTTCGAGCGCCGCGATCAGAGCGGCGATACTCGCGTCCGCGTAACCGCCGTACGGCGCGATCCGATAGCGGCGTGGACGTCCGTCTTTTTCCGTCGTGATGATCATGAGAGAAGTATACACGAAAAAGCGAACGGGCGGGGTTTTTGCTTGTTTACTTAACATATGTATAGTAGAATTGCTCCATGAGTACCTCAACACAGCTTGTGACCGCGGACACGCTCATCCGTGAGGATCCCGTCGACTCGGGGTTCGACTGGAGCGTTCGATCGTTTGCGGGAGCGCTTGTCGAGTTAACGGGTTCATCGAGTTCCGCCGTTTTCTCGGTTGTCGCACCGTTGATTCACGAAGCCCAACGCGCCGGTGAGCCGTGCGCGTGGATCTCGACGCAGAACGAGACGTTCTTTCTCCCGGACTTCATCCGCTGCGGTGTCGACACCGGACGGCTCACGGTGGTACGGGTGCCGAACACCCGCGCGGTGTCTCACTCGGCGGAGTATCTCGCGCGTTCGGCGGGGTTTGGGTTTCTCGTCGTGGACTTCACCGCGGGCGACGTCCGGGACATAGAGTCCCACTTTGCCGATAGAATCGTGCGGCTTGCCCGCCGACACGACATCGCTGTTCTCTGCCTCACGCGCAGCAGCGCTCATGTTCAGCGGCAGCGCTCGGGCACGCTCGCGCGACGCAGCCGCGATGAGCGGGGGCACGATGGGCTGCACGATACTCTGGGCTCACTCGTATCGATCCGGGCGGAAGCCTCTCGAGAGAGAGCGGACGACGGAACGTTTCGGAGCGTCGTTCGTATCGTAAAGGACCGACACCGTGGTCCGGGCAGGTCGTACAGTGTGATGCGGTATGGTCCGGACGGCGTGCATTAATGTCTACCACTACTTTCTTCAGATCCTGCTCCGGAGGGAGAAAACGTGGTGGAACGACGCGTGCGTCGTCGTGACCGAGGACGTTCCGTCCGGACTCGTGATCGACGCGAACGGAAACGCGCGGCGGCTTGGCGTACGGCCGGGCATGCGGTTCGCCGCGGCGCTCTCTCTCGCTCCGTTTCTGCGCGCGGGAGTGGTGCCTCCGGAAGAGAAGAAGATCGCGGACCGTACGGTACTCGAGACTCTGTACACGATGACGCCGGAGATCGAGCCGTGCGAGTTCACTCCCGGCGTTTTCCGGCTCGACGTCGGCGGGATCAACTTGATGTTTTCGTCACCCGAGGCTTGGGCCGAGAAGTGCCGTGAGAGCGTCACAAACGTCGGGTTTCGGTGCCGGGTCGCGCTCGGATCGACGCGCGTGGCGACGTACATCGCCGCGCAGACTCGGCGCGATGTGACGATTTTCCCCTCGCGCGAAAGCGAGACCGCGACGGTCGACGCGGCGCCGATCGCGGTGCTACCCGTCGAGCCGCGCGTGCGAGAAAGACTCACCGCGCTCGGCGTTCGAACCGTCGCGGCGTTCTGCGCTCTTCCGGCCGGTGGCGTCCGGATGCGGTTCGGCGAGCAGACCGCCGCCGTGTACTCTTTCCTCGCGGATGAGCGGGACGTTCCGATCAAGACGTACGAGCCTGAGCGGGAGAGCCGGTACGAGCTCGGGTGTGCTTTTGTCGTGCGTAACCGCGAGCTTCTCGAACCGTACTTCGACCGGCTGCTCGAGCGTCTACGTCTCGACCTCGAGCGCGCGGCCGAGACCGTCACGCGGCTCGAGATGAGCCTCATCACCGAAGACGGTGGGGTTCTGCGGGAGGACGTGAAGCCCGCGCGGCCGTCGCGCGACATCTCGTTCCTGACAAAGCTTCTTCGATTACGGCTCGAGTCGGTCGAAATCGGCACCGGCGTCGTGCGATGCGCGCTCAAGGCCGAGACGGCACCGGTCACGATGCACCAGGGACAGCTGTTCCGCGAACGTCCACGGCGCGACCGCGCCGGCGCCGTCGCGGCGATTTCGCTCTTGCGGGCGCGCTTCGGAAACGACTGTGTCGGGCGTTTTGTACCGCGCGACGAGCACCTGCCGGACGAGTCCGCGGTGTGGGAACGCCTCGAACGTCCTCCCGACCCCGGCTCACCTCCCGACACGGCCTGCGCGCCGTCCACCACGCGGCGGGCGCCACTCGTGCGGCGGATCTTTGCCGAGCCGGTGCCGCTTGCCTCGTCGGTGCTTCGTGTCGGAGAGTTCAACGACCAAACGCGAGACGACGGAATGCGAGACGACGGAACGTGCCCCCGAGTCGGCCCGTACATCGTCTCGGGACGATGGTGGGCGGACGAGTACCTGCGCGAGTACTACTACCTCGAGACGCTCGACGGCCGCGTCTTGTGGGTGTTCCATGACGGTATTCGCGATCGATGGATGTTACAAGGTTTTCTCGAGTAGGCCGGGGCTCATGCCCCGTAAGTGACCGGCTGATGTACGTTCCGCTGTGGTGCAAAAGTAACTTCTCTTTTCTCGAGGGTGCGAGCCATCCCGATGAGCTCGTGCAGGTCGCGAGCGCGTTTGGGCTGCCGGCGATCGCTTTGACCGATCGAGACGGTCTGTACGGCATCGTCCGGGCGCACACTGAGGCGTCCCGGCTCGGGATCAAGCTGATCGTCGGGGCCGAGATCACGATCGACGACGGTCGCACGATCGTATTACTCGCGCGCGACGGTGTCGGATACGCGAATCTCTCACAGCTGATCTCGAAGGGGCGGCTGCGGTGCGAGAAAGGGCGGTCCGAGGTCTCGTGGCACGAACTCTGCGCCGCGGCGCCGGGCCTTGTCGGTATCTGGAACTTCGGCGTCGTGCGGCCGTCGCGTTCGATCGGCGGTGATCACGGCCGGACCGCATCGGCGGATGGCCTGCGCGCGCGGGCGAACGACGTGTACGACGCGTTCGGCGAGTATCTCTACGCGGGAATCACGCGGCACCGGCTCGCGGACGACTCCCGGCGCGAACACACGATTCGCCGCCGGGCCGACGTCTACGGCGTGCTTCCGGTCGCCGCGAGTGAGGTTCTGTACCACGATCCGGCGCGTCGTCGGCTGCACGACGTCGTGACGGCCATTCGGTGGAATACCCAGCTCACCCGCGCCGGGACGCGCCTGAAGCCGAACGGAGAGTTCTTTCTGCGCACTGCGTCCGACGCGCTTTCGCTGTACGAAGATGCACCCGAGTTGTTGGAAAAATCCGTCGAGGTCGCGTCGCTCTGCACGTTTTCGCTGAGCGAACTCGAGTACCGGTACCCGGCCGAGCCTCTGCCGACGGGAGTGAGCAGCGCCGAGTATCTGCGTACACTCGCGCTCGACGGAGCCGGACACCGATATCCTTCGGGTGTCCCGGCCCGTGTCGTCCGGCAGATCGAAAAAGAGCTCGCATTGATCGAGGAGTTGCAGTACTGCGGGTACTTTCTCACGATGCACGAGATCGTGTCGTACTGTCGGCGGAACGGCATCCTGTGCCAGGGCCGCGGCTCGGCGGCCAACTCCGCGGTGTGTTTCTGTCTCGGGATCACCGCGGTCGATCCGGTCAAGATGGATCTGCTTTTCGAGCGCTTCCTCTCGCGCGAACGCGCCGAGCCGCCCGACATCGATCTCGATATCGAGCATCGCCGGAGAGAAGAGGTCATCACGTACATGTACGAGCGGTACGGCCGCGAGCGCGCGGCGATGGTTGCGAACGTCGTGCGGTACCGGATCAAGTCGGCGATCCGTGACGTCGGGAAGGCGCTCGGGTTCTCGCCGACGGCGCTCGACTCGGCGACGAAACTCGTCGGCCGCAACGGGAGTTTGCCCGACGGGTTGCGCGACGCGGGGCTCGACCCCAACGCCGCAAACGGTACCTTCGCGGGGCTCATCACAGAGATTCTCGACTTCCCGCGGCACCTCTCGATTCACCCGGGTGGCTTTCTGCTCGGCAGTCGGCCGGTCGCGTGCATCGTGCCGATCGAGAACGCGACGATGCCGGGCCGTACCGTGATCCAGTGGGACAAGTACGACGTAGAAGAGATGAACCTGTTCAAAGTCGATCTGCTTGGGCTCGGCGCGCTGACGCATCTCGATTACTGTTTCCGGATGCTCGCCAACGACGGTATTGCTGTCTCGATGGCGACGATTCCGCCCGAAGATACCGAGACGTTTCGGCTCTTGTCGCGTGGGGATACCGTCGGGGTGTTCCAGCTCGAAAGTCGCGCGCAGATGTCGATGCTGCCGCGGCTCAAACCCCGGACGTTTTACGACCTCGTGATCGAGGTGAGTATCATCCGGCCCGGGCCGATCACCGGAGGCATGGTGCACCCTTTTCTGCGCCGCCGCTCGGGCGAGGAGCCGGTCGAGTTTCCGCATCCTGAGCTCGAGCCCGTGCTCGGGAAGACACTCGGCGTTCCACTTTTTCAGGAACAGGTCATGCGGATCGCGGTCGTCGCGGCCGACTACACGCCGGGCGAGGCCGACCAGCTCCGGCGCGACATGGCCGCGTGGCGCCGGTCCGGGCGGATCGAAGGACACCGCGAAAAAATCATCGCGCGTATGATCAACAAAGGGATCGAGCGCGAGTTCGCCGAGCGCGTGTTCGAGCAGATCCGCGGGTTCGGCGAGTACGGTTTTCCCGAGAGCCACGCCGCGAGTTTCGCTCTGATCGCGTACGCGACCGCGTGGATGCGGACGCACCACCCGGAGGTGTTCGTGTGTGGCCTCTTGAACGCGTGGCCGATGGGCTTCTACTCTCCCGCGACGATCGTCGACGACGCACGACGCCACGGCCTCACGGTGCTCCCGATCGATATCAATGCGAGCGACTGGGACTGCACTCTCGAGCCTCTCTCGCGCGCGGTGCGGATGGGGCTTCGGTACGTTGCCGGTTTGGGCGAGCGGGAACGGAAGAAGATCCTGGACGCGCGCGCGACCGGGCCGTTTCGTTCGATCGACGAGATCCCGAGCCGGACGCGGCTCGACGAGCGATCGCTTCACGCGCTTGCGCGAGCCGGCGCGTTCGATGCGCTCGGCGGCGACCGCCGTGGCGCGCTCTGGTCGATATCGGGAACCGTGCGCCGCCGCGACGCTGCTGAACGGACAGCAGAGACCAGGGCCTTCGCGTACGACGCCGATGAGGCGACGCCGACGTTCGAGGCTTTGTCGCAGTACGATACGATCGTGTGGGACTACGAGTCGTCGATTCACAGTACACACGGGCACCCGCTCGAACCTCTACGCGACGAGTTGAGCCGGATCGGACTGCCCGACGCCCACGCGGTCGCGTCGCTTCCCGACGGTTCGCGCGTGCGGTACGCGGGGCTCGTGATCTGCCGTCAGCGTCCTGGAACCGCGGGAGGCACGGTCTTTATCACTCTCGAGGACGAGACCGGGCTCGTGAACCTGATCATCTGGAAATCGGTGTACGAGACGTTCCGTTCGGTCGTTTTGACCTCGGCGTGCCTCGGCGTGACCGGAAGAATTCAATCGAAGGATGGAGTCGTGCACATCGTCGTCGATTCGTGTTTTGCTCCGAAGCTGAGCCGCCCGCCGGCCGAACCGGAGAGCCGGGACTTTCACTGATTAATGTTTCAGTGACTATCGTTTTTATGCCTACCGATAGTCAAACCAGTCGGCGAGTTTGTCGTCGCGAAACTGAAGTTGTGCAAAACCGTACTCCCAAATGGTGACACCACGCGGTGAGACGTTAATCTCTCGTGGGTCAGGGAAGACCGCACGAACTTCGGCAGTCGTCATTCCGATGCGAAGCCGCCTGAAATCGACCGCGCGCACAAACGGGATCGGAAGCTCGTACTCGGGAAGCTGTGGCGGTTGGCGATGGATAAACCCCGGGTCGAGTTCAACCACGGATTCTTGGACCTCTTCGGGAACTGTACGACACGCGACGACCATAACCGCCACGATGATAAGGAAGAAAAAATGGAGGATATGGGAGTCGAACCCACGACCTGTTGATTGCGAACCAACCGCTCTAGCCAACTGAGCTAATCCCCCGAATCTGTGCCAAACACCTACTGTATACTATTTTTTCTTGGGTGCTGCAAGACCCAATTTTGACCCAATTTTGACCCGATTGTGATTCGCGGACGCCGTTGCGCAGTGCGCTCGCGCGTGAGTGGCCGGCGAACCGCGCGGCGACTCGTGTTGTTGATTTTTTCCCGCGAACCGTTACAATGAACCCACTTTTTCTCAGGGGTCCAGATCATGCCGAGCGACGCAGACATCAAAAGCCTACATCCACTGGAAATCAAGGTTCTCCGCGAGTTCACCGACGGCCGCGTGTTCGACACGGCCGTCGTCGAGGCCGAGTTGAAGCTCAAGGCGGGCCAGGCGAACCAGGCGGTCAGCTGGCTCGCGGGGAAAGGCCTGATCGACGAGGTCGGCCGTGAGACGACGATCGCGTACGAACTGACCGAGCTCGGTCGTGAGTACGTCGAGAAAGGCTCACCCGAGAGCCGGATCATCGGATTTCTCGGCGCAGCCGGGCCGCGCAGAATGCCGGATATCGCGAGTGAACTCGGGCTCGAGCAGCGCGATGTCGGTTCGGCGTACGGTTTGCTGGCGAAAGAGGGCGTCCTTACGATGGACAGCGAGAAGCGCGTCGCGGTGGCCGAAACGAAGAGAAGCCCACGACTCAAAGCGGTCGAGAAGCTCCTCCGGACCGCCGTCGACGGTCCGATCGCAGAGGCGGCTCTGAACGAAACCGAACGTGCGGCGATCGCCGGGATCAGCCGGAAACGTGGTGCCGGCACGGCCGCGTTTCGTGTCGTCGAGAAAGAGATTGTCACGTACCGGCTCTCGACACGCGGCGCCGCGACCGCGCGGCGGATCGCCGAGACGGGCCTGACGGGCGAAGAAGTTGGGGCTCTCACGCCGGATCTTCTGCGCGACGGCGCGTGGAAGACGGTTTCGTTTCGGCCGTACAACATCAACGTGCCGCCCGCGCGGATCCCGATCGGCCGCCGGAACCCGTACTGCGAGTACATCGACCACGTGAAAGACAAACTGACCTCGATGGGGTTCGAGGAGTTTGACGGACCGATCGTCGAGACCGAGTTCTGGAACTCGGACGCGCTCTTCATGCCGCAGTTTCACTCGGCGCGCGACATTCACGACGTGTACTACGTCGACGAGCCGTCGCACGCGACCGGGATCGAAGAGCCGTATCTGAGCCGCGTCGCCTCGGCGCACGAAGACGGATGGGAAACCGGAAGCCGCGGATGGGGTTACAGTTTTGACCGCGACTTCACGCGACGTTTGATCCTGAGGAGTCAAGGTACGGTCATGTCGGCGAAGACGCTTCACCGCGCGTCGGTTCCGGGTAAGTACTTCGGTGTGTTGCGGTGTTTCCGATACGATCAAGTCGACGCGACGCATCTCTCCGATTTCTACCAGACCGAAGGTATCGTTCTCGGCGAGTCGGTCAATCTCCGGACGCTACTCGGCCTGTTAAAAATGTTCGCCGAAGAGGTCGCCGGTGCGACAGATGTGAGGTACGTTCCGGGTTACTTCCCGTTCACCGAGCCGTCGATCGAGGTTCATATCAAACACCCGGTCCTCGGGTGGTTCGAGCTCGGAGGAGCGGGGATTTTTCGACCGGAAGTATCCGAGCCGATGGGTGTCACTGTGCCTGTGATCGCGTGGGGGCTCGGGATCGACCGTATGGCGATGATGCACCTGGGAATCCGCGATATCCGCGAGTTGTTCTCGTCAAACATCGAGAACGTCAGAATGCGTCGGAGGAGTTAGGTCGAATGCCGAAGATTGACGTCAACGCTGAAATGCTGTTTCGCTTCACCGGTCGCACATACGGCGACGACGAGCTCGGAGAGATTCTCCAGTGCGCAAAGGCCGAGATCGACGAGCCCGCCGGTCCGGACGGGGTTCTCAAGATCGAGCTGAACGACACAAATCGGCCCGACCTCTGGTCGACCGCCGGTCTTGCACGCCAGTTAGGGTCGTACGTAGCGGGGACCAATCGCGAGTACGACTTTTTCTCGACGCGCGAGTCCGCGCGCGATCACGGCGATCGTATCGTGACGGTCGATCCCGCATTGCGTGAGATCCGACCGTACGTCGCGGGATTCGTCGCCGCCGGCAAACCGATCGAAGAAGCCGTTCTCGACGACGTGATCCAGACTCAGGAGAAACTGTGCTGGAACTACGGCCGTAAACGAAAATCGATCGCGATGGGCGTGTATCGAAGCGACCTGATGAAATTTCCAGTGTCGTACCTTGCGGTCGGTCCAGACGAACACCCGTTTGTGCCGTTGGGGATGAGCGAATCGATGACGCCCGCGCGCATCCTTGACCTTCACCCCAAAGGCAAGGAGTTTGGGTCGGTTCTCGAGGGCCTCTCTCGGTATCCGTTCCTCGTCGACGCAACCGGCGATGTCCTGAGTTTTCCTCCGATCATCAACTCCGCGCGGATCGGCGCGGTCGAAGCAGGCGACGCGCGACTCTTTGTCGAGCTCACGGGCACCGATCTGCCGTCGCTCCTCGTCGCGTGTTCGATCGTCGCGTGCGACATGGCCGATGCGGGGTACACGATCGAGCCGGTTCTCGTCGAGTACCCGTACGACACGGCGTTCGGCCGCACGATCACGACGCCTTTCCGGTTTCAAGACGATTGCCGGTGCGATCTGGCGTTCGTTTCGCGACTCCTCGGCCAGGACGTATCGGTCGAAGACGCGAAAAAAGCGCTCGGCCGGATGGGAGTCTCCGCGCGCGATGAAGCCGGAGCGATCGTTGTGAGGCCTCCGGCCTATCGCAACGACTTTCTTCACGCCGTCGACGTCGTCGAGGATATCGCGATCGGGTTTGGCCTCGACTCGTTCGCTCCGGCGATGCCGAGTGACGCGACCGTTGGACGGTTGACCGAGGTCGAGATCTTTTCGCGCCGGGTCAAAAGCTTGATGGTCGGGCTCGGGTTCCAGGAGATGATATTCAACTACCTCGGATCGGTTCGCGACTTTGTGGTCCGGATGTACCCTGAAGATGAACACGATCGCGTGCTCTCGAGCATGATCCGGATCGCGAACCCGATGTCCGAGAATTTTGAATCGGTGCGACCGTCGATTCTCCCGTCGCTTCTCGCCGCCGAGAGCGTCTCGGCGCACGCGCAGTATCCGCACCATATCTTTGAGCTCGGCAAGACCGTCGCGCGCGATTCCGGTGATGCTTACGGGCAGCGGACGCTCGACCAACTGGGATTCCTTTCGGCCGATGCCGACGTCGGTTTCAACTCCGTAAGCGCGCATGTAACCGCGATTTTGTTCTTTCTCGGCTTCGATTTTGCACCGCAAGAACTGACCGATTCGCGATTTATCCCCGGGCGAGCAGCGGCTATCGTCGTAAACGGCACCCGTGTCGGGTGTTTCGGCGAGATTCACCCACGCGTGCTCGAGAACTGGGGAATTCAGGTGCCGTGTACCGGGTGTGAAATCGAGCTGAACGCGATGCTCTCGATTCGGTGAGTGGGGTAGAACATGATACCGGGCACAGGGAAAGATGGCCGACGGTGACGCGGTTCGAAAGCCCAAAGTGCTGGTGCCGTACCCGGGGCCGGCAACCTCGTCCGACGAGCAGGACATCTTTGTGTACCTTCGTCCGGAGTCGAACGGCGTGCTCGTCGAGAGTACGCTTCTCCGGGTCATAGAACGATGTCCTGAGTACCGGACGACGATACGTCTGGTGTACCTCGCGAACGTCCCTGGCGACTACATCGTTGCCGAACATACGGTAGAGGAACATTACGCGGTGAAGTTCTCGTACGCCGTGTACGGGAAGCAGTATTTCACGCCGCACATGAGGGACACGTTTTCTCGTTTCTTTGGCGTTCCATTCGATTCGGCCCGGATAGTTGGCGCGTTTGAAGCGCTGCGCGAACTCGAGACGACGCCCGAAGAGCTGTTCCGGCTCTGGGTGCCGGCCGGCGACGTCCTGGTCGTAAACGGTCAGAACATCAAGCGCACAGGCGACGTGTACGTCGTGAATTACGATATGCCGGCACTGCTGCACAAGAACAATCGTGGTACCGATTTCGCCGTGATGATTTTCCGTACGGCTCTCACGTACGATGCGTTTTCTGAAATAGTGACCCGAATGCACGAGTCTCTCGTGGCCGCGGGGCTGCTCGAGGGTGATCTGCCGGTCAGCCGTGTATTTCACTACTCAAAAGGGCCGTTCGAGCAGATTCTCGACGGAATCGGGTACTTGTTCTCGGCCGACGCGAAAACCGCGCTCGCCGACCTGACGTTCTGTCGGTTCCTGGCCGATCGGAAGATACCGTTTGACGAGATCCTCGGCGTGATTCGCAATCCGATCTGTCGATTCCGCGAGCAGTCGGGCACCACGATCGAAGAGAATATCTTTGTGTACACGAAACACGACAGCTACGTCGAGGCGTTGAGGAAGTATCTCTGCATCACTTCGCAAGTACTGGTGCGTCGATGAGGCGTACAACGGATATCGGCGGCGATGCAGGCGAAAGCACCGAGACGACTGATGTTGTCGAGTTGCTGGAGCGAGTAATCCCGTTTCGGTTCCTGCCCGCCGACCGCAAGCGTGCCTTGAGTTTGTCGATGCGGAGAAAGAAATACAGTCCCGGCGCGCGTATTGTACGGCAGGGCGCGCAGGATACGCGCGTGTACCTGATTGAGAGCGGCGACGTCGAGATTCTCGACCCAATAAACGAGTCGCGCTACGTTACGCATATCGAGGCCGGGCATTATTTCGGCGAGTGGGAGTCGATTTTTGAGTCAACTCGTGTCTTCGAGGTCCGCGCGATCGGTGAAACGGTTTGTTACTCTCTCGATGGTCGAACGTTTCTGGGCCTCATCGAGCAGTCGCGTGCGTTCGCTCAGTCGCTCGGAACATTGCTGCGCGACCGGCAGGCGATCTTCTCGGCGTTCGATACGTTCAAAGTCGAGCTTCAACGCGGAGTGAACACCGGATACATCGGAATCGGTGACCTTCTCCCGCTGTACAAGAAGCTCGAACCCGCCTTGCACGCTCACGCGGCCACAGGCGGCAAACTCGATCTCGACGGCCTGATGTACGCGGTCAGGCGCTTGCCCGCAAACATCACACGGACGTTTGCATTTCTCGTCACCGACGAAGTTCCTCCCGCGTACGGCGGTCGGCCGGATGATTTTTTCCCTACCGTCCCAACCGACGCTCGCCGTCGTGACATCTGGGAGATGCTGCCCGGAAAAGACCTGGTTCTTCTCCGGAACGGCCGGTCGGATCTAGTCGATCTCGTAACGTGCATCTGTCTGTACGCGGTCGAGGCGGAGAAGATTCGCCGGAAACTGTCGCCTCCGGTCGTGATGAGTGCGCTCGATTCCGCGACGAGCCTGGACGCGCTTCCGTTTGCCGCCGAGGAGGCTCAGTCGCTGCGGGCTATTTGGCCCACTGACACGGTTGGACGGCTTCGCGACATTGTGCGCCACCGTGAGACGTTCGGAGTAGACGTACGGCGTTCGCGTCACAACTATAACAGCCGACGGTCCGAACGATGGACCTCTCAGGTCGCAGACGCTACGCGCGACTTCATCGGCTGTTACCCGTCGGCGCTTGGCGACGACTTCACGGTGCACATCGTCAGTAGCAACACACATTCGGTTACAAACTGCATCAACCCGTGGTTTCGCGAGCAGCACGACAGTATTGTGTCGTGGGCGCGCTCGATCTCGCACCCGTACCTCGATGAAGACTGGGTGGATCCGTCGGACCTGATTTACGCGTTGGCACGGGAGTACTGCGCGGCGTCTCCGGAGCGGGGGCCGATGCCGGACGACGCCGGCGTGGCGCGCGGTGTGTACTGGATGAAAGAGACGGCGTCGACAGGAATCCAGGTGCAGCTGATCGACAGTGCTCGCTTGTCGCACAGTGGGCTCGATCCCGCGATTCGACCGCCGAACGACGGCAAGCGGTTCCTGATCGTGAACATCGACTACGCGTTCGGCGAGCAGGCGCAGCACATTATGCGAAACCTTCTGATGCTGTTCGGGCGAAACCTCGGGAGCATCAACTTCCTCGGCAAAGCCGGCGCGCTCGTCGGAAGCCGCGGTGACATCCTCGTTCCGACGGCTTTCGTCGAGCAGAGTACCGACTTCTTCCAGCCCATGCCCCGCGACATGGCCGACGACGCCGGACTTCTTGGCCTCGGGGGGCGACGCGTCCACGTCGGACCGATGCTCACGGTCGATGGAACCCTGCTTCAGAACCGCCTTATGCTGCGGTTCTACCGAAAACTCTGGGGATGCGTCGGCCTCGAGATGGAAGGGTCTTACTACTATCGGCAGGTGCTCGAATCGTCGCAACTCGGTGTGATCGCCGATGACGTTGCTCTCCGTTTTTACTATTACGTGTCCGATTTGCCGCTCGAACACGGCGCGGCGCTTTCCTCACCCTTGTCGGCGATAGAGGGGGTTCCGCCCTTATACGCCATCACCCGGTCTATTTTGGGTGGTATTTTCCGTCGTCAATCCGTGTGATACGTCATCGATGAGCTTCTGGAGTTCCTCGGCGTCGAGAGGTTTCGCAACGTAACGCGTCATTCCTGCATCACGAAACCGCGCCCGATCCTCCTGCCCCGTGTACGCGGTCATCGCGACGATCGGGACTGCGTGATCGAGAACGGACGATGTCTCGTCGCGGATGATACGCGAAGCTTCGATTCCGTCCAACTGCGGCATTTGAACGTCCATGAGTACGAGGTCGTAACGATTCATCGTCAGCTCTTCGATCGCCTCGCGACCGTTGTCCTTCGTGACGACAGTCACACCGTCGCGTTTCAGGATGTGTTGTGCGACGATTTGGTTGATTCTGTTGTCCTCGACGAGAAGAACACGCACGTTTCTCATGGATCCTCGGTGACGATCTGTCGTTTCTGCGCCGGCGGCGCGTAACTCACTTTCGAAAGGCAACCCATAACAAGAATATAATGCCTCGGCTCGGCCGGGGAAAGTCGAGCTTACCCGTCACAGCAGAACTGCTGTGTCCGTCACGCCCGCGACTTCGCGTGGTTGAGCAGAAAAGCAAGTAACTCGTCGTACTCCGCGAAGCGCGGAAGGTCAGGAAACTCGGTCGCGATGCGGTCCGGTGCGCGGAATAACGCACCGTGGTCGGCTGCCATGATCATCGAGAGGTCGTTGTACGAGTCACCGACCGCGGTGACCTCGAGCCCCATCGAACGAAATGCATCCACCGCGCGTTTCTTGCCGTCCTCTTGCCGAAGCTTGTGTCGCCGGATCATGCCCGATGAGTCGACGACCAACTCGTTACAAAACAGCGTCGGGTGCCCGAGCTGGTCCATGAGGCTATCGGCGAACTGTACGAACGTATCGGAGAGAATCACGACCTGCCGACTCGCCCGGAGAGTATCAAGAAATCGCGATGCTCCCGGCAGCGGGCTGAGCGTCGCGATTACGGACCGGATATCTTCGAGGCTGATTTGATGCCGGGCGAGTATCTCGATACGGCGCCGCATGAGCTCGTCGTAGTCGGGGACATCGCGTGTCGTGAGACGGAGGCCATCGATACCGGTCTTTTCGGCGACGCTTATCCATATCTCGGGTACAAGAACGCCTTCGAGGTCTAAGCATACGAGTTTCACGCGGCATTTATACCATGTATCGTCGGCTGTATCCACGGGTGTTCGCTCGAAAGGATCCTCTCAGCCGTGCATCAGCAGTCGTGGTGTCAATCGTGGTTTTCGTGTCTATCGTGTCTGTCGATTTCCGCACCGAAAAACTCGCCGTCGCGCATCGCCGGCTGAAGCGACAACTCATCGGCGATCGAGTCCGACGCCATCATACGCGACAATCTCTGCACGCTCGACAGAATCTGTGTCTGTTCCCACTGTTCGAGGCGTTCGAACTCGCGAACAAAAGCTTCCTGGAAGAAGGTGGGATTTGTGTCCAGCACCGCGCGGCCGTTGTCGGTGATGGTAAGCGTGACTTTCCGGCGATCGTTCTCGCTTCGGCGCCGGACCGCGAGATTCTTCGACTCCAGTCGGTCGATAATACTCGTGACGGTCGCCTGGCTCAGGCTGACCTGGTCGGCCAGGTGACCGATCGTGATACCGTCGTGATCGGCGATCTCCCGGAGCAGTACCAACTGCGGGCCGGTAAGCCCGAATGTCTTGGCAAGATATCGTGAGTGGATATCTATTGCACGAATAATGCGCCTGAGCCCGACCAGAACTTCCTGGCTTGTTGTTTGTTCTCCGCTCATTGTTTTTCCCATATCATCGGTTGTCAATCTCTCATCGGGACGCGCGCGAATCACGGCGCAAACAGCCGCATACTGCATCTATTGGGCAAGCTTGACAAGCCGTCCCGGACGGTTTTGCAGCGCCGTTGCGGTTTCGACGCAGATATTTCTATTCCAAAATATTTGAATACGCTTGAAATGTCGAGCGATTTTTTTGGAATATTAAAATAAAATGGACATATACGGCGTGAAAATCATCGAATTAGCCAAAAAACGAGGCTATTTAGAGCAGAATCATCCAAAAATTCCATAGAGAACTATTGAAATTGCTTGACGTTACTCGGGAGAAGCTATAATTTAAGACAGGATTGACTAAAGAAATGAATGATCAAACGAACGAACACGAACCAAAGGTCAAAATCAAGATCGAGAATGTATTCAAGATCTTTGGAAAACATCCGGAGCGCGCGCGCAAGATGCTCGCCGACGGGGTTTCCAAGGACGAAATACTAAAAAAAACAGGGCAGGCGGTCGGCGTCGCAGATGCGAGTTTCGACGTGTACGACGGTGAGACTCTCGTCGTTATGGGACTCTCGGGAAGCGGGAAATCGACACTGTTGCGGTGCGTGAACCGCTTAATCGAGCCGACCTACGGCCGGATCACGGTCGACGGTGTCGATGTCGTAGAGATGGACAACGACGAGCTGCGCGAACTCCGCCGGAAGAAATTCGGGATGGTATTTCAGAGTTTTGCGCTCTTCCCGCATAAGACCGTCGTACAGAACGTTGAGTTTGGCCTCGAGGTGCAGGGGATTGATTCCGGGATTCGTCGCGACAAGGCGACGCGGGCTCTTGATCTCGTCGGTCTCGGTGGATGGGGTGACTATTACCCAGACAACCTCTCCGGCGGAATGAAACAGCGTGTCGGATTGGCTCGTGCGCTCGCCGCCGAGCCGGACGTGCTTCTGATGGATGAAGCGTTCAGCGCGCTCGACCCACTCATCCGGACCGATATGCAGGACGAGCTTCTGTCTCTTGAAACGCAAGTAAAGAAAACAATCTTGTTCATCACGCATGACTTGGACGAAGCGCTCAAAATGGGCGATCGCATCGTGCTCATGAAAGACGGTGGAATCGAGCAGATCGGTACGGCCGAGGAGATTCTCGGAAAACCCGCGAGCGACTACGTCGCACGGTTCGTCGAGAACGTCGACATTACCAAGGTCCTGACCGCGTCGGATGTCATGAAAAAGCCGACTTACGTCGCGTTTCTCAGAGACGGACCGCGGACCGCGCTTCGCCGGATGCGCGACGCCGGGCTTTCGGGCATCTACGTCGTGCGGCAAAATCATGAACTGGTCGGGTACCTCTCCGCCGAACGCGCGGCCGAGGCGGTAAAAAAAGAAGAGAAATGGATCGATCACCTTATTGACGGTGACGATGTACCGACCGCGGCGCTTGACGCGCCGATCAGGCAGATTTTTCCATTGGTAGCCGACGCCAAAATGCCGGTCGGCGTAGTCGATGAAAAAAACATTCTCCGTGGCGTGATCGTGCGCGGTTCCGTGCTCGGAGCGCTTGCCGAGAGAGGAGAGTACAATGAATGATTTGATTCCTCAGATCCCTCTCGCGGCGTGGATCGATGCCGCGTTGAGTTTCACGACGACGCTTTTGTCGCCGCTTACGCGAGCCGTTTCGGGCGTCCTGAGTACGGGTATCCGCGGCATGGTAGACGGTTTGGTTTTCATTCCACCGTGGCTCTTCGTCATCATCGCAGCGGCCGCCGCGTGGAAGATTGCCGGACGGAAAGTCGCGATTCTTGCCGCGCTCGGCATGTTGCTTATCTGGAATCTCGGCCTGTGGCGTCCGATGATCTCGACGCTATCGCTTGTTTTGATCTCGACTCTGATCGCGGTCGCGATTGGATTGCCTTTGGGGATCATCGCGGCGTTGAATGACCGCTTTTTTTCGTTCATTCGGCCTATCCTGGACTTCATGCAGACGCTACCGGCGTTTGTGTATCTGATCCCTGCGATTCCGTTTTTCGGACTCGGAGCGGTATCGGCGATCATGTCGACCGTTATCTTCTCGATACCGCCGGCTATACGGCTTACGACGCTCGGTATACGGCAGATCGACGCCGAGTTGATAGAGGCGTCGGACGCTTTTGGGTCGACGACGATGCAGAAGTTGATCAAGGTGCAGATCCCGATCGCGACTCCGACGATTATGGCCGGAGTAAACCAGACGATAATGTTGTCGCTCTCGATGGTCGTTATCGCGGCGATGATCGGGGCCGGTGGCCTCGGTGGCGAGGTATGGCGCGCGATTCAGCGTCTGCGCGCGGGTGCCGGCTTTGAAGCCGGTATCGCGGTCGTCATCCTCGCGATGATACTCGACCGGATAACGCAGAAAATCGGTGCGGGTCGCCAGCGTTCCGTGGTAACCGGGGATGCGGATGAGAAGTCCGATGATAACTCGGAAACCGACGCGGCGTAGACCTTTTGAACTGTCTTCTTTATTGGATGTGTGCCGGTTTCGTTGATCCGGTCCACGGGAAATCCTTTCAAAATTATATTCCTGAAGGAGGGAATCGTATGAAAAAAGCCATGAAAATTGGTTTGGTTTTTGCCCTTATCGTATCGTTCGCCGCAATGACGGCGTTCGCCGGGGGAGCAAAGGAAGCGCCACAAGAAGTTGAGCTTCTGTACGTCGAGTGGGCCGGTGAGGTCGCCGCGACGTTCGTCGCGCAGGTTCTTCTTGAAGAGATGGGTTACGACGTTACCGTCACCTCGGTCAGCGCTGCAGCGATGTGGCAGGGAATCGGGGCCGGGGCAGCGGATGCACATTTGGCCGCATGGCTCCCGGGAACGCACGGTGAGTACCTTTCGCAGACCGAAGACGGTCTTGAGGTCCTGAGCCCGCTTCTCGAAGGCGCACGAATTGGACTTCTCGTCCCGACCTACGTCGATATCGACACAGTCGAGGAGATCGAAGCGAACGCCGACCGATTCGATAATCGAATCGTCGGAATCGACCCGGGTGCCGGCTTGATGCAGGCGACCGAGGATGCGATCGACGTGTACGGTCTCGACAGCGTCGAGTTGATCGAGGGCAGCGACGCAACGATGGTCGCCGAGCTCGCTCGCGCGTACGACAACGAGGAATGGGTCGTCGTGACGGGTTGGACGCCGCACATCAAAGAAGCGATGTTCGACCTGAAGTACCTCGAAGATCCCGAACTGGTGTTCGGTGAGGAAGAGACTGTTTCGGCAGTCGTTCGAAACGGTCTCCGAGAGGAAATGCCGGAAGTCGTCGAGTTCCTCGACAACTTCTACTGGACTCCGGACGAAGTCGCGAGCCTCATGCTCATGAACGACGAAGGCGGCGATCCGTATGACAACGCCAAGCAATGGGTCGCGGATAATCGTTCTGTCGTCGAGGCCTGGTTGCCGAATTAAGGCGCAGGGCCAAATCAGGGTTAATGTAACCCACCGAACGACATGACGTCGTTCAGAAGGCTGTCTACTTCGGTGGGCAGCCTTTTTTTTCATGGATCTACGTACGGAGGCTGTGATCTGCTATGACGCGCGCCACACGGTGACACGGTTGCGTCCGTTCAGCTTCGACTCGTACAGCCCCTGATCGGCCTGGTCGAGTAAGCTCTCGAGGCTCTGCTCGTCAGCGCCGGTATGACACGTTACACCGAGGCTCATCGTGATCGACATCGGGCCGGCATCGGTTTCGATCGCGGTGGTCTCGACGATCCTCCTGAGCCTCTCGGCGGTCGTCTCTGCGGCGTCGATCGCGATGTTCGGTAACAGAACCACAAACTCTTCACCGCCGTAACGCGCCGCGACGTCGACCTTGCGCAGAGAAGCGTCGAGTTGCGTTGCGAATTTTTTCAGGACCGCGTCGCCGATCGCGTGTCCGTACGTATCGTTGATATTTTTGAAGTGATCGAGATCGATCAGAATAAACGATACCGGCCTTCCGTACCGAACCGCGAGATCGATTTCCTTTCTCGCGAGTTCCGCGAAATGGCGGCGATTATAAAGGCCTGTCAACGGGTCGACCGTTGCGAGGCGTTCGATCTTGTCGAGCAGCATCTTACGGTCAGTGACATCGTGCAGCGACACCAGGTATCCAACCGTCGCGCCGCGGTTGTCGTCGAGTGACGTGACGCGTACGTCGAAGAAACGATCCTTCTCGTCGGCGCCTACCGTGACTTCAAAAGGCAGCGATGCGGAACTACACGCGTTTTTTTGTTTTGTGATCCAGTCGTTCCATTCGGGAAGAAATCGCACGATCGCAGAATCCGGGATCGCGATTGTCTCATCAAAAATTTCCCGTGTTGCCGGATTCGTGTCGACGATGCGGCCGGAGTAATCGACGACTATGAGACCGTCCGGCATATGGTCGAACAACGCGCTTCGCGCCACCGGCATGAGATCGAGTATCCGGTGGCGCAACGCACCGACACCGAGAATAACTCCGGTAATCGCGAACGCGACCACGGAGTAGTCTTTGTACCAACCCGGTACGAGACGCGTCACGTAGAGAATGTTCGTTATCGCGGGAACCAGACCACCGGCGATCACCCACCGGACCTGATGCCGGTACGGGGCGGACGTATTGCCTCGGCTCAGAATCAGAATGAGAAAACCAACGGCGAACAACGCGTACGAGTACGCGACGTGCAGCCAGAACCACGGACCGTACGAGCTCGCGGTCATCGCCAAAAACGGCCCGACGGCGCGGAACTCCACGCGGCTCCAAATCAGCCCGTGAAACGAGTTCGTCTGGACAAGAGCGAACGTTACGACCGGAACGATGAAGCACCACGAAATCCGCCGCGGAACAAGCCATCCGTACGAACCGGTCAGGTGCAAGGTGAAAACTACCCAGATCGGCGGGATGAGAACGATAAAAAGATACGTGATTTTGGCCCAGAACAGCGTGGCCCCGGCGGTCGGGGCGAGCAGTTCGATCGAGTTAGCGACGACATACGCCGCGACAACGACGCTGTACCAGAAAACCGTTTGGGAGGCACCGTTTCGTCGAACACGACGAGTCACCGAGCCTACCGCGACAGCAGCGGCTGCGGCGAACGGGGCGACGATTAAGAACACGGCATCCTGAGTCACCGCGCGTTACTCCGATCTGTCGTGTCGTTTCGATTCGTCACGGGTACACTATCCCGGCGTATGGGTTTGTCGTCAAGTGCGGCGTGCGACGCGCATTGATTGTCCGTTTCGCCGAAAAACGCCTTGACGCGGCGAATCAACCGTGTTAGAAATGCCGGAACATTCGACGAGAAATATGGAGCCGACAGAGTGATTACCATACCTGAGACAACGTCCGGGGAGAAGGGCTTTCAGGGCCGCGCGCAGCGGTTCTGAAAGCCCTTTTTTTGTGTACAGCTTTTTTATACAACGTTCAGGAGGAATGTATGGCAGATCGTTTTATCGATGTCGACGAGAGACCGCCGCTGAGTAGGTGGCTTCCGTTGAGCTTTCAGCATGTATTCGCGATGTTCGGCGCGACGGTACTGGTGCCGCTGCTGACGGGGCTGAACCCCTCTACGGCGCTCTTGACGTCGGGTGTCGGGACTCTGGTGTACATCGCGATCACCGGTGGCAAGGTCCCGGCGTACTTGGGATCGTCTTTTGCGTTCATCGCGCCGATCATCGCGATCAGCGCCGCGTACGGTGTCGAGTACATGCTCGGAGCGGCGTTCTGCGCGGGTCTGATGTACTTGGTCGTCGCCGGCATCATCCGGCTGTTCGGCAAGGACTGGATCGCCCGATTCCTGCCGCCGGTCGTGATCGGCTCGGTGATCATGGTGATCGGGTTGAATCTGGCCCCGGTCGCGATGGACATGTCGATGGGAACCGCGACCGGCGAGTACTCGTTGAGCCACGTCGCGATCGCGGCGGTCACGCTCGGGATCGCGATAACCGCTGCCGTGGCGCTGAAAGGCTTCTTCACCGTGATACCGATTCTGATCGGCATCGTCGGCGGATACCTCTTCACGCTGATCATGGGGTTGTTCGTTCCTTCGTTCCAGTTGATCGACTTTGCGGTCGTGCGCGACGCACGATGGTTCGGTTTCATCGCGCCTCCGGGGATCCGGTTCAACTTCGTCGCGATCGTGACGTTCGCTCTCGTGAGCTTTGCGACAATCGCCGAGCATCTCGGTGACACGGTCGTGATGAGCAAAGTCGTCGGGAAGGATTTCTACGTCGATCCCGGTCTACACCGGACGCTCGCGGGCGACGGAATCGCGACCTCGCTTGCCGCGCTTCTCGGCGGACCGCCGAACACGACGTACGGTGAGAATATCGGTGTCATGGCGATCACGCGCGTGTACAGCGTCTGGGTGATCGGCGGAGCGGCCGTGATCGCCGCGGTGTTGTCGTTCGTGCAGAAGTTCGGCGCGATCATTCAGACGATACCGACTCCCGTGATGGGCGGTATCAGCATGATGCTGTTCGGTATCATCGCGAGCGCGGGTATACGGACGGTCGTCGAGAGTGGAGTCGATTACAGCCACAAACGAAACCTCACGATCTCGTCGGTAATCCTCGTGATCGGTATCGGCGGCGGACGGCTGTTCTTCCCGATCGGCGAACTCATCCAGTTCGAGCTCGGCGGCGTCGCGCTCGCGACTCTCGTCGGAATCCTGTTGAACCTGATTCTGCCGCGCGAACAGCTCGCGAACGGGCACGTCGAGTCGTAAGCTCGCAGGCCAATCGGGGTCTTCCCCGCGGCCTGCATAGGGGTTAAAAAACCGATCCTTACTGGATCGGTTTTTTTTATCTGATTTCTACCTGAAACGAACCCGGCCGAATACCCCGGCCGGGTGACGCAGCGAATCGTGCGCCTTACGCTGCTCCGAGGAACGGAGCGACGAGCGCGAGAATCGCGAACGCGTTCACGATCCAGAGCATCGGCGGGACTTCCGAGAACTTACCGAGAAGAAGCTTGATCCCGGTGTACGAGAGAAAACCCCACACGATACCGATCGTGATGCTGTACGTGAGCGGGATCAGGATGAACGCGAGGAACGCGGGAATCGCGACCTCGAAGTCCTTCCAGTCGACCTTCAGAAGCGGTGCCATCATGAACAACCCGATCAGCACAAAGACCGGGGCCGTTGCGACATCGGGAATAAACGCGAGAAGAGGGCTCAGGAACATGAACGGGATGAACAATAGTCCGGTAACGACCGCCGTGAGGCCCGATCGTCCGCCTTCCTCGACGCCGGCAGCGCTTTCGATGTACGTCGTTCCACTCGATGTTCCGAACAGGCCGGAGATCGTCGTCGAGATCGCGTCGACGAAGAGCGCCTTGCCGACATTTTCGGGCTGCCCGGTCTTCTCGTCGATGAAGCCGCCGACCTCCGATACGCCGACGAACGTCGAGATCGAGTCGAACATGTCGGTGAAGAGCAGCGTGAAGATCGGGACAATCACTCCGACCGAGAGAGCGCCGAGAATGTCGAGCTTGAAGAAGACGTCAAGGTTCGGCGCTGCGAAAACACCCTCCGGCATCGAGACAAACGCCGTGCCGCCGGCCGCAGCGACGATCGTGCTCACTATCAGCGAGACAATGGACGTTCCGATGATTCCGATCACGAGGGCGCCTTTGACTTTTTTGATGATCATCCAGCCCGTTACGATCAGCGCGAGGATGAATATCACGAGTTGCACGTTCATGTCCGCGTGCGTCACAAGAGTCGCGGGTTGATCGACGATGAAGCCTACATTCTGGAGCCCGATGAACGCGAGGAACAGTCCGATACCCGCCGCGACGCCGTACCTCACGGACGCGGGAATCGCCGTGACTATGAGCTCACGAACCTTGAACAACGAGAGCAGGATAAACACGATTCCCGAGATGAAGACGGCACCGAGCGCAGTTTCCCACGACAGCGGACCGTACGCGACCAACGTAAACGTGAAGAACGCGTTGATACCCATGCCGGGCGCAACCGCAAACGGCAAGTTGGCCACCAGCCCCATGAGAATCGAGCTGATCGCGCAGACGAGTACCGTCGCAAAAAGGACGCCGGCGAACGACATGCCCGCCGCGGATAGAATATCCGGGTTCACGACGATGATGTACGCCATAGTCAGAAAGGTCGCGATACCGGCGCGGACTTCGGTTCCGACTGTTGTACCTTTCTCTTTGAGTTTGAAGAAATTTTCCATGGGCAACTCCTGTGAACGAGATGGGATACACCGTTTATACTGCATCGGAAACGGAGTATCAAGGTGTTTTGCGCGACCGTGCCCCTAGAATCCGGCGCACGCCGGTTGCATGAATATGCAGAAACCGCGCGCATCTACGCATAAACGACTGGACTTTTCGGTTCGGTTGTACTATTAATGAGAGATCTTTTTTACTTTCGGATAGTGGTGCTTCGTGGAGTCCGACGCGGCTCCGCTTGGCAGTCCGACTCTTTCAGAGTCACTACTACTGAATGGAGGTTCTTTCATGAACGGATTTATGCGACGATTTATCTCAATTGCTCTTGTCCTCGTCCTTGTGGGTGCGACGGTCGCGGTCGCCGGTGGGAGAAAAGAATCCGCCGACTCGAACGTGATCGGGATCTCGAAGATCGTATCGCACCCGGCCCTCGACGCCGTCGAACAGGGAATTCAGGACGAACTCGCCGAAATGGGGTACAGCTTCCAGTACGACCTGCAGAACGCGAACGGCGATGCGGGAACCGCAGCGCAGATCGCCGCGAAGTTTCGCTCCGATCGCGTTCGCGTCGCGGTCGGGATCGCGACACCGACGTCTCAAGCGCTCGTGCAGAGCATCTCGGATCTCCCCGTTATCTACACCGCGGTGACCGATCCGGTTTCTGCCGGTCTCGTCGAGAGCTACGATCAGGGCGGTGCGAACGTCACGGGATTTTCGGACATGACGCCCGTTGCCGAACAGATCGAACTGCTCGTTGAGCTCGGGAACGTTCGCCGTCTCGGGCACGTCTACGCGAGCGGCGAGGCCAACGCCGTCGTGCTCGCGAACATGGCGCGCGACGCAGCGCGTCGACTCGGGATCGAGTTTGTCGAGGCAACCGTGACCAGCTCCGCGGAAGTACGGCAGGCCGCGCAGAGCATCGTCGGCCGCGTCGACGCGATCTACGTGAGCACCGACAACACCGTCGTCTCGGCTCTGACCTCGCTTACCGAAGTCGCTAACCGGGCGGGTGTCCCGATCGTCTCGGCCGATCCGAGTTCCGCCGAAGAGTTTGACGTTCTTGCCGCGTACGGTTTCGACTACTACACGATGGGCCGCGCGACGGGTCGTTTGATCTCGCGCATTGTGGAAGGGGAGTCGACCGCGAGTATCCCGACGCAATACATGACCGACGCGAGCGACCTTTTGCTGTTGCTCAACCTCGACGTTGCTGCACAACTTGGGCTGCAGATCCCTCAAGCGGTGATCGACCAGGCCGACATGATCGTGCAGAACGGAACCGTGACCCGAAAGTAACGCCGGACTCATGATCGAAGGCATTCTTGTCGAGGGCTTGATCTACGCGCTGATGGCGCTCGGCGTGTTCGTGACGTTCCGGGTCCTGGATTTTCCGGATCTCACCGTCGACGGCTCGTTCCCGCTGGGCGCGGCGATCATGGCTGCGATGATCGTCGCGGGGGCAAATCCGTGGTTCGCTCTTGTGGTCGCGTTCGCCGGCGGTGTGTCCGCCGGCGTCGTAACCGCGCTGATCCACAACAAACTGAAAGTGCCTCATCTGCTCGCGGGAATACTCACGATGACGATGTTGTACTCGATCAACATACGCGTGCTCGGAAACCGCGCGAACATCCCTCTGATCCGCCAGGAGACGATTTTGAGCCAAGTAGCCGCTTTCGGTGCGGTGTGGTTCTCGACCGAGTGGAGTATGTTTGTCTTTTTCGTCGTTGTGATTATCGTGACGAAATTGCTTTTGGATGTCTTCTTCCGGACCGACCTCGGTCTCACGATCGGCGCGCTCGGTGACAACCCCCAAATGGTGATCGCGACGGGAGTAAACCCCGAACATCTAAAGGTCATCGGAGTCGCGCTCTCGAACGGGCTTGTCGCGGTGTCCGGAGCGTTCGCTGCGCAGTTTCTCGGTTTTGCCGACGTCAACCTCGGCCTCGGGATCATCATCGCGGGGCTGGCTTCGGTCATGATCGGCGAGTTCCTCTTGAGGTCGAATCGGATCGCCGTATTGACGCTGCGCGTCATTCTCGGTTCGATCCTTTTTCGCGCGATTATGTATCTTGGCCGGTTCTACGGGTACTACATCAACCTCACGCCGAACGATCTCAAGCTGATCACGGGTCTTCTGATCATCGTCTCGCTCATTATCACAAAGACACGGACGCCGCGGACGAGACCGTGGAAACCGTTGTCGAACACTGCGATCCCCGAGCCGCGGCCCGCAACAGGCCCAGCGGTGATCGAGGAGACGGAACAATGATCCGGATCGAAAAGCTGTCGAAAGTTTATTATCCCGGAACGGTGAACGAGATCGTCGCGATTCGTGACGTCGATCTGCGCGTCGCCGAAGGTGACTTCATCACGATCATCGGGTCAAACGGCGCCGGCAAGACGACGCTGTTCAACCTGATCTCGGGAAACCAGCCCGCGACGACCGGGCGGATTTTTGTGAACGACCGAGACGTGACGTCGCATGCGGAGTACAAGCGTGCGGCGTACATCGGACGGATCTTCCAGGACCCACGACTTGGAACCGCCGGCCGGATGGCGCTCGAAGACAACCTGATCATTGCGTTCAAAAAAGGGATGAAAGGCCTCAAAATCAGCCTCAATGGACGACGTCGTGATTTTTTCCGCGAACAACTGACGAAGCTCGAGATGGGGCTCGAAAGCCGCCTGAAAGACAATGTCGGCCTTTTCTCGGGCGGGCAGCGTCAGGCGCTTACGCTCTTGATGATGGTCATCTCGCGACCGTCGCTGATCTTGCTCGACGAACACACCGCCGCGCTCGATCCCAAGAACGCCTCTATCGTTCTGGATCTGACGACACGGTTTATCCGTGAGTACGGTCTGACGACGATGATGGTAACGCACAACATGGGGCAGGCGATCGCGTACGGAAACCGCCTGCTCATGATGGACAAAGGTGAAATCATCCTCGATGTTGCGGGCGAAGAAAAAAAGAACTTGACAGTCGAGAAACTCATCGATAAATTCCACAAGATCCGTCACGCGTCGTTCGAGAACGACGAAGCTTTGCTGTCACCGTAAGTTCGAACTGTCTCGATACCCTACGTCGACTCACTCTCACTCCGGGTGCGAACCCTGACAGGTATTGAATAACACGATCGACATCGATATAGTACACGCTCGGCAAATAGTATGAGAGGTAATTCGTAAATGGCAATTGATCTGGACAAAATGAGGAACATCGGCATCAGCGCTCACATCGATTCCGGCAAAACGACGCTGACCGAGCGTATCCTTTTTTATTGCGAGAAAATTCACGCGATACACGAGGTGCGAGGAAAGGACGGCGTCGGTGCGACGATGGACTCGATGGAGCTCGAGCGGGAAAGAGGAATCACGATCGCTTCGGCCGCCACGAACGTCGCGTGGAAAGGCCATCCGATTAATATTATAGATACGCCCGGACACGTTGACTTCACGATAGAAGTTGAACGCGCGCTTCGTGTGCTCGACGGTGCAATTCTGGTTCTGTGTTCGGTCGGTGGCGTGCAGTCGCAATCGATCACTGTCGACCGACAACTCAACCGGTATAACGTTCCGTTCATCGCGTTTATTAACAAGTGCGACCGTACGGGCGCCAACCCGTTCAGAGTAAAAGATCAGTTGCGCGAAAAACTCGGGCACAATGCGGTCATGATGCAGATGCCGATAGGGCTCGAGGACAAACTCGAGGGTGTCATCGATCTGGTGACGATGAAGGCGTACTACTTTGACGGCGCCGGCGGCGAGATCATCCGCGAACAGGAGATTCCCGACTCACTGCTCCCGGAAGCCGAAAAACGGCGCGAAGAACTGATCGACGCGGCGTCGCTGTTCTCCGATGAACTCGCTGAAGCATACCTCGAAGGGGACGTTGACGTCGACACTCTTCAGACCGCGGTACGCGCCGGCACGCTCGCGCGTAAGCTCTTGCCCGTGTTTCTCGGATCGGCATACAAGAACAAAGGTATTCAAACGCTTCTTGACGCGGTCGTTCGCTATCTGCCGAGCCCGCAGGAAGTAGAGGCGACCGCTCTCGATCTCGATAACAATGAAGCTCCCGTCACGTTGTCCGCCGACCCGGCGAAACCCGCCGTTGCGCTTGCGTTCAAACTTGAAGACGGTCAGTACGGGCAGTTGACGTACATCCGGGTGTACCAGGGAGTTGTGAAGAAGGGCACCGAACTGTTTAACACCCGGCTTCAACGCAAGTTCAAGGTCGGACGTCTTATCCGGATGCACGCGGCGAGTATGTCGGACATAAGCGAGGCGCCGCCCGGTGACATCGTCGCACTGTTCGGAATCGAATGTGCATCGGGCGACACATTTGTCGCGCCCGGTATGAACCTGTCGATGATATCGATGTACGTTCCGAACCCGGTCATATCTTTGGCTATCGAACCGAAAGACAAGGCCGCCGCGGACAGCATGTCAAAGGCGCTGAACCGCTTCACGCGCGAAGATCCTACGTTCCGGACCTTCGTTGACCCTGAGTCTAACGAGACAATCGTTCAGGGAATGGGCGAGCTTCACCTCGACGTGTACATCGAGCGCATGAAGCGTGAGTATAAGGCCGAAGTCGTGACCGGCGCTCCCCAGGTGGCGTACCGTGAGGCGATCTCCGTTCAGGCGGAGTTCGACTACACGCATAAGAAACAGACCGGTGGATCGGGCCAATACGGTCGGATCTCCGGGTATCTTGAGCCGATCGAGGAGCAGGAGTACGAGTTCGTCGATTCGATCAAGGGTGGAGTAATCCCCTCCGAGTTTATCCCCTCGTGTGACAAGGGATTCCGCACAGCCATGGCGAAGGGATCACTCATCGGATTTCCGATTACCGGCGTGCGCGTCGTGGTCAACGACGGATCGTACCACCCCGTTGACTCATCCGACATGGCTTTTCAAATGACGGCGATTGGGTGTTTCCGGCAGGCGTACCTGAAAGCGCAACCGAAGATCCTCGAGCCGATAATGCTCGTCGCGGTCGAAGGGCCGACCGAGTTTCAGGGCAATATCTTTGCGTCGATCAACCAGCGTCGTGGTATAATACACGCATCGTCTGAGGACGGAGCGTTCTCGCGTGTCGAGGCAGAGGTACCGTTGAGCGAGATGTTTGGATACTCGACCGTGTTGCGTTCACTGACCCAAGGGAAGGCCGAGTTTACGATGGAGTTCTTGAAGTACGGTCGGGTCCCGACGTCGATCAGCGAGGAACTCATGAAAAAATATCAGGATGCTCGTAAGAGCCAACGGTAGTCAGGAGACGAACACAATGGAAAATACTGAGCTGGTGTCCCGGAGTCCGCTTCGGATTCTTGAAAAATCGATCCACGGCGGGCTGAGACCCGGGAGCATCGGGGTTATCGCATCCCGGAAAGGCGTCGGGAAAACCGCGTGCCTCGTACATATCGCGACCGACAAGTTGTTGCAGGGGAAACACGTGATTCACGTTTCTTATTCGTCACGAACGGACCATATCATACAATGGTACGAGGATATTTTTGCCGAGATCGCGCGCCAGACGCGGAAAGGTGAGCAATCACGGAATATCCACGATGAAATCATCAAGAACCGCGTCGTGATGAACTTTTCGCAAAGTGGCGTCCAAATGACCCAGGTCCTGAACAGCCTGAAAGCGATGATTAACGACGGTGGGTTCGCGGCCGATCTCGTCATCGTCGACGGATACGATTTTGGTGAAGGAAAGCCGGAAGATCTTTTGCTTGTCAAACAGTTCGCGACGGAACTCGGACTGTCGGTATGGTTCAGCGCGTCGGTACGTCGCGAGCAGCCGGAAGTCGACGAGCACGGCGTGTCGGTCATCCTGAGCCCTTTTGTCGATCAGATCGACGTTCTGATCGCGCTCGCCCCGACCGATGCCCACGTGAAACTCAATTTGCTAAAGGACTACGGAACGTATCAAGAAGAGGATCTTCATCTGATTCTTGACCCCAAGAGCCTCTTGATCGCAAATCCCTCGTAGACGTGTTGCACAGATGCGGTGCCCCGGTGTCGGAGAAAGCCGTGCGTTGTGCCGTCATCGTGACCGGGTGACACCGACGCGCGGGCACTCTTCGTTTATCGGGCAGGCGCTGCACCGTGGTGCGCCGGGTGTACAGATCGTCTGGCCAAACGCGACGAGGGACTCATTTGCGACGATCCACAAGTCCTTCGGCAGGACATCCATCAATGCGATTTCGGTCGCTTCGGGTGTTTTTGTCCCTATCCAGCCCGCGCGGTTCGAGATCCGGTGAACGTGAGTATCGACGCAGATACTCGGAATACCAAAACCAAGTCCTAGCACCAAATTCGCGGTCTTGCGACCAACACCCGGAAAGGACGTCAATTCCTCGACTGTGTCGGGCACCTTCCCACCGTAATCGTGCTCGATTCTGCCCGCAACGGTGATAATATTTCGTGCTTTTGTGCGGTAAAAGCCGGCCGGGTAGATCAGCCGTTCGACCTGTTCGACAGCGAGACGGGCCGTCGCCTGCGCGTCCGGAGCAAGCGCAAAAAGACGACGCGATGCCGCGAGCGTGACGTCGTCGCGTGTCCGGAGCGAGATCATCGTCGAAACCAGGATATGAAACGCGCTTGCCGTTTGAGCGGCAAGAAGTGACACCGACGGCAACGGTCGCTCAGGGGTTCCTTCGCGGATCGCGCGGAAAATCCCGTGCCAATCGACCAATCTACTGCTCTTCGTCTTCGTCCTCGTCGAGCCGTGGTGTGTTCGCATCGTCGTCGTCGTCGGGTGGCGTCGCGACGCGGGATGCTTTCTTGGGTGTGTCGACCTCGAGCTTACTGAAAACGAGCTGTTCGACTTCATCCTTGGACGTTTTGAGCGAGAACGAGACCTCATCGACAAGAAGTTTGATCGCCGAGTCGAAAAGTTTGCGCTCGAGAATTGGAAGCTCCTTGATCTTGCTGCGATGGTAGAGCGAGCGGACGACGGTCGCGATGTCGGTGACGCTGCCTTGTTTCAAGAGGTCAAGGTTCATCTGATATCGCATCTTCCAGTCCGCCGCGACCGGTTCGTACGACTCAGATATCAACGCGAGAGCTCTCTCGGCTTCCTTTTTGTTGACGATCGCGCGGATTCCGAGTTCTTCGGCCTTGTCCACCGGAACCATCACCGTCATGTCGGTCACCTCGAGATAAATGACGTAGTACAGTACTTCATCGTCCTTAAACGGACGCATCTCGATCGAGGTGATTTGGCCGACGCCCTGGAGAGGATATACAACCTGCTGTTTTTCTTTGAAGGTTGTCGTTCGCTTTGTCTTGGAGGTGCCCTTCATTCTGGTCGAATATACCGAATAAAGTGCATGTTGGCAAGTGCCGGAAACACGCCTACCGCTATGGGTACTCGGTATACGGGATGTTGCAGCTCCGGGCGACACCGTGGTGCACGCACGCGCCGCCGATCACGTTGAGCCCCTTCCGAATCGCGGGGTTTTCCATCGCCTTTTCGACTCCGTTTTCGGCGATTTCGAGTCCAAACGGGAGCGTTACGCTCGTCAACGCGATCGTCGATGAATACGCCACGGCACCCGGCATGTTCGCGACGCAGTAGTGGACGATACCTTCCTCGATAAAAATCGGATCGTCGTGTGTCGTCGGGCGCGACGACTCTGCCGATCCGCCCTGATCGATCGCGACGTCGACGATGACCGCTCCCGGTTTCATCGTCTTCAGATGCGTTCGTCGAATCAGATGCGGCGCGGTCTCCCCCGGCAGCAACACCGCACCCACGACAATGTCGGCATCGCGGACCATCGCGTCGATGTTCGCTTCGGTCGCGTACAACGTTGTGATCGAGCTTCCAAAGATGTCGTCGAGATACGCGAGCCGACGCGCGTTGATGTCGAGAATCGTCACGGTTGCACCGATTCCCACTGCGATCTTGCACGCGTTTGTGCCGACCGTTCCACCGCCGAGGATCACGACGTGACCACGGGGAACGCCGGGAACGCCTCCGAGAAGGATCCCTCGGCCGCCGTACTCTTTTTCGAGGTACTTCGCGCCTTCCTGGATCGAGAGTCGGCCGGCGATCTGGCTCATCGGCGTGAGACACGGCAGCGTCCGGTCCGGCAGCTCGATCGTCTCGTACGCAATACCCACCGTCCCGGCGTCCATGAGCGCGCGCGTGAGCTCGGCGCTCGCTGCAAGATGCAGATACGTGTAGAGGATCTGCCCCGACCGGAGAAGCGGCCACTCTTCGCGTAGCGGCTCTTTCACCTTGACGATCATATCGGCGGCGGCAAAAACCTCGGCGGCGGTCTGAAGGATTTTTGCGCCGTTTGCGACGTACTCGTCGTCGGAGTACCCCGAGCCGGTTCCCGCGTCGTGTTCAACTACAACTGCGTGCCCGCGCGTCGTGTACGCGCGGACGCAGTGCGGCGTCAAACCGACACGGTACTCGTGTCTCTTGACCTCTTTCGGCACGCCGATGTTCAACGTGGCACTCCTGTCGTCGTTTTCCCGACGCTTTACGCTATACGCGGTACGCGAGCGCCCGGTTTTTCTGATACCCGAACAACTCGTCTCGTTTCATCTGTCCTTCGGCGATCTCGATCCCGAACGACGCGCTGAATTTCTCGACGACGGAGTCCTTAAACCGCTCGAGTGAGAGCTGCTTCCCGGTCTGCTCGAAAACGGACGTCATCGGCTCGAGAACTTTGTCCTTGACCTCGGGTGGTACCCACACGACCTTGAAAAACGGATCGGTCTCTAGTGCATTCAGGAACAGGACCGAGTTGATCACGAACAGGTTCTCGACCTCGCTGATCAGTATCGTCGCGATCTTTTTCCCTTGGGCGCGGAGGCTGCCCTGGTGTTTGTACCATGCGTCGGCGACACCGACCGACTTTAAAACATCGACAAGCACGGCTCCCGTCTTCTGGAACGCGTCGTCGGCGGACTCGAAAAACGCTTTCTCGACGACGATCTGAACGTTGGCAGTGACGTCGGGTTCGACGAACACGAGCGTTCGTTGACCCGTAACCAGCACGTTCTTGAGTTCCGGGCAGTCGTACTTGATCTCGTTGATCAAGTTGGCGAAATTCGTCAGCGTGATGATCGCCTTTGCTCCGCAGTCGTTGAGAATGAACGTGATCTCGCGACCCTTGTACATCGTATTGAACGGAACCGCGACCGCGCCGAGCTTCTGAATTCCAAAAAAGGAGTACACAAACTCTGGAATGTTCGGGAGCATGAGCGCGACACGATCACCCTTCCCGATGCCAAGCGATGCGAGTCCGTTCGCGACTTTGTTCGCGTTCTCGTCGAGCTCGCGGTACGAGATCTCTCGACCCTCGAAAATAATCGCCTCTTTCTTTTTGAACTTGCGTGCGGACTCCTGAAGCATTACGCCGAGAGAGTTGATATCACTCATCGTTATCCCCCTTGGTGATCAGCCGTGCATCGACGAAATCGGCGCGCAGCTCTTTGCGGAGGGTCTTGCCCGTCGCACTCTTCGGAAGCGTGTCGAGAAACTCGACGATTTTCGGCGCCTTGTACGGCGCCAGGTTGGCGCGGCAGTGTTCGAGGATGTCCTTATCGTCGCACGTCTCGCCTTCCTTCAGCACGACAAACGCTTTGACGATTTCTTGTTCCCTTTTGTCCGGGACCCCGAGCACGACGACATCGGCGACTTTCGGGTGCGTGAAAATCACTTCCTCTACTTCACGCGGAGAGATGTTAAAACCGCCCCGAATAATCAAGTCCTTTTTTCGGTCCGTGATGAAGAAAAAGCCGTCTTCGTCGACGTAACCGAGGTCGCCCGTATGGAACCATCCGTCCCGGATCGCCTCGGCGGTCGCGTCCGGATTGTTCCAGTACCCTTTCATGATCACCGGCGACTGCAGCACGATCTCGCCGACCTCGCCCTGCGGCAGGTCGTTGCCGTCGTCGTCGACGATCTTCATCCCGACTCCTGGTGTCGCGGGTCCGATCGAACCGGGTTTGAACTTCTCCCCCGACTTGTTGAGGCAGACGGCCGACGTCGATTCGGTCAGGCCGTACCCTTCCGCGATCCGCGCGTCGAACACGCGCTCAACCTCGGTCAAAACGTTAAGCGGAAGAGGCGCGCCGCCGGAAACGCACTGTCGCAGCGTTTTCGGCATCTCGGCTTTCCGCGCACGCGCGAGCGTGAGAAGATGCATGTACATCGACGGGATCGCGATCAGGATCGTCGCGCGCGTCTCTTCTATGTTGCTTAACAGGTTCTGAGGACTGTATTGAGCAACGAGTGAAAACGCGCATCCAAAGTACATCGAACACACCAACCCGTTCGAGAGCCCGTACACGTGGTACAACGGGAGGACGCCGATCACGACGTCCTGGGGATTCATATCGAACAATTTTGTGACAATCTCGGCGTACTGCGTGTGGAAATTCCGGTGCGTCAGAGTGACGCCTTTTGGGTTGCCGGTGGTTCCGGAGGTGTACAACAGAACGGCGGGTTCGTCCGGATCGACTTCAACCGCTTTGAACTTTCGAGACGCCTTTGAAAGCACCTCCTGCAGCTGGATCGTTCCGACGGGTTGCGCTCCGCGACGTCCGGTGCGAGGGCTCACCGCGACGTCGATATCCTGCTTTTTCGCCGCGTCTTTGTCGATCTTGACGTCCGCACCCGCAAGAATGCCTTTGCGCTTCACGCTCTGCACGACGATGGTGTTCGGCATTGCTTCCCCGGAAAGCATGTACTTCCCGGCGATCCGCCCCTCGGCGAGCGCCGACGCGTACGCGAGCACGTCGGCGACATCGCCTTCAGGGTTAAAAAGAAGTCTCCAAGCCATTTAACTCTCCGATCTCAAGAAGTCATCGACCTCGTTGAAGAACTGTTCCTGGATTTCTTCGGACGGGGCCGGGGTCAGTTTGCTCACAACGATGTAAACGATCGTGTTCACGAACAAAGTCGGGACAACCGGGTGCAGGTTAAAAAGGAGCGGACGTTCGCCTCCCGGCGTGATCAGAAGTCCCAAGACCAAGTATACGACACCAATCAGCGTGCCGGCGAGCGCACCCTGCCGCGTTCCGCGTTTCCAGAGCAATCCCCCGACAAGAGCCGGGGCCCACTGCGCGAAGCCCGGGATCGATACGTCGGTCAGGTACAGCGCGATTGCCTGCGTGTTCCAGATCGAAAAGCCGATACTCGCGATGATGATCACGAGAACCGACCATCGCGCCCACGCGGTGATCTGCTTATCGGTGGCATCGGGCTTGAAAATCCCCTGGACGAGGTCTCGCGCAACGATGACGCTCGATGTCATCAGCTGTACCGCTGCGGTCGATACGGCCGCGGCGACGACACCCATGACGACGAAGATACCGAACCACGCGGGCAGCGACTCGGTGATGATCGTCTGAACGACCCGGTCGGCCTCGAATACACTCGTGATTCCCGGTTTGAGCACCGGCGCGACGAGCGAACCCCACACAAAAGGAATGATGTAGAAGAACAGTCCACCGAACACAAAAATCAACAGTGGGAACCACTTGAACAAACCTTTGTCGCGTGCGGTCATCGCGCTGATCGTGATGTGCGGCCAACTGAACGCGATCAGACCGACGACAAACGTTCCTCCGACGAGCACACGCGTGTACTCACCGAGTGGACCGGGTATCGTGAGCCGTTCGGGGCTATTCGCGGCCAGCCACGACGCCGCTTCCGGCAGTCCTCCCGGAAGACGCGCACCGACGATCCAGACGAGCGACCCGAGCAGCGCGAGCACGTACACCGACCCGAGGAAGATGTTGACCCACGCGACGATCCGCATACCGCCGAGCACGACGATCACGACGAGCAGGACCGCGGTGTACAACGCACCCCAAATCGCCGGCATCCCCGTGAGCGCTTCGAAACCCGCTCCGACACCGAGCGGCTGAATTCCGATGTACGGAATGATAAACGCGAGGATGCTGACCGAGAGCAGGAGTCGGAGCGCCTTCGATTCATAGCGTTCGCTCAACACCTCGATCGGTGAGAGGTACCCGTTGATCCGGGAGATCGCCCAGAGCCGCGGCCCGAGAAACATGTACAACCCCGCGAACCCGACGACCGACCCCCAGATAAAGAAGACGTACCCGGGACCGTGAAGGTACAGGACGCCGGGAAACGCGTAGAACGTCCAGCTCGAGGAGACCGCGAACAAGACAAAAAAGAACATAACAACGACGCCGATCGTCCGGCCGCCGAGCATGTAGTCCTCAGCAGTCTTCGCGGACACCTTGTACCCGTACGCTGCCAGCCCGATGATGATCAACCCGAAAACAGCAAGCGTTATCAATGCCATTGGTTCACTCCTTGTGGTACCGGTATCAGCGATACGGCCAGTATTTGAAAAAGTAGATCAGGTACGCAACGAGCCACACGATAACAAAGAGCGCTCCGGTGAGAAGCGACGTCGTTATCCACCCAAAAACAAGTATCGGCATCTCGAGCACACCGACCCCAATCACCACGAACAAGGCGATAATGGACAACAACAGGACCGACAAATAGATCTTTCCTGGTGTGTGCTGCATCATCTCACGCATTTGCTTCCTCCCACCGACCCGATTTTGTGACGTGAATAGGTGACAGAGTACAACCTTGTGTAAATTATTGTCAATAAAAAGAATGAATATACCTGTTAATCCATCGATCACGCGACCGACAATAGAACGAAGGAGTTCCCATGGTACGTCGCGTCCTGCTCACCGTATGTCTCGGCGCGTTTTTGGTGATCAACGCGTTTGCTCAGGTTCTCGTTGAGGATGTCGACTCGACCGCGCTCCGGCTTTCCGACGCGCAGATCGGTATCGCGGGTCCGAGCGCGCTGTACCTTCGCGGCGTAGGCCATCATGAATCGACGTACTCGGTCGTGTTCCGCATGGACGACGACGGTACGTGGCGCGCGACGACGGTGTACGACGAGCAAGCCGACGTCTTTCCCTCGGGCACGGTGTTGGACTTCGCGACGCTTCTGTGGCTCGATCCCGAGCGCGGCAGGTTCCGACTCGACGGTGTTTTTATTGCGGGTGAGCCGTACGCGGCGGAGTTCGAGATCGCACTCGACGGGAGTATTCGGGAGGTGACGGGTTTCGTCCGGAGCGACTGGACCGGCGTGAATCGCCGGCGGGTCACGGAAATACTCGGGCCGATCGCACAGGAAATCGCAACCGAGACCGACCGTATTTCGCCCGAGGAAGTGACGGAGTCGCTTCGAGAACTCGAGCGACTCAACGACGCTCTCGAGCGAGAGATCGCCGAGCTGCGCCGTGAGAACGAGCGCGCCGTTGTCGAGATCGCCGAACTCCTCTCCGAGATCGATCGGCTTTCGGCCGAGCCGGCCCCGGCAGTCCCGTCTGACGATCGGGAGGCTGCTGCTCTCCGCGACGCACTATACGACGAAGTCGTCGCTCTCAGGAGCGAGATCGCGGCGTACGGCCTCTCGATCGCGCGCCTCGAGCGATCTCTCGACGGTCTGCGCGACGAAGCCGCAGCGTACGCCGAATCGCTGCGCGATGATCGTGTCTCGGATGAGCCGCTCCCGAGACTCGATGCCGAGCCGTCCGCGCTCGCGAATCTGCTCTCCGAGGTTGCCGCGTTTCGAGAGATGAACGAGCAGCTCCGGCGCGAGCAGGCGACGATCCGGACTCGGCTGATCGCCGAGTTACGCAGCTCCGGATACATCACGCTGGTTAAACCCGAGCTCACGAAGACCGTGCAGACGGGTTTTTTCGGTGGAGCGTCGCAGATCGGGCCGTGGCGGATCGAGGGCGACCGACTCGTGCAGCCCGACCCGGGGCAGTACTTCGCGAAGTTCATAGTTCCCGTCGAACAGACCGAGTCGACGCTGCTGTACTCGTACGAGGCGCGCGCCGTCGGAGACGGATGGGTCGGAAACGGGTTGCACTTCATGGTCACCGATGTACGCGCGCGTGGATATGGGATGGGAAATTCGATCCTCGTGTGGCTCACCCGAGATCCTGCGGTGCACGGTAACGACAAGACGTATCTTCAGCTCTACAAGTCCGACGACGACGTGACGATGGGCCGCGTCGCCGACGCGATGATCGTCGACGATATCGCCGATTTCCTTCGCGTCGAGGTCCTGTACGAACCCGTGACCGAGTACGTGACCGTCGCCGTCAACGGAGAGGACAAGATCCGGTACAAGACGTGGTTTGGGATTACCGACGGTGTCGAGGTCTCGCTCAGGGCTCTCGGCGCCGCGGAGTTTCGCGCCTTCACGATTCGCGCGCAACCGTGACTACCCGGCCCCCGACTGCGACTCGAACACCCGGTTGAATTCACGGAGTGTTTCGGTATACGACACACTTAATGGGCAAGAAAAACTATCCACCGGGGTACGAGATTCTCACTCCCGTCTCCGACTACGCGCCGTGGGTGATCGATCCCGAATTCTCCGCGGCGTACAACAGGATCAAGGACAACACGAAGGTTGACGTCTACCGCTGCCACGCGCTGTGGCGACTCGTCGAACAGGCGCTTCCGCGCGGCGGCGACGTGCTCGAGGTCGGCGTATGGCGCGGCGGGACCGGCGCGCTTCTCGCGGCTCGAACCGCGATGTGCGACTCGGCGGCGGCTCGATCTACCGGGAGAACCGTCGTGCTGGCAGATACCTTCACCGGGGTGGTCAAAGCGGGACCGAAGGACGACTACTACAAGGGTGGTGAACACGCCGATACGTCGGTCGAGATCGTGACGTTGTTGCTTGCCGAGCTCGACCTCAAAAACTGCCGGATCGTGCCGGGAATGTTTCCCGAAGCAGCCGACGAATCGATCGCGTCGAAGCAGTTCTGTTTCTGTCACATCGATGTCGACGTGTACCAGTCCGGGCGAGACGTTCTTGAGTGGGTGTGGCCGCGGATGCCGGTCGGTGGGATCGTTGTATTTGACGACTATGGATTCTGGGGATGCGAAGGTGTCACGGCGCTCGTGAACGAAGAGTATGGCCGGCCCGACCGCGTGATTGTCCACAATCTGAACGGGCAGGCCGTGTTTGTGAAGTGCCCGACGCCGGTTCTGTACTGAAACTCGAGTCTCGTGCTATCGTAGAGGTGTGAATACCGATGTCTGCACATCATCCGGGAGCAAGGATGACCTAAGTTTCCGTTCGTACGACTCGTGGTCCGTGCTAAAGAAAACGAGCAGAACGTTTTTTTTGTCGATTTCGATTCTTCCGAGCAAAATGGCAAACGCGTTGTGCCTCGCGTACCTTCTTCTCCGTGTCTCCGATTTTTTTGAGGACTCGCGGTTCATCGATTGTGACGAGAAGGTCCGCCTGCTTTCGACGTGGGACGCGATTCTTGGCGGCACCGAGTTCCCGGCGCGGTGGCGGGATCCTATTGCTTCGTCGGTCGGTCGCGAAACCGACGCGATCGCGGCGTGGTACGCCCCCGAAATTCTCGCGGAGTTCCGGGCGCTCCCGCGCGGCCTGCAATCGGTCGTCGTGCAGCATGTCCGGAACACCACGCGCGGCATGGTACGCTGGGTGAAGCGCGGGCCGCACCTCCACGACGAAGCCGACCTCGACGACTACATGCACGAGGTTGCCGGGCGCGTCGGGTATCTGGCAACCGAAGTGTTCGCGTGGCATTCGCGGTCGGTCCGCCGTGTACGGTCGAGTCTGATGGCTCTTGCTCGCGAAACCGGACTCGCACTGCAGACGGTGAACATCCTGCGCGGGATCACCGAGGATGCCGAGCGTGGATGGTCGTACATCCCGGAGGTATACTTCGAACAGGAAGGCCTATCGCGTGAGGGTTTTCTCGAACCCCGGAACCGGGAACGCGCGGACCGCGTGGTCGCTCGTGTGATCCGCAAGGCCGAGCGTCATCTCGACGCGGCTGTCGAGTATGTTCGCACCGTTCCACGCTCGGTCCATCGAGTTCGGCTCGCGTGCCTTTGGCCGATGATGTTCGCGGCGCGCACCGTCGGTTTGTTGCGCGAGCGCCCGTACGACGTGACCGACGATGTTAAGATGACACGAAAAGACGTTCGAAAAATCGTTCGCTTCACAACGGCGTTTGGATGGTCGAATCTGCTCGTTGATCGGTACTTCCGGTCGCTCATGTCGTCCCGGTCGTCGCTATCGTCGTAAAAAAAACCGAGAAAAACGCATAAAAAAACGCAACTCCTGAGTGATTTAGTTGTTATTAACATGGGAGTGTGCGGAATGCTTCGTGTCGTCCAAACCGGTATCGGCGGGCTCGACGTATACGATGTCCAGACGTGCCCGGTTCCGAAACCCGCGATCGGTGAGATTCTGATTCGGACCGAGTTCGCCGGGATCAATTACCTGGATGTTTTGATGCGGCGTGGGGAGTACACCTCGACGCCGAAACTACCGTTTACACCCGGTTGTGGGATCGTCGGTACGGTCGTGGAACTCGGCTCGTCGGTGAACGGTCAGTCCGGCTTTGCGGTCGGCGACCGCGTCGTCGTTCTGACCCAGTCAGGTGGATACTCGCAGTATGTCACAGCGGACGCACGCGCGGCGACTCACGTTCCCGAAGGTGTTCCCTCCGACAAGGCTGTCTGTTGTGTTTCGAGTTACGTCGCGGCACACCAGCTTCTTCATCGCGCGGCGCGGGTTCACGGTGGTTGGCGAGTACTGGTCCATAGCGCCGCCGGTGGTGTCGGAACGGCGTTGACGCAACTCGCGCGGATCGCCGGCTGCGCGGTGTACGGCACCGCGTCCGCGGGCAAGCACGATACCGTTCGTGGCCTTGGAGCGGTTCCGATAGACTATCGGTCGTCGGACTTTGTCGTCGAGATGTCACGCAACGAGCCCGACGGTATCGACGCGGTGTTCGATCCGATCGGCGGTGAACACTGGCTTCGGTCGCGGCGGGTAGTTCGGCGCGGTGGAATCGTCGTCGGGTACGGGATGCGAACTATTCGTACGGCGGCCCGGATGCTCGTTGCCTCGCGCGGCAGGCGTTTTTCGTACTACTCGATGAACACACGAAATGTGCTTCAAAATACGGAAGATCTGCGTTTGATCCTGAACCTCTGCTCGGAGAACATAATTGATCCGGTTATTGGGCCGCGCCTTCCGCTCGAGCGCGTCCACGACGCGCATCGTCTGCTCACCGACGGCGCGATCACCGGTAAAGCCCTGCTCGACTGTCGCTGATTTCCAGCGCTACCGACAACAACTGCCGACCTTGACGCTCGCTGTCCTGCGTTAGTATACTGGCCATACAATTCAAGGGGTGCTCTTCATCGGAAGGGCTGAGAACACACCCGAAGAACCTGATCCGGATAATGCCGGCGGAGGGAGGTGCAATGATCCGTCACAATTTTCGTTTCCTTTTGGTATTTGGTATGGCTCTTGGCGTTCTTGTCCTTGTCGCGTGTTCACGCGATGAGGATCCGGATGTCGTGTCCGAACGCGCGCAGTCGCCGGCGAGTATCGAAACCGATTCGCTCGTCGTGTACACGTACGACGCGTTCCCGCGAGCATTGCGCGACGCGCTGACGACTCACTTTGCCGAAGAGTACGACGTCACCGTCGATCTTCAACGATTCGCAGATACCGGTGCGCTCTTCAACCAGCTCTACCTCGAGCGGGAAGACCCCCGGGCCGACGTCGTGATCGGGCTCGACGCGACGTATCTGTCTCGCGTGTACGAGCTCGGGCTCACGGTGCCGTACCGGCCCGAAGCTGCTGACGAGATCAACGCGGATTTGATCGTCGACGATCAGTTCCGCGTCGTGCCGTTCGATTACGGCGGTATTACGCTGAACTACGACTCGGTCGCGCTGCCGGATCCTCCGGGGTCGTGGGACGAGCTCACCGATGAACGGTTCCGGTCCTCGATCGTGATGTTGAATCCGGCCACATCGTCCCCGGGCCGGAACTTCCTGCTGCTCACGGTCGCGGTATTCGGAGACGACGGTTTTGAGCAGTTCTGGCGGCGGTTGCGTCCGAACGTGCTGACCGTTACCGGGGGATGGACCGACGGCTATGGGCTTTACGTTCAGGGCGAAGCCCCGATGGTCGTAAGCTACGACACGTCACCCGCGTACCACATCGAGTACGAAGACACCGATCGGTACCGACCGTTGATCTTTGACGGCGAGGTGTACCTGCAGATCGAGGTCGCGGGTGTGGTGAATCGTGCCCGGAACGAACTCAACGCTCGACGCGCGATCGAGTTCATCCTGTCGCGCGAGTTCCAGGAGCTCATCCCGTTGAACCAATTCATGTTCCCCGTTCGAGACGACGTCGAGCTGCCGTCGGCGTTCACCGCGTACCCGCGCGCGGCTTCACCCGTCGTGCTGCCGCCCGACGTCGTCGCCGATAATTTCGAAGACTGGCTCGCGCGGTGGGAAGCGATCATGAGATGAGAGCGCTCCGGCCTGCGCGCGCGGGAGTGGATCTGCGCCCGGTGATCGCGATCGCCGCGGTCGTCGGCGTGCTCGGGGTAATCCTCGTGCTTCCGATCGGCGCCGTGTTCTTCGGCGCGATCAGGAGCGACTCGGCGTACGGCGCGAAGGTTTTTGCGACGCTGATCGCTCCCGCGACGCGCAGGGTCGTCGCTTTCACCGTCTCTCAGGCGGTCGTCTCGGCGGGTATTTCCGTAGTTCTGGCGGTGCCCGTCGCGTACGCCGTGTCGCACTACCACTTCCCCGGGCGGCGCCTCTTTTACTCGCTCAGCATCGTTCCTTTTGTTCTCCCGAGCATTATCGTCGTGATCTGCGTGATCAGTTTCTACGGCCGGGCGGGCCTGATCAACCGTTTGTTCGGGACCGACTGGAACCTCGTGTACAACCCGATCGGAATCGTGATCGCGCACGTGTTCTTCAACTTCTCGTTGGCCGTCCGCATACTCGCCGACGGTTGGTCGCGCATCGACTCGCGGCTTTACGACTCCGCGCGTACGCTCGGGAGCCGGTCTCCGGGTGTGTTCGCACGCGTCGCGCTTCCTCTCGTGTTGCCGTCGGTCGGCACCGCGTTTTTGTTGATTTTTATCTACTGTTTTTTTAGCTTCGGCGTTGTTCTGGTGTTCGGCGGTATCCGTTACACGACGCTCGAGGTTGAGACGTACTCCCGGATGTTCGTCCGGCTCGACGTTTCGACGGCTTCGGTGTACGCGCTGCTTCAATTGATCGTGTCGCTCTGCGCGGTCGTCGTGATGAACCGTGTCGTGTTTCGGACCGAGAGGCATGGCCGGTCGGTCGTTCGGCGCCGGCGGCCTTTGTCCGCGTCGAACGCGCGGTGGTTTCTCATCGTGTACGGGGTACTCGTTCTGGTCTTTCTCGGTGGGCCGATCGTGACTATGACCGCGCGTGCGTTCGGTTCTCCCGACGGTTTTTCGACGCGAAACTTCCGCGTGCTGTTCCAACCGGGACCGCGGGATTGGGAGACCGAGTCGGTCGCGGGCGCGCCCGTCGCACGGATCATCACGACGAGCCTTTCGCTCGCGGGTGTGTCCGGCACCGTAACGTTCGCTCTCGCGCTCATGACCGCGTTCGTTCTGAAAAGAAGGAGAACCGCTACGCTTGAGGCGCTCGTTACCGCGCCGATGTGCGTCTCGATCGTGACGGTCGCGATCGGAATGCGGCTCGTGTTCGCGGGCATCGTCCCCGATCTCGTTCTGGTCGTGCTCGCGCAGACGGTGCTCGGATTCCCGTTCGTGTTTCGGATCGCGGACACGACGCTTTCGGCGCTTCCGGACTCGTACGCCGACGCGGCGCGATCGCTCGGAGCTTCGCGCATCGCCGCGGTGCGCGACGTCGTGATCCCTCTCGTTCGTCGCGGTCTGCTGAACGCGTACGCGTACGCGGTTGCGATCGCGCTCGCCGACTTCACCGCGGTTTTCACTCTCGGTCGCGGAAACGTCGTGACGTTTCCGGTCGCGATCTACCGGTTGATCGGCTTCAGGGGATTCGACCGGGCACTCGCGCTCGGTGTGATCTACATCGTTATTTGCTCGGTCGTATTCGTCTGGGTCGACCGGACTTCCGGTCGCGACATCGATCGCGGAAAAGGGAACCTGGTTGATTACGCTTGACGGTCTGCGCAAAGAGTACAGCGACTTTCTGCTCGACGTCGACCTGGTCGTCGAGAAAGGCAGGATCGTCTCGATTCTCGGCCCGAGCGGAAGCGGGAAGACGACGGTACTGCGGTTAACCGCGGGTTTTGAGTCTCCCGACTCGGGACGCGTGATCGTCGGCGGCACAGACGTCACGAGAGTCGACCCGTCGCGTCGGGGAGTCGGGTTGGTGTTCCAGGACTACACGCTCTTCCCGCACATGTCGGTCCACGACAACGTCGCGTACGGCCTGAAGTATAGTTCGGTTACGCGCGCCGAGCGCGAGGCGACCGTCTCACGGCTTCTGAAGACCGTCGGTCTCGCGGGCTTCGGCGCCCGGGACGTACGGACTCTTTCGGGAGGCGAGCAGCAGCGCGTCGCGATCGCGCGCGCGGTCGCCGTGAATCCCGCCGTACTGCTGCTCGACGAGCCGTTTTCGTCGATCGACGCTCCTCAGCGCAAAGGGTTGCGCGCAGAGCTCGTGCGCGTGACGCAGGAGCTCTCGATCACGACGGTTTTTGTGACGCATAGTCGCGATGAGGCGCTCTCGATCTCGGACATGGTCGTCGTGATGAGGAACGGGCGTGTCGTCGCGCACGGTACACCCGTCGAGTTGTACGAGACTCCGAAGTCCCGGTTTGTGGCCGAGTTTCTCGGCGAGGCGAACGTGTTCTCCGGGAAGGTATCGCGCTCGATCGGAGACTCCTGGCGACTCGAAGCGTTCCGTGCGTTCACGGTCGACGGTTCAGCTCCGGGCGTATCCGAGGCGACGATCATGATCCGGCCCGAACGCGTCGCGATCTCTTCGCGAGCGACCGGACAACCGAACGAGTTCGTCGCGCGCATTATCGCCGCGCAGTACTTCGGAGCCGTGAGCGAATACACATTGGAGTGCGACGGTGTTACGATCGTCGCGGCATCGCCGATGCGCTTTGCGCGTGGCGACACGGTGTACGGAGCGCTTGAACCGAGTTCGATCGTCGTGCTCGACGATCCGCAGCCGTAACATCCGCGGGAATCATCTTCGTCCGACGACAACCTTGCCGGCGGCTTTGTCGAGCGAGAAACGGACGGCTGTGTAATCCCTCTCGACGATGAACGGTACGTGGCAGATCTCGATGTAGACGCCGCGGTGTACCGTTCCCGTCACGGTCACCGACGCTTCGTCGTTTTGGTCCAGTTTGTTGACGAGCGTTCGCGCCGATTCGTTCAGGCGGTGGATCAGCGTCCGAATCTCCGCGGCGGCGCGCTCGGATTTCGGCGTCGCTTGGCCTGAGTTCTCGAGCTGCTTGAGCCGCGTCGCGAGCGCGATATTCTTGTCACGGATCCAGATCAACCGCTCTTCGATCGCAAAATCGATGCCGCAGTACAGCTCGGTACGGCTTTCCATCGCGCTACCGATCCGAAACGCCGTAACTCCGTTCTGCGCGTGCAGCTTGCCGCCGATGATGATGCCGGCGGCTCCCGTCGTGACCGTGTCTTTTGTCGTCACGATCGAGTTCATGATAGCGGTCTTGACGACGATCGGTCCGTCGGCGCGAACGACGCAGTTCTCGATAAACCGCACGTTCGCGCAACCTCCGACCGTCAGGTTTCCGGCTTGCCTGCCAATAATACCGTGCGCGGCGAGCAGGTCTCCGGTGCAGCGAATTTCCGACGCGTAGATCGGACTCATGCATTGAATCGATCCGTCCGACTTGACTCGGAATCCGTCCTTGATTTCTCCGTGGATCAAAATGTCGCCTGCGAACTCGATATGGCCCGTGTGATAATCGACATCCCCGCCGATCTCGAGTACGTTCTCGACGTCGAACGAGCCGGTCGTTACGACGAGCCTGCCGTCGCACGCGGCGACGACGGTGTCGTTCCGCCACTTTGTGTTTGCGCCCGGACGGGGAAACGAGACGTCGTGTTTCCCGAACGGGACCTGTTTGCCGTACACCGTCGTCCCGGGCTCTCCCGGGGTCTTTGGGACCACGCGTGCAAGCACCTGTTCGGCCTTCACCATCACGAACGGAGATATCGCGCGATGATCGACGGTCGCCGCGTCCGACGCGGTCGGACGCTGAGTCGGTGTGAGATCGGGTTCCAGCCGCAGGTGCGGTGGTATCTCGTATTTAGGTTTTGTGCCGCGTGCAAGGATCACGTCGCGCACGGGCCGTCGCTCGGTGTTGCACGTGAAGATCGTTTCCTCTACCGCGCGCCGATCTACCGGGACGGCAATCCCACGCGCCTCGACCGCCGCGGCGACAAACTCCGGCGTCAACAACTCCCCACTTTGATCGGCAGGCGAAAAGTGTGCGTACGCGACCATCTCATCGTCGGAAATCGTGATATCGACCGAACCGTCGCGCGACGGTTCGGCGAACAGCTCGAGAAGCGTCGGTTCGACATCGGACTCTTCGTCGCCAAACGGATCGAAAGCCTCGCTCTCGACGCCGGCGATCGCGGCGTTGATCTCGGAGATGAGTTTACTCGATTCATCTACGAGATGTTCAAGATCGTCTCCGTCTCGTTTCGCCATCTCGTCAGTCCTTCAAAAGTTCCAGTATCTTCCCGATCTCGAACGGTTTTGCGATGAGAGCGATCGCTCCGGCGCTCAACGCTTCCTGTGCTAAGGGATCATTCGGGTACGCGGTAACGATGACGACGCGCGCAGCCGGTTTCGCCTTCAGGATTGCGCGAGTGAGCTCGGCACCGTTCCGCACGGGCATTCGTACGTCGACCATAATCAGGTCGAACTCGCCGTCGATCGCCTTTTTTTCGCCGTTCATCGGATCTGCTGTCGCGACGACCGTATACCCAAGGTCCTCAAAAATAACCGACATGCTGTCGAGGATCATCGGTTCGTCGTCGATCACAAGTATGCTCTTCACTCTCTCCCTCCATCGATTGTGCGATCGATTGTGCGACGAATGCGTCGTAGCAACTCTTCCGGCGTCGCGGGTTTCTTCAGAAGGTCGACCGCTCCTTCGACAACGCCCTTGCTTGCCAGGATATCCTCTCCGTACCCGGACAGGAAGAGGCACGGTACGGGTCGTATCCTTGTGATCGTCGTATACGCCTCCCAGCCGCTTCCGTTCGGCATGACCGCGTCGAGCACGACCGCGGCGATCGTTTCCTGTGCGTCTCTGAACTTGGCGACCGCGTCTCGCCCGTTCCGTGCCTCGATCACCGTGTACCCCGCGTTGCGTAGAACCGAAGAGTTGAGCCTTCGTACGGCTTCGTCGTCCTCGGCGATCAGGACGGTCTCGGACCCGCGAGGTGCGCCGATCGCTTCACCGTCGGCGACGGCTTTGTCGGTTCCCGTGTAGATCGGAAGGTAGAGTTCAAACTCGGTACCGTGACCGACCGAGCTGTCGACGGTGATGTAGCCCGCGTGCTGCTTCACGATGCCGTACACGATCGAGAGGCCAAGTCCGGTCCCCTTTCCGATGTCTTTGGTCGTGTAGAACGGCTCAAAGATCTTCGATAACCCTTTTTCGTCGATTCCCACGCCCGTATCTGAAACCGAGATCACCGCGTACGGTCCCGGCGTGCCGAATCCGTGCCGATTAGTGAACTCGTCGTCGATCGTCCCTAACCGTGTCGCGACCGTGAGTCTGCCGCCGTCCGGTATCGCATCGCGCGCGTTCGTCACGAGGTTCATCAATACGTGCTCGATCTGCGTCGCGTCGCCAAAAACCGCAGGGTTATGCTCGTCGACGTCGCACGTGAACGCGATGTCTTCGCGTGTGAGCCGTTGAAGAAGTGGTTCTATCGTGCGAATCAGTTCGTTTACCTTGATGGGCTTCTGATCGAGCACCTGTTCCCGGCTGTACGCGAGCAGGTCCTGAGTCAAACGCGCCGCGCGTTTCACGGCGACCATGATCAGGTCGACGTACTTAGATATCGACTCGTCTCCATCTTTTCTCGTTCCCAGGAAGTGGCAGTATCCGTATATGGCGGTCAGGATGTTATTGAAGTCGTGCGCGATTCCACCGGCCAGCTGTCCGACGGCCTCCATTTTCTGGGCTTGTCGGAGCATCCGTTCGAGCCGAAGCGACTCGATCTCGACGCGCCGGCGCCCGAGTGCCATCTCGATCGTGAGGTACAGCGCGTTTTCCTGCACGGGCTTGCCGACAAAACCGAACGGGTCGGTCTCCTTTGCGCGCGAAACGGTTACGTCGTCCGCGTTCGCCGAGACGTATACAACCGGGACGCCGAACTCCGACCGGATCCTCCGACCGGCCTCAATCCCGTCCATGTCGCCGGCAAGCGCGATGTCCATCAGCGCGATATCGACTCCACCCGCGGCGACCGCATCGATCGCCGCACGACCCGTCGATACCGGACCGGAACTCTTGTATCCACGGCCTTCGAGAATACGCTTTAGATTCATCGCGATCAGCATCTCGTCTTCTACGATTAATACCGTCGCGTTATCGGCAGACATCATCCGCTTTTCATTATGGCCTTTATGGTGTACTCGTCAAGCGATTCGCTCGATCGCCTTGACACCGCGTCGGTCGCGCCGTACGATCTCGGTAAAACGATCTTCCGTGATCTCGAACCCCAACACCGCGGCGGCGCACCGGCGCCATGAGGAGTAACAAATGGACCCGAACGAAAGAAAAAAGCTTCTGCAGTTGTACAAAGACGTCCGGCTGACCGACGTCCGCGACGGGCTCGACACAGTGTTGTTGCACTCGGTCGGTTCGATGGCGCCGCACATTCGGCCGCTGTACCGCACGCGCG
>REEC01000140.1 GCA_007695285.1 Spirochaetaceae bacterium | reverse complement strand
CTCACGCACGCGGCGGTGCGCACCGCGGTCGAGTCGGCTCTCACCGGATACGCGCGGCATCTCGACGACGAGTTACCGAGTTCGGTGCGCGCGTCGAACCGTTTTCCACCGATCGCCGAGGCGCTGGAGACGATACACTTTCCACAGACGCTCGGCGACGTTCCGCGCGCGCGGGAGCGGCTCGCGTACGGTGAGCTTTTCTCTCTCCAGCTCTCGATCGCCAAACGCGCGATCGATCGCGCCGCGCGCGCGAGGGAGCCGATTGCGCTCCCGGTCGCTCTGCGCGATACCGTCGCCTCGTCGCTCCCTTTCCCGCTGACGCAAGACCAACAGACTGTTCTCGACGAGATCCACGCCGACGTCTGCGCCGACCGCCCGATGGCGCGTCTGCTGCAGGGTGACGTCGGCTCGGGAAAGACGCTCGTCGCGTTTCTTGCGTGTCTGCCCGTGATCGAAGCGGGATTTCAAGCCGCGATGATGGCTCCGACCGAGTTGCTCGCGCGGCAGCACGCCGAGAACGCAGCGCGATACCTCGAGAGCGCGGGCGTACGCGTCGCGTTTCTCTCGGGCTCGGTCGGAGAGGCCGGTAGGCGGCCGCTTCTCGAGGCGATCGCCGACGGACGCGTCGATCTCGTGATCGGCACACACGCGGTGTTCTCCGCGTCGGTCGAGTTTCGGCGTCTGCGGATAGTCGTCGTCGATGAACAGCAACGGTTCGGCGTCATGCAACGACTCGCGCTTACGAAGAAAGGCGCCGACCCCGATCTGTTGCTGATGACCGCGACTCCGATTCCGCGCACTCTCGCGCTGACCGTGTTCGGCGACATGAGCGTCTCGACGATCAAGACGATGCCTCCGGGCAGGCAACCGATCGAGACGCACCTCGCGCGCCACGGAAACGAAAAGAAGGTGTACGACTGGGTGCGGCGCGAGCTCGATGCGGGTCGGCAGGCGTACTTCGTGTATCCGCTGATCGAACGCTCGGACGCCGTCGAGCTTCGCGACGCGGAGTCGATGCACGAGAAGCTCACGGAGGTCCTGGCGCCGCACTCGACGGCGCTGATCCACTCGCGGCGCAGCGAGGACGAGAAGCGCCGGCTCATGGCCTCTTTCGTGGCCGGCGAAACACGGGTACTCGTCGCGACGAGCATCGTCGAGGTCGGTGTCGATGTTCCGAACGCGACGTGTTTGGTGGTCGAGCACGCCGAACGGTTTGGACTCGCGGCCTTGCACCAGCTGCGCGGCCGCGTCGGCCGGGGAAAACACAAGAGTTACGCGTTCTTCGTGTACGCGGAGAACCTCACCGAAGAAGCGAAAGACCGGCTCAAGGTGTTGCTCTCGGAGTCCGACGGCTTCGCGATAGCCGAGCATGATCTCAGGATTCGCGGGCCCGGTGAGCTTTCAGGAATGAGGCAGAGTGGGTACCTCAGGTTCCGCGTCGCCGATCTCGCGCGCGACATGGCGATCATGAACTCCGCTCGCGCCACATGTTTCGAGATTCTCGAGAACGATCCTGGGCTCGAGGCCCCGAAAAACGCTTCGCTGCGACAGTTGATCGACAGGACACGATCGGAGGAAGAATGCGTATAACCGGCGGCACTCTCACGGGTCGCACGGTTCGGTGTCCGCCCGGCGAGATTCGCCCGGCGATGGACCGAATGCGCGAGTCGATGTTCGCGATTCTCGGTCCGATCGACAAACTCATTTTTCTCGATCTGTTCTCAGGTTCGTGTTCGATCGGCCTCGAGGCTGTATCGCGCGGCGCTTCGCGCGCGGTGTGCGTCGAAAAGGATCGTCGGAAAGCGCAGATCATGAAGCAGAACGCGCAGCTCGCTCCCCAGGCGATCTCGATCGTGATTGCACCGGCGGAGCGCTTCGTCGCGACGAATCGGGAAGCCTTCGACGTGATTTTCCTCGATCCCCCTTTTCCGTACACGTTCAAGGTCGACTTGATAGAACGGATCTCGGACTCGCGGTGCACGACCGACACGACGAGACTCTTGATCCACCATCCGAAAGAAGACCCGATTCCGGACTCGGTCGGACGGTTCACCGTGACCGACCGGCGGGCCTACGGCCGGTCGATCGTGTCGTTCTACCGGGCAGGCCTCGGGGCGGGTTGTTCTCCAACGGCGACCGATTTGTTATAGTACCCGCGTGCAAAATACAATCGGAAAAATGAACCGCAGTGGGAACACCCACTTGCGCACTCCCCGCGGCGCGGAGCGGCTGTACGTCGACGCCGCTCACAGACACAAGAGACTCGTCGGCCGAATCGACGAGATCGTGTCGTCGTGGGGCTACCTTCCCGTCCAGACGCCCGTTTTCGATTTTTACGACGTGTACCAAGCTCTGCTGAACGAACGTTCGGCCAAGGACGTGTACCGGCTGGTCGACCGCGAAGGCGACGTGCTCATGTTGCGCTCCGACGTCACGTTGTTTCTCGCAAAACAGATGGGCATGTCGCTCACACACGCTGAGCTGCCGGTCCGCGTCGCGTACGCGGACACGATCCTCCGACATCAGGATGAAGAGGACATCTCCCGAAACGAATTTTTTCAGACCGGCGTCGAGTTGATCGGCGTGCCCGGCCTCGACGGGGATCTCGAGGTGATCGTGTTGCTCAGGGAACTTCTCGACGGGATCGGTCTCACCGACGCGGTGATCCACCTGGGCTCGCGTCAGCTCGTCGATTCGATGAGTACCGTCTTCGCGCGCGAGATCGGCTTGAGTTTTCTCGAGGCGGTCGAAGAGCGTTCGTGGCCGGACGTGAGGGAGATACTCTCGACCGCCTTCGACGAGAGCGCGGCGGCGCGGCGCACCGAGCTGCTGTCGTTCATCGGGTCGTGGGACGAGTTCGAACGCGAACAACGCGCCCACCTCGATAAGCTTTCCCCCGCGGAGGCCGACGCGATCGCCTACCTCTCGAGCGTCGGCTCGCTCGCGCGCGACGTGAGCGAACTCCGCGAGATCAGGGTCGACCTCTCGGAGATCGGGTCGCAACCGTACCACACGGGAATAGTGTTCCGCGCGTACGTCGACGGCCTCGACTCGGCCGCGGCGACCGGAGGCCGCTACGACGCGCTGCTCGAGCAGTTCGGTTTTCCCGCGCCGTCGGTCGGATTCTCGGTTTTAGTCCGTAAGATCGACGAAATCGCCGTGATCGACGGTGATGAAAACCCACCGACGATCGCGACCGCCGACGGTGAGGACTTCCGCGCGCGGCTCGCGTCCGCTCGAACGCTTCGGGCAACCGGGAGGATTGCGACAGTATGACCCGACACGGAAATCCGCTTACGATCGCGCTACCAAAAGGCCGCCTTGAAGAACAGGTGCGCGAACACCTCGCCTCTCGCGGCATACGGTTCGAGTTCACCGACCGCAAGCTCGTCGCCGACGATGAGAGCGGCCGTTTTCGATTCCTGCTCGTCAAGAACGCCGATCTTCCGGTGTACGTCGCGCACGGCATCGCCGGGCTCGGCGTGTGCGGCGAAGACGTCGTGTACGAGTCGGGTCATCGGTTCTTCCGGATCGAAAGGTTCTCGTTCGGCGGAACGAAAATGTGTCTCGCGACACACGCGGATTTCGACCCCGACGGTGCACGACACATGACGATCGCGACCAAGTTCACCCGTTTCGCGCGCGATCACTTCCACAAGCGCGGCGTCGCGGTCGAGATCATCAAACTCAACGGCTCGGTCGAGCTTGCTCCGGTGCTCGGGCTCGCGCCGTACATCGTCGATCTCGTCGAGACCGGCTCGACTCTGCGCGCAAACAATCTCGTCGTGCGCGAGGAACTCGCATCGATCTCTGTTTCCATGATCGCGAATCCGGCGTATTATAAAATCCATTACGCGCGCATCGACGAGCTCGCGGCGCTAATTCACGAGTGAGGAGTACGTGTGATCACGATCGAACGGACGACGAAAGAGACAAACATTACCGTTGGACTCGACATGTCTTCGGCGGGAGCTCCCGAGATCTCGACCGGCGTGCCGTTCTTTGACCATATGTTGCGCGCGGCGGCGTTCCACGGAGCGTTCACGCTTTCGGTCGCGGCGACCGGAGACATAGACGTTGACGCTCATCACCTTGTCGAGGACGTCGGACTGGTCCTCGGCGATGCGCTGCGAAAGACTTTTTCCAAATTCGGCGCGGTGACTCGATACGGGCACAGCGTAATACCGATGGACGACGCTCTCTGCGAGGTGGCAATCGATGTCTGCGAACGACCGTACCTCGTGTTTGCGCTCGATTTTCCACAACCGAGCGTCGGAACGTTCGATACGTCGCTTCTGCGCGAGTTTTTTACCGCGCTCGCCAATCGTGCGGCGATCAACCTACACGTCGTGAGCCGCCACGGGCTCAACAGTCATCACATCGTCGAGGCGGCGTTCAAAGCGCTCGGAAAAGCGCTCAAGACCGCGTACACACCGCTCGAGTCTGATCGAGCCGCGATGTCGACAAAGGGAACTCTATAGTTTAAAAAAAACCCGTTAGGAACGTTTGAACCCGGCGTCGGTTTGCGGTATACTTGATGGGTCTTGGGTTAAAAATGGGTGATGATTCGACGATTCCAAAGAATGGGTTTACAAAGACCACGCGGGCGCCTGCGCTCACCCCGCAACAAAAGACGGCACTGATTCGGAAAGGGAATGAATTTTTCAATAATGGAAAGTACGAGGAAGCAAAGAGGATTTTCCTGACTGTTAAGTACAGTGACGGACTTATACGGATCGGCGACTATTACGCGAAGAAAAATAACGCGCTGGAGGCGATCCGGATGTACTGGGTCGCGCCGGAACCAAAGAGAGTGTCGGAAATGGCAGAAAAAATCGCCGGTGTGATCCGGATATGGATGAATGAGTCGAAGGAAATACAAAAAGAATGACCGACGACAAGAGGGACTTGATCGAAGCCGAGGAGAGGGAAAGGCGCGAGCAGCTCCAGAAAATCGCGGAAATGTCACAAGAGGCGTATCAGCTCTTGAAAGAGAACTTCGTCGACGACGCCGAAGCGCTTTTCCGCGATATCCTCGAACTCGACAGCGACAATAATTACGCGCTTGTCGGACTCGGCGATTCCGAGCGCAAAAAAAGACGATACAAGAGCGCCGTCGATTACTACCAGCGCTGTCTCGACAAACACCCGGACAACAACTACGCGCTGTTCGGGCTCGCCGACTGTTACAAGTCGCTCAGATACTACCATCGCGCGATCAAAATCTGGGAAAGGTACCTCAATCACGACGACCAGAACATCACGGTTCTCACGCGCGTCGCCGACGCGTATCGCAAGGTGCGCGACTTCGACCGTTCACGCGAAATCTACCAAAAAGTGTTGCAGATGGAGGCCGACAATGCGTACGCGTTGATCGGACTCGGACATCTGCATTATGACTTCAAAGACTACCAAACCGCAATGAACTACTGGACGAGGATGGCGGAGATCGCCGGAAACTCCGCAGACATTCGTGTCCTGACGTCGCTCGGAAACTGCCACCGCAAGTTAAAGACGTACGCGCAGGGTATCGAGTGGTTCCAGAAAGCGCTCGACCGCGACCCGAAGAATTTTTACGCGCTCTTTGGAATGGCCGACTGTTATCGCGGCATGAATCACCAGGAGAAATCGCTCGAGTACTGGAACAAGATCATCGAGAACGACCCGAACAACAAAGTTATCCTTACGCGCGCCGGCGACGCGTACCGGAACATGGACCGGTACGATGAGGCCGAGAAGTACTATCGCAAGGCGCTGAACATCGAGTTCGACACGTACGCGATTCTCGGACTCGCGCTCATCAACAAAGCGCACGGTCGTTACACCGACGCAATCGAGTCGCTCGAGGCGCTCTTGAAGCACGATGCCAAGAATCATCGGCTATACGTCGAGATCGCCGAGTGTTACCTCAAGCTGAACAAAAAAGCCGAGGCCGTCGAAACGCTCATGGCTTTTCAGAAACTCGGGATACGCAACTTCTTCGTGTCCGACCTGCTCGATCGGATAAAACGCGACGAGATCACGCGCGAATAGAAACGACCGCGGTGCGCCGCGACTCTACTCGAGCACGGCCTTGATGCGCCGGACGCCCTGCGACGACGATTGCTCCTTTGCGATGCGGAAAGACCCGAGTTCTCCGGTGCGCTCGACGTGTGGCCCGCCACAGACCTCGATCGAGAAGTCTCCGATCGTGTACACCTTCACGACTTCCTCGTACCGCTCGCCGAACAACGCGGTCGCGCCGTCCTTCTGCGCGTCCGCGAGAGTCGTCTGCTTCCACGTCACGGGAAGGTCACGCATGATCTGCTCGTTCACGATGCTCTCGACCCGTTGCAGTTGCTCCGCGCTCATTTTCTCGGGGTGAGAAAAATCAAACCGTAACCGCTCGGCGGTGATGTTGCTTCCCTTCTGCGCGACGTGATCGCCGAGCACGATCTTGAGCGCCTTGTGCAGCAGGTGTGTCGCGGTATGCAACCGCGTGGTCTGGTCCGAGTGGTCGGCGAGCCCACCTTTGAACGTCTGATTTGTGTCGAGCTTTGACTTCTCCTGGTGCTCCTTGAACGCGGCGTCAAACTCATCGCGTTTCACCGTCATCCCGTGCTCGGCCGCGAGCTCCTCGGTGATTTCTACGGGAAATCCGAACGTATCGTACAGCCGAAACGCGACTCGCCCCGGAATCGTTTTGGCCGGATTTTTCATGAGATTCGGGAGCATTTTCTCGAACTCGTGTTCGCCTTTCTTCAAGGTCTCGAGGAACTTCTCTTCCTCCTGGTTGAACTCGTGTACCACCGAAGCGACGTCGCGTACGAGCGACGGGTAGACCGCTCCGTACATATCGAGGATAATTCGCGCAGGTTTCTCGAGAAAACGGCCCTCGAGTCCGATTTTCCGTCCGTGACGCACCGCGCGCCGGATCAACCGGCGGAGGATGTATCCCTGCCCGACGTTCGACGGAACAACGGAGTTCTCATCGCCGAGGATGAACGCCGCGGTCCTGACGTGGTCCGCGATTATGCGCATCGAGACGTCGACGTCCGGGTCGTCACCGTAGCTCTTGCCCGCGAGACGTGAGAGTTCGGCGAGGATCGGCTGGAACAGCTCGGTGTCGTACACCGTCGTTTTGCCCTGCAGAATCGTGATCGTCCTCTCGATCCCCATCCCGGTGTCGACGCACTGCCGGCTCATCGGCGTGTACGAGCCGTCGGCGTTTTTCTGGTACTGCATGAAGACATTGTTCCAGATCTCGAGGTACTTCCCGTCGGATACACCCGGCCGACTCTCCGGTGTTCCGGGGAGCCCCGTGTCGATAAAGATCTCGGTGTCCGGACCACACGGTCCCGTCGCGCCCGCGGGGCCCCACCAGTTGTCTTCGCGCCCCAAAAAGTATATCCGCTCGGATGGGATCCCGAGAGACTGCCAGATCGCCGCGGACTCTTTATCGGCCGGCACGTCGTCGTCGCCCGCGAACACCGTCACCGAGAGTTTGGCGGGATCTATCCCGAGCCGCTCGGTGAGAAACTCGTAACTCATCCGGATCGACTCATCTTTGAAGTAGTCACCGAGCGACCAGTTCCCGAGCATCTCGAACAAAGTCAGGTGGCTTGTGTCGCCGACCGCCTCGATGTCGATGGTCCTGATGCATTTCTGGTAGTTTACGAGCCGTGTGCCGCCCGGGTGCTTCTCGCCGAGAATGTACGGAACAAGCGGATGCATACCCGCGGTCGTAAAGAGCACGGTCGGGTCGTTCTCGGGTATCAGCGATTTTCCCGATATCACGGTATGGTTCTTCGATTTGAAGAACTCCAGATACGCGCGACGTAACTCATTTGCTGTCATTAATCGATCCTCTTGCGGGGTTAAAAGTCTTCGAACTGCGAAGGGGCGTTGTCGTCGAGAAAGTCAGGGAAGACGTACACGACGTGCCCGGTCTTCCGGACGCGGATCTCCGCAAACCCTTTCGACATGAGCTTGTCGAGTTCGGCTTTTGCCTGATCGGTCGTGATGTTCCCTTCGAGCGCGACCTCCGCGGGCGTCGCGACTCCGTTGTTCTTTTTCGCGGTCTTGAGTATGACCTGCTCGATGCTCACCGGCCGAGAGCCTGTCCGCGGAGTCTGATCGAGCCTCAGAAAATCATCGTCGTGCGCGAGCGCACGGTCAAACTTGTCGCGAATTCGCGCCTGCCGAACCTGCGAGCGCATCGTCAACGCATCGTACACGGTGCCGATGCCGAAAAGCCCTCCGGTGATCAGGAAAAAAAAGCCCGAGATCGGCTTGCCGAGATAGAATCGATGCAACCCTGCGATACCAAAAACGGAAGGTAACCAGAGCAGATATGCTGTTTGTAACGAATACACGGTTTTCCTCGGTGGTTAATATACCATCATACTCTGCGGACAGCAATCTGCGCGAACAATCCCGCCGCAAAATCGATATCCGCGGCCATACTCACCCGACATAGTCGTTCCCGGCTCGACGAACGACGATCTCCCCTCGGTCCTCGAGATCGCGACAGATGCTGACGAAACGCGACGTTACTTCGTCGACGTCGCTTCGGGGAACCGCCCCGAGCGCGTGGTACTCGTCGGCAATCATGACCCGTCGGCGCTCGGAAACGTTCGTGAGAATCTTCGCGCGCAGGTTGTCGGTCTTTCCCTTCACGACGAGCGCGATGTCACGATCCGTGAACTCGCGCAGAACCCGCTGCAGATCCGCGTCATCGACGAGCAGCAGCGTTTCTACGGTGAACATTCGCTTGCGAACGTCGTCGCTGAGCTCCTCGTTCTCTACGCGGAGCGATGCCAACAAGCGATCGCCCGCCGACGGGTCCATCGCGCGCAGAATTGACGCGAGCGTCGACTTGCCGTCGAGTTCCTCCGATACGATACGCCCTTGCGTGCGGATTCGTTCCTTGAGCGTCTGCTCGACGCGCGCGAGCACTTCGCGGTCTATCCTGGTCGCGCGGCCGATCCGCTGCACGATCGCCGCCTGATCGGCCGGCTCGAACAGAGAGAGAGTCCCGGACGCGACATCCGGGTCGAGGTGCGAGATCACCGCCGCGACGACCGGCGGCGACTCGCCTTTCACGAGAAGTTTGATCTGCGTCGGTTCGTACTCGTTCAGAAACGCAAAGAACCGCGTCGCGTCGGGCACCGCTTTGCGGAAAATCTCGTCGGCGCGCGCGGCACCGAACGCCGCCTCGAGCAAGCCCCGTGCGGTTTCCGGTCCGCCGAAAAGTCCACGCCGCGTCACCTCGGCGCGAAAGCCGAACTCCGTGAGGACTTGAGCCGCCTCGTCGGGGCTCACCGAGCGGATTCGCACGAGTTCGGACACGATCTTTTCGATGTCGGCTGCCGGAAGGCGCTTCAGGACGTCCGCGGCGGCGTCCTTTCCGATCAACGCAAGAAACTGCGCAACACGCCCGGTTGCCTCGGTCTTTCCGACTCTTTTTTCACCGCGCTTCTCACCGCGACCGGTTTCAGCGGCGCCGGCCTCGCGCGCCGGCACCATCGGAAAACCCGAGTCGGCGTTCCCGGTCGATTTCGTGGATCGGCGTTTATCGCGCTCCGAAGCGGTCTCGGCGTTCTTGGCGCGCGCGTTGTCGTGCGAGGCGGATGCGGTTTTCTTGTACGCGTCGGAACGTCGTCGATTAATGTCCATCGCCGGTCAGGATACCGCTGCTCTCGTGCTCGGTCAATATCCGAGTTCGGGTTCCGAGTTGGGGTTGACAACGTGCGGGGGGTTCGGTATAAATGTACGAACATTTGGAAAGACGCCGCTGTAGCTCAGTTGGTAGAGCAGAGGACTGAAAATCCTCGTGTCGACGGTTCGATTCCGCCCGGCGGCAAATTTCCATAGCTTTTTATGAAACCCATTGCGGTTCCAGATAACCCCAAATATTTTTCGGTTGCGTTGGCCCTCGGTGGCGTATGCCAGGTCGGTCAGGTGCTGGTGCTGCGCGAGTTTCTCATGGTTTTCCATGGGAACGAACTCTCGTTCGGTGTTGTGCTCGCGGCATGGATGCTGTGGGTCGGCGTCGGGAGTCGGTGTTCAGCGCGGATACTCGAGCGCCGTATCGGCGCTCGCTCCGTACTCAGCGCCTGTTCGTGTCTTGCCGCGGTCTTGTTGCCCGCGACAATCATCGCGATCCGGGTACTGCGCGCAGCGTTCACGGTCACACCCGGCACGTATCTCTCGATTCTCGACATGGTCGTTTCGGCGGTTGCCGTGGTAGCCCCGCTTTGTCTGGTTCTCGGCGCGATTTTTGTCGCGATCTCACGGCTCGCGCGCGAGGCGGTGTTCTCGGTCGGTACCGTCGGCGCGGGACGGACGTATATCGGCGAGGCGATCGGTAACTCGATCGGCGGTATCATTTTTTCACTGCTCGCCGTCCGGTACCTCGGGCCGCTCACGACCGCGGTGGCCGCGTCGATCGTTCTCGCGGCCGGCGCAGGTTTTGCCGCGAGCGGCGATGCGCGGTTTCGCCTCGCGGATCGGGCGGTTGCTGCGCCGGCCGTCATCGCGATCGTCCTGCTCGCCTCGACGCCGTTTCTCGGCGCGGTCGACCGGTACGGATTCGATCTGCAGTGGCGGACGTTTGCCCCCGCGTACGACCTCATCGAGACACGACACTCGAGGTACGGCGCGATATCGGTGGCCGGACGCGACGAGCAGGTCAGCTTCTTCCAGAGCGGGAACTTCGTGTTCTCGAGCTCCGGGAACGACGCTGAGACACGTTTCGAGGAACAGGACGCGGTCGTATTCGCGCACATGACGATGTTGCAGCACCCCGCCCCGCGTCGGGTTTTGATCATCGGAGGCGGCGTTCGTGGTACGCTTCGCGAGATCCTTCGACACCCGGTCGAGTCGGTCACGTACGTCGAGCTCGACGACGTTCTGACGGCCGCGGCGATCTCGCACGCTCCGGAAGAAAGCCGCGCGGCGCTCGAGGACGCGCGGGTGCGGCTGGTCCACGGCGACGGACGCTTCTTCGTCAAGCGCGATCCCGCGACGTACGACGTGATCCTCGTCGACGTTCCCGACCCTTCGACGGCGGTTCTGAACCGGTTTTTCACGCAGGAGTTTTTCCGCGAGGCACGGGCGCGGCTCGCCGACGGAGGCGTGTTCGTGACTGCGCTCGCAACGACGGCCGATCTCCGGGGCCTCACGACCGTGAATCAAAACGCCACGGTGTTCCACACGCTCTCGAGCGTATTTGCGCGCGTGCTCGCGACCGGCGATCGCGCGTTGGTGTTCTTCGCCGACGATAGCCCGGACGCGACCGATGGACCGGTGTCGTCGGACCCCGCGGTCCTCGCGCAGAGGCTCGGCGAACGGCGGATCGCCGCAGGGGATTTCAGCCGAGCGCACATCGAGTTGTTTCTCCGGGACGATCATGTCCGACGCGTCAACTGGATCCTGCGAAACCACGGCCGGTCACAGGAAGCGCACAGAGAACCGCCGCGCGCGCCGCCGGCGATGCTGCCGAGCCTCGCCGAGCAACTCGCGGCCGATGCCGATGCGGCTCCCGTCGTGACGCGTCGGTTCATCAACTCCGACATGAGACCGATCGGGTACTTCTACACGCTCGTGAAGTGGAGCGTGCTCACGAGGGCGGATCACGCGCGGTACCTGCAACGACTCGCGAACATCAGACTCTCGTGGACGATCGCGCCGTTTGGCGCGGCGGTGCTCGGGGCGATCGCTCTTTTTGCGCTGGGCTCCCGGCGCGAGAGATTTGCCGCGGCGTCGGCGCGGTTCGCCGTGTTCACCGCGGTGTTCACGACCGGGATCTCGACTATGTCAATTCAGATCGCGCTGATCTTCGTGTTCCAGAGCGTCTACGGTTTTGTGTACGAGATGGTCGGCGTGATCGTCGCTATCTTCATGGCGGGGCTCGCGGTCGGTACGATCGTCGTGCGCGCGCGGTTCGGTGAGACCGCGAACGCGCGGATGCTCGCGGCGATACAGCTCGCGATCACCGTATTCTCGCTCGTCGTCGCGGTACTCCTGCCGTGGACCACCACGATTCCGTCGCCGACCGGCGCATTCGTGGTGTTCGCGACGATCACGTTCCTCGCGGGGGCGTTGAATGGGGCGGATTTTCCGCTCGCGGTGGCGTGCCGGCTGAAGGCCCGCCCCGGAACCGAGAAAGCGACTGGGGCCGTGTACGGGACCGAGCTTTTTGGAGCGTGTCTGGGCTCGCTGATCGCGGGAGTCGTTCTCGCGCCGATTTTCGGGATCGTCGCGTGTTGTATCTTTGCGTCGCTCGCAAACGCGGCGGCGTTTCTGACGCTGGTAATTTCCGAATCATCGAAAGCAGGGAGGGTGTATGCGTAACGACCGCACTGAGAAGGCCGAATCGGCCAATGAACCAAAGACCGAGTCACCCGCGAGCGCGTCACGCGCCGCGGAGCCCGCGCGGAGCGGAGTCTCCCGGCGGGCGTTCCTTGGATCGTGCGCGCGCACGGTCGGCGCGGCGACCGCGGCGGGTTTGATGGGTCTTTCACGAGGTTCCGGAGGGCGGCTTGGTGCAGCTCCCGCGACCGAGCGCCCGCGCGACGCGAACGATGAACCGCGCGGCTCCGAAGGCGGAAACGCCGATCGGCGAGAACACGAGGCTCGATGGTACTCGCGGGGTGAAAACGGAGACGTCCGGTGTGAACTCTGCCCACGCGACTGTGTGATTCGCGTTTCCGAGCGAGGCGCGTGCCGGGTCAGGGAGAACCGCGGTGGAACGTTGTACTCCCTGGTGTACGGGCGGCCCGCGATGATTCAGGCGGACCCCGTCGAGCGCGCGCCGTTCTTCCACGTCGAACCGGGTAGCCGGATGCTCGCGGTCGCGACCGCGGGTTGTCCGCTTCAATGCTCGTTCTGCGAGGTGTGGGACATCGCCCTCGTCGATCCCGAGGAAATTCACAGCTACGACGCGCTTCCTGAAGCCGTCGTCGAGCAGGCCGAGGACATCGGCGCGAGCGCGGTGAGTTACGCGTTCGGTGAGCCGATCGCGTTCTCGGAGTACGTTCTCGACACGGCACGAATCGCGCGCAAACGAGGACTGCTCAATCTTCTGCACACGAGTGGATACTTTGCCGAACAGCCTCTCGGTGAGATCCTCGAGTACATCGATGCGGTGAACATCGACCTCAAGGCGTTCGACGACAAACTGTACCGACAGTACGTCGGCGGCAATCTCGAGCCGGTGCTTCGCACGATGCGCGCGGTCCGCGCGCTCGGAATTCATCTCGAGATCACAAACCTCGTGATCCCGACCGTCAACGACGATCCGGCGGTCGTCCGCGCGATGTGTCGATGGATACGCGACGAACTCGGCGCCGACGTGCCGGTACATTTCGCGCGGTTTTATCCGCTGTACAAGCTCGCGAACCTGCCGCCGACCCCGGTCACAACGCTCGATACCGCGCGGACGATCGCGCTCGAAGAAGGCCTCGAACACGTCTACGTGGCGCGCGTGACCGGGCACGAAGGCGAGAACACGTTCTGCCCGGCGTGTGGATCGACGGTCATAAAACGCCTCGGGTTTGTGATCGAAGAGATGAACATCACCGACGGCGCGTGCGCCGCGTGTGGCCGCCGGATCCGCGGGCTGTGGGGTTAGCGCCGTCGCCGCTCAGTTGCGCCGGCGAAACATCTCGCGGTGCGCGACCGAACGTTCGTCAAGATTCGTCAGGCCCGCCTGCTCGGCCCACTCCATCGCCTCGAGGAACTCGTTCGTAGAGATCGCGCGAGCGATCGCCGGGTACTCGAACGCGCGGTGCGCAACCCGGTACTGAGCCATGATGTTCACGTACGTCGCGGGGGACAGGTTATTCGCGACCCACTCGACGAACGCGCGCGTGCCCGCGACCCGGTTCGGCATCACCAGGTGGCGGACCATGAGCCCACGTCGCGCGACTCCCCCGGAATCGGTCACGAGTTCCCCGACTTGCCGGTGCATCTCGGCGATCGCCGTTTTTGCCGTTTCCGGGTAGTCCGGAGCGGTTCCCGCGAACGTGGCCGCCTCTTCGCCGTCCATGAATTTTAGGTCGGGCAGATAGATGTCGACGACGCCGTCGAGCAGGCGGATCGCTTCGATCGAGTCGTACCCGCCGGTGTTGTAACAGATCGGCAGAGACAAACCTTTTTTCATCGCGATCCGGATCGCCGCGAGGATGTTCGGCATGACGTGAGTCGGTGTGACGACATTAACGTTGTGACACCCGAGCCGCTGAAGCTCGAGCATCCGGTCGGCGAGCGCCTCGTCGCTCTCGCGACGACCTCGGCCCTCGTGCGCGATCGGCCAGTTCTGGCAAAACACACACCGCAGGTTACAGTTGGAGAAAAAAACGGTCCCCGACCCGCGCCGTCCGACGAGAGGCAGTTCTTCGCCGAAGTGTGGGGAGTGGCTGTACACAACCACCTCCCGGCCCGGCGCACGACACGCACCGGTTTCGCCTTTCAGTCGGTTCACGCCGCAGGCACGTGGGCAGAGTCGACAGTTCTCGAACATTTCGTACGCGGCATCGACGCGATCGGCAAACTTACCGTCGCGTTCGAGCGCGACGTACGCGGGCTCATCGGTCGAGTTGCCCGTTGCAGGCGGCGGCGTCGCACCGGTTTCGGGGGAGTTCGGGGACCTACCCGGCGATGAGTCGCCGGTGTTGCGCGCTTGCGGCAGACACCGCGTGAGCGCCACGAGCCCACCTCCAGCGAGCACGGCATTCACAAATTGTCGTCGCGTGAGAGCCATAGCGGTCACCTCCAAAACGCGAAGAGTTGACGGAGTGTTATAGGAGTAGTATGAGGCGAAATCCGCGAGCGATCAAGGGGGGGCTTGGATAAAAAAAAGCGCGGGCGGCCGCGCTCGGTGACGGAGTTGCCCGGGACCCACCGGGTCCCGGTTGTTTACTCCGGATAGATATCCCCGGCTAGATTCCCCGGTTCTTCAGGACCGCGTGTGCGGCGGCGAGACGGGCGATCGGTACGCGGAACGGCGAACACGAGACGTAGTTCATGCCGACCCGGTAACAGAAATCGATCGACGACGGATCACCACCGTGCTCACCGCAAATCCCGACCTTCAGGTCGTTGTTGGTGCGTCGGCCGCGCGTGACGCCGAACTCGACGAGTTGACCGACGCCTTCCTGGTCGAGAACCGCGAACGGATCCTGTTCGAGGATGCCTTGCTCGACGTACTCCGGAAGGAACACGCCCGCGTCGTCGCGCGAGTATCCGAACGCCATCTGAGTGAGGTCGTTCGTGCCGAACGAGAAGAAATCGGCCGTCTCGGCGATCTTGTCGGCGACGAGCGCCGCGCGCGGAATTTCGATCATCGTCCCGATCAGGTACTTCACCTTGGACTTCTTCTTGGAGATGACCTCCTTCGCAACGGCCTCCGCGTTCTCTCGCAGAATCGAAAGCTCCTTGACCGTTCCGACGAGCGGAATCATGATCTCCGGAAGAACCTTCCCGCCCTTCGCGGCGACTTCACACGCGGCGGTCATGATCGCCTCGACCTGCATGTCGTAGATCTCCGGATACGTGATTCCGAGCCGGCAGCCGCGGTGCCCGAGCATCGGGTTCATCTCGTGCAACGAATCGATCTTTGACTGAAGCTTCGCGGGAGAAATCCCCGCGATCTGCGCGAGCTCTTTGATCTCGGCCTTGTCCTTCGGGACAAACTCGTGAAGAGGTGGATCGAGCAACCGAATCGTGACCGGCAAACCGTCCATCGCTTTGAAAATACCGACGAAGTCTTTTTTCTGCAGCGGCATGAGTTTCTTGAGCGCTTTCTGACGCGCCTCGAGGCTCTCGGCGACGATCATCTCGCGGAAGATCCGGAGCTTTGCGCCCTCGAAGAACATGTGCTCGGTGCGGCAGAGCCCGATTCCCTCGGCACCGAAGTCGCGCGCACGCTTGGCGTCGCCCGGCGTGTCGCCGTTGGTGCGGATGTTGAAGCCTTTGAGTCCAAACGACTTGCGTTCGGCTCCGTTGCGCACATCGTCGGCCCACGAAAGAAAGGTCTTCAGCTCACCCGATACTTTCGGCTGCATCAAGTCGATCTCACCCGCGTACACCTCACCGGTTGTACCGTCGATCGTGAGGAACTCGCCTTGTTTGATCTTGGTTCCGTTCACCGTCAGGACTTTTCCGGTGATGACCGCGTCCTTACACCCGGCGATACACGGGCGGCCCATGCCGCGCGCGACGACCGCCGCGTGGCTCGTCATTCCACCGGTCGACGTGAGAATACCCTCGGCGACGTGCATACCACCGATGTCCTCCGGAGAGGTCTCCTGGCGCACGAGGATGACTTTTTTTCCATCTTTGACCCACGCTTCGGCGTCGTCGGCGGTGAACACCGCGACACCGGTCGCTGCGCCCGGAGACGCGTTGAGGCCTTTTGCGAGAGGCTTGGTCGTTCTCTTGATTTTTGGGTCGATCATCGGATGGAAGACCTGATCGAGTTGCTCAGGCGTGACGCGATCCAATGCCTCTTCCCGCGAGAGCACGCCCTCGCCGACCATGTCGACCGCGACTTTGATCGCGGCCGCCCCGGTCCGTTTTCCGTTCCGCGTCTGAAGCAGGTACAGCGATCCTTGCTGGATCGTGAACTCCATATCCTGCATGTCCTTGTAGTGCACCTCGAGACGATCCTTGATCTCGACGAGTTGCTTGAACATCTTGGGGCTGCGCTTCTCGAGCGTCTTTATGACCATCGGCGTCCTGATGCCTGCGACGACGTCCTCGCCCTGCGCGTTCATGAGATACTCACCGTAGAAAACCTTTTTCCCGGTGGCCGGGTCACGCGAGAAACACACACCCGTGCCGGAGTCTTCACCGAAGTTGCCGAACACCATCGACTGCACGTTGACCGCGGTACCCTTGATGTTCTTGATCTCGTTGATCTGGCGATACCGAATTGCCTTCGGGCTCTGCCATGAGTTGAAGACCGCGTTGATCGACGCCCAGAGCTGCGCCATCGGATCCTGCGGGAAGGATTTCTTGGTGTGCTTCTGGAAGACGCCCTTGTACAAATCGACGACTTTTTGGAGATCCGCCGCGTCGAGGTCCGTGTCCTCTTCGACGCCTTTCTTCTTCTTGACCGAGCGTAACGCGGTCTCGAAGTGTTCGTGCTCGATGCCCATGACGACGTTCCCGAACATGTTGATGAACCTTCGGTACGAGTCCCACGCGAACCGGTCGTTGCCCGAGATCTTCGCGAGGCCTTCGACGGCTTTGTCGTTCATCCCGAGGTTCAGGACGGTGTCCATCATGCCCGGCATCGAAACCGCGGCGCCCGAGCGAACCGAGACGAGAAGAGGGTCGTCGGAGTCTCCGAGCTTCTTGCCCATCATCTGCTCGAGGCGCTCGAGGTTCTTCTTGACTTCTGCCTCGAGTTCCGCAGGATGCTTCTTGTTGTTCTTGTAGTACAACTCGCAGACGTCGGTCGAGATCGTGAATCCCGGCGGAACCGGAATCCCGATGTTCGTCATCTCCGCGAGGTTGGCCCCTTTTCCTCCGAGCACGTCCTTCATGCCCGAAGATCCGTCGGCCTTACCTTCGCCGAAAAAATACACGTATTTGTTTGCCATGTTTGAAATAACCCCCGATTGGTTAGGTTTGGATAGTATCGTGTCAAACTAAAACAAAAATGCCCTTATGTCAACGGACGTTGCATAAGGGCATTTTATATAACGAGATATAATCAATCGGTCACGCGATGTACGCCTCGAGGTACATGCTGCGTTTCGGATGCTGCAACCTCTTGAGGGCTTTCTTCTCTATCTGTCGGATTCTCTCTTTGGTGAGATTGTACTTGTCGCCGATCTCCTTGAGCGAGAGCGGGCTCCGTCCGTTCAAGCCGTACCGGTACTGTACGATCTCGGCTTCCTTGTCCGTCAAAGTCGCAAGGATCTGGTTGATATCGTCCTTGAGCGATTTTTCGATCACGATCGATTCGGGCAGCTGATGTCCGTGGTCCTCGAGGAAGTCGCCGAGAATCGACGAGTCTTTCTCGGAGTACACGGGTGTCTCGAGCGAGATAAGGTCACGCGAAATATTGATGAGGTCTGCGACGTGTCCCTTGTCCATGTTGAGCGTCTTGGCGACCCGTTTCATCTCGGCATCTTCACCGCGATCGCTGTGATACTCCTTGCGGACCTTCTCGATCTGAACCAACTCGTTCGCACGGTTGAGCGGCAACCGGATCATGCGTGACTTCTCGCAGATCGCTTTCAGAATCGCCTGACGGATCCACCACACCGCGTACGAAATGAAGTGATATCCTTTGTCGACATCGAACCGTTCGATCGCGTTCATCAGCCCGATATTGCCCTCGCTGATCAAGTCCGAAAGCGGCAATCCTTGGTTCTGGTACTTCTTGGCGACGTTCACGACGAACCGCAGGTTTGCGTTGACGAGCCGGTCTTTCGCGTTGGAGTCTCCCGCGGCGGCCGCGCGTGCGTATTTCATCTCTTCTTCCCGCGTCAAGAGCGGAATTTTGTTGATTTCTTTCAGATAGATCGAGAGAACATTTTCATCGTCGTGTGAGGACGTTTTTCCCATAGTTTTACGTGTAGCAACTGGCATTTTTGCCTCCCGCCTATATGTTGCAAGTCGCGTGCCAGATACGCGCTAAATCTCCTTTTTTTAACTCTCAACATCGTAACGATTTACTCGACATTGGAGTTGCACGCAACAAACTCAAAAACGCAGAGTGAGGCATTTTGACTCACATATGAAATTCTGCATATATATTGTATCAAAACACGCCATTCATGGGCGCGATCGCGCTCCGGCCCCACGAAATCGGGTTGTTTTTTCGCATGAATACGTCCGAGAGAGCAAAAATCCTTGACCTACGCGTGTTTCGTCGGTATATTTGCCGGGAAAACAAGCATCCAAGACATCATTACGTGAGTCACACAGGAGGGAGAGATGAAAATAAAACCGCTAGGGGATCGTGTTCTTCTCGCGATCGAGGTCGGCGAGGAGAAAACCAAAAGTGGTCTTTTCATTCCGCAGACGGCGCAAGAGAAGACTCAGACCGGTACGGTGAAGGCAGTTGGTGACGACAAAGACGTCATCAAAGTGAAGAACGGCGACAAGGTAATGTTCGACAAGTACGCCGGTACAAACGTCACGATCGACAACGTCGAGTACCTCGTGATCAAGATGCAGGACATTATCGCGGTTATCGAGTAGAGCTTCGGAAAATTTCACGGATGCGAAAAAACCCGGCCACTACGGTCGGGTTTTTTTATCCGGTAACTGCCACGAAGCTTGGTGAATTCAGCTCAAAACGCGGAATTCTCCGTTTTCCCACGGCTTTCACCAAGCTTCGTGGCAGTTTCTTTTTTCCGCGCGGTTGCCGCGGGCGTCAAGAGTACAGAAAGCGTTCTATATCTTCAAGAATCGCGGCCGACGACTTGAGGCTGCGCTGCGTCGGCGGGAGTGAGCCGAGAAAGGCCTTGCCGTACGACTTGCTCGCGACGCGGACGTCGGTGATGATCACGATGCCGCGGTCGGAGGACCGTCTCATGAGCCGGCCGAAGCCTTGTTTGAGTTTCATGACCGCGTCGGGCAGCGAGAACTCGTAGAACGAGTTGCCGCCGGCTTCGGTGACCGCCTCCGAGCGCGCGCGGTGAACAGGGTCGCTCGGGACACGAAACGGAAGTCGGCAGACGATCACGACGCTGAGGCTCTCGCCCGGCGTATCGACCCCCTCCCAGAAACTGTCGGTTGCAAAAAGCACGCTCGAGGTCTCGTCGGCGAACATCCTGAGCAGCCGCGCGCGGTCGTGCTCGCCCTGGCGAAAAGCGGTAATACCGTGCGCAGCGAGAGCCGGCCGGACGACCGCGTACGTGCGGTCGAGCATGTCGTACGACGTGAACAGCACAAGAGCGCGCCCTTCGCTCACCGCGAGCACCTCCGCGACGAACGGAGGCAGCCACTTGGCGTACTCAGGGCCGTCGGGCGGCGGCGCGTCGGTCGGCACCGCGATCAGCACGTTCTCTTCGTACGGGAACGGCGACGGAAAGATCCCGAAAATCGGCTCGACCGCGGTGGGTTCGTCCGGGTCCGACGCGTCGGGCCGCGGAACGGCGGTCGCCTTCGGCGCGAGCCCGACGCGCGCGGCCCAACGCGTGAACGAGTCTTGAACCGTGAGCGTCGCGCTCGTCATCACGACCGAGGCGATCGGAGCGTACACCGCGTCGCGCAGCACGTCGCCGATCGCGAGCGGCGTGACGTTGAAGCGCGCGACCGCATCGGCCGACGCTGGGGAGGTCGCGTCGAGCCAGAAGACTTCGTCGGGTATCTCCGAAAAGATCGCGAACTCGCGGCACATCTCGGCGATCGCCTCGAGTCGTCGGACGGTCATTCGGATCTCGTACGGGAGTTGTTCGTCGCGTTTCTCGTCGTCGAGTTTCTTGAGTTCGCGGTTCACGACCGCGACAAACGCGCGGATGCGCGTCGCGAGCTCGGTGAGTTCGGGTAAGATCGGCGCGAGAGCGTCCGGTGCGTCGGGTGAGAGCCAGAGAGAACCCGACCTGCCGACGAGCGAGACCGCGGTCGCGTCGAGCCGACGCGCCTGTTCACGGATCTTCTCGATCTCACTCGGCGCTTCGGCGGCGAGCGACGGCATGTACGCGGTCGCCGCGCCTATAAGACCGAGAGTCCGGCCGCGACGAACGCGGTGCAGCCGCCCGGTCTGTTTCAGGATCGAGAGACGGCTGAACGAGCGCGAGAAGAACGACGTCGCGGCGTTCTCGACCGTGTGCGCCTCGTCGATCACGAGCCGCGTGAACGGGGGCAGGACCGCGGTCTCCTCGAATCCGAAGCCCTCGGCGCGGATCGCGAGGTCGGAAAAGAGAAGGTGGTGGTTCACGACGATGATACCGGCCTTTGCGGCTTCCGCGCGCGCGCGGTTGATGAAACACTCCGCGCGACGGCTGCAGCGAAGCCCCGGGCACGTGTCGGGGTCGGAGTTCACGCGGCGCCAGAGCGACTCGGCCGGAAGAAACGGGACGTCGCTCTTATCGCCGGTCTCGGTCTCCGCCGCCCACGCCGCGAGCCCCGAGAGCCCCTCGTCGTGCTCGTCGAAGAGCGTCGCTTCGGCGTTTGCCTCGGCGAGCCGGACCGGACAGAGGTAGTTTCCCCTGCCCTTCATCAGCGCCGCTTTCACGGGGCTGCGCATCACGTCGAGCACGGTCGGAATGTCTTTCTTGACGAGCTGCTCCTGCAGGTTGATCGTCGCGGTCGAGATCACGACGCGCTCGCGATTTGCCTCCGCCCAGTTCACCGCGGGGATCAGGTACGCGAACGACTTGCCGACGCCGGTGCCCGCCTCGGCGACCGCGACGCGGCCCGCGTTGAACGCCTCGACGACCAACTTGAGCATCTCGATCTGAGAATCCCGAGCCTCGTACGACTCGAATCGGCGCGAGAGCGCGCCGCCGGGTTCGAGCACATTCGCGAGTCGATCGGCGTCGAGCAATGCGTTGCCGTCGGGGCCTGCGTGACGGTCGCTCATCGGCACCGCGAGATGAAGTCGTGCAACAGCGCCTGCATTCGCGCGCGCGCTCCGGCGCCGGTCGCGACGACATCTTTGTGATCGAGCGGCCGGCCGCTCATCCCGGCCGCCATGTTCGTGACACACGACAGTCCAAAAACGCGCAGGCCGAGAGCGCGCGCGGCGATACACTCCGGCACGGTCGACATTCCGACGAGATCGGCGCCGAGCGTACGGAGCATGCGGATCTCGGCGGGGGTTTCGTAGTTCGGGCCGGTCAGAGCCGCGTACACGCCTTCGGGAAGGCTCGGGTCGATCTCGCACGCGAGAGCGCGGAGCTCCGGCTCGTACGCGTCGGTCATGTCCGGGAACCGCGGTCCGGCAGACTCGATGTGGGGCCCGATCAGAGGATTCATTCCGATGAGGTTGAGGTGGTCGGCGATCACGACGAGGTCTCCCGGAGAGTACGCGGCGTTCACCGCGCCGGCCGCGTTCGTGAGCACGACGGTCGACACGCCGAGCCGGGCCATCACGTGCACCGGCAGCACGATCTCGTCGGCCGCGCGGCCCTCGTAGTGGTGAAATCGGCCGGCCATCACGACGACGTCCGGCGTCACGGTCATCACGCCCGCGTGGCCCGCGACCGTCGGCGCGGGAAAGCCGTCGATCGCCGTGTACGCGATCTCGATACCGTCGAACGAGCGCGCGATCTCCGAGAGCCCGGAACCGAGCACGATGCCGAAGCGTGGCGTCAGGTCGCTCACCGCGCGAATAGAGACGAGCGCGCGCTCGAGCAGTTGGGGAAAGCTCTGCGTCATTGCTCGATCATACGACGAAGCGCGTTTCTTTGCCCAGCCGGCCGCAGCAATTCTCATTTTAGCAGGGGTGTGGCGGACCCCAACGCCGATTTCCACGTGGGATCGCTTCGCGATCCTGCTGCAGAAACCGGCTGCAATCTATACTGACGCCATAGGCAGTTCTCATTTTCAAGGCAAAATGAGAACTGCTGAGCCGGCCGAGTTGACATCGTATCGGCCGCACGTTTAGAGTAGGCTCGCGCGCGACGCGCGGGTTGGCGCGTGGAAACGCGCTGGGGAGTTACTAAGGTGGACGGAAAAGCGATGGAGAAGATTCCGGTCGGGATCCTGGGGGCGACCGGCACGGTGGGGCAGAAGTTTGTGCTGCTTTTGGCCGACCACCCGATGTTCCGGGTGGTGGAGCTCGTGGCGTCGGAGAGGTCGGCGGGAAAGACGTACCGCGAGGCGTGCGCGTGGAAACAGGCGACGGCGATGCCGGAGCCGATCGCGGAGCTGACGGTGAAGGCGCTCGGCGACGCGCTGACCGGGAGGATTCTGTTCTCCGGGCTCGATTCTTCGGTCGCGGGCGAGGCCGAGACGCGGTACGCCGACGGCGGGCACATCGTGATCAGCAACTCGAGCAACCACAGGATGGATGCCGACGTTCCGCTTACGATTCCCGAGATCAACGCCGATCACTTCGCGCTCACGAAAAGGCAGAAGCGCGACGGCGCGATCCTGACCAACTCGAACTGCTCGACGATGTTCCTCGCAATGGCGCTCGGCCCGCTTCACCGGGAGTTCACGGTCGAGGCGGCGCACGTCACGACGATGCAGGCGATCAGCGGCGCGGGCTACCCCGGCGTGCCGTCGATCGATATCCTCGGGAACGTCGTTCCGTACATCGCGTCGGAGGAAGAGAAGCTCGAGACCGAGGCCGCAAAGATCCTCGGCCGGCTCACCGAGTCAGGTATCGAGAGCGCGCCTTTTTCGATCAGCGCGCAGTGTAACCGCGTTCCGGTGTTCGACGGGCACCTCGAGACGGTCTCGGTGAAGTTCGCCTCGCGCGTCACCCCGGAGGACGTCGCGCGGTGTCTCGCCGAGTTCCGCGGCATGCCGCAGGAGCACAAGCTTCCGTCGGCGCCCGAGCGGCCGATCGTCGTGACCGAAGAGAAAGACCGGCCGCAACCCGCGCGCGATATCATGATTCAAAACGGCATGGCAACGATCGTCGGCCGCATCAGACGCTGCCCGGTGTTCGACGTGAAGATGGTGATCCTCGGGCACAATACGATCCGCGGCGCGGCCGGCGCGGCGGTGCTGAACGCCGAGGCGTACCACGCGCTCGGCTACATGTCGTGATCGTCCTGAAGTTCGGCGGGAGCTCGGTGCGCGACGCCGAGTGGATCGACCGCGTCGTCTCGATCGCCGGCACGTACCTCGACCGGAGCCCCGTACTCGTCTCCTCGGCGATGGGAAAAACGACCGACGCTCTCGTGCGGATCACCGAGGCCGCGGAAAAAGGCGATCACGCGGCCGCGCGCGAAGAGATCGCGAAGATCCGCGTCCACCACCTCGCGACCGCGTCGGCGTCGCTGACCGGGGCGAACCACGCCGAGACCGTCGCGCGTCTCACCGCGTACCTCGACGATCTGTCGCTGCTCGTGCAAGGTGTCTCGCTGATCCGCGAGTGTTCGCCGCGCACGCGCGACGCGGTACTGTCGTACGGCGAACTGCTCTCGACGACGCTGATCGCCGCGCGCGCGAGAGAGCGCGGCATCCCGACGACGCTTCTCGACAGCCGCGAGTTCATCAAGACCGACGAGACGTTCACGAACGCGACTGTGCTGTTCGCCGAGACGAACGACGCGGTCCGGCGCGCGGTCACGCCGAAGCGCGGCGAGCTGTTCGTCGCGCAGGGTTTCATCGGCTCGACCGGCACCGGCGTCACGACGACGCTCGGCCGCGGCGGCTCGGACTACTCGGCGACGATCATCGGAGCCGCGCTCGGCGCGAGTGAGGTGCAGATCTGGACCGACGTCGACGGGATCATGACGACCGATCCGCGGATCATCCCGGGAGCGGTCACCGTCGCCTCGCTCACGTACGACGAGGCGGGTGAGCTCGCGTACTTCGGCGCGAAGGTCGTGCATCCGTTTACGATTCATCCGGCGGTCGAGCTCGGCATCCCGGTCGTCGTGAAGAACACCGGGAACCCCGAGGCACCCGGCACCCGGGTCAGCGACTCGACCGAGACGAGCGGCCTCAAGGCGATCGCGCGCAAAAACGGCGTCGTCGTCGTGACGATTCACTCGTCGCGCATGGTGAACGCGTACGGTTTTCTCAGCAGGATCTTCCGCGTGTTCGAGCAGTACCGCGTCTCGGTCGATCTCGTCGCGACGTCGGAGGTTTCGGTCTCGGTCACGATCGAGGATACACCACGAATCGCCGTGATCACGCGCGATCTCGAGCGGCTCGGACGCGTCGAAGTCGAGCGCGACCGCGGCATCATCTGCCTGGTCGGCCGCGAGCTCTGGAAGGACTCGGCGTTTGTCGCGCGCGTATTCGCGGTCCTGACCGAGGTGCCGATCCGTATGATCACGCTCGGCTCCTCGGACACGAACCTCTCGCTCGTCGTGCCCGGCGGGGACACCGCGACCGCGATTCGGCTGTTGCACGCAGAGTTTTTCGATCCGGCATGATTCGGAGCTTTTCATCCGACCGCGCGTAGTATATACTCGAGAAAAATGACGGAGACGGCGGGCCCAACAGATAAATGGACGTTTTCGATAGACTGGGGAATATCTTACGCGACATGCTCGACACCGACGAGACGGTCTCGCGGAACGGCGACTCCGATTTCACCGAAGCGTGGAGCGAGCTCGACGCGTACCTCTCCGGCGGTGAAGAACCCCGTAGCCGCACAGCGGGCGGTACGGCGGGCGGCCGGAACTCGACCGGCACGATGCACAAACCACGCAGTCTGCTGCAGGACTACAAAAACCTCGAGGTCGGCCCCGACGCCGATATCGAGGCCGTGAGGAAGTCGTACACGCGGCTTCTCAAGGCGTATCACCCGGATCGCCACGCGGGCAACAGCGAGAAACAACAAACGGCGACCGAGATCACGAAACAGTTGAACGAGTCGTTCCGCCGCATCAAGCAGTACCTCGGCCGGACCGAGTGAAACGCGTTCTTCGCCTTACCTGTGGTGAGTTTTTGGCCGATACCGACGATATACTAGGGGAACGATGACTGTTGGAATTTTAGCACTATCGGTAGGGATCGGCGCGTTTGTCGTGAACCTGGCCTTGATGCCGGGGATTATCGCGATCGCGCGAAAGAAAGGCTGGTACGATACACGCAGTAAGCGCAAAATCCACACGACCGATATTCCGCGATTGGGCGGTGTCGGGCTTTTCGTCTCGTTCGCACTCACCGCCGCGGTTGGGCTTTTGGGAATGTCGGCCATCGAAGGCAACAGCGTTTTTGCGCGGTTCGCGGAGTACCTTCCCGTTCTGATCGGCGTGTCCATCATGCACGTCGTCGGACTCGTCGACGACTTCAAGAATCTTCGCGCATTCCGCAAACTGGGTATACAACTGCTCGCGGGGGCAATCGTCGCGATCAGTCCGTACAGACTCACCGGTATCACGATCCCGTTCACCGAGATAGCCGTTCGGTTCGGGCTGTTCTCGTATCCACTCACGATCGTCTGGATTGTCTCGCTCGCGAACGCGTTTAACCTGATCGACGGTGTCGACGGGCTTGCCGGAGGCGTCGCGGCAATCGCCGGGGCGTTTATGTTGGCAATCGGTGTAATCACGCAACAATGGGCGCTCATGGTCGCCTCTGCCGCGCTGATCGGCGCGACCGTCGGTTTTCTCGTTTTCAACCTGCCTCCCGCCAAAATCTTCATGGGCGACTCGGGCAGTTTATTCCTTGGAAGCGTCCTGGCCGTGATTCCCCTGCTGACACGCGACGGGGTGCAGTCGGCGACCAACGTGGTCGCAATTCTCACGTTGATCCTGATTCCGGTTTTCGACACGATCGCGGCAATCGTTCGGCGCGTACGTGACGGCCAGCCGATTTCTCAACCCGACCGAAAACACTTGCACCATAAACTTCTCGACCTGAATTTCGGACCGTGGTCGGTTCTCGCCGTCGGGTACGGCTCGTGCATCGCGCTCGGCAGCGCAACGGTTTTCTGGATAACGGCCGAACCCCGGGTCGGAGCGACGGTCTTGCTTGCCGCGTGGCTTCTCGTGCTTCTGGGGTTTATCGTGCTCGACCGCGTCCAGCTGTACCGGTCCCAACCTCACCCGGGAGACGCGCGCACCAAGGGAAGTCGGAGCCACCGGTAAAGCGCATCAAGCCATTCATTCGTGCCGGAGTGCGTCTACGACCTCGAGGCGTCCGGCCCGCAAAGCCGCGCGAAGACACCCGGCGGCGGCGGACGCGAGAACCACAAGCACTATCGCCCCGATCCACGCCGTCGTGAGCCGCCACTCGAGCCGACCACGGACCAGAAAGAGCGTAGCCCATCCGTACCCCGTGAAATCGAGCGTGTTCCGCAAAAACTCGAGAACGCCGACACCGACGAGCAATCCGAGGCCGAGACCGACCGCGCCGAGGATGAGCGCCTCGCTGAGAAGGAGCAAAGTCGCGCGTGCGCGCTGCATTCCCAGCGCGCGCAAAGTACCGATCTCGACGGTACGCTCAAAAACGATCATCGAGAACGTGTTCCCGACGCCGACGACGACGATGCCGAGAAAGAACACGATTATTACCGTCGCGATCCCGGAGATCGCGTTGAGCAAGTCGTTGATTTCCGAGAGCTGAGCGTCGAGTGTCATCACGCCGTACCGTCGCCCGGACCATTGCTCGCGGCGAATCAAGTCGCGTTCGTCTCGGGTGGAAAGGATCGGGAAAACGTCGTACCGTGCCGCCAAGCTCGCGTGTAACGCCGCGCTGACCCGCGCGACGTCGGCCGTCGTGCGGACGTAGACACCCATTTCGTGAACCGTATCGTCGGGTAAATCCTGGAGCCGGTTCAACGTGACTCTGTCGAGATACGTCGTGTAACCGAAAAAGCTCGCTTCCGCAAAGATACCGCGGATGACCAGATCGACTGTGTTGGAGTGCCCGCGGACGGTCGTGGCGACGACGGTGATCTCGTCACCGACCCGGGCGCCGAGAGTCTCGGATGCCGAGGTCGAAATCAACACACCGCGCGTGTCGTCCGCGTCGGGCACGCCGCCCGCGACGAAGTCGAAACCCTCGAGCACCGGTCGCTCGCGGTCCCACTCGACACCGACTATGCGCCGCTGACGTACCGTGTAACCGGCGTAAAAAAGCGCGGCATCGAGCTCGTAGTACATGCTCCGCCGCGCGGAGGCAACCGGCTCGGGCTCGAGTCCGGCGATCATCGCGTCGATCGCGTCGGGCTGTTCTATCAACGAGCGTCCGTTCTGTTCGAAACCGAGGACCGCGACGTCCCCCGCGAAGTAGCGACTTGCCTTCGCGCGCAGCGTATGGCCGACACCGAGCACGGCCCCGAGAACGACGACGAGCGCGGCCGCCGCGAGCGTCAAAGCGACGAGCAACACCCGGTATCTCTGGATGTTTCGCGTGAAGTTGCGCCACGAGAGCTTGATCAAACGGATCACTTGATCGCCCTCGCCGGGTTGATCGAGAAAGCTTTCTTCAATGGGTATAGCGTCGCGATGATGCCGAGCACGATCGACCCGAGCAGATGTTGGAGAATCAACACCGATCCGACCGACGCGCGCAGCGCGTCTCCGCCGAACAAGATCAAAAGGTACGGGTTATCGAGGGTCACCGACGAGGCGTTGAGAACCCCGACCGCCGCCGCTCCGGCTCCGATTCCGATCAGCGCGGCTCCGGACACCACCAACACGGTCTCGACCGTGATCAACGCCGCTACACGCGCGCGAGACGCGCCGAGCGCGCGCATCGTGCCGAGTTCACTCGTGCGTTCGAGCACCGAGAGCATGATCGCGTTCGTCGCGATCACCGCTGAGCCGAACGCGACGAAGAGAACACCGATGTTGACCATGACCTGCAAGTACCGCACAAGAAGCGCTGTTCCGCCGACGCTCTCGCGCCAATCGCGCACGAGAAAACCTTCGGGCTCCGAAAACCCTGCGAGTCTCAACGCGGACCGGACCGATCGGACCGCAGCGGGTTCGTCGAGCGAGATCAGCAGATAGTTCCACGCTCCTTCGACCGGACTCATTCGATCGGGTGCCGTCGTCGCGTCGGCCGACGTGTGGTCTCGTGCAAAAAACTGCTCCAGATCGGCCAAACGGTCGTCGTGAGAGATTGCGTCGGCCGTGTCTTCGGGATCGGCGGTATCGAACGACTCCTCGGTAGCGAACAAGTCGTCTATATCGGCCCCGACGAAGTCGGCGTGGTCGTCGGGAACGGTCGCCGCCGTGCCCGCGGCGTAGAGGTACCCGTTCAGCGCGCGCGCCGTATCGACGTCGACAAGCGCAACGCGGCGCAGCACCTCATCGGTTACCGGATAGCGGTACACTCCCGCGAGTGGGACTTCGCGGATCGTAAACGAAGACGCGTACGCGACGGTAATCAGGACCGGTGCTCCTATCGGCGGAGCAGCACCCCGACGCTCGGCGATTTCGCGGTAGCGGTGTTCCTGTATCATGATGCCGGCCTGACCCGGACGGGGAAACGCGCCCGCAACGACGTCGAGCCCCGAAAAAAGTTCACTGTACTCACCGAACTCGACGCCGAACAGAACCTGCGTCTCGCGTACGCGTTCAACCTCGACGCGAGCGGTCGCCGAGACGATACCTGCGGTCGCACGGACCGACCGATGTGACTCCGCGGCGGCGCGTAGACGGTCGTACTCGACAAGCGTCGGTGGTATCAGGTACTCGCCGACCAGGAGCGCGTCGGACCCGAAAATCGTGAACGAATTGTCGTCTGCGGCACCGACAGTCAGATCACCGACGACATTCTGCGTGTACGCATCGCGAAACGCGTCACCCGCCGCTCCAAGCAGCGCGTTGGCGATCACGAGAAGTGCGAACGCAAGGATCAGAATCACGGCCATCGGCCAGAGGCGGCCGACGTTTCTTCGGACGTTGCGCAGAGAAAGCGTGAGGATGATCACTGTCGGGAGGATACCATTTTTGTGTCGTGGGGTTAAGGGGGTGATGAATTCAGGTGGGAACGATGGAGGGAGAAACGGTTACTCTGTGTAAAAGAGTTCGGCGTTCGCGGGCGGATCGATGAACTCGAAACGAATGGTTCGGTCGAGGGCCTCAGCGAGTGAGACCGGAGCCGAAAAACCCGTTGCGGTCGCGCGGCTTGAGAACCGGGTAGTCGCGGCAAACTTGCGCACACGCACCGCGCTGACCGGGAAGCTTCGACCCGTAAGTCGCGCGGCGACGTCGCAGATATACCCGCCGGCGAGTCCGAGGCCGTACGGGACCCGTACGGGTCGCCGCGTGCGACCGAACGCGGCGCGGACGGCCCGGACGAGTTCGTTCACCGCGAGATCCGGTGTGTCGATGTAGTTAAACACGTGCAACCCCGCAGAGAAGCCTGTCGTGTATTCAAGGAACGCCGCGACGTTCTCTACGTACGCGAGTGACTTGATGTTGTCGCCACGCCCGATCATCACGAACGCGCCGCGCGCGATCTGGCGAAGCAGATTGTACACGTTCCCGCGATTTCCCTCACCGAAAACAACGGTCGGTCGGACGATCACGAGAGTCCGACGGTTGAGATCCTCCGCGTGCCAGCTTCGGTACACCTGCTCGGCAAGCGCTTTGGTGCGCCCGTACTCGTTGAACGGCTGAACCGCGCCGGCCTCATCGGTACCGGGCGGAGCAAAACCGTACACCGCGACCGAACTGGTAAAGACGATGCGTTCGATGCCTCGCTCCCGCGCGAGCGCGCACGCGTTCTCCGCCCCGCCGACGTTCACGTCGTAATACAGTGAGGGAGGTCGCACGTCGTCGCGGTGTTCGGCCGCGAGGTTGACCAGCGTCGCTTCCGGGCTCGTATGCGAATCGGGTATCGCGGCGCGTAGCGCGTCGAGCGACCGGACATCGGCGATGCTCGTCCGGTCGCCGAAGGTCACACTCCGCCGCTTATCGACGACCGTGAATGCGGTGCCGACGGCGTCGAGACGAGCGCAGAGCCGCGTCCCGATGAACCCGGAGCCGCCGAGCACGTATATCATTCACCCACCACCGCGCCGTCGTCACGCGCGTGGTCCCAGACGCGCCGCGGCGTTTGCCAGTCCGGGCCGTACTTGAACGCGAGGTACCGTTCGGTCCGCGCGGGAACCGGGACGGTCATCCCGTCGAACTCGAACCGCGTAAACTCCGCGAAGAACTCCGCCGGGACCGTGAGCTTGACGTGCTCGGGACGCAGAGCCCGGTTGTAGAGTTTCAGAATCCCCAGGTACAACCGCGGAGGAAGCGCTTTGATCGCTTTCTTCACAAGGCCGAGCACGGGATTTCCCCGCGGCCGGAGCCCTTTCCGCGTGCAGAGTTCACCATCGCGGAAAAATCGATTCACCTCGATCGAGAGCCCTGTCTCGCGCGAAAAAAACTTCACGGTATCGGCTTCGAGAGTAACGGTCGCCGTGTATCCGAGCGCGCAGAACTCGTCGAGACGAGAAAGGAGCCGGTCGAACGCGTCGGGCCACACCGATATATCCACGTCACGGTCCCACGGGAGCAGGGCCCGGTCGCGGTACACGCCGAGCAAGGTACCTTGATCGAGCCAGAACGGGATATCGTTCCGTTCGAGAAACGAGACGATCGTATCGAAGTTCTTCCGGTTCTCTTCCGGGACGTTCATGTCGCGCGCGCCGCCTGGTCATTCAGGATAGTCTTGTACAGATCGTGGATCGCCCGGTCGTCGAGTGAAACCGGATGGTTCGCGAGACGTTCGACATTCACGCCCGCAGCGAGTCGGGCGGCCGCCGTTTCGATCTCATCGGTTCCGCGCGGAAACGGGTAGCCCGACCACTCGATGCGCCGGAAAATCTCGACGGTCAGCGCGTGGAACGCCACGGCAAACTCACCGCCGTACGGTGAGAAGATCGGCGTCAGCGCTCGAGAGACCTCGACGAGCGCACTCCGCTCGCTCATGAACGCGACGAGCGCGCGCATCACCGCGAGGACCGCGAGTCCGTGCGGCAAGCCGAACGACGTCGTAAGCCCGTACGCCATCGCGTGACCCGCGGTCGTCGTCGTGATGTCGATCGCACGACCGGCCGCGTACGCGCCGGTCATCATCGCCTCGCGTGCGTCGATATCGTCCGGCTTATCGGCGACGCGGATGAGGTTCGGAACGAGCGCCGAAAGCGCTTGAACCGCGCGCGCGCGCGAAGTAGAGTCCGCGCCGTTGCTCCACCACGACTCGACAGCCTGGCAAACCGCGTCTGAGCCCGCGGCGAGAGTGAGTTCCCGCGGGCACGAGAGCGTGAGCGTAGGATCAAGAACGGCAACGTCAGGCTTGAGATGAGGATGTTTGATCGAGTACTTCACCCCGTCGCGGTACACGACCGCGAAGTGCGTCGCCTCGCTGCCCGAACCCGCGGTCGTCGGCACGCAGACAAAAATCGGCCGATCGTCGGGCACGGTGAACCGGTTCCGGAAGACCGCGTCCTCGTCGTCCGCGTAGAGATACGCGATAGCCGCTTTGGCCGTGTCGATCGCGCTTCCACCTCCGACGGCGAACACGACCTCCGGCCGTTTCGCGCGAAGCAGCTCGGCGCACGAGCGAACCGAGGTCGAGCTCGGGTTTGTCTCGACGTCGACAAAAAAATAAAAAG
>REEC01000134.1 GCA_007695285.1 Spirochaetaceae bacterium | reverse complement strand
TTTTTCGCGATGAACGCGGCGAGATCGTCGCGGTGGTCCTGACCGAAGGCGAAAACCGCGGCGAGGTTTTCTTCATGTCGGGTCGGGACGAGCTCCCCGAGGAGCTGCTCACCGAGATGTTCGAGTTCGCCGAACAACACAGCGCCACACGCACCGACGATGGCCGTCGCGTGATGAAACTGCGGATCGATCCACGGTTCCCGCGCCGCGCGACCGCCGCGCTCGAACGCGGTTTCACGCAGGCGCCGTGGAGCGAGGCGATGTGCCGGATGATTCTCGATCCGCCGAGCTCGGTCACACGCGACGTCGCTATTCCCGACGGGTACTCGTTGATCGAGGGCCCCGACCCACGGCTCAAGTCGGTCTGCCACTCGCGGTCGTTCGGATACGCGGACGACGAGCCGCTTCGCGCGCGGAACGAGGCGGGTTTCAGGAAGCTGCAGACGATGCCGGACTACACGCCGTTCCTCGATCTGTTGCTCGTCGATTCGCACGGGGAGCCCGCGGCGATGATGGGTTTCTGGTACGACGCGCTGCTTCGCTCGGCGATGCTCGAGCCCGCCGGGACCGTCCCGGACCACCGGCGACGCGGTCTCGGACGCGTCTTGATCGACGAAGGTGCGCGGCGACTGCGTCGGCTCGGTGCGCGGTGTCTCTGGGTGGGATCGGATCAGCCGTTCTACCTCGGCTCCGGCTTCGAGCTGGTTCATCGATGGGACTTGTATGAAAAGACGTGGTGATTTCGCGCCCGGGCTTGACTGTTACTTGTTTGCGTTTCATGATAACGCATCCAACAGACGAAGATCCGCAAAAGTCTCGAGAAATAGTTTCGAGAGACCAATTGCGGGAAGAGGGGTACCATGTTAACTGAACAACTCACCAAAAAGATCGGCGAGGCGGGCGTCATCGCCGTGATCACGATCGACGAACCTTCGCAGGCGGTTCCGCTCGCGAAAGCGCTGCTCGCCGGTGGAGTCGCCGGGATGGAGCTTACGCTCCGCACGCCGAAAGCGCTCGGCGCGATCGAGGCGATCGCCGGAAGCGTCCCCGAGATGACGGTCGGCGCGGGCACCGTGCTCACGAAAGATCAGCTGACCGCGGTGCGCGACGCGGGTGCCGCGTTTGCGGTCGCACCAGGGTTCAACCCGGAAATCCTCGCGTTCGCCGACAAGATCGGCTTTCCGTTTGCACCCGGCGTGATGACGCCGTCGGAGATCGAGAACGCTTTCGCTGCAGGCTGCTCCGTCCTGAAATTCTACCACGCGGGCGTCGCGGGTGGACTCAAGGCGCTCAAGGCGCTCACCGCGCCGTACGCGCACCTCGGGATCAAGTTCATCCCGCTCGGCGGGGTGAGCCAGGACAACCTTGCCGAGTGGGTCGCCGAGAAATCGATTCTCGCGGTCGGCGGATCGTGGATCGCGCCGCGCGACGAGATCGCCGACGGTAAGTGGGACGCGATCACGAGTCGTGCAAAAGAGGCGATGGCGGTCTTCAAGAAGGAGCGCGGCGCGTGACCAACGCGTACGTTGTGACGTTCGGCGAGATCATGGGGCGGCTCGTGCCTCCCGGGAACTTGCGGCTCCGGCAGGTTATGCCGGGGACGCTCGAGTTCACGTTCGGCGGCGCCGAGGCGAACGTTGCGGTCTCGGTCTCGCGGCTTGGCCTTCCGGCGCGGTTTGTGACCGCGCTGCCGACCGGGCCGTTGACCGACGCGTGCCGCGATGAACTCCGCGGGTACGGCGTCGACGTCTCCGGGATCCGGGTCACCGAAACCGGCCGATTTGGGTTGTACTTCGTCGAACGCGGCGCGAATCAGAGGCCGAGCACGGTCACGTACGACCGCGACGGTACGGCGATCAGCATCGCGTCAGTGTCGACGTACCCGTGGGACGACCTGTTCGCCGACGCTCGTTGGTTTCACACGACAGGCATCACGCCTGCGGTGTCGCAGCTCGCGGCTGAGGCGACACTCGCCGCGGTGAAAGCCGCTCGCGCGCGCGGTGTCACGGTCTCTCTCGACCTGAACTACCGGAAGAAGCTCTGGCGGTGGAAGCCCGGAACAAAGCCCGGAGATCTCGCGGGTCAGGTTATGCGCGAGATTCTCCCGTTTGTCGATGTTCTGATCGGAAACGAAGAGGACGCCGAGGACGTATTGGGGATTCGTGCGGGTGAGAGCAAGGTCGATTCGGGGAAACTCGAGATCGAGAAGTACCCCGACGTTGCCGCGCAGATCGCCGAGCAGTTCCCGAACCTGAAGAAAGTCGCGATCACTCTGCGCGAGTCCTTCTCCGCGGATCACAACAACTGGGGCGCGATGTTGTACGACGTTGTCTCAAAGACCCCCGTGTTCGCTCCGATGGACGACGGTCGGTATAACCCGTTCGAGATCCGCGACATCGTAGACCGAGTCGGCGGCGGCGACGCGTTTGGTGCGGGGTTGATCCGCATCCTCGCCGGAGAAGAGAACCCGACCGACGAGTTTGCGTTGTCGTTTGCGGTCGCCGCGAGCTGCCTCGCGCACTCGATTACCGGGGACTTCAACGTCTCGTCGTTCGACGAAGTCATGGCGCTCGTCGGCGGCTCGGGCAGTGGTCGGGTTGTCAGATAGAGCGGTCGCCGAACGTTGAGCGGTCGCTCCGGAGCGTGTTACGCGATCGATTCGGTCACGCGCGCGACGACACTCTCGCGCAGACCGCGCATCGTTTCGGCGAGTTGTTTCCGTCGTGGATCGGGCTCCGCCGTGGGCTGTGCGTGGAGTTCGAGCGCTTTCATCGACTCCCATTTCTCGACCAGCGTGATCCTGTTTTCGTCGATCGGCTCCTGGATGCCGAGAGGCGACGGAACCTCGCGCGTGAAGTCGTACTCGAGACACCCGGGCTCCTTTAGTACAAACGGCTGAAGCTCTTTCACCGTCGCCAGAAACTCCGTCATCTTCCCACTCTTGATCTGCATCGTCACCAATACATGAACCACCGTGTACTCCTTGACTCGAACGAAAGCCGATACGCGATTATGGACCGTGTACCGACGATACGCAACCGAACGCGTCGACACTGAACGTGTTGGCCGGACTCAGTCCACGAACAGCTCGGACTCCAACATCTCGCAAAGCGCGTGGTACACCGGCAGATGCAGTTCCTGGACCGACGGGGTCGAGCTCTCGGGAACCGCGATTACGACGTCGACAAGATCGCGCAACCACTCAGGCGCACGAGAGCCGGTCAGGCATATCGACGAAAGCCCCAGCACCCGCGCCGTCTGAAACGCGCGGACGACATTCGCCGACGAACCCGAGGTCGTGAGACCCAGAACGACGTCGCCGGCTCGGCCGTACGCCATGACCTGCTGCGCGAACACGAGCTCGGCGCTCACGTCGTTCGCGGTCGCGGTCAAAAGCGCGCTGTTCGTCGTGAGCGAGATTGCAGGGAGCGCCTCTTCGAGCGCGAGAAGGCACGACGCGTCGGGGCCGGGAAGCCCCGCGCGGATTTTTTCGGCAATTTGCTCGCGCGGCGCGCGGCGAAGCAGGTACGCCTTCGCGAGCTCTCCTGCGATATGCGTCGCGTCGGCCGCGCTGCCGCCGTTTCCGCATAACAGGAGCTTCGCCCCCGCGGCGAACGCCGCGAGCAGCGTCTCGTACGCGGTCTTTATCGACGCGCGGCAGCCCTCGAGCCGTGGATGTCTCACGATCGTTCTCTCGAGGGCAGACATCGTTCGCTCTTTCATGTACGTATCTCCATCGCCGCGCAGATCGCCGCGTAATCTCCGATCCGTTCCCCCAATTCCGCCGGGACGACTCGACACGTAGCGAGGCTTCCCGCGATCGCCTCGGCCGCGAGCGATTGCTCCATGACCGGCCGGATCTGCTGCTCCGCGCGCGCGAAGATTCCTCCGAGCACGATGATCTCCGGATTGAGCAGATCGACGAGGATCGCGAGCGCGCGTCCGAGCTGCCGAGACGTGACCTCGACTACGTCCCGCGCGATCTCGTCACCGGCCGCGGCCGCGGTGAAGACCGACCGTGCGCTCACGGTGCCGGCCGAAACGTCCCGCTCAAGAGCACCCGCCGGCTCCCCGCGTTGCAGACGTTCGGTTACGAGAGTGACCGCGGTTTGGGCGATCCCTCCGCCGCTGCAGAAGCCTTCGACCGAGCCACGTTTGCCGTACCCGATGGAACCCCAGGACTCGAGCCGCACGTGCCCGATCTCGCCTGCGGCGTTTGAACTTCCCTCGTACAACCGGCCGTCGAGAATCAGCCCGGCGCCGAACCCGGTACCGAATGTCACGAAGATCATGTTCCGCGCACCGCGACCCGCACCGTAGAGTTGTTCGGCGATCGCGCCCGCGTCGGCGTCGTTCATCAGCCGAACCGGAAGCGACAGCGCCGAGCCGAGTTTAGAGACGATCGGAACCTCATCCCAACCCGGCAGATTCGGCGGCGACAGAATCATCCCCGAGCGCGAGTCGAGCGGCCCGCCGCAGCTCACGCCGACTCCCCCGATCGAACCAAGCGCCACACCGGACTTTTCACAAAGTTCGTGCGCGAACTCAACGATCTGCCGGACCGCGGCGTCCGGGCCGGCGATCTCCGCGGTCGGGATCTCGCGCCTACCGAGAAATTCTACGGTGTTGTCGCCGGTGACCGCCGCCACGACGACCGCGGTTTTTGTCCCGCCGATATCGACGCCGAGGTAGTGTTCCATCGGTTGCCTCCTCGATTCGCGCAGATTCTCGCACGCGGCGAAGCGAGGATCAAGCTGAGCGGGAATACACAACTGCACGGTTCTCGACTACACTTATGGCAGGAGGCATCACGATGCTGGACAAAACAATCGATGGGCTGGTCGCGACACAGGCCGAGGTCGCGTCCGCGGTCGCGGTCGCGGCGGGCCGCGCGCGGGCGAGTCTGCTTCTGAGAAACGCGCGTATCGTGAACGTCATCACGAACGAGATCACGCGCGGCTCGATCGCGATCGCCGGAAGGCTCATCGCCGGCGTCGGCGAGACGTACGACGATGCCGACACGGTCGAGTCGGTCGATCTCGGCGGCGCGCACGTCTGCCCCGGCTTGATCGATGGCCACGTGCATATCGAGTCGTCGCTCGTGAGACCTGCCGCGTACGCGAACGCGGTCGTTCCGCGCGGCGTAACCGGAGTCGTCTGGGATCCACACGAGATCGCGAACGTCGCCGGTATCGCGGGAATCGAGTGGTGTATCCAGTCGAGCAGCGGACTGCCACTGAGTATCTGGATCGATGCGCCGAGCTGTGTGCCGTCTACGAGACTCGAGACCGCGGGAGCGCGCATCGGAGTACCGGAGATCGCGCGGCTGCTCGGCCATCCGGCGGTCGTCGGCGTCGGCGAGTTGATGAGTTACGCCGCGCTGATCGACGGCGACGACGATACACTCGCGCGCGCTTACCTCGGGCAGCTGCACCGTACGACCGTGAACGGGCACGCTCCCGGGGTGACCGGGCGCGGCGTGCAGGCGTATCTCGCGGCGGGGGTCGGCTCGGACCACGAGTGCACCGAACTCGATGAGGCGCGGGAGAAGCTCAGAGCCGGGGTCTTCCTGATGATGCGGGAAGGCTCGGCGACGCGGAACCTCAAGACTCTGTTGCCGCTCCTGACCGCCGAGACCGCCGATCGTGTCGGATTTGTCACCGACGACCGGCTTCCGGCCGACCTGATCCGCGACGGCGGCGTCGACCATCTCGTGCGCATCGCGATCGCTTCAGGGGTGAGCCCGGCGACCGCGATACGCGCCGCGTCGTGGAACACCGCGCGTTACTACTCGCTCAACCGGCGTGGAGCGATCGCGCCGGGGTACTTCGCGGACTTGATCGTACTCGAGTCGATCGAAACGTTCTCGGCGGGCGCCGTCTACCACAGCGGCGTCCTGGTCGCCCGGAACGGTACTCTTGTCCGGGATGTGGTGTCTCCGGTCGTCGACGCGGAACTGCTCACCGCCGTCCGTGACAGCGTCCGCGTCTCACCGGACGCCGCCACCCGATTTCGCCTCCCGGCTACGAGTGCGACGACAACCGTCCGGTGCATTCGCCCGATACCCGACCAGATTCTCACGACCGAGGACCGAGCCGAGGCGACCGTCCGCGACGGAGAGATCGTCGCCGACCCGAGCCGTGATATAGCAAAGCTCGTTTGCTTGGAACGGCACGGTTCAAACGGTAATGTCGGCGTGGGGCTCGTGACCGGTTTTGGTCTGCGTCGCGGCGCGATCGCGGGCACGGTCGCGCACGACCATCACAACATCATGGCCGCGGGCATCGCGGACGCGGATCTCGAGCTTGCGGTCGGTCGGCTCGCGGAGATCGGTGGCGGATTTGTCGTTGTCGATCGTGGACACGTCGTCGCGGAGCTCGCGCTTCCGATCGCAGGGTTGCTCAGCGAAGAGAGCATCGCGACCGTCGACATTGCGATGCAGAAGCTCGACGCCGCGGCGCGCGACCTCGGTGTGACGATGAGCGCGCCGTTCATGACGCTGAGCTTTCTCGGACTCCCGGTCATCCCCGAACTGCGGCTTACCGATCACGGCCTGATCGACGTCCGCGCGGGTGGGGTTGTGCCGGTCGTCGTCGAGTAGGCGGGCCGTCACAAGCGAGGTCAACGAGCGTCCAGCTCAGGTCTTCTGCGGCCAGTCGCTTCCGTGCCGGTCGAACCGTTTCATCAACTCATCACGAACCACCGCGGGAAGCGAGAGCCCCGATACGATGAGTTCGATGTTCGAGACCATGTGCGCCTTGTTTTTTGTCCCGACGATCGCGACGTCGATCTCGGGCTGTGAGAGCGTGAACGCGAGCGCCAAAGCGATCCGGTCGTCCGGAACGCCGGTAATCGGACCTTCGGCGATTACGGTCTGATACCGCGAGAAGTACTCCGACGCGTACTCGCTCGGGCTCTTCGCGGCGCCCCACGCGCCGTTCGCGATCGGACGTTTCGCGATGATTCCCATGTTGCGCTTCTTCGCCTCGGCGAGAAGCTCGTACCGCGCTTTCTGATCGAGCAGATTGAAGCTCGTCTGGAGAACGTCGAACCGGCCGGTCTTCACCGCGTACATCGCGGCGTCGTTGTCACCCGAGTACCCGATGAACCGAGTCTTGCCGGCGTCGCGCGCCTTCTCGAGCTCGTCGATCGTATCTCCGCGTTCGAGCACTTCGACGTCGCAGCTATGAAGCTGCACGATGTCGATGACATCGGTCTGCAGACGTTTGAGACTCCGGTCGATGCTGTCGCGGACCGTCGCGCGCGTCCACGGCTCTCCGGTATACCCGCCGGTTATGTGGCCGCACTTTGTCGCGAGCGTGTACTCCGCTCGCCTCGCAGAGACCGCGCGGCCGAGCAGTTCTTCGCTCACGTCGTAACACGCAGCCGTATCGAGAAACGTAATGCCAGCGTCAAGCGCGGCGTTCAGGACGTCGGTCGCCTGCTTCACGTCGTTTGCCGTCAACTCAAACCCGATCTCCGCCATTCCGACGCCGAGGCGGCTCACGGTG
>REEC01000232.1 GCA_007695285.1 Spirochaetaceae bacterium | reverse complement strand
TCTTCGCGACGCGCGCGGTCGAGATGATCCGCACGCACGCGTGTTACGGCGGCGCCAAGATCAAACTCATGGGAGCGTACTCGGGGCTTTCGGATTCGTTCGACGGGCCCACGCACCACTCGGTGACCGACCTCGCGATTATGCGGAGCCTGCCGAACATGACCGTCGTCGTCCCGAGTGAGCCGCGGTCGCTGCCGGTCTTCCTGAAGATGATCGCCGAGTGGGACGGCCCGGTGTACTGCCGGTTCAACCGGAACGAGGTCCCCGCGGTGTTCGACTCGTCGTACACGCCGAAACTCGGCGTTGCGTACACCGCGCGCGAGGGAAGTGACGTCACGATCATCGTGTGCGGAGTGCTCGTCGCGCGCGCACTCGACGCGGCGGCGGAACTCGAAGCGCGCGGTATCTCGGCGCGTGTCGTCGAGATGCACACGATAAAACCGATCGACCGTTCCGCGGTGCTCGACGCCGCGCGCACGACCGGAGCGATCGTCACGGCCGAGGAGCACAGCGTGATCGGCGGCCTTGGCGGAGCGGTTGCCGAGCTCGTCGCCGACGAGTATCCTGTTCCGGTCAAGAGGGTCGGAGTGAACGACCGGTTCGCGGAGACCGGTCCGTACGAGCAACTGCTCGACGCGTACGGCATGTCGGTCTCCGACATCGTCTCCGCGGCGCTCGCGGCGATCGAGGCGAAGAGATCGCGCGGTTGACCGCGACGCTGAAGCCGGAACGGCGCGTCGGCAGGCTTTGTGGCATCATTGTTATAGGAGGACAAAAATGAAAGGTTCGATTCAGGAGTACGCGCGAATCGGTATCGTGCACTTCATGTTGTGGAAGGACTGTATCGGCGGCGAGGGCGACTTTTCGGGCGTCCGGACCGTGCTCGATGATCCGTACTTCGACGCGATCGAGATGTCGTGGGTGAAAGACGCGGCGCAGCGCGCCGAGATCGCGAAGGCGGTCGAGAAGTCCGGCAAGACGATCGCGTTCGGCGCGCAGCCGGTGCTTCTCACGCAGAAACTCGATCTCAACAGCCTCGATGATGGCGAGCGTAAACGCGCCGTCGCGGCCGTTGTCGGTGCGATTCCGCAGGCCGTCGAACTCGGTGCGCGGGGCTTTGCGCTTCTCTCCGGTTTCGACGTCGCCGAGGCCGACCGCGGCCGCGCGACCGGGAAACTCGTCGAGTCTCTCGTCGAGATCGGAGGCGAGCTCAAGAAACACGCCGATATTCCCCTTGTGCTCGAGACGTTCGACCGGCTCACGTACGGCAAGAACCGGCTGATCGGCCCAAACGCGGAGGCCGCGGCGGTCGCGCGCGAGGTCAGGAAGTCGGTTCCGAAGTTCGGTCTGATGATCGATTTGAGCCATCTTCCGTTGCAGGGTGAGACGCCCTCGCAGGCGTGGGACGCGGCGGGCCCGTACGTCGTGCACGCGCACATGGGAAACTGCGTCATGGGCAAACCCGATCACCCGATGAACGGCGACGAACACCCGCCGTTCTGCGACCCCGCGGGTGAGAACTGCGTCGACGAGCTCACCGAGTACCTCTCGGTGCTGCTCAAAAACGGCTATCTCGACAAAACGCGCCGTCCTATCCTGAGCTTTGAGGTCTGCATCTACGGTGACTTGACCCGCGAGGCGGTGATTGCGCAATCTAAAGAAACACTCGATGCAGCGTGGAGGAACGTATGAAAATTGTGGTGCTCGACGGATATACTCTGAACCCCGGTGACAATCCCTGGACCGAGGTCGAAAAACTCGGCGACACGACGGTGTACGACCGGACGCCCGCGGACAAGATTCTCGAACGCGCAAAGGACGCCGAGATCGTGCTGACGAACAAAACGCCGCTCACGCGCGAGACGTTCGATAAGCTGCCGAAGCTCGGGTTCGTCGGCGTGCTCGCGACCGGGTACAACGTCGTCGATGTCGACGCCGCGCGCGAGAAGGGGATTCCCGTCTCGAACGTCCCGATCTACGGAACCGACTCGGTCGCCGAGTACGTCTTCGCGCTCGTGACGAATCATTTTCGCAGGCCGGTCTATCACGCCGAGCTCGTCCGGAAGGGCGGCTGGCAGAAGTCCGGCGAGTTCTCGTTCTGGGAGACGCCGCTCGCCGAACTCGCGGGCAAGACGATCGGTATCGTCGGGTTCGGGCGGATCGGCCAACGCGTCGGAGCGCTCGCGTCCGCGTTCAAGATGAGCGTGCTCGCGTACGACGTGTACCACGGCAATCCGCCGTCGTACAAGTTCGAGTGGGCCGAGATCGACGATCTCGCCGCGAAGAGCGACGTCGTGACGTTGCACTGCAACCAGACGCCCGAGAACACCGGCATGGTGAATAAGGCGCTGTTGTCAAAGATGAAGCCGACCGCGCTTTTTGTGAACACCGCGCGGGGTGGACTCGTGAACGAGGCCGATCTCGCGGCAGCGTTGAATAACGGAACGATCGCGGCCGCCGCGATCGACGTCGTCTCGACCGAGCCGATTCGTGACGACAATCCGCTTCTCGGCGCGCCGAACGCGATGATCACACCACACATCGCGTGGGCCGCGAAGGAAGCGCGCATTCGGTTGATGGAAACGACGGCCGAGAACATCCGCGCGTTCCAGAAAGGATCGCCGATCAACGTCGTAAACGGCGTTTCGAAGTAATACCCACGCCGGCGCGCGTGCGTGCGCCGGCATCGCCGCCCGCCTATCCGGCCTCCGCGCCGTGCAACGTTCGCGGTCGCTCGGCGTCGGTCGGAGCGTCCGCGAGGCGCTGCACGCAGTCCGGGCAGACCCCGTACACGATGACACCGCCGTCACGGTCGATCGCGAAGCCGCTGTTCTCGGCCGCGTGCCGGAATAACACGTCGACCGAGTCGGTCTGCACGTCTGCGATGTTCTCGCAGTACCGGCACACGACGTTCACGTGTGGACGCGTATCGATCTCGTAATGCGTGTGGTCGTGGTTCGCGATGTCGAGCCGCGCAATCAAGCCGAGTTCGCGTAGCGTATCGATCGTGTTGTACACCGTCGCCTGGCTGATCATCGGGAACGTACGACGCACCTCGTTATAGACGTCGCTCGCGGTCGGGTGGCCCGCGTGAGACGCGAGGATCTCGCAGATCGCAGACCTCTGCGCGGTTCTGCGTTTTCCGGCGCGTTCGAGGCTTTCCAGCAAGTGACGCGTGAGATTTGAATCGGTATCAGTTTGGTCCGGGTCTTTCTTTACACTCATTATCGATTCAACAATACAACCGGGCCAACGCGCGGTCAAGTCACAATCGTCAATTGAATTGACATCGAGATCGCTTTTTATTTACTATCACCGTCTACACCACGAAACAACGCCACGATACAGTATGCCGTCTGTGCTGGGCCGAGGGGGAACTATGGCTAATATCGGTATCTTCTACGGATCTTCGACCGGAAACACGCGCGACGTATCGGAAAAGCTGCAGAATGCTTTCGGCGTGGATAACGCCGATCTACACAATATCGCCGACACCGATATCGAGACCCTCACTCGGTACAATAATCTGATTTTTGCGGTTTCGACGTGGGGTGCCGGTGATCTGCAGGACGACTGGGAAGACTTTTTCCCGAACCTCGATACGATCGATTTCACAGGGAAGAAGGTCGCGGTGATGTGCCTCGGTGACCAGGAGAACTACCCCGATTTTTTTGCCGATGCGATGGTAATCCTGACGGAAAAAGTCGCCGAGCTCGGCGGCACCGTCGTCGGTGAAACCTCGATCGACGGGTATAGCTTCGACGTCTCAAAATCCGCGCGAAACGGCAAGTTCGCGGGGCTCGTGATCGATGAAGACAGCCAGTCCGACAAGACCGATCAGCGGATCGGTAAGTGGGTCGAACGGCTCCGATCGGCTTTCAAGTGATCTTTATCCACCTTTCGAGTAACTCCTTGTAGCCGCCCGGCAGTTCTCATCACGGGCGATGAGAACTGCCCTTGTCGCCCCCGGGCATTATCCCCCGCTGCGACTTGGCATCGCGCGGGAAAATCGGTACATTGTACTTGTTAAATCCACTCAACAATTATCTCGGCTTTGGGCTCTCTGTACCGAGTCGACAAAGGGACGGAAAACATGAGCGGGAACGCAGACGCAGGAGCCGGCGCGAGTGACGCGTGGGCGGGCTTTGAGCGTGGCAGGTGGTGTAGCCACATCGACGTGCGCGACTTTATCCAGAAGAACTACTCGCCGTACGACGGCGACGGCGCCTTCCTCGCCTCGGCTTCGAGTAAAACCGAGACGCTCTGGAAGCAGGTTTCCGCGCTGATCGCCGAAGAAGCGAGCAGAGGTGGCACGTACGACGTCGATACCTCGACGGTCTCAGGGATAACGTCGCACGCGCCGGGTTACATCGACAAGGACCTCGAGGTGATAATCGGTCTTCAGACCGACGCGCCGCTCAAACGTGCGGTAATGCCGTACGGCGGCATCCGCCTCGTCGAGAACGCGTGCGACGCGTACGGGTACACGCTCGACGCGGGCATCAAGGAAACGTTTCACAAGTACCGAAAGACGCACAACGACGGAGTCTTCGACGCGTACACGCCGCAGATGCGCGCGGCGCGATCGGCCGGTATCATCACCGGTCTCCCGGATGCGTACGGTCGTGGCCGGATCATCGGCGACTACCGACGGCTTGCTTTGTACGGTGTCGACGCCTTGCTGCGCGCGAAAGAGGCCGAACACGTGGCCGCGGAGGTCGGTTCGATCGACGAAGACACGATTCGCCTGCGCGAGGAACTCTCCGAGCAGATCCGGGCGCTCGGCGAGTTGACCGAGATGGCCAAATCGTACGGATTCGACGTCACGAAGCCGGCGGCGAACGGTACCGAGGCCGTGCAGTGGGTATATCTCGCGTACCTCGCGGCGGTGAAAGAGCAGAACGGCGCCGCGATGAGTCTCGGCCGTGTTTCGAGTTTTCTCGACATTTATATAGGGCGTGACATCGCGGCCGGCAAACTGAGCGAGTCGGAGGCGCAGGAACTCATCGATCACTTCGTGATGAAGCTCAGGATGATCCGGTTTCTTCGCACGCCCGAGTACAACGAGCTGTTCTCGGGTGACCCGACGTGGGTGACCGAGGTACTCGGCGGTATGGGGCTCGACGGCCGGACGCTCGTTACGCGGACCGCGTTCCGGTTCCTGAATACTCTGTACACGCTCGGTCCCGCGCCCGAGCCGAACATCACCGTTTTGTGGTCAACTCATCTCCCGAGCGCGTTCAAGGAGTTCTGCACCGGCGTTTCGGCCGATACGTCGTCGATTCAGTACGAGAACGACGACATCATGAGGCCGTACTGGGGTGACGACTACGGCATCGCGTGCTGCGTCTCGGCGATGCGGCTCGGGAAGCAGATGCAGTTCTTCGGAGCGCGGTGTAACCTCGCGAAAGCCTTGTTGTACGCGATCAACGGCGGCCGTGACGAGATCAAAGGCATCCAGGTCGGGCCCCGCTTCGAGCCGATCACGTCGGAGTACCTCGAGTACGACGAGGTGCGCGAGAAGTTCGAGTACTTTCTCGACTGGATCGGCAATCTCTACATCAACTCTCTGAACGTGATCCACTTCATGCACGACAAGTACTCGTACGAGAAGATCCAGATGGCGTTTCACGACAAGGATGTTCTGCGGACGATGGCGTGTGGAATCGCCGGGCTATCGGTCTGTGCCGACTCGTTGTCGGCGATCAAGTACGCGCGGGTCAAGGCGGTGCGCGACGACTCAGGGTGCGCGGTCGACTTCGTCGTCGAGGGTGATTATCCGAAGTTCGGGAACGACGACGATCGTGTCGACGAGATAGCCGTCGAACTCGTCGAGATGTTCATGGCGAAACTCACGAAAAACCGCACGTACCGCAACTCCGTTCCGACGCAGTCGATCCTGACGATTACGTCGAACGTCGTGTACGGCAAGATCACCGGCAGCACGCCGGACGGCAGGAAGGCCGGCGAGCCGTTCGCGCCGGGCGCAAATCCGATGCACGGACGCGACGAGCGTGGCGCGATCTCGTCGCTCTCTTCGGTCGCGAAGCTTCCGTACGCGTCGGCGCAGGACGGGATATCGTACACGTTCTCGATCGAGCCGACGTCGCTCGGGAAGTCCCGCGACGCACGGCTCGCGAACCTCACGTCGCTCCTCGATGGCTACTTCGAGAAGGGTGGGCATCACATTAACGTCAACGTGCTCGATCGCGAAATGCTGCTCGACGCGATGGAGCATCCGGAGAAGTATCCGCAACTCACGATCCGCGTCAGTGGATACGCGGTGAATTTCGTCCGACTCACGCGCGAGCAGCAGCTCGACGTGATCGCGCGCACGTTCCACGAACGGTTTTAAGGCCGGACGATCGTGGAGGCGACGCGAATTCACGCGATTGAGTCGTTCGGGACGCTCGACGGTCCTGGGATCCGGTTCGTCGTGTTCTTCCAGGGCTGTCCCCTTCGCTGTAAGTTCTGTCACAACCGCGACACGTGGGACCCCGCCGGCGGGCGCGAGGTGACCCTCGACGAGCTTATCGCCGACGTCCGCCGATACCGTGGGTTTCTCGCGCCGGCCGGTGGTGGCGTGACGGCCACCGGCGGCGAGCCGTTACTACACGCGCGATTCCTGTCGCGTTTTTTTGCCGAGGTTCATGCCCTGGGACTCACGACCGCGCTCGATACTTCGGGCTTCACGCGTATCACGCCGGAGATCTCCGAGCTGCTCGACAAGACCGATATCGTCCTGCTCGACCTGAAACACGCCGACGACGCTCTTCACACCGAGCTCGTCGGGGTCTCGAACAAGCCCATCCTCGCTTTTGCCCGGATACTCGCCGAACGTCGCATCGCGACGTGGATCCGGTACATTGTGATTCCGGGCCATACGACGGAAACAGAGCACGTGGTCCGCGCTGCCGAATTTGTCGCTTCGCTTTCGAACGTCGAAAAGCTCGAACTGCTTCCGTACCACGAGATGGGTCGGCACAAATGGGAGGCACTCGGCGCCGAGTACCGGCTGAACGACACGCGTCCTCCGTCTCGTGGGGAGCTCGATGCGGTCGCGAACGTCTTTTCGCAACACGGAGTACCGGTTTCGCTGAACTATTGACTAAACTGCCCGCGTTTGTTAGTTTGGCCCGACGTATTATTTGCCCTTGTAGCTCAGTCGGTAGAGCACATCCATGGTAAGGATGGGGTCATCGGTTCAAATCCGATCGAGGGCTCAATAAACGGACACATCCGGCGGGTCCCCGTTTTTCTCGGGTTGACACGATAGGGCTAAGTGTCTATATTGACTTTTCGCACTCGATTTTTGGGGAGCTGTGCAATGGCAAAAGCAAAGGGCAAAAGCGTCGAGTTGATCGCACTTCAATGCACCGTGTGTAACAGAAAGAACTACACGACGAAGAAGAATCGACGTAATACGCAGTCAAAGTTAGAGTTCAAGAAGTACTGTGCATTTGATCGCACGCACACCTTGCATCGTGAGGCAAAAGTCAAGTAAAGCCGCAAAGGCAAGAGAAGCCGCAAAGGCAAGAGAAGCCGCAAAGGCAAGAGA
>REEC01000078.1 GCA_007695285.1 Spirochaetaceae bacterium | reverse complement strand
ATCAACACCGCCTTAACGACAATTGCGCGCGACCCGCGGAAGATCGCTTCACACCGGACGCCGGATCTCTTGGCGGTCGAGGTGAGATACTCGGTCAACGTTTTTCCTGAGATCGCCGAGATCTTCGTTCGTCACTCCACCGGCGGGCCGCTCGATCGGGTCGTCGGCTGGGTCCCGACACGAGAGTTTACGGGAATCGTTATTTACGCGCAAGGAGAGTACCCGATTCACGGGCGTCCGGCAGATCAGAAAAGCGCGATCGTTCCGACGCTCTTTCCGCGCGTGCACGACGAGTCGATGCGCGTGATCCTCGATCGAGAGATAATGGAACCCGAACGCGTGCGTTCGTGGGGCGTAGTAGCCTACGCAGACTCGACCGACGAGGCTGCATACGTCGACCGAATCGGGGGAGTACCGCTTCGTATCCTGGCAGTTCGGTCATTCGGCGAGCGTCCGAGCGATATTGTGATACCGTTGGACGCGGCCGAGCGAATTCTGTCGTCCGGCGCGAATCGGCGCCTTCTCCGTGAGGGCAGAGTCGTGGTCGTGATCGACGACACGACAACCAAAATCGATACAACAAGCTACCAAGGGACAAAGAAATGAGCATCGACACAAACGTGGGCCGTCCCCGTATAAGGGACATTCGGCGACTGAAAGTCGCAGTCGCGTTGGCGGTTACGTTTACGCTTTTTGGCTGTTCCACTCGATTGATCGGCCACGGAGTCGTACTATGGAGCCCCGATGAATCTCGACTCGAAACCGGGACGATGATCGATATCACCGAGACTCTTCGCATCACAAACACGTACGTATATCTCGACGCTGCCGGAACAAAGCAGGAGATCGCGACGTGGCGCGTCCGATTCTTCGAGGAAGAATCGGAGGCGGCCGCGTTTGCCGAACAATACGGTGAGTTCGAGCGCATCTTTGCGCGCGTGAATCAGAACGGCCTGCCTGTCCGCAGCCAAATGTCACGGTTTTCCGAACGCGTGTACCGACTCCAACAGAACGAAGAGATCAAGGTCCTCGATCGCAGCGAGGAGATGCAGAACGAGGGAGGCCTCGTCGCGTACTGGTACAACGTCTTAACGGCCGACGGGACCGTTGGATGGGTCTTCGGTCACCATCTCACGGTGTTCGACTCGCTTACCGGCATCGTCGAGGAAGCCGACACCGACGCCGATCCGTTCATCGAGGCGCTGCTAACTGAGACGTGGCGGCCCGAGTACTACCGTGACATGATCGACGCGCGCCGAATCGATCTTGCGCGGTTCACCACGGCGCACGGATTGTTCCCCGACCCGGACCAGGGACGATTCACTCTCGTGCTGCCCGATCACTCGAGACGCCTCGAGTATTCGGAGATCCGCGAGATCGGCGCGAGGCAGTACGAACTCATCGGAACATCAGCCATCGTGACGTTCCATGATCGTAGGCAGATCACACTTCGTTATCCTCACGACGGGTCGTCACGAATCGTCAACTTCGTCGCAATATCGCGCGATATCGACGAGATCATCGCCGAAGAGCGCGAGCGACGCGACGCGCGGTTCGAGCGGCTCGTCGAGCACGGTGAGACGGTGACCAGCGCAAACTACGGCCGTATCCGACTCCTCCCGAACAGTCGCTTCGTGTGGCGAGGGTTCGAGCTGCTCGTGCGCAACGGAATCGTCCCGCAGGGCACGCCCGAGAGCGGATCGATAGACTTCCCACTTTTTCTGCCGAGCGAGTTGTCGGCACGATACGACGGCGCGCTTGCGTTCCGGTTCGACGACGTCGCGACACCGGCCCGCTTTCTTTACACGCTCGAGCCTGACGGCGTCAGACTCAGGTTCATCCCCGACAGGTTCATCACCGACGCGTTAATCACGTCCGAACCGCCCGCGACGATCGTGATTTTTTTCACCCGAGAAACCGAAGAGGACGACGTCGTCGAGGACCAGGTTCTTGACGACGACTCTTCGGCTTCGCCCGACCCGTCCGCCGACGAGACATCCGAGGCGCGAGTCGGCGGCGACGAGTAACGCGGGGAGTATCGTGGCGCACGTTCAACTGACCAATGTCTCGATCGCGTACGGTGACCGCGACATCCTTTCATCCGTGAACCTCACGGTGCGTGACCGAGAACGCGTGGCGCTCACCGGTGCGAACGGGAGCGGGAAGACAACCGTAATGCGGCTCATCTCGCGCGAGATCTCCCCGGACTCAGGTGAGATCTCGCTACCGCGCGAGGCGCGCCTCGCGTACCTGCAGCAATCGGGGATCGAACACGCGGGCTCCACGCTGTACGCCGAGCTCGAAACCGCGTTCGACGAATTTCACGAGGTCGAGACCGAACGCCGTCGGATCGAACACGAACTCGAGACCGCGACGGATGCCGACGAGATCGCCGCGTTGCTCACCGCGTACACGCCTCTTCAGGAGCAGATCGAACACAGCGGCTACTACACGCGCGCCGGCGAGATTGAGCGGATTGCGACCGGCCTCGGTTTTGCACGCGAGGATCTCGAGAGAAAGACCGACGAGTTCTCCGGCGGCTGGCAGATGCGCATCGCGCTCTCAAAGACCCTCCTGCGTACTCCCGACGTGTTGTTGCTCGACGAGCCGACAAACTATCTCGACCTTGAAGCGCGCTTATGGCTGCTTCAGCATCTACAGGCTTTTTCCGGCGCCGTCCTGTTCGTCGCGCACGATCGGTACTTTCTCGATAACGTCGCAACGTCGATCGCCGAGCTGTACATGGGCTCGATAACGGTGTACACGGGTGGATACACCCGCTACGAGAAGATGCGCGAGGAACAGATGCAGGCGATCATCGCCGAATACGAGAAGCAACAAGACGAGATAGCGAAGGCGGAGGACTTCATCCGGCGCTTTCGGTACAACTCGTCCAAAGCGCGCCTTGTTCAAAGTCGCGTCAAGTTGCTCGAGCGAATCGACCGGATCGAGATTCCCGAGTCGCTCAAGCGGATCCGGTTTCGGTTCCCGACACCGCCGCACTCGGGTAAGAACGTCGTTTCGTTAGCGAACCTCGGCAAGTCGTACGGCTCGCGAGTCGTCCTCTCGGACGTTTCGTTCGACATTCGACGCGGAGAGAAACTCGTCGTCGTCGGTCGCAACGGCGCGGGCAAGTCGACGCTGCTCCGGATAATCGCGGGGCAGGACGACTCGTTCTCCGGCGAGTGCAGGCTGGGTACCGATGTCTCGTACGCGTACTTCTCCGAGGAGAAAGCGGCCGCGCTGCCCGACGACTCGACCGTTATCGAGCACCTCGAGCACGTCGCGCCGAATGAGTCGATGTCGCGGGTGCGCGATGTGCTCGGCGCGTTCCTTTTCCGCAACGATGACGTACACAAGCCGATCGGCGTTCTGAGCGGTGGCGAACGCGCGCGCGCGCTGCTCGCGACGCTGCTGTTGAGACCGGTCAACCTGCTCGTTCTCGACGAGCCGACCAATCATCTCGATTTGACGTCGAAAGACGTCCTGCTCGACGCGTTGACGAGTTACACGGGAACGGTTGTTTTTGTGTCGCACGATCGATACTTCATCGACCGGCTCGCGATGCGCGTCATCGAGCTCACGGCACCCGCGACGCCGAGTTCAACCCCGCGTACACGTGACTTCCCGGGTGATTACGCGTACTACCTGTATCGGCTCGAGGCCGAGACCGCCGGCGAGCGGGCGCCAAGCACGCGCCGGTCCACGAGTCCTTCCGAGAATCTGGACTCGGCCGGCGCGAAGAGCGACCACGAACGCGACAAGAACCGACGGTCTGAACTACGGAAGATCATCAACGAAGAGAACCGACTCGTCGAGGAGATCGAAAAACTCGAGTCCGAGCACGCGTCGCTCGTAGAACGGCTCGCACTACCGTCGGTCTACACCGACGGCGAAGAAACCAAGCGTCTCAAGGACACGATTTCCGGGTGCGAGCGACGCCGCGACGATGCGATACGCCGTTGGGAGCAACTCGAAGCGGAACGCGCGGTCTACTCTTGAGCGAGTGAGGTCTCGGGTTGGTTCGGCGTTCGAGTCATTGCTGTTTGCCTAAACAGAAAAACGGCGCTATTTTCTCACCATGATCAAGATCGTGTCTTGGAATGTGAACGGCATCCGTGCGGCAGAAAAGAAGGGGCTCGTCAAGATCATTGCCGCCGAGAAACCCGATATCCTGTGTCTTCAAGAGACAAAAGCGCACCCGTCGCAACTCTCCGACGCGTTGACGGACCCCGCCGGATACACCGCGTACTGGAGCTCCGCGGAGAAAAAAGGTTACAGCGGAGTCGCGCTGTTCTCGCGAGAGCGGCCGAGATCGGTCGATTTGCTCGGAGATGCGCGGTTCGACTCAGAAGGCCGCGTGCTCATCGCCGAATACCCCGACTTTGTCTTGATCACCGCGTACTTCCCGAACAGCCGCGACGGCGGCGCGAGGCTTGCGTACAAACTCGAGTTTTGCAAAACAATTCAAGAAAAATGCGATGAAATCGTCGCATCGGGAAAAAACATCGTCATCAACGGTGATTTCAACGTGGCGCATCATCCGATCGATCTCGAACACCCTGAGGCGAACGAGAACAGCGCGGGGTATCTACCCGCAGAACGCGCCTGGATGGACGGGTTCACGGAAGCCGGATACCGAGACACGTTCCGGATGTTCAACCTCGAGCCGAAAAACTACACATGGTGGTCGTACATGAACCGAGCGCGCGAGAAAAACGTCGGGTGGCGGATCGATTACCACTGCGTGAACGAACGGTTTGTCTCGCGAGTCGCCGGCGCGTCGATACGAGCGGATATAATCGGTTCCGATCACTGTCCGGTCGAGCTCACACTAAAGCAAGGTTAACAGCATGGATGAACCACGTATACCGATCTTCCCGCTCAATACGGTGCTGATGCCGAGGATGCCTTTGCCGCTTCACGTTTTTGAAGAGAGGTATCGCATCATGATATCCGAGTGCATAACCGCCGGGCGTGAGTTCGGCGTCGTGAACGCGTCCGGATCTCGGCTCCAAAACGTCGGTGCGACAGCGGAGATCAAGAGCGTAATCAAGGAGTACGATGACGGTCGGCTCGATATTCTCACGTTCGGCGCCGAGCGGTTTAGAATCCTTGAAGTGTTTGAGGACCGCCCGTACCTCACCGCCAAGGTGAACATGTTCGGCGACGATGCGAGCGACGATGAAGAAGCGCTTGCGGACGCGTTAAGCGACGCGGTCGCGACGCTCGCTGAGTTTGCGGAAGTCACGGGCACCGCGCTCGACATCACGCCGCTCACGGACATAGACGCGGAACAGCTCTCGTTCCTGATCGCTGTGACCGACATCTTCTCTAACGACGACCGCCAAGGTTTCATCGAAATGACGTGCACGGTCGAGAGGCTGGAGAAAGTTTCAGAAGCGGTCCGCCGAAGCACGATCATGCGGAAGGCGGTCCGGGAGATTCGTCACGTGGTCGGTGACTCCGTCGACATATCGCACCTCTTTAACTGATCAGCGGCGCAAGGCCTACCTGTCGCTCTCCGCGAATTTGGTCTATCTCAACGATCTATTTCTTGCTTTTCAGCATCTTACTTTTCAGCGTTACGGAAGCTAAGCGATGCGGAGTTGATACAGTACCGCAAACCGGTCGGCTGCGGACCGTCCGGGAATACGTGGCCGAGGTGAGCGTCGCACCGCGCACAGACTACTTCGGTCCGGACCATGCCGTGCGACCGGTCTTGACTCTCGATAATCGCGTCGGGCTCGATCGGCGCGAAGAAACTTGGCCACCCGCTCCCTGAGTCGTACTTCGTCTCCGAATCAAACAGTTGACGCCCACAACACGCGCACTCGTACGTACCGGCATCGTGCATATTGTAGTACTTGCCCGTGAACGCGGGCTCCGTGCCTTTTTTTCGCGCGATGCGATACTGATCGGGCGCGAGCGATCTTCTCCACTCTTCGTCCGATTTCCTTATCTTGTCGCCGGCCTTGAGTTTGTCGTTCATGCTTCACCGTCCCGGTCAAAGTTACTCGATCGCGGCCGACACGGCAAGAAAAAGCCTATAGAACTGCTCTTGCTAATCCTGTGGTTAGCAATTTCTTCGCCAAGGTGTTAAGATACTGCATACATGGACTTGAAACTCGTCGGCAACGTGAACAACATCAGAGAGGCAGCGAACGAGCTGCATCAAGTGTACGGTCACGACTCCGACACGTCGTCCGATACGCGGCTCGGGAAGGAAGACCTTAAGTTCATGATCGAGCGTATTCGTGATGGGGAGTCTCGCAAGTTATTCCTGTGGCTGCTCGACGTCGTGATCGACATCACGGCAACGATGCAGTGGTGGAAACAATCCGAAAAGTTCATGACCGAGGTCCAGTGGGTAAGAAAAAAGATCGGCGACTCGGACGTGATGAGACGGCTTTCGCAGAGCGACTTCGAGAACGGAATCCCGGACGGAGTTCTCGAAGTCATTAACCGTCACATCGAGCAAGGTGACCGTGCGAAAGTCCAGGAGATGTTGCCCGATAACTACATAAGAAGAGGTTACGCGAAAATCGACTACCAGGCGTTGCGACAGATTTTCGAGGAGCGCAATCATTACTCCGAGGGCGACTGGGCGACGTTTTGTCGATTTGTCGAGACACTCCCGTTCTCGGGATTGATCACCGAAACAGCAAAAAAACCGGTATGGGAAATCGACGGTTAGGATAGAGGAGAATACCATGGATGCGTACAGGACCCGAATTTCGGCGCTCGAAAAAGAGATCAAGAAAAACACCACGATTATCGCGAACTCTCACCTCGCGATCGGAGAGGTTCTCTTTGAGAAGAAACGGTCGTCGATCTCGGATGAGAAGTTCGCCGAAGTTGTTGAAAACGCCGGCAGACTCACCCAAGAATTGACCGAGAGGAAAAACGCGATAGAGCGAATCCGGGAGATCGATAGCAAGATCGACGAGACCAACGCGACGATCGACGATACGCGAACCGCGGAAAAAGAGATAAACCAGGACCTCGGCCCCGTGTACGAGGCAATCGGCGAGAAGGCGTACTCGGTCTACCGCGCAAACGCACTCACAGACACCGAGTTCGACGAGGCGTTCGAAGAGCCGGCTAAGCTCACCGAGGAGCTCATCCAGATCGATCATGACCTGTTGCGGCATCAATCGGAGCTCGAATCGAAACCGATACTCGAGAAAATGGTCGTCCGCGGCAAGATCGTGCTTCTCAAGAACAGGAAAGCCGCGCGACAGAGTGCGTTGCCGCGTGCATACCGGAAAACCGGTGAGCTCATCGCCGCTTCGGGCTTCATTGAATCGGTCAAGAATCCGTCTTTGAACGATACCGCGGCACCGTACTTCGAAGCGGCCGAGCGACTCGAAGCACTGCGCGAAAAACGCGAGCGCCTCACGACGGAGATCGCCGAACTTGAGACCGAGCTCGAGTCTCTCGGTGTCGAAAAAAAGGTCAACCGCCGTGTGCACGAGCTTGAGACTCGGATCGGCGAGATCCAGTCCGAGTTGAACGAGTGTTTTCGCCGAATCGGTGAGCTCTACATATCAGACGACGCGGCCGAGATCTATCCCGAAATAAAAGAACACTCCGAGCGGATAAAGACGTGTATCGAGCAGAATCGCGAGAACGAGGCGTTAATCGACAAATTGAACGCCGCAATACAGATCCGCATCATCACCGATGACGTCGCGCGGATGCAGAACCAGATTGCCGGTCACCAGCGTCAAATCGAAGAGAGCAACGCCAAGATCGCGGAGTTCGAGTCATCGATAGAAAGCTCGGAAAAAGAAAAAAAACGGCTCATCAAAGTCCGTGGCTCGGAAGAGGGGTTACTCGAGTAACCGGCCCCCGACCCGCGAACGACGTCATCGATCACCGACGTACGACACCTCAAGCGCGAACTCGCTACCGAGTACGTCGTTGTTCATCGGCTGAACGACTATGAGCACCGTTTCGCCGGCGACCAACTCGACCGAAAACGAATCGAGATAGTCAAACCGCAGAAAATTTCGTGCGATCACCGCGCCCGATTGATCCTCGACGGTTACCACCGTCGGCGCCTCGTCGTGGTTGTCGTTCGTGATCAAGTAAGGTCCCGATCGATCCGCAACCAGGAGTAAACGCACCGGATCGGTCGAGAGTCTTCCTCGACGCGGCGGACCGTCGACCCGGATTCGGTCGTGGTCGTCGAGCTCCACCGCAACTCCGACTTGTGGCTCGTCTTGCAGCGTGTACGCGACCATCTCTCCGCCGCTCAATACAACGAATACTCTGCTCGAATCCGACACGACATCGTTGGTAATCGCACCCGCGTGTTCAACACGCCGGGCGCGAGCGCCGTCGGCGAGTTGGTGCACAACAATAGTGCCGTCGGTCGAGGTAAAAAGTACCGTCGTCCCGATGATCACCGGTCCGGCGACGTATTCACCTCGCCCGACCATCCGCCACAGCTCGGCCCCGGTTTCGACAGCGATCGCGTGCGCGACACCGGCCAGTGTCGCGACGATCACGATCCCGTCGCCTACGGCCGCGCCACCGTAGATCGGACCGATGGTCTCGTGTCTCCAGTTTTCGATCCCCGACGAGACGTCGAGCGCGTGGAGTGACCCGGCCATCGTAACGACAAATACCGTACCGTGGTGCGCGGTCACCGCTGCTTTGATCGCACGCTCGAGATCGTGCTCCCAAACCGGGCTTCCGTTGGCCGCGACAATCGCGTAGACGCGCCCACTCTCGGTCGCGACAACGAGCAGATCATCGATCGTCGCTATCCCGGTCAGCGCGCCCGACAACGTGCGTTCCCACAAAACGTCGCCGGTGTTCGGATCGAACCCCGTTAACACCCCCGAACGCGCACCGAACAGGATCACGCCGTCGGTAACCGCCGGCGACGCGGTGACTCTCCCCTCGATGCGGGCATTCCACCGTAGCGAGCCGTCGCGGTCGTGCAGCGCGGTAATGTTCCCGTCGTGTGCGACGACATAGACCGTGTCCCCCAACACCGTCGGAGCGACAAAACTCGAGTCACCGAACTCTCTCGTCCACTCGATACGGTCCTGCACGAGCGACAGTTTCCGGGCGACGCCGTCGATTGTCACGACGTAAAGACCGTCGTGAAAAACCACCGGGCTTTCGGCTACAGGCGCGCCAAACGCTGTCGTCCACGAAGTGTCGCCCGGAACTCCCGTCCCGGCATACGCCCCAAGCCTGCCGTCACCGCCCCGGAAACCCGACGATCCCGCCCGGACGGGCGAAACAGAGGGACCCTCGTCGAGAACAGGAACCGGTTTGTCTTCGACGATCGGCTCGCGGTCGCCGCACGCAGCGACGATGAGAAACAGGCACGCCACGAGCAAAATCGATATTGCACGCAGGAATTCTCGATAAAGGCACGCCGTACTGAACATTTACTATTCATCCTCCGTTACGATCGTCGAAGCGAGATCCCGAACTCGGGCCCGAATAACCTCGACGGTCGCAGGATCGAGTTCGCCGGTACTCGCGGCAATCTCGATACGCTCGAAGAGAGTTCCGGCAGTAGATTCATCGTACCACGTCACGTTCTCGACGACTCGAAGCAGCTCTCGCGACCGGGCGTGAAACGTTTCAGCTTTGACGGTGCGTTCGTACCGAGCCAGATCATCGATAAACGCGTCGAGATACCGCGTCACGGCGTCTCGGGTAGACCCGTTCTCGACGTCCCAGACACGATGGATCGCCGCGACGGCTTCGTGGGCGGAGACCCGGAACGCGGCGGCCTCATCGAGAATTCGGTCGGTCAACTGGACGCCTTTACCAAACACGGTTCGGTTGTCGAATGCCACGTCGCCCGCGAAGCCGTTCAACAAACCGGTTCCGATATCGCGAACATTCGTCCAGCCGCGCAACGCGGTTTCAAAACGTCTCAGGGGGTCGGAGTCATCGAACTCGATTCCGTTCGCGACGCTGCGCAGAAGAACTTCGATGTCGTCTACGGCGATCCGGCCCGTCAGCACTCCGGGCGGCGTAGCGGTCGCGACCGTCACACCGTGAATTGAAGCCCAGTTTCGCACGCCGTCGGTGCCGCTTGCCGCTGCCTGCATCGGATTTGTCTCTTCGAGATAACCGAAATAAAAGAGCGTCGCGACGCCGGGACGAGGCGTTTCGATACGGACCGGCGCGCCACGCTCGGGCTCGACCCGAAGATAAATCGTGCTCACGCGTTCAAAACGCGTTGTTCCGGAAATCTGTTCAACGATCGGATCGTACACGTACGCCTCTTCGACGGTTCGCGGGATATACGCGCCGCCGGTGAGCGCTTCGAGAACGCGATGTTCGACTCGGTCGAACATCGCGTCGAGATGCTGTTCTAAGGACAGCGCGATGTCCTGGTATTTCGGATCGCCGGCCAACAGCGCGACCGCGTACCGGTTCGAGAGAACGGTCAACGCTGCCCAGAGAAACTGCTCGTCACGGCTGTACGGGTTCGTTGTGACAAACTTCATGAACTCGTCGATCGCTTGCGTACCGGCAGCGCGATACTCCGAAGGTGTCATCGCCGACGACTCGATCGTTTCACGAACATCGTTAATTCGGCGCTCGAGCGACTCCGCCAGTTCGGTGTCGACCCGCTGATGCAGTACGCTCGTTGCGGTGTTCCACGAGGCATCGAGAACGTCCCAACCGATCCCGGACGCTTCGGCGAGGCTCCATCTCTGCCGATGCGTCAACCGCGAGTAATACGCAACGTAAAGCCGCACTGCAGCGCGAAACGCCACGTCGGTCGCGTACATCACTGTTGTCCCTTCGCGGCCGAGCGCGTGCAAACCTTCCGCAAACTCTCGGACTTCCACCCAGAGCCTTGGTTGAGTCCGCGGTGCGGTCATCCAGAACACGAGATCCGCGCGCCGAATGAAAGGAATGACCGATGCGCGCGCGCGCTCCACACGGTCGAGCAGTTCGCGCCGGTCGCGAGCGAGCCTCACGGCACGAGCAGACAGATCCTCGTCGATGTGGCGAACGTCGTCCGCGATTTTCTCGAGACCGGCTGCGATGACCGAGTCGCCGGCGCCGAGCAGGATCTGCAAACTCCACTTTTGGACCGAGCGAGTCGCAAAAAAGCGAGCCGTTGCGACGTTGCGTAGCACCGATGGGTCGACGTCCTCCGACACGGCGCGCACGAAACGCGAAAGCGCTTCGATCGATTCGACGTCACGAATCCTCGCGACGATGTCGTCCGATAACTCCATTATCCTGTCGACGCTTGCACCGCGGCGAGCGTGATACGTTCGCACAAACGAGATGCTCGCGACGAACGCGTCGGTGTCGGGTTCAGGCAGGCTCCCGGCCACTTTCTCGAGTATTCGGTGGTACTCATCGCGCACGCGTTGCTCTGCATCACGCAGGTCTCTGAGCGACGGCCCATCGCGAAGATCCCCGAGCGACAGCCCATCGAAACCACCCTCACCGCGCAGGTAGCTTTCGAGCTCCACGCCGAGCTCCCTCCACTGCGTGAGCAGATTCGCCGTCGTTTCACCGTCGATCATCGAGAAGTTCTCACGCCGGTCGATCATCCGCGTCAACTCGGTCCGTCGGTCGAGCATCGAGTCGATGTGAATACCGATCGACTCGCGCAGTGACGCGGCGAGGGTCTCATAGCTTATAATCCGGCGCAACGCGCTCGAGACGACGTTCTGTTCATCCGGCGACAGAAACGAGTACCATTCGCGGTCGGTCTGCGCCGGAACCTGCGCAGTGAGAAATACGGCGAGGGAAACGGCAAGGAAAGCTTTCATCGCCCTTATTGTACCGTGTTAAGACAGCTCGAACAATTGTGTTTCGGGTTTCGCCGACCGGATTCGACGAATCCCGTCGAAGATTCGTCGTGATGCGGCGCGGAACTGATGCTCCGTAGGAACCGCGTATGATATACTGGCGCCGGTATGTCTGACACGAGCCTATTCTCGCTCTCGCCTCGCGACGAGCCGCTTGCAGCGCGGATGAGACCGCGGACGATCGAAGAGTTCATCGGCCAGGATCACATTCTCGGCCCGGGACGGCTGCTGAGGCGCGCGATCCAGGCCGACCAGTTGAGCTCGATTATCCTCTCCGGTCCACCCGGGACCGGCAAGACGACACTCGCACGCGTGATCGCGAACACGACCAAGAGTTCGTTCACGGCTTTGAACGCGGTGTTGAGCGGCGTGAAAGACGTCCGCGCGGCGATCGAAACTGCGAAGGACGCGCGGTCGCTGTACGGCCGGCGAACAATTCTTTTCGTCGATGAGGTTCACCGATGGAACAAAGCGCAACAGGACGCGCTGCTTCCGTGGGTCGAGAACGGCACGTTTATCTTGATCGGCGCGACGACTGAAAACCCGTTCTTCGAGGTGAACTCGGCGTTGATCTCGCGAAGCCGTGTTTTTCAGTTGAGCCCTTTAACGAACGAGGACCTTTACGCGGTCGCGCGCTACGCGTTGCGCGACCCCGATCGAGGATACGGAAAATTCGACGTGAGGATCTCCGACGACGCTCTCGACCACTTGGTCTCGATCGCGGACGGCGACGCACGATCGCTTCTCAACGCGCTCGAACTCGCCGTCGAGACGAGTGTCGACCCGTTTCCACCTGCCGACGGCAGTACGATCATGATCGACCTCGCGATCGCAGAAGAGAGCATTCAGAAAAAGGCCGTTCTCTACGACAAAGAAGGCGACTACCACTATGACATTATCAGCGCGTTCATCAAGTCGTTGCGTGGCTCCGATCCCGACGCCGCGATGTACTGGCTTGCGCGAATGGTCGCCGGCGGCGAAGACCCGCGATTCCTCTTTCGGCGGATGCTGATCCTTGCGTCCGAAGATGTCGGTATGGCCGATCCAAACGCGTTGAGTACCGTGCACGCGGCCGCCGCCGCTTTTGAGCGCGTCGGGCTGCCCGAAGGCGAGTACTTCCTCTCGCACGCGGCGCTCTACCTCGCGACGGCCGAAAAATCGAACACGACGATGGGTTACTTCGACGCGAAAGCCGCCGTCGAGCGGGAAAAAGACGGCGAAGTCCCGAGGCACTTGAAAGACGCATCGCGCGATGCGGAAGGCATGGGCCACGGGGAAGGTTACAACTACCCTCACGCGTATCGCGATCACTGGGTCGCGCAGGCGTACTTGCCGCAGACGTTGCGCGGACGCGTGTTTTACCAACCGTCGGAACGCGGCTACGAGGGCACCATCCGCGACACCGTGTTGCGGCGTCGGGAACTGCAGCTCGCGGCGATGGACGACGACGACGACATCGAAATTCTCACGTTCACGCCGACCGACCGGGGGCGCGAGTCGTGGCGACGGCGCGTCTCGGGCGCGCGCACCGCGACCCTGGCCGCGATCCGTGACGCGGTATTCGACGCAGCCGGCATCGCGCGACATCATCGCGTCGTCGTACTCGGCTCGGAGCCGGGAGTGTTCGTCTGGGAGGCTATGCGCCGTGCGCCGGAAGGTCTCACGGTCGCGGTCGTCGCGGACGATCAGTCCCGGGAGGCGATCGAGGCACACGCGGCAAACATCGCCGAGATCGAGCGGCCGGTCGTGTTCGCCGGTGATCTCTCGGCGTTTGCGACGGCCGGGCCCGCCGAGGACGCAGAACTCGCCGAGCGCGTCGTGGCACGAAACGTCGCGATGCGAGAACCCGACAAGACCACCGTGTTCCGGACGCTCGCGGCGATCATGAGTGAGAGCGCCGTTCTGAGCACGGCGGAGAGTATCCCGCGTCGGGCACAAAGACTCTCGTCGCTGCTCGCGACCACGGGAGCGCATCGGGACGTCATAGATGCGGTCGGTGACGTCGAAAGCGTCGTTTTTTCAGACCGGACGGATCCGCGGTTCAACTGGGACGTCGATGAGCTCACGGCCGCGCTCGACTCGGCCGGCTTCGTCGATGTCGAGATCGAGCTCCGTACCTTCGACGAGAAACGGCGGATCAAGCCGGACGACGCCAAACGGTGGTTCGGCGAAGACGGTGGTGTTTTTGCACGAGAGTTTCGCCGACGGTACGCCGCGCTCGCCGAGAGAGCGACGGACGCCGCACTCGCGCTGACAGGGGCAGATTTGCCGTGGAGCACGACAGTCGCGCTTCTGCGTGCGCGCAGGCCGTAAAGACCGCGGTCTTGACAAAAAAGCGCGAATCGGCCATCCTTACCGGCGTTGCAAAATGGTGGATGTAGTTCAATGGTAGAGCACCAGATTGTGGTTCTGGTTGTTGCGGGTTCAAGTCCCGTCATCCACCCGGTTCGGCGGGTTACCGGCACGAACGGCGAGAGTTTTGTCAGGTTGTGACGCGCCCGTAGCTCAGCTGGATAGAGCGCCGGACTTCGAATCCGTAGGTCGCAGGTTCGACTCCTGCCGGGCGCATCCGGAAAGAAAATTCCGGACAGACGAGAAAAAGGGCCGTTAGCTCAGTTGGTAGAGCAGCAGACTCTTAATCTGCGGGTCGAAGGTTCGAACCCTTCACGGCTCACTGCACGATATGTGGCGGAAATGAGAAGGCCGACCCCCCGAAAGAATGCGGGTGTTGCAACGTGTCTGTCTCAATTATTGACCCGGGCGCATATCTTGTGTAAGATACGCGAGAGTGGTGGAATTGGCAGACACGCCAGACTTAGGATCTGGTACCTTCGGGTGTAAGGGTTCAAGTCCCTTCTCTCGCAGTGTTGTCTCTCGTGCGGGAGTAGCTCAGTGGTAGAGCTCCACCTTGCCAAGGTGGATGTCGCGGGTTCAAATCCCGTCTCCCGCTCTTCTCACGTGAAAGCGATCCGGCCCACCGGATCGCTTTTTTATTCGTTGCATAAAGGATGGGATCATGGTTGCGGAGAAAAAACTCGAGACGCTCGAGAACTCATCGGTTCGGTTGACAATTACGGTCGCGCACGACGAGGTTAAGAAACAGTACGCAGATATCGTCGCCACGCACTCGAAGACCGCGCAGATTAAGGGCTTCCGGAAAGGAAAGGTTCCCGCGGAGATCATGGAACGGAAGTTCGGTGACGCGCTGCGGTACGAAGCGATTCAGAAGATCCTTGATACAAGCCTGCGTGAAGCGTTCGACTCGATCGAAGAGAAACCACTCCCGTACTCGCAACCCGCGCTCGACGGCGAGCTCGATTTTGACATCGAGAAAGATCTGACTTTTTCAGTACTGTACGACGTTTTCCCGAAAATCGAGCTCGGACCAACGACCGGATTGACGGTCGAGGAGCCGCAGGTCGAGGTAACCGACGACGACATCGCTCACGAACTCAAGACGCTTCAAGAGCAAAACTCGATCGTCGAGGAAAAAGAAGGCGGGACCGTAGAGAAAGACGATATCGTGACGGTCGACTACTGGGAGGTCGACGATGAAGGTGTTGTCGCCGATTCCAAACGTGAGGATTTTGTGTTCACGGTCGGCTCGGGCTACAATCTCTATAAGTTCGACGACGACGTCCTCGGGATGAAGGACGGCGAGGAAAAGACGATTGAGAAGGAGTTCCCGGAGGACTTTGAGAACGAAGAACTCGCGGGAAAGAGAAAGAGGATCGCGGTCGCCGTTAAGGCAATAAAGGCCCGGAAACTTCCCGAGATCGACGATGAACTCGCGCAGGATATCAGCGACAAGTACGACACTCTCGACGATCTCAAGGAGGACATCAAGCGACGGCTGGAGTCGACGGTCGAGTCGCGTGTCCGTGACACAAAGGTCGAAGCGTTGACCGAACAGCTTGTTGAGTCTGCGAAGATCGACGTTCCCGCGTCGATGATGGAAGCCGAGCTCGACATGGCGTGGCGCAACTTCGTCTCGCAGTTCCGCGTTCCCGAACAGCAGGTATCTCAGATGCTTTCGGCGCAGGGCCGCACGCGCGACGACCTGATCGAGGAATGGAAACCTCAGGCGGAAAAACGACTGCGCGGACGTTTGATAGTTCAGAAACTCATCGAAGACGAGAAGATCGAGGTCACCGACGAGGAACTCGACGCCGAGCTCAATCGAATCGCCGACGACGCGTCGACGAGTATCGACGAGCTGCGCGAGTACTACGAGAAGAACAACGCGCTCGAGTACGTCCGAAACGAGCTTCGCGAGAGAAGGCTCTTTGACGCATTGTTCGAGCGAAACATGGTAAAACCTGGGGAGAAGGTCAAACTGCTGGACTTACTTCAACGAAATAGGTAAATTTCGGCAATGACGTCACGCCACAAGGATATCCGCACATGAACAATTCGTATCGTCCCGATCATACAGTGAACGACAATAGCCTGGTTCCGATTGTTGTCGAGCAAACCGGGCAAGGCGAGCGCTCGTACGACATTTTTTCGCGCCTGCTCAAGGACCGCATCGTATTCCTCGACGGCGAGATCCACGACGTGACCGCCGATCTCATAGTCGCGCAGCTGCTTTTTCTCGAATCGCAGGATCCCGAAAAAGACATCAACCTGTACATCAACTCGCCGGGCGGATCGGTCACGGCGGGGCTCGCGATCTACGACACGATCCAGTACATAAAACCCGACGTCCAGACGATCTGTCTGGGCCAGGCCGCCTCGATGGGCGCAATTCTGCTCGCGTGTGGAGCCGAAGGGAAACGATTTGCCCTCCCCTCCTCGCGCGTACTCATCCACCAGCCGTGGGGAGGCGTCCAGGGACAAGCGAGCGATATCGGTATTCAAGCTCGCGAAATGGTTCGCCTGAAGAAAATGCTGATCGAGTACTTCGCGAAGCACACCGGAAAAACGACGGAGATCATCGCAAAGGACACCGAACGCGACTTCTTCATGTCGGCCCAAGAGAGCGTCGAGTACGGAATCGTCGATCGAGTCATGGCTCGGGGGAATAATGAGCAAACAGAAAAGTGACGCGTCGAAAATCTGCTCGTTTTGCGGAAAACACCAGGACTTTGCCCGACGCCTGATCGCGGGACCAGGGGTTTACATCTGCGACGAGTGCGTTCACGTCTGCAAAAAGATCCTCGACGAGGACGACGACGTCTTGACATCCGAGTTCCTCGAGGATGTTCCTCACCCGAGGGAGATCAAGGAGTACATCGATCAGTACGTGATCGGTCAGGAACAGGCGAAAAAAGTCCTCTCGGTTGCCGTCTACAATCACTACAAACGGATCACGCAGAAGGGCCGCATCGACGCGGACGTCGAGCTCGAGAAGTCGAACGTACTGCTGATCGGACCGACAGGAACAGGCAAGACGCTTCTCGCGAAGACCCTCGCCGAGAAGCTTCGCGTACCTTTCGCGATCGCGGACGCGACCACCTTGACCGAGGCCGGGTACGTGGGAGAGGACGTCGAGAACATTCTCTTGAAGCTATATCAGAACGCGGGCAACAACATCGCCGCTGCCGAGCGTGGGATCGTGTATATTGATGAAATCGACAAAATCGCGCGCAAAGGAGAGAATATCTCGATCACGCGCGATGTCTCGGGAGAAGGGGTGCAGCAGGCGCTTCTGAAGATCATCGAAGGTACCGTCGCCTCAGTCCCGCCCCAAGGCGGACGAAAGCACCCGAGCCAGGAGATGATCAAGATAGACACGCGAAACATCCTGTTCATCTGCGGCGGTGCGTTCGTCGGCCTCGACCGAATCGTCGAGGCGCGCGTATCGCAACATCCGATGGGTTTCGGAGCCGACGTGAGGGCATCCGGCGACAAGGACATGGTAGCGTTGTTCGCGCATCTGCATCCCGACGATCTGATCCGGTATGGGCTCATCCCCGAGTTTGTCGGCCGCCTCCCGATCAACGTGACGCTTCACGACTTGAAACTTGACGACTTAGTGCGAATCGTGAAAGAGCCGAAGAACTCCGTTATCAGGCAGTACCAGGCGTCGCTCAAGCTCGACGACGTCGATTTAGTGTTCGAAGAAGAAGCGATCACGGCGATCGCCGACGAGGCCGCACGTCGAAAGACCGGCGCCCGCGGGCTCCGCGCGATCGTCGAGAACGTGATGATCGATATCATGTTCGACATACCGTCGATGAACGGAAAGAAACGCGTCGTGATAACGCGTGACGTGATTCTTAACTCGCACAAACCGGAGATAATCGCGGTCAAAAAGTCGGCATGAAACTCTTCGAGAAACCGAGCCGAAAAGATGCCGGCGGTCCGCTCCCACTCGTGCCGCTGAAGGACCTTGTCGTTTTTCCGCACATGGTCGTGCCGTTTTTCGTCGGGAGAAAGGGATCGGTCATGGCGATTGAGGAGGCGATGGCGGGCGAACGCCGTGTATTCCTCGGGTGTCAAAAGAACACCGCTCTCGATCCGTCGGACGCAGAAATTCATTCGATCGGGACTATCGCTCACATTCTCCAGATGATGAAGATGCCCGACGGTACCGTGCGGCTGCTCGTCGAGGGTGAAACCCGGGCTCACATTACCTCTTTCGTTCATCGAAAGTACCCCTTCCGTGTCGAGTCGCGTCCGCTCGAGCCTGTCCCGACGAACGTAGAGGCGACGATAAGCCTGGTCCGGACGGCGCAATCGTCGTTCTCCCGGTACGCCTCACTCAACAAGAAAATTGCGCCCGAGACCGTGACGCAGGTCGAAGCGCTCACCGAGCCCGACAAACTCGTCGATACGATCTGCGCGCATGTCCCGTTGACGATCGAAAAGAAGTTTGAGCTTCTCGCCGAACGTGACGCGAAGACACGCGTCGAAGAAATTGCGATCGCGCTCGAGGCCGAGAACGAAGTGCTCGAGATGAAAAAACAAATTACCGCGCGCGTCCGCAAGCGGATGGAAAAGAGCCAACGCGAGTACTTCCTGAACGAGCAGCTCCGCGAGATCAACAAGGAACTCGGCAAGGACGAGGACGACGCATCGGGGGTGAAAGAGCTCGAAGAGAAGCTCGCAACCAAGACGCTCCCCGACGTCGTAAAAACGCGCGCTCAGAAAGAACTCAACAGACTTAAAAAACTCCAACCGATCTCGCCCGAGGCCGGAATCGTGCGAACGTACATCGACTGGATCGTCGAGCTTCCGTGGGACGAGCGATCGAGTGACAAAATCTCGATCGCCGACGCCGCGCGTATACTCGACGAAGACCACTACGACATGGAAAAGCCGAAGGAACGCATGATCGAGTACATCGCGGTGCGACGACTCAATCCCGACGCAAAAGGGCCGATCCTCTGCTTTGTGGGCCCGCCGGGGACCGGAAAGACGTCACTCGGCAAATCGCTCGCGCGCGCACTCGGGCGCGAGTTCGTCCGCATATCTCTCGGCGGTGTGCGTGACGAGGCAGAGATTCGCGGTCACAGGCGCACGTACGTCGGCGCGCTTCCCGGCAAGATCATCCAGTCGCTCAAACGCGCCGGGACGCGAAACCCGGTTTTTCTGCTCGACGAGGTCGACAAGATGAGCACCGACTTTCGGGGCGATCCCGCTTCTGCGCTCCTCGAGGTTCTCGACCCCGAGCAGAACTGGGCGTTTGTCGATCACTACCTCGAGACACCGTTCGACCTTTCGGAAGTCGTGTTCGTCACGACCGCCAACTCGCTTCACAACATCCCGCACGCGCTTCGCGACCGGATGGAGGTGATCGAAATTCCCGGCTACACCGAGTACGAGAAACTCAGGATCGCCGAAGGATTCATCATCCCAAAGCAGATCGAGGCGAACGGACTGGGTTGGGCCGACGTGAAGTTTCGCCGCGACGGCCTCTCGCAGATCATTGAAGGCTACACGATGGAGTCGGGGGTGCGAAACCTCGAGCGTCAGATCGCAACCGTCATCCGGAAAATCGCGCGCGAGGCGGTAGAGAAAGGCTACAGCGCGCCGACCCCACAACCCGTCGATTCGCCCGATCCTGACGCCCCTGCACCGACGGCCGACGCCCCGGCCCCGCCCGAGCGCGCGTTTCGCCGCGTGATCACCGCGAAGACGGCCGAACGGTACCTCGGCAAGAAGTCGCATCGAAGGGAACTACTTTACCCCGAGTCGCGGACAGGCCTCGCGAACGGCCTCGCGTGGACCGAGAACGGCGGAACGGTGCTTCCGGTCGAAGCTTCGGTGTTCGACGGTACCGGCGAGCTGATCCTCACGGGAAGCTTGGGCGACGTCATGAAAGAAAGCGCGCGTACCGCGTACAGTTTTATCCGCGCTCACTCGCACCGTTTTCACCTCTCTCAAACGTTTTATCAGGGCCGGGATCTACACATCCACGTCCCGGAAGGCGCGATCCCGAAGGACGGACCGTCGGCGGGTATTACGCTCGTCGCCGCGCTGCTCTCGACATTGGCGGGAATTCGCGTGCAAGAAGGTTTTGCGATGACCGGCGAGATCACGCTCACCGGCCGCGTTCTTCCGGTTGGCGGGATAAAAGAGAAAATCCTCGCTGCGCACCGGAAAAAAATACAAGCCGTGCTATTGCCGAAGGCCAACACACCCGACGTCGAAGAACTACCCGCCGAGATCACGGCGGAGATCCGGTTCGAGTTCGCCGACAACGTCCTCGATGCGTTAGCGATTTTGTTTCCCGCCGATCTCTTTGAAAACCGTCCGTACTAAGGTATACTGACTCCTCATTTCCAGACACGAGGAGTACACATGGCACCATCTCTCGTCGGCCGATCCTTATTGACCCTAAACGACTACTCCCGCGAAGAGATCACGACCCTGCTCGACATCGCCGACTCGGTCAAACGCGAAAAAAGCGACGGTAGGCGTCTCAGGCGCTTCGAAGGGTACACGATCGCGTTACTGTTCGAGAAACGTTCAACGCGGACGCGATGCGCGTTCGAGACCGCGATCGCCGAGGAAGGAGGCTACCCGGCGTTTCTCTCGAACACCGATATTCACCTCGGAGAAAAAGAGACGATCGAGGACACCGCGCGCGTCCTGGGCAGGATGTTCGACGCGATTCAGTTTCGCGGCTACTCGCAGCAAACCGCCGAAGCCCTCGCCCGTTGGTCGGGTGTTCCGGTCTATAACGGGCTGACCGATTCGTACCACCCAACCCAAGTCCTCGCGGATCTCATGACGATTCGGGAAGTATTCGGGTCGCTCGCGGGGCGGACGGTCGCGTTTGTCGGCGACGGACGGAACAACGTCGCGCGCTCGCTGATGCTCGGGTGCGCTAAACTCGGTGTCGCGTTTACCGTCGTTGCACCAAAGGCTCTGCACCCCGACGCCGCATTCACGACGGAGGCCTCCGAAGCCGCCGAGGTCTCGGGCGTACCGATCGTCGTTACCGACGATCTCTCGGGGGTCGAACACGCCGATGTCGTGTACACCGATGTCTGGATCTCAATGGGTGAAGAAGCCCGCGAGCGCGAGAGGGTTGAGGTTTTGAGCCCGTATCGAGTAGACGATGCCCTTATCGCGCGCGCCGGAAAAGACTCGCTCTTTCTCCACTGTTTGCCCGCGGTCCGCGGAAATGAAGTGACGACGTCGGTCATCGACGGCCCAAACTCGCGCGTCTGGGATCAGGCGGAAAACCGAAAACACACGATCAAGGCGGTCATGCTCGCGACCTTGGGCCTACTATGACCCCGGGGTTCACAGGGACGTGTGGCTCTTTTGTCGGCCTTGATTTCCGACGGCCAGGAATATATACTCTAGTTTGAGTTTACCAGGAGGCTGTGGATGAAAAAGTTGGTTCTCGCAACATGTGTCGTTCTGCTCGTTTTATCGGCGAGCGCGTTCGCTCAAGAGACTCCTCGGCCATTTGTTCGCACTTTTTACCTCGACGCCGTGTACGAACACCGCGAAGGGTGGATGGTGACGTACCGCACCAGCGATTTACGCCTCGCCGAGACGTATCTTCCCGCCGAGTGGTTCATGACCGCCGGTGGTCGCGGAGAGATGATCTATACACACTCGACAAACGCTCCGTACATGGATGTGTACTGGCTCGACGGCCAGTTCAGCCACATACGCTTATTCGTTCCGGTGAACCGGAATCACCCGACCTGGCGAGTGCTCCCGAGCGCGTCGGGCGTCACGGATCGCTTCGCGGTCGACGAACCGGTGCTCCGGTACTAATTCGCGATTATGGCGCGTCCGAAGGTTCCCGATTCTCTGAGGGAGTTTCTTGACGCGGGTGAAGATTTTGTCGTCTGTAGCCACATGGAACCGGACGGCGACTGCGTCGCGTCTTCGCTCGCGCTCGGGTCCTTTCTCAAACGCCGTGGTTGCACGGTGACCCACCTGAATCCCGGTCCGTTCAACCGGACCGAGATCATACGGTTCGCGCCGGAGTTCCTCCCCCGGCTCCCTGAAGAGCGATCGCGCACAGGGCTGCGGGTGATCGTCGTCGATTGCTCGACGATTGAACGTATCGGCGATATCGCCGACGACGTCGCGTCGTTACCGACCGCGGTTATCGACCATCACTCGGCCGGGGAGGTCTTCGGCGAGCAACGCTACGTCGATGTAACCGCGCCCGCGACGTGTTTCTTGGTCCAGAACATCATCGAGTCGTACGGCGAATCTCCGACGCGAGAGGAGGCCGAGCTCCTGCTTTTTGGACTCGCGACCGACACGGGATTCTTCCGGCACCTCGACAAGGACTCCGCCGATGTGTTCGCGTCGGTCTCTCGCCTCGTCGCGGCCGGCGCGGTGCCACGCACGATCCACGCGCTGATGTACGGAGACAGGCCGATGAACGCTCGACGGCTACTCGCGCGGCTTATCGACAGGGTCGAGTCACACTGCGACGGAGCGGTCATGATCACGTGGGAATCTCTCGCCGACGCTGAGGAGTTCGGCCGCGCGACGCGCGACTCGGACACGTTGTATCAGTTGCTAACAAGCGTCGAGGGCGTCCGCGCTGTCGCGGTCGTCCGCGAGGAAACACGCTCCTCGTGCACGGGGAGCTTGCGATCGGTCGATGACACCGACGTCGGCGAGGTCGCACGGCAGTTCGGCGGCGGCGGCCATAAACGCGCCGCGGGATTTCTCACGCACGGCAGCCTCGCCGAGACAAAAAAAGCCGTCGCTCGCGCTCTTTCCGACACGGTGTGCTCCACAAAATCCAAGTAGCGAGAGTCCGGTCCGGTCCACACCAACGCATATGTAACTGAATGTAACGGGGTGCTTCGATACACGCGCATTTTTGCGCGTGAACCGGGTCGGAATTTGGCACGCATTTTGCAATATCCTCCCCTGCCGCGATTGGCAAGGGAGGAACTGCATGACGAAGCTCACGCGCGAAGTGCTCGCGTACCAGGCAACCGGCGAAGGATTCGACAGACTTCTCCGGTTGATCTCGATTCGGGCGTACGACTATCCCAAAGGGCGCAACGGATTCGACGAGGATGATCGGGGCGAGTTTCTTCTCTTTTTTCACTCCCGGATCCGCTCGGTCGTCACGAGTTTCATCTTCTACGGTAAACCGTTCGAAGCGTACCTCGCGTCGTGTCTCGGCTGGCAACTACGTTCGTACGCGAAGCAGCGCCGCGTGCGGAGAGATCGACGCTGCGCCTCGTACGAGTCGGTCGCGCTCGACGCCGAGTGCGTTGCGTCGAGCGGCGATTTCGCGCTTGAACGCGTAACGATACAAGCCCTGGAGCCCGACCGCCCGACGGCCGACGAGTTGCCGGCCGCGACACTCGGGCTCAAGAAGCTCTGTCGCACGCCCGAAAGGTGCCGTGCGCGGCGGATCCTCATACTCGCGATGTACGATGTTGAGCATCTCACCGACGCTCGCCTCGAGGCGTTAGCCGAAATCACGGGCTATCCGCAGAGCTGGCTCGAGGCGTGCAAGAACCGGCTAGCCGATCGTATGCGCGACCGACGCGACCGCTCGAACGCGCTACTCACGCGCCGTGACGCCGCGTATAGTTCATTGCGGTATTACGAGAAATGCAAAGCCGAGGAAACCTTCATGAGCGGATATTCACGGTACGACCGGAAGGCCCGCGCGATGCGTACGCGTCTCGCCCGCGCGCGTCGCGCGGTGGATCGGTGCCTCTCGTATCCGAGTCATCAGGATCTATCGGAAGTTCTCGGCATGCCGAAGGGGACGATCGCGTCGAGTCTCTACTATGTGAAAACGGCCGCGCGACGTCTGTACTTATCAGGCGAACTCCGCGATAATGGCACACCGTATGACAATACTTCTCGCGACGAACAACGCGCACAAAAAGAGAGAGTTGGCCGAGACGTTCCCGGATAATACCGTTCTCACGCCCGAGGATGTCGGAGTAGCGTACGAGTACGACGAGACCGGGATCACTTTTTTCGAGAACTCGTACGGGAAGGCGCGTGGCCTCTGGGCGTTTCTGCACGGCGAGACCTTACCGGGGGTCACGGCATCGCGCGTCGCACCCGAAAGACAATTGGCCAACTTGACCGTGATCGCCGACGACTCCGGCATCGTCGTCCCCGCGCTCGGCGGTCCCGGGGTGTACTCCGCCCGGTACGGGCGCGACGCCGGAGTCGCCACCGATGCCGAACGGACGCTCCACCTGCTCTCGCAGCTCGGCGGCTCGACCGAACGCGAGGCGTACTACGTCTGCTGCATGGTCGCGGTATACGGAGAGAATCGATTTGCGGTCGTGCAGGAGCAGTGGGACGGCGTTGTCGCGGAAGCACCGTCCGACGGAAAGGGCGGTTTTGGGTACGACCCGGTTTTTTTCCTGGCCGAGTTCGGCTGCACCGCCGCGGACATCAGCTCGGAACAAAAACACGCGATATCGCATCGCGGAAAGGCCGCCCGCGCAATAGCGCGCGCGCTCAACGGCATCGCGCCACTTGACTCATCGCCGAAGCGTGCGTAGCTTTCTGGGATGAACACGAAATCCCCTACTACCATCCCCGAACGGAAAGACGTCCCTGAGTCGGACGCGTGGAACCTCGCAAAGCTGTACGACGACGATGCCGGATGGGAGGCCGATCTCGCGGCGTTCAAAAAATCGGGCGCGACGGTTGCCTCGATCAAAGGTACTCTCGGCGAGTCCGCGGAAAAACTTCGAGAAGCGCTCGACCTCTTGATGTCGCTCGAGAGGACCGCAGAGCGGCTCGGATACTACGCGATGCTGAGGCAGTCCGAAGACGCCGGGTCGAGCAAGAACCAAGAGAGATGGGGCAGATACGTCGCGGCCGCGACCGAACTCGAGGCGTTGACGAGTTTTGTCAAACCCGAGATCCAGGCGATTCCGGACGATAGGATGGAGGCTTTCCTGGCGACGGACGTCCTCGCAGAGTACGAGGTCTACCTGCGGAAGTTGATCCGGTTCAAACCGCATATTCTTACTGAGAACGAAGAGCGACTGCTCGCGATGCAGGAGGAGTCGAACCAGACCGCGCGCTCGGCGTTCTCCGCGTTGACCGACGTCGACATGGAGTTCGGAACGATCGAGACACCCGAGGGCGAAAAACCGTTGAGTCAATCGTCCTTCTCTTCGTTCATGTTGAGTCCGGACCGCGAGATCCGCAGGAAGGCGTACACGCAGTTCATGAAAGGATTCGACGGCCACAAGAACACACTCTCGAGCCTGTACATAGGAAGTATTCACCTCGACGTCTACCGAGCGCGGGTGAGAAACTTCCCGTCCGCGCGCGCCGGTGCGCTTTTTTCGGACAACATCCCCGAGACGGTTTACGACAGTCTGGTCGATGCGGTGTCGCGCCACCTCGAGCCGCTTCACGCGTACTACGCGCTCCGGAAGCGTATTCAGAAGATCGACGACTTTTCGCTGTTCGACACAAAGGTCCCGCTGGTTCCGAACATCCACGTTCACCACACGTACGAACAGGCGGTCGATCGCGTGATCGAAGCGCTCGCTCCGCTCGGCGCCGAGTACACGGATACGCTGCGGTCGGGTTTGCTCGGCGGCTGGGTCGACAAGTACGAGAACAAAGGTAAACGGTCGGGAGCGTTCTCGGCGGGATCGTACGTCGGTGACCCATACATTCTCATGAACTACAAAGAGGACGTGATCCGCGACGTCTTCACGCTCGCGCACGAAGGCGGGCACTCGATGCACTCGTGGTACTCGGCGCGGAACAACCCGTTTCAGCACTACGACTACACGATTTTCGAGGCCGAGGTCGCCTCGACGTTCAACGAAAACCTGCTGCTCCGGCACATGCTCGATCGCGTCGAGGACGACGCGATGCGCGCGTACCTGATCAACAAAGAGATCGACGACATCATCGGCACGTTGTACCGCCAGACGATGTTCGCGGAGTTCGAACACATGGCTCACGCGCACGTCGAGTCGGGGAACTCGTTGAGCCTGGACTGGCTTCGCGCGACGTATAGATCGCTGTTAGAAAAGTACTTCGGCGACGGCGTGCAACTCGACGAACACGCGGATCTCGAGGGCTTCAGGATTCCGCACTTCTACCGTGCGTTCTACGTCTTCAAGTACGCGACGGGGATCTCCGCCGCGCTCACTCTCGCCGAACGCGTGATGACCGGCGGCGACGCCGAGCGCGAGGCGTACTTTGCGTTCCTGAAGTCAGGCGGTTCGCGGTACCCGATCGAGTCGCTCAAAAGCGCGGGGGTCGACATGACACAACCCGACGCGGTCGAGACGGCGTTGTCGGTGTTCGCCTCGCGCGTCGAGGAGCTCACGAAGTACCTCGCGTGATCACGTCTTTGGCGCGATTGCCTCGATCGGGGTCTTCCGGTTCTCGCAGCGCGAGGTATCGGCCGTGATCGACGGGGCCGCCCACTTGACAGCGTTCGCGATGACCGACATCACCTCTTTCTGGTGATACACGGGCCACGACTCGTCACCCGGGCGGAAGTAGAACACCTTGCCGTTCCCGCGCGTCCACGTGCAGCCGCTGCGAAACACTTCGCCGCCCTCGAACCACGACACAAAAATGAGCCGCTCGGGCTCGGGGATATCGAATCGCTCGGAGTACATCTCCGCGCGTGGGATCTCGATGTACTCGCCGAGACCGGCCGTGATCGGATGGTCGGGCGCGAGATTCCAGAGCCGCTCTTTTTCACCGTCGTTGCGCCACCCGAGTGAGCAGTTGGTGCCCATGAGCGACCGGAAGATCTTCGAGAAATGCCCCGAGTGCAACACGATCAACCCCATCCCGGACAGCACGCGCGTTCGCACGCGCGCGACGACTTCATCGGAAACCTCGCCGTGCGCCATGTGGCCCCACCACAAGAGCACATCGGTCTTCGCGAGACGCGCCTCGCTCAACCCGTGTTCGGGCTCATCGAGCGTCGCCGTCTCGGCGTTGACACCATCGACTCCGTTCAGGTACGACGCGATCGTCGCGTGAATCCCGTCAGGGTAAATCTTTGCCGCGACGTGGTCTTTTTGTTTCTCGTGCCGGAACTCGTTCCAAACTACTGCGTTTATCATTTTCACCTCGTGTTGTTCTCTCGGACCGACCGCTGTTCGGCGGGGCCGTGGTTTTTAGTATCCCGCCATCGTCCATGGAATTCCTGTCGCTGTCAACGCGCGCGGCGTGCGTGCCGGAGTCTTCGCGACAGAATACCGGATTTCAAAACTGTTGTCTCGTTCCGCGGCACCGTGTAGTATGAAGCCATGGAGGACGACATGTCGATTTTAGAACTCGTGAAACAAGCCAGGAGCTATCGAAGATTCGACGAATCGGTGCCGATCCCACCGGACGTGGTTCACCAACTCGTCGATGCCGCACGACTCTCGCCGTCCGCGCGTAACGCACAACCGCTGAAGTACCTGGTCTCGACAAACAAAGAGATGAACGAGCGCGTCTTCTCAACGCTGTCGTGGGCGGGTTCGCTCAAGGAGTGGGACGGGCCGAAACCCGGCGAGAGACCCACCGCGTACATCATCGTTCTGCTCGATTCGTCGATTTCGGCGAACGCGGGCGTCGACCCGGGCATCGTCGGTCAGACGATTCAACTCGGCGCGACCGAAGCCGGGTACGGCGCGTGCATGCTCGGCGCGATCAATCGAGGAAAACTCGCGCCGATCATCGAGCTGCCCGACGGTTTCTCGATCGAGATGGTGATCGCGCTCGGCAAACCCGCCGAGAAGATCGTGTTAGAGGACCCGCGCTTCGACGGCTCGGTCGTGTACTACCGCGACGAGACCGACGCGCACCACGTCCCGAAACGCCGTCTCGACGAGGTACTCATCCGCGCGTGGCAGTGACGCATCGATAAATCGTAACCGGCAGGAGGAAACATGAAGTATACACAACTCGGACGAACAGGCCTCAAGGTCAGCCGATTGGTTCTCGGCACGATGAACTTCGACGCGGCTTCCGACGAGAAAACGAGTTTCGCGATCATGGACCGTGCGCTCGAGCTCGGAATCAACTTTTTCGACACGGCCGACCGCTACGGGAAGGTCCAGGGCGAGGGCGGAACCGAGAAGCTCATAGGGCGCTGGCTCGCTCAAGGCGGCGGACGACGCGACTCGATCGTGCTCGCGACCAAAGTGTTCGGCCCGATGGGTCCGGGAGCGAACGACGAAGGGCTCTCGGCGTACCATATCCGCGCGGGCTGCGACGCGAGCCTCTCACGGCTCGGCGTCGATCACGTCGACCTCTACCAGATGCATCACATCGACCGAGGCCTCCCCCACTTCAAGAGTCCGATGAAGTACATCGACGGAGACCTCCGGAACCTGTCGCACCCCACTCACGTCAAACCCGGTGCCGACTGGGACGAGGTCTGGCAAGCGATGGAGCAGCTCGTCGGCGCCGGGAAGATCACGTACGTCGGCTCGAGCAACTTCGCGGGCTGGAACATCGCGCAGGCGAATGAGCGCGCGCGACACCGCAACTTCCTCGGCCTGGTGTCCGAGCAGAGCAAGTATAATCTGTTTACGCGCACGGTCGAGCTCGAGATGCTCCCCGCGTGCCGCGCGTACGGCGTCGGGGTCATCCCGTACAGCCCCCTCGGCGGTGGTCTGCTCGCGGGCAAACACCGCGCGGGCGCCGGCGGACGCCGGTCCGGACAGACGCTCGACGCCGCAACACAAGCGAAGATCGACGAGTTTGAGAAAATCGCGGCCGAGCTCGGCGAGGAACCCGCGAACGTCGCGCTCGCGTGGCTTCTCGCAAACCCGGTCGTGACCGGCCCGATCATCGGACCACGCACGGTCGATCAACTCGAGGCCGCGGTCCGAGCGGTCGAAATCGAACTTCCCGCGGAGATTCTCACGCGTCTCGACGAGGTTTTTCCGGGCCCGGGAGACCAGGCCCCCGAGGCGTACGCGTGGTAGTCACGGGCGCCACGCGGTAGTCGTGCTCCCCGGACGTCTCAATCGTTCGGGGAGACCCGCGCGCCGGCACCGCCGATCGAAAAGCTCTCGACCCACCGGCGCTCGATGTGGCACCGGGTCCGGATCTCGACCGGAACACCGTTCTCGAACCGGAGAAACGCCGTGTGGCTCCCGGCCGACCTGACGTCCTCGAGCGCCGAAATGTTGTACTGTTTGACCGTGGTCCCGTCGATCGGGTTTTCTCTCCGGTACGGGTGTTCCCGGTTCCAGACCATGTCGCCGATATGCGCGTGGCCGTGCAGGTGCGTAATAACCGTAGCGGGCAGCGGCAGAAGCCGTGCTATCAACTCCCCGGGACGTTGTCCACCCGGGTACGCATAGTGCGAGACCGTGAGGACCGGCTCGACGGCTCCCGCGATCTCATCGCGCAAACGGTTCCACGACGAGTCGTCGTGTGGATACCCTTCCCCCGCGACTCGATGGTGCTGCACAAACCACGTCCCGTCCGGCCGGCGGTCCGCATGGTCACCCATAAAACAAACACGCGTCCCGAAGCACATCCTCTCGAAGAAGAAATCGTCCAACTCGGCCTGGGTATGCCAGCCGGGCCGTCCGGCAGTGTGGTTAAAAATCGGAAAGACGTTCCGGCCTGACTTCTCGCGTACGTCCATCTCGTGGTTTCCAAGCAGATACACGACAGGAACCCCGAGGCTTTCGAGTAGATCGATACTCGCCATTGCAACCTCATCGAGGTCGTCTTCCCGGATACCGCAGAGCGCGTCACCGAGGCACCATACGCCGTCGATCCGGATATCGAGTCCCGCGGCATCCTGTACGGCGTTCCCAAGGACCGAGATCGCGCGCCCGGGCTGCGCGAGCTGAAGGTCCGACTGTACCCAGATCCAGCCGGAGGATTTTCCGGGTGGCGTCAGGTGCGTTGTATTACTCATTTCTGCTGTGTACTCCAAAGAATTCGAGCTGCCCAGATCGTGTTGTCGCTCCCGTACGCCTCGCACCCGACGGGTTGCATCCACTCCGCGGCTATTACCCACGTCTCTTCCGCACTCACGTCGCAGACCGAAAAATTCCCGAGCCGCGCCCCACGATTCGGGACGAGCTCCCGTTCTGTACTACGGATGACGCGCAGCGAGTCCGGATCGACCTCTGCGATCATGAGTGGTGCCCGGTGGCGAAATACGTGATCGTTGTTGAGCCCTCGCCGAGTGTATACCAGGTATAGCCGATCGCGATGCGTCACCCAGTGCTGCTGCGTATTGTAGTTTCCGAGCTCGCTGCCGTCGTCGAAACACCACGGACGAGCGGGCTCAAACTCGAGCCCGTCGTCGCTCACGGTAACGTACCCGCGGACGTCGTTCCGGAGAGTCAGAAAAAAACGACCCTGGAAGTAAGTCAGAGACGGCTCGCAGAACCCCCGTGGTTCGGGCACCGAAAGCTCGGTCCCATGCTCCCGGTATACGAGAGCATCTCCGTCGAAAGAAACGCGCATGACCGCGGCCGAGTGGCACGCGTGCCAATCGTCGGACACCTGCCGGTAGTAAATCGGTAAAAGGATCGAGCCGTCGGGCAGATCGACGCGTTGCGCGGAACCGGCTCCCGCGCAGAGAAACCGCGGGTCATCGGGCATCTCGACCGTGCGCCACGGTGCCCACGTGTGTTCCTCCGAGTAGTACACCGAGTACGCGGTCTCGCGCCGGCGCGCGACAATAGGATGCGAATCATCGTGATACCGGACCGTGTGACCGGTCGAGAGGAGTTTTCCGGTCGCGGCGTGGTACGCGGGCGTCATATCGCAGATCGCGACGACGACACCGTCGCCGTCGTTCCTTCGGCCGAGTGTCTCGCCGTGTTCGACAGGACCGATCCACGTTCTCCCGAGGTCGGCGCTTCTCCACTCGGATAACGCGAAGAACACGTCCGACCCGCTCCGCAGAGTCGGTTGTGCGGTGAGAACGACGGTCGGAACTCCCCCGTCGCGAGACGGGACGATTCCCGCGCGCGCCTGCGCAAAAAACGTCACACCGTCAAACCCCGACCGCACCGCGACGCGGTCGATATCGTAAGATGTCTGTTTCATATGTCCCCTCTCTCAGTCACGCGCACCGCCTCCTAACTCCCGGCGGCTACTATACAGGATCATCGCCCCGGACGAAAGGGGGACGGCATGGGCTGACGTCCGTGCTCGAAAAGTGAGCTGCGATCGTGTATACTCCGGGAACAGGGGGAGACGATATGCCACACCTTACCCGAGTCGCCACGGTGTGCCAGAGCGGCCGTTTCTTTGCGAGCCCGGCGGAGAACAGGGATTACGTTCTCAGCCTGCTCCGCCAAACACTCAGCGTTCGGCCCGACATAGTGTGTCTACCCGAGACCTTCACGACGGTGTCCGTTCCCGACGGACCGGCACTGCACGCCGAGCCGGTTCCGGGTCCGACGACCGACGCAGCTGCAAAGATCGCACGCGAGAACTCGTGTTACGTCGTCTGCCCGATAGTCACGAAACGAGCCGGAACGATGTACAACTCCGCCGTGATTATCGACCGCGTCGGCGCGGTCGCGGGCATTTACGATAAACGTCAGCCGGTAACCACGAGCGCGGATTACACGGTACTGGAGCACGGAACGACGCCCGGGTCGGCACCGAATCCCGTGTTCGAACTTGATTTCGGGAGAGTCGGCGTGCAAATCTGTTTCGACGCGGGTTTCCCCGAGAGTTGGAACGAGATCGCCGACGCGCAAGCACGCCTGGTATTCTGGCCGTCCGCGTACAACGGAGGTTTTCCGTTACGCGTATACGCGTGGCAGCACCACGTCTTCGTCGTGAGCTCGGTCAGACGAGACAGGTCGGCCATCATCGATCCACTCGCGCGCACTCGCGCAGTCACCGACGAGCGCGTGCCGTGGATCTACCAGGACATCAACCTCGATTTCGCAGTGTGCCATTGGGACTTCAACTACAGCATTCCGGAGCGCATCTCCGCGACGTACGGAGATCGCGTCGAAGTCCGCTCGGACCTCGACAGCGCGCGCTTCCTCGTCGAACCGAGAGACCCATCGATCACGATTGCGCAGCTGCAAGCCGAGTTTGGGTTTGAGACGGTGCAAACCTATCATCAACGGCATCGTAAAGCGTACGCAGCGATCGCAGCGGGCATGCCGCCTGCACCACAGAAAGCACTTCACTCCGACCGCCCGCAGTACGCGCGCGAGGACCGATGAACCCCGGCCCGCCGACAAAAACGCGTTGACACAAACGCCCGCCTTTGTTAGAATCCGACCTTGTAACCGCGGCGGTGGTGAAATTGGTAGACACGCTAGCTTGAGGGGCTAGTGTCCGCAAGGACGTGCTGGTTCAAGTCCAGTTCGCCGCAATTCTAAATCGTTCAGTAGAGAGTTTCATGTTGGTCGTGAACAGGACGAACGGTTTTCGGCTGTACCACAAAACCATCACGAATGCGTAGAGCTTGATCAGCTCGCCGCCGATGTTCCATCGACCGCATTCCTTCCAGTCCACTTGCGCCTGCAGT
>REEC01000231.1 GCA_007695285.1 Spirochaetaceae bacterium | reverse complement strand
GACGTTACAGCGGTTCGCACGAGATCGGCGAGAATCTGCAGTTTGAGGTCCGCGCACCCGGGTACGTGACGGGCGGAACGACGATCGTCGTCGACGCGGCAACGCCCGAGCGGCACGCGATCAGACTCGAACGCGAGCGGCGCACGATCACGGTCACCGCCCAGCCGTCGGACGCGGCGATTCTGCTCGACGGCAGGCGCGTCGCGGCCGGGCGCCACGAGACGTCGGCACCGGTGGATCAAACGCTCACGTTTCGCGTCGAGCGCGACGGGTACGCGCCCGCGGATCTCACGGTGGATCTTGCGCGGTCGACCGAGACGTCGTTCACGGTCGTGCTCGAGCCGCGTCCGATCGAGCGGCGGATCACCGCATCGAACGCGCCGCTCGTGCGCGCGGTCGCGGTGGACGGTGATGGGTTCCTCGTCGCGGATCGGAACGGCGCGGTGACCGCGGTCTCGTCGGCCGGCGCGGTTCGGTGGAACACCTCGACCGGAAACACCCCGAATGAAAACTCACCACCCGTGGTCGCGTTCGGTCGTGTCTATCTAAGCGGGGCATCGGAGTTTGTCGTTATGGATCTTTCAACCGGATCGGTTGTAACGCGCGACGCGCTCGGCGCCGACTCGGCGCACATATTCGGACGACGCGTCGTAGCGGCTGCCGGCGGGTTGTACTATCCGACGAACCGCGGAATCGACGTCCTCGATCAATCAGGGGCCCGAACCGAGTCGATTCCGATTACCGGTGGCTCGAGCATGACGCCCGCGATATCGGGAAACCGGATCGTGATCGCGAACCAAAGCGGTGTCGTTTTTGTGCTCGACGCGGCGAGCAACGCGGTTGTCGCCGAGATACCGACCGACGCCGCGCAACCGGTCGCTCTGGCACCTGCCGTCGCCGACGGCGTCGCGTACATCGCGGGGCGACGCGGCAACATCGCGGCGATCAACATCGGCGCGGGTTCGGTCGTGTGGCAGACCGACCTTGATCCGGATCGTTCGATGGGCTCGTACGTCGATCCGGTCGTCGGATCGGGTTCTGTGTTTTTCTTCGCGCGCGACACGATCTACGCGTTGCAGCAGTCGAATGGAGTCCGTAAGTTTGCGCCGATCGCCGGCGTCAGTGGTCCGCCGCTTGCCGCCGACGGTTCGATCGTGTACGGTACCACCGCGGGTACGCTCGTTGTAGCCGACGCGGTGACCGGTCGTTTGAAGGCTGAGATCGAACTCGGAGCGAGAGTCACGACACGGCCTGCTCTCTGGAACGGCCGGTACGTCGTCGGCCTCGAGAACGGTGAGCTCGTGATCGTAAATCCCGTCGGTGTCATTCGCTGACACCGACGGTTGACCTTCGACTCGTGAGTCAGGAGATCCCATGACGCAGAGGGAGTCGTTTATCGCCGCGCTCGAGAGGCGAAAGCCGGTCGGGCGCGTTCCGCATTTCGAGCTCGAGTTTTTCCTCACGATGGAAGCGTTCGGCCGGATTCATCCGTCGCAGAGGCGGTACGGCCAATGGGACCAGATGTCGGAGAGCGAACGCACTCTACACCGGCACGACGTCGCCGAGTTGACCGTCAAGGTCGCCGAGACGTACGACCAGGCCGGCTTCTTGTATCACCCGCCTTTCGGCTGGACCGACGACGATATCCGTCTCTCGATCGATCACGTGCGCGCGATCTCCGGGATGGAGTACTTTGTCTCGCTGCACGGTGACGCGACGTACTCGCTCCCGAACGGCGACGAGATGATGGAGTTTGTCGTCAGGATCGCCGATACACCGGAAGCCGTGAAGGACGAGGCCCAAAGGCGCGTCGACCTCGCGCTCGAGCGCGGGAGGCGAATCAGCGAGTGGGGTACTCTCGACGGATTCATCTTGTGCGCCGACTACTGCTTCAACGACAACCCGTTTCTCTCTCCGCCGATGTTCGACGAGTTCATCACGCCGTACCTGTCGCAGCTCGTGACCGGGTACAAACAGATGGGATTCTACGTCGTCAAACACACCGACGGGAACATCATGCCGATTCTCGACTCTCTGATCGCGGCCGAACCTCACGCGCTGCACAGCCTCGATCCACAAGGCGGCGTCGACCTCGCCACGGTCAAGAAGATGATTGGCGACAGAGTCTGCCTGATCGGCAACGTCAACTGCGCGTTGCTTCAGACCGGCACGCGCGACGAGGTGATCGCCGACGTCCGCAGAACGCTTCGCGACGGGATGGCCGGCGGAGGGTACATCTTCGGCACGAGCAACTGCATCTACACCGGCATGAGCCTTGACCGCTACAAGCTGATGCTCTCGGTCTGGCGCGAGGAAGGGGTATACCCGTGAACGGCCCTGGACCGCATGGGCCGGGACTCTCCGATTAACGTTCGGCGCTCGACTATTGATGATTAAAATTGTAATTTAACGCCACGACTCAAGAATCCCATGGAGGAGTGTTCATGGCAAAAACGCAATCCGGACTCAACACCAGAAGCCGCGCGATGACCGAGGGAGTTTCCCGGACCGCGAACCGTGCGATGCTGCGCGCCGTCGGTTTTAGCGACGAGGACTTTTCGAAGCCGATCGTCGGAATCGCGGTCGCCGATAGCGACGTCTCGCCGTGCAACGTGCACCTCTGGGAGATCGCCAAGGTGTCGCGCGCGCGTCTGATCGAGACCGGCGCGAAACCACTCACGTTTCACACGTTCGTCGTGACCGACGGCGAGGCGATGGGGCACGAGGGCATGAAGTGCAGTCTCATCAGCCGAGAGACTATAGCCGACATCATCGAACTCGACGCGCGCGGGCACGCGATGGACGCGCTTCTCGGCGTCGGCGGATGCGATAAAACGATACCCGGGACGGTCATGGGCCTTGTGAGGTACGGCGCTCCGGCGGTGTTCGTGTACGGCGGTACGATTCGTGCAGGGCGTCACAACGGACGTCCGGTCGATATCGTCAGCGCGTTCGAGGCGGTCGGCGCGTACAGCGCGGGAAAGATCACCGAACAGGAACGCCACGCGATCGAGTGCGCAGCGTGCCCCGGGGCCGGTGCGTGCGGCGGAATGTACACGGCGAACACGATGGCCGCGGCGATCGAGGCGATCGGTTTGAGTATCCCCGGAAGCTCGTCGGTGCCGGCGGTCTCCGAGGAGCGCACTCGCGTGATGTCCGACTCGGCCGACGCGTTGGCGCTCTGCGTCGAACGCGCGATCACGCCGTGCACGATCCTGACCCGGAAGTCGTTCGAGAACGCGATCCGCGTCGTGATGGCGGTCGGCGGCTCGACGAACGCGGTGCTTCACCTTCTCGCGCTCGCGCGCGAGGCCGACGTCGATCTCTCGATCGACGACTTCAACGTCTTCTCCGACAGCACTCCGATCCTCTGCGACATGAAACCCGCCGGCCGGTACGTGATGGAGGACCTACACGCCGTCGGCGGTGTCCGGATGGTCATGAAGATGCTTTTAGACCGCGGTTTGTTGCACGGTGACGCGCTCACGGTCACCGGAAAGACCGTCGCCGAGAACCTTGCCGACGTTGAGGTATCCCTCGACGGGCAGGACGTCGTGCACTCTTTCGAGAGTCCGGAAAAAGCGACGGGCCCGATCGTGATCCTGAAGGGCAACCTCGCTCCCGACGGCGCCGTGCTCAAGACGTGCGGCCTCAAGACCGATTTTGCACACACGGGACCCGCGCGCGTCTTCGAGAACGAGGAGCACGCGCTCGAGGCGATCCTTGCGGGTGGGATCACGAAGGGTGACGTCGTCGTGATACGGTACGAGGGCCCCCGAGGTGGTCCTGGAATGCGCGAGATGCTCTCGCCGACGTCGGCGATCGCGGGGGCCGGCCTGATCAAGGACGTCGCGCTCATCACGGACGGTCGGTTCTCGGGCGGCAGTCACGGCATGGTCGTCGGCCACGTCGCCCCCGAGGCGCAGGTCGGCGGTCCGATCGGTCTTATCCGCGACGGTGATATCGTCACGATCGACAGCCGCGCAAAGGTGATCACGGTCGATCTCGACGACGCGGAGCTCGAACGGCGCAAAGCCGCGTGGTCGGCCCCGGCCCCGCGATACACGCGCGGCGCACTCGCGAAGTTCGCGCGCCTCGTCTCGTCCGCGAGCGAGGGCGCGGTCACCGGATAGCCGCGCGCGCCGTTTCGGCTGGCGGCACGCCTTTTGCCGATTCGTGCGATGGTGAGTATCTTTTTGCTGTGATTCAATAAACACCGGGAGGCACCAAGATGGATGACAAAGAGCTATACCGGAAGAAACTCGAAGCACAACTCAAAGAGTGGCGCGCCGAGCTCGACAAACTGAAGGCGCGGGCCGATCGTGCCGAAGCCGAGACAAAAATCGAGATGCAGAAAGAGCTCGACAAACTCGAGCTCCGGATCAACGAGGGAAAGACCAAGTTGGGTGAACTCGCCGCGACAAGCGATGAGGCGTGGAACTCGGTGAAGGCAGGTATGGAGTCGGCATGGGACTCGCTCACGTCGGGCTTCAACGACGCGGTCGCAAAGTTTCGTGACCGCGAAAAATCGGACTGAACGGGAACAGCGCATTGCACGGCAAAATACTGATCTACGGCGGATCCGGTGGGATCGGCTCGGCTATCGCTCGTAAGCTTCACGAAAAGGGATACGCGCTTCATCTCGTCGGCCGTGACCCCGACCGATTGGCGTCTATCGCTCAGGAGCTCGAGACGACGTTCACGGTTGGGGACGTCGAGGACGACGCGACGTTTGCGCAGGTTGCCGCAGAGGCCGGTGACGTTCTCTCCGGGCTCGTGTACGCGGTAGGTACGATTAACCTTCGCGCTCTTCCTCGGCTGACCGAAACGGATTTTACCAGAGATTTTCGAGTCAACGCGTTGGGTGCGGCGCGCGCGGTTCAGACGGCTTTGCCCGCTCTGAAGAAGAACACAACGACGTCGTCGGTCGTTCTTTTCTCGAGTATCGCCGCGATCCAGGGCTTTGCATTGCACGCGTCGATCGGAATGGCCAAGGCGGCCGTATCCGGGCTTGCTTTGTCGCTTGCCGCCGAACTCGCTCCAAAAATTCGCGTCAACGCGATTGCGCCGTCTCTCACGCGTACGGGTCTCGCCGATGGAATTCTTTCTAACGATCAGATGGCCGCGTCGATCGCGAAGGCCCACCCGATTCCTCGGCTTGGAGAACCAACCGACATCGCGTCGCTCGCGGTGTTTTTGCTCGGAGCGGATGCGGACTGGATCACCGGGCAAGTGATGAGTGTCGACGGCGGCCGCTCGACGCTCCGCACCGTCGGCTGAGGGTTCCGGGTTCGCCGCGATGGGTGAAGCGTTTGACGTTTTAATCGTCGGCGCCGGGATGTCCGGCTTGACCGCCGCGCGGGGGCTCGCTGCGACCGGGCGGAGCGTCCGTGTCGTCGATAAAGGACGCGGCGTCGGGGGCAGGGTTGCGACGCGCCGGATTTCAGACGCGACGTTCGATCATGGCGCTCAGTTCTTCACCGCGCGCGATCCACGTTTTTTGGCACTCGTCGAACAATGGGTCGCAGAAGGCGCCGCCTCCGAGTGGTTTCGCTCTTCCTCCGGTTCAGGGGGCAATCCGCGGTATCGCGGTACACCGACGATGACGTCGATCGCAAAGGCGCTTTCTGCCGGACTCGACGTGGTCCTGTCGACGCGCGTTGAGTCGGTCCGGCGTGTCGGTGACACGGATCGCGCGGCATGGCGAGTCCGGTTCGCCGACGCCACCGAGGTCGAAGCGGGTTCCGTTATTCTCACGCCGCCGGTCCCGCAATCGCTTGAAATCCTTCGCTCGGGTGAAGTCGTAATCGAATCACAGACACGGTCGCTCCTCGAGAGCGTCGAGTACGCCCCGTGTATAGCCATAATGGCGGTCCTGAACGGCCCGTCGCGGATCGACCCGCCCGGCGGGATCGCTCCAAAACCCGATGATCCCGCGTTCCCGATCTCCTGGATCTCCGACAATCGACAGAAAGGCGTTTCGAATGTCGCTGCGATCACGATCCACGCTTCCGCGGCCTTCAGTCGCGAGAACCTGCAGCGCGATCCAAAAGACGTCGCCGATGCGCTTCTGTCGGCGGCTTCTCCGTGGCTCGGCTCTGATGCGATCGAGCATCAACTGCACGTATGGCGGTACGCGAGGCCGACCCGGTTCCTCGACGTGGGATGTGTCACCGTCTGCGCGTCCCCGGCGCTTGTGGTCGCCGGAGACGCGTGTCTCGGCGCCCGCCTCGAGGCGGCGGTTCTCTCCGGTTGGGCCGCCGCGAGCGTCTGTACCACGTCGCTGTAGGGTTCTCGATCCGCCTTGTTCGCGCGGCGTTCCGAGTGTATGATCAAAAGCGAGCCGATCAAAACAATCCACGGAGCGGGAAAATGACGTCACGAGAACGGGCACGTAAAATTCTGAACCACCTCGAGGCCGATCGTCCGGCGATCGATCTCGGTGCGACGCGCATGTCGGGTACCTCCGCATGGTCGTACCGCGCATTGAAGAAGGAGCTCGGGATCGCGTCCGACCGGGTACGGGTTTTTGATCTCTATCAGATGCTCGCGGAGGTCGAGGAGCCGGTGCTCGACGCGATCGGCGCGGACTTCGTGATGCTCCCGATCGAGGAACTCCCGATGAATCTTCCAAACGGCGAGTGGGAAGAGTTCACGTTCTGGGACGGTCAGACGTTCGACGTACCGCGTGGTTTTTCTCCCCGCGTCGACGACGACGGCAGCCTCGAAGCCGAGTGGGACCGCGGCGACGACGCGCCGTACCGGATGCGGATGCCGAACGGCGGTCGGTACTTCGACCGTGTGCCGGAAACGCAGACCGACCTTTTCGACGCGCCACTCAAGCGGAAGTCCGAGTGGAGTTTCGGCCGGTATACCGACGAGTTTCTGCGTCGCGAGCAGACGCGCGCGCAGGCGTTGTACGAGAGCTCCGAACGCGCGATCGTCGCGTCGCCGACCCTCGGTGCGCCGCAGGGGTACGGCGACATTTATTCCTGGGCGATCAAGATGAGCACCGAGCCCGAGCACTGCCGGGATTACATGATGACCGCAGCCGAGGCGAGGGAGCGATCGATGGCCGAGTACGTGCAGGCGGTCGGCCCGTACGTCGACGTGATTAACATCAGCGGAGCCGATTATGGAACGCAGGACCGCGAGGTCTTTCGGCCGTCGCTGTTCGGTGAGTTCTACACGCCGGCGTGGAAGCGCGTCTGCGATGCGATCCATCGGGGCTGCGACGCCAAAGTCTGGATGCACTGCTGCGGCTCGGTTCCGAACATGATCCCGTTCTTCATCGAGGCCGGCGTCGATTGCCTCAACCCGGTTCAATGGACCGCCGCGGGGATGGATCTCCGCACACTCAAGGATTCGTTCGGTGACAAACTCGTGTTCTGGGGCGGCGCGTGCTCGTCGCAGCGCACGCTTCCGTTCGGAACCGCCGACGACGTCGCGCGCGAGACCGCCGACGTTCTCTCGATCATGGCACCGGGCGGAGGGTACGTCGCAAACGGCATCCACAACATCCTCGCCGAGGTCCCACCCGAGAACATCGTCGCGATGTACCGGACGGCGCGCGAGTACCG
>REEC01000161.1 GCA_007695285.1 Spirochaetaceae bacterium | reverse complement strand
TGCAACCGTACGTCCCCGGGAACTCCGCGCGCGTCGTCTCGACCGCGTACGGTCCCGTGGAAGCGAAACGTGACGACGCGGCGTCGGTGAGCTCCGCGGGGACCGTTTCGACCGATGTGACCGTCCGGCACGCGGCGAGCGCGAGCGCGGCGATGATCACCGCGCCACCGGCTCCGGAAAGCGGCCTACCGCGCCGCACGTGCTTGATCGACACCGGGTGATCTCGGCGCCCCGACCGGGTTTCCGAACAGATCGTGTTCACCGTCGGCGGGCTCTCCCCCGGCGGCACCACGAACCGGCGAGTCGGCGAGCAGGCGCCCCCACGGCATCGTCGGCAAGTCGCGCGGATTGGTCGGTAACTCGGCGAGAGTCGCAGGAAGCACGATGCGCGGGTCTCCGGTCGTCGCGAAGGTATCGCCGCCGATTGAGGCCCAGGCCTCGAGTTCGACCGGATCGGACTTCCCGTCGGTGAAGACACCTTTCGCGCGGCGCGACCAGACGTGGTTGTGGCTGAACTCGGTCGTCGCGAGTGGCCCCGCGATCACCGTATCCTCACCGATCAGGATGTTGTTCCGCATCACGAGACCCGGGATGTCGTGCGTCGCGGTGACCGCGTGCCGGTCGTTGATCACGAGGTTGTGCGAAACCTTCGCGTCGGAGATCCCGGCATCACCGGCCCAGAAATGGATGCCCGCGAGGTGGTTGGTCCGACCGTCGTTGATGCTGATGTTGAAACGGCACCGGTTGTTCTTCCACGGAGCCGCGCCGGGGTACTGGCATAAAAGGTACCCACTTCCGTGGTTGTTGTACGAGAGGTTGTACTGGAGTACCGAGTCGGTGACTCCTCCGTCGAAGTCGAAGCCGCCGCCGTCCATCCCACCCGGAGACGTCTTGTTGTCGTGCGAGACGCAGTACTGGATCGTGAGGTTGTGCGCCGCGTAGCCCCAGATGCCGACCGGGCCGTTTCCGGTCCGCGGCATGTCGTACCCGTTGTCGTACGCTTCGCAGTACTCGATCGTGCAGTTCTCGAGCCCACCGACGACGATGCCGTTTCCGCTGTGGTTGTCGAGCCGTTTTGGATCACCCGCGTTCGAGTGCGCGACGCAGTCGCGGATCACGATGTTTCGGGCGATATCGGCTCCACGGTTCACGGCGATCCCTGCCGCGCCGTTCTCGCGCGCGGTCACGCGTTCGATCCGGATCCCGCTTCCACCGCGAACATCGATACCCGCGAGGCGGAAGCCGTGGACCACGACGTCCTCAATCGTCAGGTTTGAACAGTCGCTCGCCGCGATCCCCGATCCGTCGCTGCCGGCCTTCCGTCCGTACCCCGCGATGTCGAGGTTCCGCACCGTGGCACCGTCGACCTCATTGAGTACGATTCCGTGCCCTGTTCCGCCGTACAGAGTCGCGCGTCCTTCACCGAAACTCGTGACCAGTACGTCCGCGGCGTTCGGCCCAAGTTCGAGAGTGCCCGCGAACAACTGGTAGCCCCGGAAGAACACGGAGCTACCACGACCGAGTTCGGCGGAGTTGACGCGCGAAACCGTCTTCCACGCGCTTTCGGGTGCGAGTCCGTCGTTTTTGTCCGATCCGAGCCCACCGTCGACGAAATACACGCCGTTTTTTGTTTCTTTCATGCGCGCGAGCGTATCACGTATTGCCGCCGGCCGTCCATTTCGGTATGTTTCGAACATTACCAGAAAGGTAATAAAAACACGATTCCGATGAGACGCGTAGAACGCAGGAGGATTTCATGAGTGAGAAGAAATTGACGACGACGGCCGGCGCTCCGATCGTCGACAACCAGAACGCGATGACCGCGGGGCCGCGCGGTCCGGTACTGATGCAGGACTACCAGCTGATCGAGAAACTCGCGCACCAGAACCGCGAGCGGATCGCCGAACGCGTCGTGCACGCAAAAGGGTGGGGCGCGTACGGCACACTCACGATCACGCACGACATTACCGCGTACTCGAAGGCGAGAGTCTTTGCGCAGGTCGGCAAAAAAACCGAGATGCTCGCGCGGTTCTCGACCGTCGCGGGTGAGGCCGGCGCCGCGGACGCCGAACGCGACGTCCGTGGATTTGCGTTGAAGTTCTACACCGAGGACGGGAACTGGGACATGGTCGGCAACAATACGCCGGTCTTTTTTGTCCGTGACCCGTACAAGTTCCCGGACTTCATCCACACGCAGAAGCGGCATCCACGCACCAATCTGCGATCGGCGACCGCGATGTGGGACTTCTGGTCGCTCTCGCCCGAGTCGCTTCACCAGGTCACGATTCTGATGTCCGATCGCGGTCTGCCGACCGACGTACGACATATCAACGGTTACGGGAGTCACACGTACAGCTTCATCAACGCGAAGAACGAGCGGTTCTGGGTTAAGTTTCACTTCAAAACGATGCAAGGTCACAAACACTGGACAAACGACGAGGCCGCGACGGTCGTCGGGCGAACGCGCGAATCGACGCAGGAGGATCTCTACGGGTCGATCGAAAAAGGCGAGTTCCCGAAGTGGCGCTTCTGCGTTCAGGTGATGCCCGAGGCCGACGCGGAGAAAACATCGTACAACCCGTTCGATCTCACAAAGGTCTGGCCGCACGGCGAGTATCCGTTGATCGATGTCGGAGTGATGGAGCTGAACCGGAACCCCGATAACTACTTCGCCGAGATCGAACAGGCGGCGTTCTCACCGTCGAACATCGTGCCCGGTATCGGTTTCTCGCCGGACAAGATGCTTCAGGCGCGGATTTTCTCGTACGCCGACGCGCATCGGCATCGGCTCGGGACACATTACGAGGCTCTGCCCGTGAACGCGGCGCACTCGCCGGTGAACCATTACCACAAAGACGGCCAGATGCGCTTCTTCGCGAACAATCCGAACCCGGACGCGTACTACGAACCCAACTCGTTCGACGGACCGACCGAGAGCCCGGATCTCGCCGAGCCGCCGTTAAAGGTTTCCGGTGACGCCGACCGGTACGACCATCGCGACGGAAACGACGACTACGGTCAGCCGCGCGCGTTGTTCAACCTGTTCGACGCCGGTCAGAAAGAACGGCTGTTCGCGAACATCGCCGCGGCGATGGCCGGAGTCCCGGAGCACATCGTCGAACGCCAGCTCGGCCATTTCGAGAAAGTGCACCCGGACTACGCCGCCGGAGTTCAAAAAGCTCTCGCCGCAAACCGATAAACCTCCCCACCGTGCGCTCGCCTCGCCGGGCGCACGGTATCGTGGCCCCGCATATCACGCGTCGATCACGCGAGGAAGGGTTTCTGATCCTCCCACTTGTGGTCGACGCGGCGTTCTCCGAGGATGCACCAGAGACTTCGCAGGTGCGAGTTTGTGTGGTTGATCACGCGGAGGATGCTGTGTACGTACGGCTCCGGGCCCGGTGACGCCTGCAGATCCTGATCGGACATCGCTCCGACGGTATCGATGATCTTGTCGGCGACTTCCTCCCACCGCCGCGAAATCTCAGCGGGGGTGGGGTAGCTGTCGCCGGGTTTTGGTTCCCGTGTGGTCCAGTTCTGGACCTGATCGGCGTACTCGAGCATCTGCGAGCCGTGAAACGGCGCGATCAAAAATTTGTCCGCGACTTGCGTGCAGTGCTCGGCGATCCACCCGACCGGCCAGTGCCCGACCGGCTCGAACGAGAACATGTCTTCAGTGTCGACGCCGTCTATCGAGAACGACAGCTCGCGCTTCATTTCGCGGAGCTGATGCAGAATGTATTCCTTGAATGTCATCGGTTTCCCCCTTCGCCATTGTACCGTTCCGCGTGTGAGATGCAAGGTTCTTTTCACGTGGGTCGTCTTGGACGTATACTTTGATCGTGAACAGCGATAAATCGACCGACGTCGGACAGATGACGCTCGTCGACCACCTTACCGAACTCCGCACGAGGCTTTTCATCGTCATCATTTCCGTTGTCGTCGCCGGTGGGGTGTGTTACCTTTTTATCGAAGATATCGTCCGTCTCGTGCTTGCACCCGCCGGAACGGTCGAGTTTGTGTACCTGGCACCACCCGAGCTCTTCCTTGCGTATCTGCGATTATCGTTCGTGCTTGGTTTTCTTATCACGCTGCCGGTGACGCTGTTCCAGATTTGGTTGTTCGTCAGACCCGCTCTTGAGCGGAGCGAAAAACGAGCAGGACGATTCGTGCTTCTCGGTGGGACGTTCTTCTTTGCCGCCGGTGCGTTCTTCGCGTATCGTGTGATTCTTCCCATAACGTTGCGGTTCTTCCTGCAGTACGCAAGCCCCGCGGTCCAGCCGTTGTTCTCGTTCGGCGGATACGTCGGTTTTGTGCTCTCGATCGTCTTTGCGTTTGGCCTCGCGTTCGAGATGCCGATCGTGATCGTGATTTTCGCGAAAATTGGCCTCGTCACACCGAGTGCTCTTCGGGCCGCGCGAAAATGGGTGTACGTCGTGATCATAGTTCTCTCGGCGCTTTTGACCCCGCCGGACGTCGTGTCTCAGATTCTCCTTGCGGGTCCGATGATCGGCCTGTTCGAGCTCAGCGTACTCGCCGCGTCAATCCTCGCACGGTCCAAACCATCCGCGTAACTCGACACGACGCGCCGGCGCGACGCCGGTTGTCTTTTCACCCGGCGCTCGATATTCTGCGTCGATGAACATCGAAATCCGAACCTTCGCCGAGCACGATCGCACGGCAGTCGTGCGGATCTGGCACGATTGTGGTCTTGTCTATCCGCAGAACGATCCGGATAAGGACATCGACCGGAAGCTCGTCGACGGGGTCGAGCTGTTTCTCGTCGCGCTCGTCGACGGCGAGGTCGTCGGAAGCGCGATGGGTGGCTACGAGGGGCACCGCGCGTGGGTCAACTACCTCGCCGTGTCGCCTGAACGGCAAGGTAACGGCATAGCGGCTGCAATCATGGGTGAACTCGAATGCCGGTGTCGCGCAATCGGCTGTCCGAAAATCAATTTACAAATTCGAAAAACGAACACAAAGGTGATCGAGTTCTACCGGCGTATCGGTTTTGTGGAAGACGATGTGCTGTGTATGGGGAAACGGCTGATCGACGACAGCCGGCCAAACCCGTGACTACTCGCCGACCGTGACATCACGTCCGGTCGCGATCACAAACCCTCCCACCAAGATCGCCGCGACTCCGTACCCCGTCACGATCAGCGAGGCGACGCGGCCCGACTCGATTATCGTTTGGACCGTGGAGCCCATTCCCGTCCGAAGCCACGAGACGTACTCGGGCAACAGGCCGGCGAGTCCCGCGTCCACCAAACGAGCAGCGGTTTCGGCGTGAAGATACGCCGCGATGAGTGTTGGAATACCCGCTGCTGCGAACGCGATGCCCGTCGCGAACACGCCGAGTCCGATTCGCCGATGAAAAAAACACGCCGCGATCAGGATCCCCGGGAAGACGTACTGCAGCAATACCGAAAGAAACGTCGACCGACGCAGAGCGTTGACGATTCTGCGCTGAACCGCGTCCGGCATAGTTTCAACGAGGTCGAGCGACGCCGGGATCGTCTCGACCGCGGCGGCGAACGCACGCACCTCGTCCGGGCTGAATCCGGATCGTATCTCGGAAAGCATGGCGTTCTTGAACGGCGACAGAGCGACCGGGAGTACTATCTGGGTACGATCTCCCCGAATCACCCTGTGAATCTCGATTACCCAGTTCGCGACGGTGTGGCGGATCATCCCGGTCGAGAAGGCTTCGGTCGCCGCGCGCACGACGTGCGGATCGAGTTCACGCGGAATCGCGACCCCCGCTGCGCGCCGCGCCGCGCGATACGCGCCTTCGACGGTACGTGCGTGGACCGACGCGTCGTCAAGCGGATCGAGCCACGCCTGGGTCGTGCGGTTCAGGAACCCGTACGACAGGACAGTGCGATCGAGCCTGAACGCGACTTGAGCGATAACGACCGCCGCCGCGAGCAATACCGTTACGACACAGAGGACAAACACCTGCCAGGTTTTCATCGTGCTGATTTCCCTCTGTGTAGCGTACCCGGACGACGGCTGCCCGGCAATACGGCAGGCAACACGACAGGTGAAACGATCGTGTTGCGGCGTACGGCGAGTTCGGGTACGATGGTGCCCAAAACCGCACACCGCACAAGGAGCTCCGAATGACGATCGTACGAGACATTCCGTGGACCTTTGACGAGAGCGCGTTCTTGAGGGCCGCGTCGATCGACGGCTCGGATGAGCTCGCCGATGAGGCGCTCCGGCTCGCACGCGTCGCAGCGCCTCTCTTGATACCGAAAGCCGTGTACGCGGAGGTTGAGGTTGAGCGGCTCGGCGGGCCCGAGGAGTGGGACGTCGTGATCGGCGGCGTGACGTTCAACAGCGAGATCTTGCGGTGCAACCTCGAGGGCGTCGAGCGCGTGTACCCGTATGTGACGACGTGTGGAGCCGAGCTCGAGGGGTTCGATCTCGCAGCGTATGATTACCTCGCGTTCTACTGGGTCGATCAGATCAAACAGGCCGCGTTGACGCAAGCGTCTGCGTGGGTCCGCGGCCGCATCGCCGAGCACGTCGGCTCGAAGAAGCTCGCGACGATGAACCCGGGCTCCGGCGACGCGGACGTCTGGCCGATCGCGCAGCAGGTCCGGCTGTTCGAGTTGCTCGACGGCGCGACCGACGAGATCGGTGTCACGCTGACCGACAGCTTTCTGATGGTGCCGAACAAGACCGTATCGGGTGTGTTTTTCCGGTCCGAGGTGAACTACATGAACTGCAAGGTCTGCACGCGGGAAAACTGCCCGAACCGTCGCGCACCGTACGACGCGGCGCTCGCACACGCGGGTGACGGTGACGAAATGTGTGGAGCCCCGCTCGGAGGTGCCTGATGGACAACTCGGAGAGATCCAACAGTAAAGGTACTGCCACGGGCTCAACCACGGCCCCAGGCGATCGCCTCCCGCTTCGGACACGGCTCGGGTACGGCGCGGGCGACTTGTACGGCGGCGGCGCGTTTTTCATCGTCTCGACCCTGTACCTGATCTTTCTCACCGACGTCGTCGGCATTCGGCCCGCGCTCGCGGGGGTAATCGTTCTGATCGCGCGTGGATGGGACGCGGTGAGCGATCCGCTCATGGGGATGATCTCCGACCGGACGCGCAGCCGGTGGGGTCGTCGCCGCCCGTACTTCCTCGTCGGAATTCCGTTCATCGTGTTGAGCTTCTTCCTGCTCTGGTACCCGGCCGGCTTCGCCGCGGAGTGGGCGAAGTTCGCGTACGCGCTCGCGTCGTACCTGTTCTTCTCGACCGTGATCACGATGGTGATGATCCCGTACAACGCGCTCGCGAGCGAGCTCACGCTCGACTACGGCGAGCGAAGCCGGTTGACCGTGTTCCGGATGGCGTTCTCCGAGGTCTCGACGATCATCTGCGCGCTCCTGCCGCTGATGATTATCGATGCCGCCGCGAACCGCGCGGTCGGGTATCCGCTCATGGGCCTGATTTTTGGGCTTTTCTTCGCGCTCCCGTACCTCGCGACGTTCTTCACGACGTGGGAACGGCCGGAGTTCAGCAAGCGAACGACGCCCGGTGACCTCCGGTCCTTTCTCGAACCGTTTCGGATCCGCACGTTCCGCGTCTTCATTTTGATGTTCCTGTTCGCGCTCGCCGCGATGGACATCGTGCTCTCGATCATCGTTTTTTTTGTGACGTACCACCTTGGTGTGCCCGAGATCACGAACTACCTGCTCGGGACGCTGCTGATCGTGCAGCTCGCGCTCTTGCCCGCGTACTACGCGCTGAGCCGTCGGATCGGCAAACGTGGTGCGTTCATGGTCGGCGGCTTTATCTGGGCGGGCGCGATGGTCTTGAGTCTTTTACTCCGTCCCGGACTCCCGGTCTGGGTGTACTTCGTGTTCGCAGCGCTTGTCGGCTCCGGGACGGGTGGCGTGATCGTGATGGCGTACGCGATCTTCCCGGATATCCCGGACGTCGATGAGCTCGTGAGCGGACGCCGGCGCGAAGGTATTTTCGCCGGCGTTCTGACGTTCCTGAGAAAACTCACCGGTGCGTTCGCGATCTTTCTCGTCGGGCAGGCGATCGATCTTGCCGGGTACACCTCTCCGGTCGAGACGATCGAGGCCGGTGTTTCAGCTGTTGCAGAGGCGCAACAGAGCGCGGGATTTGTGATGGTTCTGCGCGTGGTCTTTGCCGCGGTGCCGCTCGTGTTCATCGCGATCACGATGCTCATCGCCTCACGGTTCCCGCTCTCGTCCGGGCTGCACTCGCGTCTCAAGTCGTACCTCACCGCGCGCCGCGAGGCTGCCGGAGGCGATAGTCACACGGCGACCGACGGACTTGCCGCCGCGCCGGATGAAACGGTTTCGATGCCCGTGATCGACGAGGCCGAGGAACGTGAGCTGCGCCGGCTGCTCGTCACCCCTCGCGCGAGGCGGGACCGCCGACCTGACGGCCCCGCGAGCGGATGACCTTCGCCGGAACGCCGACCGCGACCGAGTACGGCGGAACCGGTTTTACGACGACCGCGCCCGACCCGATGACCGCTCCATCGCCGATGTCCGCGGAGTATAAAACCGTGACGCTCATCCCGAGGTAGCAGTCGCGTCCGATCGTCACCATCCGCGTGTGTCCGCCTTGTGCGATGATCGGCTTGTCCGGGTCTTCGAAGATGTGCGAGTACGGCGTGATCGTGATGTTCTGCGCGAGAAGCGAATCGGCTCCGATCACGAGGCCTTTGTGCCCGTGCAGCAGGCACGCGGTGCCGATGTATACGCGCTCGCCGATCTCGATGAATCCGTCGGCCCCCTCGGTGTCGAGGTACACGCGGTGCATGAGCCGCGCGCCCGAACCGAGCGTGATACCACGTTCGGATCGCGCGATCAGCGTACAGTCGTCGCTGATCACGACGTTATCGCCGAGCGAGATTCGTTCCGGATTGATGATCGTGACGCCGCGGCCGATTCTGACGCCGTCCCCCATTCGCCGTAACACCGTCCGATAGTACTCGTTTCGAAGCCGCTCGGCGGCCGGCGAGTCCATGTTCAGGAACACGGTTCGATGGTAGCGCTCGATCTCCTCGGCGGGCAGATCGCGATACGCGTCGGTGAAAAATGTGTCCATCGTCGTATCATCGACCAATCGGCGGCTCTTCGTCAAATCGGAGGCAGACCCCACATCGCCCGCGCCTCGGCCGGGGTCGCGACTTCTTTGCCGATCGTACGGATCAACGCGACGACGTTCGCTACGAGCTCCGCGTTGCTGCGCGCGGCAACCCCGGGGCGAAGGAACGCGCCGTCCTCGAACCCGACACGGACGGTCCGCGCGCCGAGCCCGATCGCCGCGGCAACGAGCGACAGGTCGATCATGCCTTCGTGCACGAGTCCCCACTCGGTTCCGTCGGGGAGCAAGTCCGCGAGGTAGAACAGGTTTCGCGCGTCGGATGAGATCGCGTTCTTGAAACCGAGCACAAAGTTGAAGTGCAGCGGATCGGCGAGAATACCTTCGTCGCGGAGCGCGAACGCGGTCGTGATCATGCTCGGGTTAAACGTCTCGAGCTCGGGCACGACGTTCCGCTCGCGCATCCGGTTCGCCCAGAAGCGGATGTCCGGCACCGTATTGATGTACACGGTTTCCCCGAAGTTGACCGAGCCCATGTTCAGGCTCCCGACCTCGACGCGCGGATCGTCGAGTGAGACGCAGCGCTCCTCGAGCGAGAGCGGCGTGATCGCTCCGGTCGAGCCGTTCACGATCAGCTCGGTTTCACCGCGGATGCGGTCGAGAGTCCGACCGAAAAACGTGCGGTCGGACACCTGTTCGCCGGTTTCGTCGCGCACGTGAAGATGCACGATCGACGCGCCCTCGTTCCAGCACCGAGCCGCCTCGTCGGCGACTTCATCCACTGTGATCGGGTTTTTTGTCCCGGCCGGCAGCTCGTGTCCGACGTGCGCGACCGGCGCGACCGCGACGATGATTCGATCGAGTGCTTTCATCTCTCCGCTCATGACTGCGTCTCCTGTTGAACCACGGTCTGCCGCTTGACGTCGGGATCGGTGAACTGATCGAGGATGTCACGCGCCACCGTCGAGAAGCTGTAGACCACCGCACCGCTCGGACCGGCCTGAAACCAGTGCTTCTCCCCCGGTGCGCACGTCATTTGATCGGCCGGTTTCATCACGACTTCCCGGCGCAATGTGTACACCGCATCCTTCCCGGGAGGGATCGTGCCGTGAACCATCGTGTCGGGGCCCGCGAGATAGACGTAGAGTTCGCCGTACACGTGCCGGACGGTTTCCTCCTTGCCGGGGTCGTCGCCGACCGGAGGATGCCAGTGTTCCGGCAGCGTCTGACCGGGTGTCAGCGCGAGCAGTTTCACCCCGAGCCGTTCGGTTTGAACGAGCGTGAGGATCTGCGCGCCCTCGACGCGAAGGTTCCCGAGCCCGAAGTCCGCGACTTCGACCGACGCGCGCTCTTTCTCGGTCACGAGGATTCCGGCTTTCTCGAACAACTCGTTCGCGGCTTTCTGCGCGTTCTCTTTTTCCGTTTGTGTGATCATGTGCCACCGTACGCGAAAACTTGGATTTTGTATACAAAGACTACACCGGCAGGGGGTGACCTGTCAAAACCCGCGAGCCCGGTCAGTCTTACGGGTGTCGCCAGGCGCTTTTCAAAACACCGGCATATGGGCAGAATGACAGAACAACGCTTGGACCAGGAGCACACAATGGAACCATTCAACGGACTCGGAACGCATCTCGGAAATCTCGCGCGGCGGTCACCCGCGCTCTCCCGTTCGATCTCGCCCGAGAACCCGACCGGTGAGGCCGGCGGCGGCGCGCGCAGCACGGAGATCCCGGATACACATCCCGCGCGCGACCTCGGCCCCGGCTGGAAGATCAGGCCGTCGGTGCGAATCCCCGCGGGGACGAGCTTCACGATGGCCGAGATCGACGGACCCGGCGCGATTCAGCAGATCTGGCTCACTCAGACCGGCACGTGGCGCGATCACATTTTGCGTATCTACTGGGACGATCAGGAGACGCCGTCGGTCGAGTGCCCGGTCGGCGATTTTTTCGCGTGCGGCTGGGGGCGGTACGCGCAGGTGTCGTCTCTCGCGGTCTGCGTGAATCCCGGCAGCGCGTTCAACTGTTACTGGGAGATGCCGTTTCGCCGAAAAGCGCGAGTAACGATGACCAACATCGGGACCAAAGAGTCGGTTCTGTACTACCAGGTCAATTACACGCTGACCGAGATTCCCGACGACTACGCGTACTTCCACGCGCAGTTCCGCCGGTCGAATCCGCTCCCGTACAAGACCGATCACGTCATTCTCGACGGCGTGAACGGCGTAGACGGCGGAGGGCAGTACGTCGGAACGTACATCGCGTGGGGAGTGAACAACACCGGATGGTGGGGCGAGGGCGAGATCAAGTTTTTTCTCGACGACGACGATGAGTATCCGACGATCTGCGGCACCGGCACCGAGGACTACTTCTGCGGCTCGTACAACTTCGACGTCGGCAAGGAAAAAGGCGGCTACCGCGAGTTCACGACGCCGTACGCGGGTCTGCCGCAGGTCATCCGCCCCGACGGCCTGTACGACTCGCAGCAGAGGTTCGGGATGTACCGGTGGCACATCGCCGACCCGATCCGGTTCACGTCGAAAATCAGAGTCACGATCCAGGCATTGGGATGGCACTCCGAAGGACGTTTCCTGCCGCTGCGCGACGACATCGCGTCGGTCGCGTACTGGTACCAGGCGCTACCGACCGCTCCGTTTCCGAAGTTGCCGACGCGCGACGAACTCGAGATCGTGTGATGCCTGATACGAACGAGACGACCGAACTCTCGATCGGCGGGATGGACTGCGCCGACTGTTCCCAAACCGTGCGCAGCGCGATTTCGCGTGTCGCGGGTGTCGTCTCGGTCGAGGTGTACCTGGCCTCGGAGAAAGCCGTGGTGACGCGCGACCCTGCGCGCTCGAATCTCGACGCGATCCGGTCGGCGGTCGAAAACGCGGGGTACCGTGTTCGCAACGGGGCTGCCGCCGGAAGCGAAGAACGACTCGGTGGAGCAGCCGCGCTTTCGCGCCGTGTTCTGACCGTTTTTGGGATCATGTTCGGCGCGGTCATGGTGATTGTGATCGCGGGGGAGTGGTTCGGGTTGATCGACGCGCTCACAGCGCGCGTGCCGTACGCGATCGGCGCGGCGGCGGTCGTGTTCGGCGGCTTCCCGGTGTTCGAGAAAGTGATCCGCGCGGCGATGTCGCGGCGGATCACGTCGCACGCTCTGATGTCGCTCGGCGTCGTTGCGGCGCTCGTTATCGGCGAGTGGCCGACCGCCGCTGTGATCGTGCTGTTCATGCGCGTCGGCGAGTACACCGAGAGTTTCACGGCGGACCGCGCGCGTCACGCGGTAAAGGACCTGACCGCGAGAGCCCCGACGTCGGCGCGTATCGAGCGAGACGCCGGCGAAATAGAGCTTCCGATCGACGAGGTCGTTCCCGGCGACGTCGTTATCGTCCGACCCGGTGAGCGTATCCCGGTCGACGGGAAGGTGATCTCGGGAAACGCGACGATCGATCAGGCCGCGATCACGGGCGAGTCGATGCCGGTTGAGGTGTCCGCGGGTTCCGAGGTGTTCGCCGCGACGATCGCGGGGCTCGGCGCGATCCGCGTGCACGCGACGAAGATCGGACCCGACTCGACGTTCGGCCGCGTGATCACGATGGTCGAAGAAGCCGAGGCAAACAAGTCCGACGTGCAACGTTTTGCCGACAGGTTCAGCGGCGTGTATCTGCCGATCGTACTCGGTATCGCGATGCTGACGTTCCTCGTTCGTCGCGACGCGATCGCGACCGCGGCCGTACTCGTCGTCGCGTGCTCGTGCTCGATCGCTCTTGCGACTCCGATCGCGATGCTCGCGTCGGTCGGCGCGGGTGCAAAGCGCGGACTCCTGATCAAAGGCGGGAAGTATCTCGAGTTGCTCGCGCGCGCCGATGTTTTGCTGATCGACAAGACCGGCACGCTCACGTTCGGCCGTCCGCGCGTGATTGATGTTCTTCCCGCAGCTGGGTGTTCCCGAGAGGAGCTTATAGGGACCGCGGCGTCCGCCGAATTCTTCTCCGAGCATCCAATCGCCGAAGCGCTGCGCGCAGCCGGCCGCGAGATGAACTGTCCGCTCGCCGAACCCGGGCGATTCGAGGCCGTCCCGGGTCAGGGAGTCAGGGCCGACGTCGACGGCCGAACCGTCGTGGTCGGCGGACGCCGCATCGTTTCCGATGCGTCCGACTCGCCCGGTGTCGTGGAACTCGAGTCCGACGGCAAGACCGTCGTGTTCGTCTCTCGCGACGGCGTGTGCATCGGGGCGATCGCGGTCGCCGACACACCGCGCCCCGAGGTTCCGGCGGCGGTCGCCGCGGCACGCGCGGAGGGAATCCGGCGAATCGAGCTTCTGACCGGCGACACCGCGGCCGCGGCGCGCGCGATCGCCGCGGAGCTTGGAGTCGAGTTCCGCGCGGACCTGCTCCCGGAAGACAAGATCGCGATCGTCCGGGAGTACCAGGCCGATGGACACACCGTCGTGATGGTCGGAGACGGCGTGAACGACGCGCCGGCTCTCGCTCAAGCCGACGTCGGGATCGCGATGGGCGCCGCGGGAAGTGATGTCGCGATCGAGGCCGCGCACATCGCGTTGATGCGCGACGACTGGTCCGGAGTACCGGATGTGATCCGGATCGCGCGGCGAACGATGCGGATCGTGAAGATGAACCTGGTTTTCACCGGTGTGTATAACCTGATCGGGCTCACTCTCGCGGCGTTTGGGATCCTTCCACCCATCCTCGCCGCCGCCGCGCAGTCGCTCCCGGACCTCGGAATTCTCGGGAACTCATCACGGCTGCTCAGGCCGAAGTGATGCGTTCGGAGGCGTTATGCCGCCCGGGCTGCGGCGCGTGTTGCGTCGCGATCTCGATCTCGTCGCCGCTGCCTCGGCACCCAGATGGGAAACCCGCCGGTGTCCGGTGCCTTCATCTCACGCCCGAGTTCCGGTGTGACATTTTTGGACGGCCGGAGCGACCTCGCGTCTGCATCGAACTCAAGCCGTCGCGCGAGATGTGCGGGGCTAACCGCGCCGACGCGCTCGCGCACCTCTCGCGGCTCGAGATCGAGACTGCTCCGTGACCACGCCGTGGCAGAATCCATGACGATGCCGTCGTGGGGTGACGTAGACAAACGTGGGGATTTGCTATTTCCTATTCGTATGCAAACAAGGCCGCGCTTCGTCGTATGGCTCGACCGGATTATGCGCATCGTTCAGATTGACTTCTCTACCGCGCAGAAGCTCGTATTTTTCGCGGCGGTGTACACCGTGTACGTCGCGTCGATGGTGACGACCGCGAGTTTTCTCGGGGTTTCGGCCAACTACTTCGTTTTTGTCCCGATGTTCGTGGCTGCCGGGTTGTTCGGGTTCGGCGGAGGATTGGTTTTCGGCGCGCTCGCTCTGCCATCAAACTACCTGATCTATACGCTGCTCGGATTGTCCGACGCCGCGCCCGAGAGTCTTGTCATCGCGTGGATATCGGGCATCGTGACCGGAGGCGTGCTCGGGTACTTCGGCGATTTTTACCGTCGTCTGCAGGCGGCTGTCGATCTGAATCAGGATCTATTGCGCGAGCTTCACCATCGCGTCAAGAACAACCTTGGGATCATCATCGGTTTGACCGAACACCAGATTATGGACTGCCCCGAGCCGACGGCGATGCGCGCTCTGACGCGTATCAAGCGCCGGGTTTTTGCGATCGCAGCGATCCACGACCGACTGTACTCCCACACCGACGATACGGACACACGGTACGCGCGTGACGCATCGACGTACATCGCCGAACTGGTCGGTCACCTGCGAGTCTCGATGACGGTGGAGCCCCCCGCAATCAAGTTCGTCGTCGATGCGGAACAGCTCGATCTCGGGACCGATGATCTTGTGAATATCGGCCTTGTGATCAACGAGTTTGTCATGAACGCGATGGAACACGCGTTCAGCGGCGTGACCGATCCGACTATCACGATTCGCCTCGCGCGAAACGATGGAGTGCGAGAACTGACGCTGTCGGACAACGGCGTCGGATTACCGGATGGTTTCTCGATCGACAAGATCCGCACTCTCGGTTTTGCTTTGATGCGGTCGCTTGCCGAAAAAAGCGGCGCGCGATTCGATGTACGGTCCCCCGGGGAACACGGTGTCGGTCTCGACGTTGTCCTGCGCTGGCCGTCGTGAGTGCGGCTCACGCGGGACGGCTCTGCAACCCACACGCGCGCGCGTAGACCCCGAGTACGTTCGAGACGTGCGCGCGGACCAGGCTGCCGGGTGAGGAATCGACGCTGCCGTCGAGAACCGCGGGGAATACGTCCGGCATGAACTGCGAGATCAATGAGAGCGGGATCTTACTGTTACGAAGGTTGTAAAAGAGCGCCTCGACGCCGGCGGCGACTCTCGCGTTCGGCCAGTAGTAGCGGCTTCGGTCGCTCAAGCTGTACTTCCGCTTGAACGCCCTCTCGGCGTCGCTGCCCGAGTAGTACTTGCTCCAGTACCGCGGGTCCTCGGTCATCGCCGCGTCGAGCGCCGCCCGAACACCCGACGGTGGGGCGCTCGACGCGGTGAGCCCCGCGGCGGATAGTTCGTCTTCGATGAACGACAGCGCGAACACGGCCTCTCGGTACGCGAACGTGAGCCACGGGCCGACCTTCAGGATGCAGAAGTGATCGCTCACCATCTCGGCGAGAGCACACTCGCTCTGGTAGTCGGTCGAGTGCGCCTCGTACACGATTCTGTCGCGCGTCGTGATGAACGCGCTCAACTCGCGCGCGCTCCGGCGGTCGTACGCGATCACCGACTCGTCGCCGAACTCGACCCCGGGTTGAACGACGAGCCCGACGACGCGGCTCCACGCGTCGTCGAGACGGTGCCGCCGGAACGCTTGTTCGATCGCATCGAGAGTCGCTGCGGCGCGCTCGGGCGAGGTCACGGCGAGCTCTTCCTCCGCGTCCTGCGCGCCGCCCGGAATCGGGACTTCGCTTCCGACGATGTACACGGGCTTCGCTCCGGTACCCGTTCCCCGGTACGCGTCTTCAGCTGCTGCGCAAAGGCGCGCTGTGCGCTCGGCGACGATTTCATTCGCGAGTGGCTCGTGCCGATCACCGGTGTCGTCCGCGCAGTGCATGCTCGTATCGAGATGGATCTTCCGGTAGCCCGCGGCGACATAATCGGCGACGAGCCGTTCGGCGTGTGCGATCGCGGTCGCGGCCGGGCCGTTTTGCCAGGTGTTTGGCCCGAGGTGGTCACCGCCGAGCACGATGCGCTCCCGCGGAAAGCCGATCTCGTCGGCGATCCGGCCGACAAACACGACGAACTCCGCCGGCCTCATCCCGGTGTACCCACCGAACTGATCGACCTGGTTCGAGGTCGACTCGATCAGCGCGAACGTGCCGTCGGTCTCCGCGCGCCGCAACGCGCACTCGATCACGACCGGGTGCGCCGAGCAGACCGAGTACACCCCGGTCGCGTGACCGCGCCTGTTGTTGGAAAGAGTTTCGAGAAACCTGTCGACCGTGTGTGTTTGCATGTACGGCTCCGTCCCGAGTATACCCAAAAGCCCACGACCTGCCACCGGCGATCGTGGCGACCCAAAGTGGTCAAACCACTTGACAACTCGCGCGTCGTGCCGCACAATGGTACATTCGACACAAATTTTTCCGAGGAGTTCGCCGATGCGAATCGTGGTGTGCATCAAACAGGTCCCCGAGACGACGAACGTCACGATGGATCCCGAGACCGGGACCGTCGTCCGTTCCGGTCTGAAAAGCATCGTCAATCCGCTCGACCTCTTTGCGATCGAGGCGGCGCTTCTGCTGCGCGAGGCTCACGGCGGCGAGGTGTTTATCGTCTGCATGGGCCCACCCGCTGCCGACGCCGCGGTGCGCGAAGCGATCGCGATGGGGTGCGATCGTGGCGTGCTCGTGACCGACCGGAAGTTCGCCGGGTCCGACACGTGGGTCACCTCTCGTGTGCTTGCGAGCGCGATCGAAGCGAACGGACCGTTTGATCTGCTCCTGTTCGGCGAACGCGCGACCGACGGCGACACCGGCCAGGTCGGACCCGGCGTCGCGTCGTTCCTCGATCTACCGGTCGTGACGTACGTCTCGGATCTGACTCTTCACGACGACGTCGTGACGATGCGCCGACTCGTCGAGACCGGATACGAACGCTACCGCTGCACGATGCCGGTCGTCGTGACCGTCGTAAAGGAGATCGCGTACCCGCGGCTTCCGACTCTGAGTGGGAAGAAACGCGCACGCCTTGCCGAGGTTCCGGTTCTCTCGAACACCGAGTTTGGACTCGACGAGACGACGATCGGGCTGAAGGGCTCACCGACGCGCGTCGAGAAGATCCACAAGCCGCGAATCTCGCGCGAAGGCGAGAGAATCGTCGTGCGGGACGAGAGCGACGCGCTCGCGGCGGTCGACCGCATCGTCGCCTATCTGCGCGAGAATCACCTTCTAATGACGGGAGGCGCATCGTGAGCAAAACGAACAACAGCACGGGGCAGAATGACGGGCCGGGCCGGGAGATCTGGACTCTCGCGGAGTGCGATCCGGCAGGGGGATCGATCGGCGTGGTGTCGTTTGAGGTGATCGCGCGAGCGGTCGCGCTGAAGGGCAAACTGCCGGGTTCGCGCGTCGTCGCGGTGTTGCTGACCGGAGAGATTGACGACGACGTCGTCCGTCGCCTGATCAGGCGCGGCGCCGATGAGGTGATTCACGCGAGGCACGCCGCGCTCGACGCGACGTGCGCCGATGCACACGCGCGCGTGCTCGCGGAGTTGATCGGGCGGCGCTCACCGTGGATCGTGTTGGCCGCGGCGACGACGTACGGAAGGACGATCATGCCGTACGTTGCCTCGCGCGTAAACGCAGGGCTGACCGCCGACTGCACCGTGCTCGAGATCGACGCCGCGACCGATCAGCTGCTTCAGACGCGGCCGGCGATCGGCGGCAACATCATGGCGACGATCCGGACGCCGGTCGCGCGCCCGCAGATGGCGACCGTGAGGCCGCACTCGTCGGAGATGCTCGACGAAGACTCAGAACGCGGTGGCCCTGTCACCGTGGTTGCCCCGGACGACGCGCTCGTTCGGTCGCGCCTCGAGTTCATCGGCCGCGACGAGAACGAAGCCGACGACGTCGGAATCGGGGACGCCGAGCTCGTCGTCGCGGGTGGCCGCGGCCTCAAGAAGGCCGAGAACTTCAGCCTGGTGTTCGATCTCGCGTCGCGGCTCGGCGCGTCGGTCGGGGCGTCGCGCGAGGCGGTCGACCGCGGGTGGATCTCGTATCCCCACCAGGTCGGGCTGAGCGGCAAGACGATTAACCCACGGCTGTACGTCGCGCTCGGTATCTCCGGCAGCATCCAGCACTTGGCCGGCATGCAGACCGCCGAGCACATTATCGCGATCGATCAGGATCCCGACGCGCAGATCTTTTCGGTCGCGAACGTCGCGGTACAGGGCGATCTGTTCTCGATAGTTCCACTTCTGTGCGAACGGCTCGACTCGATGCACGGAGGTGCACGATGATGTACGAAACGAGAGAGTATCACGCAATCGAGCAATCCGACGTCGACGAGTTGATCGCGATCTGTGGCGAGAACGGCGTGATCTACGCGGACAAAGAAAAACTCGAGCCGTACAGCCACGACGAGGTCGCCGATATCAGGTACCACCACATGCCCGACGTCGTCGTGAAACCAAAAACGACCGACCAAGTTTCGCGGATCATGAAGTACGCAGACGAGAAAAAAATACCCGTCACCCCACGCGCTGCCGGGAGTGGCCTCTCGGGTGGCGCCGTGCCCGCGTGTGGCGGAATCGTCCTGTCGGTCGAGCGGATGAACAGTATCCTCGATGTCGATACCGACAACCTGATGGTGACGGTGCAGCCGGGCGTCGTGACGAACGAGATAAACGAGACCGTCAAGCAGCACAACCTGTTTTTCGCCGGGTACCCGATGAGCGTCGAGACGTGTTTTGTCGGCGGGAATATCGCCGAAAACGCGGGTGGCGGCAAGGCGGTGAAGTACGGCGTCACGGGCCGGTACATTCACGGCCTCGAGGCGGTCCTGCCGGGTGGTGAGATCATCCGGTGCGGCGGCAAACGGGTCAAAGACGTGACAGGCTACGATCTCGTGCACCTTCTGACCGGCTCCGAAGGCACCCTCGCGGTGATCACCGAAGCGACGATCAAACTGCTTCCTCTTCCGACTCACCAGGTCGATCTGCTCGTTCTCTTCCCGGATACCGCCGGCGCGATCGGTATCGTGCCGAAGATCATGGTCGAGACCGGCATCATCCCGACCGCGCTCGAGTACATGGACCGTCTCTCGCTCACGACCGCGTGTGAGTACCTGAACGAGAAACTCGATTACGGCGACGCCGGCGCGATCCTGATCGTGACGGTCGACGGGCACTCGAAGCAGCAAGTCGAGACTGAGTCCGAGGCGATCGGCGAACTCTGCCTCGAGAACGGCGCGATCGAGGTATACGTCGCCGACAACGCGACGACGACCGAACGGATCTGGCGGATCAGACGCAACGCGGCCGAAGCGTTCAAAGTCGATTCGCCGATCCAGAGCCTCGAAGATATCGTCGTGCCGTTCGCGTCGATTCCCGAGATGTTGAGTCGGATCGAGCGGATATCGGCACACCACAAAATACCGATTCCGTGTTATGGTCATGCCGGGGACGGAAACCTGCACGCGACGCCGGTCAAGCCGGTCTCGATGAGCGATACCGAGTGGGACTCCGTGCTCGCCGCGGTGCTCGAGCAGTTGTACACCGACACCGCCGAGCTCGGAGGCACGATCTCGGGTGAGCACGGCATCGGCAGCAAACGCCGAAAACACATGCGACTCGTTCTGTCGGACTCCGAGATCGCGCTTATGAAGCGGATCAAGTCCGCGTTCGATCCGAATGGGATTCTCAACCCCGGAAAGATGTTCGAGTAAGCCGCGCCGCACCCGCGGCGCAGGGGAGAATAGAGACGATATGACGACGATTCAGCTCGCTCACGGACACGACACCGTCGAGCTAAGAGTTCCCGATACCGCTACAATCCTCAAACCGACCGAAGCGCCCGCCGGCGTCTTTGGCGCCGACGCGGTCCGGAGCGCTCTTGAATCGCCGATCGGGACGCCGTCGCTCGAAGAGCTCGTGCGCGCGCGCTCACCGCGTCGCGTCGCGATCACGATTTCCGACATCACGCGCGCGGTACCGAACAAGGTGTTCCTTCCCCCGATCCTCGAGACACTCGAGCGCGCGGGAATCCCGGACGACGCGATCGTGATCGTCGTCGGAACCGGGATGCACCGGCCGAGCACACCGGCCGAGCACGAGATCCTCGTCGGTCGCGACGTTCTCGCGCGGTACCGCGTGGTCGATCACCGAGCCGATGACCCCGCGACGCTTGTGACCGTATCGGACGACCCGTACGTCGCGGTGTCGCGCGAGTTCGCCGAAGCGGAGTTCCGGATCGTGACCGGCTTTATCGAGCCGCACTTCATGGCGGGCTTTTCGGGCGGTCGAAAAGGCGTCTGCCCCGCGCTCGTCGATCTCGCGACGATTCAGCGTTTCCACGGGTACGAGACGCTCGCGTCTGCCTCGGCGCGCGAAGGGCTGCTCGAAGGTAATCCGTGCCATGAGATCGCGAGCGAGGTCGCGCGGACCGTCGGGGTCGATTTCCTGTTCAACGTCGCGATCAACCGGAACAAGCAGATCGTCGGGATCTACTGCGGCGATTTGTTCGAGGCGCACGAGCGTGGCTGCCGTGACGTCATGAGGTGGAACGGTGCGAAGATCGACCGCCGGTACGACATCGTCGTCACGTCCGGCGGTGGTGCGCCGCTCGATCACACGTTCTACCAGACCGTGAAGGGCCTCTGCATGGCGCTGCCTGCGCTGCACACCGGCAGCACTCTCTTGATCGTCTCGAGCTGCTACGAGCAGCTCGGGAGCGACGAGTACGTCGCGTTGATGCGCGAGTACGGTGCGCGGCCGGCGGAGTTCATCTCCCGGATCGCGCGCGACGCGGGGCGGACCGGAAAGGATCAATGGGAGTACCAGATGCAGTGCCGCGTGATCGACCGGATCGGCGTTGAAAACATCCTGTTCGTCTCCGATGACCTTTCCCCCGAGTATCAGGCGATCGCGGCGGTAACCCCGGTCGCCGGACCGGGCACAGCCACCGAACGCGCGCAGTCGGCGCTCGACCGGTTGCTCGCCGAGCGGCCCGACGCCTCGGTCGCGGTGATCCCGGACGGGCCGTACACGATGTTGCTCGAGTAGGACACGATGGAAACCCGACACCGAGTTGAGTTCGGCTCCGCCGGCGAGATGTCGTTTCTCGACGCCGCGAGCATCGATCTTGTCGTGACCTCACCTCCGTACCCGATGATCGAGATGTGGGACTCGGTGTTCTCGGCGCAAGATCCGACGATCGATGAAAAACTCGCCGCCGCCGACGGTGCCGGTGCGTTCGAGGTGATGCACCGGGTGCTCGACCGGGTGTGGACGCAGTGCGCTCGCGTAGTTCGCCCCGGTGGGTTCCTCTGCATCAACATCGGCGACGCTACACGGAAAATCGGCGACGGCTTCCGGCTCTACACCAACCACTCGCGGATCACGTCGAGTTGTGAAGCGCTCGGCTTCGAGAGCCTGCCCGCGGTCGTATGGCGTAAACAGACGAATGCGCCGAACAAGTTCATGGGCTCCGGGATGTTTCCGTCCGGCGCGTACGTGACGCTCGAACACGAGTACATCCTGATCCTCCGGAAAGGCGGGAAACGAGTTTTCACCGCGGCGGAGAAAGACCGGAGGCACCGCAGCGCGTTCTTCTGGGAGGAGCGCAACTCGTGGTTCTCCGACATCTGGGACTTCAAAGGGACGCGGCAAAAAATCGGTTCCGCCGATGCGCGCGCGCGGAGCGGAGCGTTCCCGTTCGAGCTCGCGTTTCGTTTGATCACTATGTACAGCATGCAGGAAGACACCGTGCTCGATCCGTTCCTCGGAACCGGCACGACGACGATCGCAGCGATCGCCGCGGGTCGGAACTCGATCGGCGTCGAAATCGATCCTTCGCTGCGACCCGTGATCCGTGACGCGGTCCTTGACGCGGCCGGAACGATCAATGACCGACAGCTCGAGAGGATCGCGCGCCACCGCGAGTTCGTCGAACAGTCCCGTTCCACAAACCGCGCGTTGGGGCATGAGAACGCGCCTCATGGTTTCCCGGTCGTAACCGGACAGGAGCGTGATCTCACGATTCCGGTCGTGACGGAAATCACCGCGCTCGAGCCGTTTGGGTTCCGGGCCGCGCACGAACCGTACGCCGGTCAAACGATCACCCCCACGCTCGACGGTATCGGTGACGAAGTTATCGACGGCGACCGTATCGACGCGGCTCGCGACGCCGATCAGCTTGGCCTTCCGTTCACCGAGTGATACCCGGTCTCGTGACAGGCCTCTTGAGTCGGTTTGACACGTGAGCGGTCGTTTTGCATACTATTGGCACGGAGGAACAATGGACTCAGATCTCATGAAAGCGCTTGTCGCACTCGGTGGGCTGTTGGCTGTAGGTTTTATCGTGATCCTTCTCGCAATGCCCGCGCCGGCCGTGCGCGCGGACGAGTACTATACCGGTACCGGAGAAGGGTACTACGGTGAGATCACCGTAGAGGTCGGAATTACGGACGGAACGATCGTTTCGGTCAACGTCACGGACCATGAAGACACGCCCGGGCTTGCCGACAAGGCGATCGATGAAGTCGTCGCCAAGATCATCGACGCTCAAAGCACCGACGTCGACACGATCAGCGGAGCCACGGCGACGAGCCGCGGTGTGATCGAAGCGACAAAGGAAGCGCTCGAGGCGGCCGACCGGTAGGCTACGGCCCTCTCGATTAACCGGGGTTATCGGTAACCGGCGCCGCCGGTTACCGGGACTCTCCGGGCAGCACCAGGCCCATGATTCGTTTCATCTCCGCGAGTTTCGGGACCGAGACCGCGGCGGCTTGCTCCGCGCCGATCGCCAGCAGGCGGTCGAGTTTGGCGGGGTCCTCCATCAAGGTTTTATAGCGTTCGCGGATCGGATTGACCATCTCGATCACGACTTCGGCGACGCGCACCTTCAGGTCACCGTATCCACGCGCATCTGCGAAATCGCGCTCGACCTCTTCCGGCGTCTTGCTCGTGACCGCTTTGTATATCTCGAGCAGGTTGTTGACGCCCGCGCGCTCGGGATCGTCGGAGAACCGAATCTCGCGTCCCGAGTCGGTGACCGCGCGCTTGAAGACGTACATGATCTCATCGGGTTCATCGAGTAGCCGAACCGCGTGTCCGCGGACGTGCGCGTATGTCTTGGCCATCTTTGCGGTCGGGTCATCGAGTCCCATCACGCGCGCAGCCGATTTTGGAATGACCGGTTCCGGTACGACGAAGAACTCGTGCTCGTAGAGATGGTTGAACCTCTGCGCGATGTCGCGCGAAAGCTCGACGTGCTGTTTCTGATCCTCGCCGACCGGAACTTCGTGCGCGTCGTACAGGATAATATCGGCCGCTTGCAGCACGGGGTAGTCGAGCAGCGCCGCCGAGATCGTCTCCTGCTGCACGGATTTGTCTTTGAACTGAGTCATCCGCTGAAGCCACCCGATCGGCGTGACGCAATTCAGCAGCCAACAGCCTTCGGCGTGCGCGGCGACGTGGCTCTGGATGAAGAGCGTCGAGGCGCTCGGGTCGATCCCCGACGCCAACAGGATCGCCGCGAGCGACCGGGTCTGACGGCGCAACTCATCGGGATCCTGTTTGACCGTGAGGCTGTGGAGATCGACGATACAGAAGAAATTTTCCTTTTCTTTCTGGTGAATGACCCAGTTCCGAACGGCGCCGAGGTAGTTGCCGATGTGAATGTTGCCGGTCGGTTGGATGCCGCTAAAAACGCGCTTCTTGGAACTCTGTTCTGAACTCATGACCAAGAATATGCCGTGTCCGCACGATGCAATCAAGGGGTCGGTTGCGCTTCGGTCGTTTTGGCCTCCGCGAGGCGCGCCCAGCGACAGACCCGGTGCTCGATCGCGTCGATCGCCGCGAACAAGCCGAACCCGACGAGGCCCAAGGTCACGATGCCCGAAAGCATCTCGACGTACGAAACGCGCATCCAGCTCTCGACGATGAACGCGCCGAGACCGCGGTCGGTAAAGAACGTCTCGGCGAAAAAAAGCACGGCGAGCCCGGTTCCCGTACCGATCCGGATGCTCGTGAGTAGCTGCGGGAGGATAGCCGGCAGCAACACGAATCGGATCGCCTGCCGGCGCGTCCCGCCGAGTGAGACAAAGGCCACCAGGTATCCAGCGGGGATCGCGCGCGACGCGTCGCGCACCGCGACCAGGATCTGGAAAAAAAGGACCATCACGACGATCAAGATACGGGCCGCTTCGCCGATTCCGACCACCAGGAATACCAGCGGCAGCAGAGCGATTTTTGGGACAGGGTAGAGCAGATACGTAGTCGGCGCGATCACGCGGTCGACCCGACGCGACCGTCCCATCACAAGACCGAGTGGAACGGCTAAAACGACCGAGAGTATCAGCGCGACGATCACGCGGCCCAGACTCGCACCTGCGTGCACCGCGAGTCTCGGAGCGATCTCCACCGAGCGAAGCGCCACCGCGCCGGGTCCGGGGAGAACAGGCGAGTCGAGCGCAATCGATCCGATCCACCATATCGCGAGAATCGTCGCTGCTCCGACCGCGAAAGACGCTGTTCTACGCACGAACACGCTCCTCGAACACGGCGCGCACCCGGCGCGCGGCTTCGAAGTAGCGCTTCGAGGTGCGGACGCGATCGTCATCCGTTCCCAACGCCGTGTTCTCGACGATCTCGAGTCGCGCGGGGTTGCCGTACATCACTGCGATCGACGAGCCGAGCAGAACGGCCTCGTCGATGCTGTGCGTCACGAGAATCGCCGCCACCGGCTTCTTGCGTAACAGCACGCGGAGCATATCCTGGAGCGTTTCTCGACTCAACGCGTCGAGAGCGGAGAACGGCTCGTCCATCAACAACACTCCGGGGCTCAGCGCCCACGTGCGGGCGATCGCGACTCTCTGGCTCTCGCCGCCGGAGAGAGTCGCAACGTACCGCGTCTCGGTTCCGGTCATCCCGACCGCCGCGAGCGCACCGCGCGCGATCTCTCGGCGGTCGGTTTTTTTCACTCCGTGCAGCCTGAGCCCGAGCTCAACGTTCTCGGCGACCGTGAACCACGGGAATAGCCCGTACTCCTGAAGGACGAGCCCGACTCGCCGATCACCGCGGTGCACCGCGACTCCGTCGATCGTCGACCGGCCCGACGCCGGCTCGATCAGCCCGGCGGCCGTGTAGAGAAGCGTCGTCTTCCCGCAGCCGGACGGTCCGAGGATCGCAAGCGTCTTGCCGCGCTCAACCGACACCGTCACGTCCGAGAAAACCGTGTTGCGGCCGTACGCCACCGAACACGCTTCAAGCTCGATCATTTCGTTCGCCCCCGGTACTTACCACGGCGTCGGCGTCTACCACGACACCGTCTCGGCAACGATCGAGCTGAAAGGCGGAGCTTGCCGGATCAGGCCTTTTCCGATCATCCATGCCGCGACGTCGTCGTACTCCGCACGGGTCGGGAGCCGGGCCTGTTGGAATCGTGGAATGATCATCGTGTCGCGCACGATCTCGGGAAACTCCGCGCGCGCGACGATTACCTCACGGTAGCGATCCGGATCGGCGTTGATCGCGTCGACCGCGCGGTTGTACGCACGGTGGAACGCGCGGAGCTGTTCGGCTTTCTCGGCGAGCGCGCGTGGTGTGAACACGAGTACGCCCGGGGTTTCTGCCAACACCGACGTGTCGGCGATCACATGCGCTCCACGGCTCACCGCGACTTGTGTCATCGGCTCGGGCAGCACCGCCGCGTCGATCCGCCCCGCGACGACCATCTCCATCCGCGTCGGCACCTGCAGCGTCGTCACCGGTGAGATCTTGCGAATATCGGCGCCGAGTCGCTCGAGTAGTCGCTCGAGCGAGTAGAAGATGATGCTGTCGGTCAGAAGTCCAACCGAGACCGACCGAGTTGAATCTGCATTCCAGTCGGCGATCGTCCGGACCGTTGCTCGAGGCGCCGCGACCAGAGCGAACAGCCCGTCGGTGACCGTCGTGACGCGGACCGCGAATCCTCCGATCGACGCGTTGATCGCATTGATGAGATCGGAGACACTACCGTCGATTCTGCCCGTCTGAAGCGCGGCCTCGCGGTACAGCTGATTGCGAAACATCTCGAGCTCGACCGAGACTCCCTCCGCGGTGAAAAAGCCCTCGCTCTCGGCGACGATGAGTGGAATCGAGTTTACCGCCGGCATCATGCCGATGCGCAACTCAGGACCGGCGTTCACAGCCGTCGACACACTGCCGAAAACGAGAAGCACACAGATCAAAAAACGTTTCATGATGACTCCTGTCGTGCACCAATATCGTGCACCAATGAAAAATCCGGTTCAGTATACCGAAGAGACTGTCTTATCAGAAGAGCGCGCGCCACACGAAAAAAACGGCCAGACCGCAGAGGATCGTCGGCAGCAGCCTGCCTGTGAGCCGGGAAACTACCGCCGCCGCGAGACCCGCCGGGAGATACGCGTTCGCCGGTCCCAAATCGAGCGTGCCGCGCGGCATCAAGAGCGCCGGTGCGATGATCGCGGTCAGAACCGCGATCGGAACGAAGCGGAGCGCCGCGAGCAAACGTTCGGGTAGCTCCACGCGTCCGGCCCAGAGCAGCGGCAGATACCGCGTCAGGAACGTCACGAGCGACATTCCGACGACGACAATGATCTCGGCCCTACTCATCGCGTGACTCGATCGGCCCGAGTGACTCGACGACGACGCCCGCGACAATCCCTGCCGCCGCCGCGACGATGATACCGATCTGGTTCGGGAGTCCCACCGTGAAGAGCGCGACGACGAACGACACCGCGAGGCAGACCGCCGCGGCGCGTCCTTTCACGAGGGGAACGACGATACCGATGAACGTGACGACCATCGCGACGTCGAGCCCCCACTCGGTGACACCGACGAGGCGTGTTCCCGCGATCACACCGATCACGGTCCAGAGCTGCCAGTTCGTGTACATCACGGCCGCGGAGCCGATCTGGTACCAGTGCCGGTGTGGCGAGGCGAGCGACTTCCGGTACCGGAGGATCGAGACCGCGTACGTTTCGTCTGTCAGGAAAAACGCGAGGATGCCGAGCCGACGTCGTGGTACGTCGCGTAGATACGGCCCGATCGACGTCGCGTACAACGCGTGCCGGGCGTTGACCATGAACGTCGTCGCGACGATGAACGCGGCGCCGACGCCCTGGCCGACCAACCCCGCGGCGACGAACTGCGACGATCCGGCGAAAACAAATAACGACATCGCGATCGTCGCGTACGACGACAAGCCGCCCGCGACCGCGATCGCGCCGTACGCGATCCCGAACGGAGCCGCGCCGATCAAGAGTGGGACGGTGTCGCGCGCACCATTCAGAAACTCGGTTTTTCGTGTCGATTCGTCGAATGTGTTCTCGTTACTCATCTTGATCTGTGTGCTCCATCATTACACCGGACGCACGGTTTCTTGCAAGTCGCGGCGCACTCCCACGCCGTCTCCGGGCCGCGGTTGACCAAAGAGCACGTTTCGGTAGTATGGGATTGCTGAAAAACCGCGTACACCAAGGAATGAAACGATGCGGATGTCCCAACTCGTCGGACGACAGATAAAAGAGACGCCTCGCGACGCACAAACCCCGAGCCATATTTTCCTGTTGCGGGGTGGATACGTTCGCCCCGTTTCGGCCGGCATATACTCTCTACTCCCGCTCGCGCGGCGCATCGTCCGGAAGATCGAGGAGATCATCCGGCAGGAGATGAACGCGATCGACGGTCAGGAGATTCTGATGCCGGTTGTATTGCCGGCCGAGCTGTGGGAGGAAAGCGGACGGTATGACTCTGTCGGCCAGGAGTTGCTCCGGTTCGAAGATCGTAACGAAAAAAAGATGCTTCTCGGCATGACGCACGAGGAAGCCGTGGTGCATCTCTGCCGGACCGAAGTTAACTCGTATAAGCGTCTGCCGGTCATGCTGTACCAGATTCAGACGAAGTATCGCGACGAGGCGCGTCCACGCGCGGGGTTGATCCGGGTCCGCGAGTTCACGATGAAAGACGGGTACTCGTTTCACACGAGCCAGACGGATCTCGACGCGTACTACGAGCGCGCCCACGCGGCGTACGAGCGGATCTTCGCGCGCCTCGGGATGGGCTCGGTCGTGAGCATCCTCTCGGACACCGGCATGATGGGCGGCAGCGTCTCGCACGAGTTCATGGCGATCTCGGACTCCGGCGAGGATATCATCTTCATGTCACCGGACGGATCGTACAGGGCAAACCGTGACATCGCGACCGCGGTGTACTCGTACCCGGACGAGCCGGCCGAGACGCTCGAGAAAGTCCCGACGCCCGGGAAAGAGACGATTGACGACGTCGCGCAGTTCCTTGGACGTCCGACTGACCGAACCGGAAAAGCCGTGTTCTACCGGACGGCCGAGAACAGTCTGGTGTTTGCGCTGATCCGCGGAGACATCGAAGTCAACGAGACCAAGCTCAAGAATTTCCTCGGCACGCCCGAGCTCAGGATGGCCGACGACGCGACGATCCGCGCGGCGGGCGCCGTTCCCGGCTACGCCTCGCCGATGGCTCTCGACCCTGAAAAGGTCCGGATCGTCGTCGACCCGACCGCGGCCAAGACGCCGAACTTGATCGTCGGCGCGAATGAGGCCGGGTATCACTACACCGGGTTCAACTTCGACCGTGATCTCGCCTCCGTTCGCGAGTCGGTCGACGTGGTCGACATCGCGACGGTTCGTGCCGGCGATACGTGTCCGATTACCGGCGAGCTACTCGAGATGAAGCGCGGCATCGAGGTCGGAAACATCTTCCAGCTCGGAACGAAGTACACCGAGTCGATGAACTGCCGGTATCTCGATGAGAACGGCGTCGCGCACCCGATGATCATGGGGTGTTACGGGATCGGAGTCGGACGCGCGGTGGCCGCGGTGATCGAGCAGTCGCACGACGAGTACGGCCCGATCTGGCCGATCTCGATCGCGCCGTTCGACCTTCACGTGACTGCGCTGAACCTCAAGAAGGACGACGTCGCCGAAAAGGCTGAAGCGCTTTACCAATCGCTGACCGATGCGGGTATCGACGTTCTGTACGACGATCGTGACGAGAAGGCTGGGTCCGCGTTCGCCGACGCGGACTTGATCGGCGTGCCGCTCAGGATCGTCGTATCGCCGAAGACGCTCGCCGACGGTGTCGTCGAGTTCAAACGTCGCGGCCGGAGCGAGAGAGAAACCGTCGCGCTCGACGAGGTCGTCGCGTTCGTCGTCGACCGCCTCGCGAAACTCCGAGAGGAAGGTTAGCTTTCACCATCCCGGTCGGCGTGGTACAATGACGCAAGACGGACACACCGCACGTGTTTTGGAGGTGCGTATGGCGACCCGAATTCTTATCACGATCGAAGGCGTAGAGTTTCGCGCCGAGTTGAACGACTCGACGACGGCGCGTGGAATTCTCGAGTTGCTGCCGATGACAGTACGGATGAGCCGGTGGGGCGATGAGTACTACGGGAGTATCGAACGCGACTTCGATTTGGAAGACGACGCGCGCGACATAATGAAAGTCGGAGAACTCGCGTACTGGCCTCAGGGACAAGCGCTTTGTGTTTTTTTTGGGCCGACGCCCGCGAGTGAGGGCTCGGCGCCTGTCGCTGCATCCGCGGTCAATCCCGTCGGGAAGGTTCTGGACTCGTGCTCTCCACTCAAAAAAATGGGGTCCGGTGTGACCGCGGAAATAACCCGGGTGTGAATAAAAATTTCAGGAGAGACCGTGAGAACACAAACTGCCGCTGAGACCGGTGCGTACGCCGAAACCGGTGCGGAACACAAGATCATGATCGACAGACTTCTCGACGACACCCGCGCGGCGGGCGGCTTGGCACCGGTCGACCTCGATGCGTTCTGGCGCGACAACGATATCGCACGTGCCGACCCGTTCGGCTCATCGATTCCACAATGTGCGTTTAGCGCGATTCTCACGTGGGAGTGTATCTTTGACGAGCTCGGAGTCGAGCAGGACTGGTGGCGGTTTCTGTATCAGGACGAGAAATGGGCGCTTGATCTTTCGCGCAGATATAACGACCTCGCCGAAGAGATCGTCGGCCGCCGCATCGTCCCCGAGACACCCCGCAATCCCGAACGCGAATGGCCCGAGATTAAGGGACTGCACGAAATTTTCGAAGCACGGAACGTGTGGGAAGGTGGCGCGAGTGGCTCGTGGTGGCTCACGCAGTCAGCGCACACGCCCGACGAACTCCGCGCGGTGCTCGATCGCGCGGAGAAACGGCTCGAGAATCTTCCCGCTCTGCTGCTTCCTGAAGACTGGGCCGAACAGAAGGCGCGGCTCACGGCTCTCGGAGAAACCGTGCCGCTGTACCGCCACCAGCGCGGACCGTGTACGTTTGCGTGCTCGATCTTCGGCGTCGAGAACATGCTGTACCTCTTCTACGACGATCCGGACTTGATGCGCCGGTTCGGAGACCTTATCGCCCGTGCGATCATCGCGCGCGCGCGTCTCATCGACCAAGAGGCGGGCTTCACCGAAGAAACCGCTCCGCGCGGCTGGTCGTGGGCCGACGACAACTGCTGCCTCTTCACGCCCGAGATGTTTGAGTTCTTCGCGATGCCGATCCACCGCGAGGTTTTTGCCGCGTTCGCTCCGGACCCCGAGGACCGGCGTTTCCAGCACAGCGACTCGGCGATGGGGCATCTGCTACCGCTCCTGAGCGAACTCGACTTCAAGGGAGTTAATTTTGGACCGACGCTCACGGTTTCCGAGATTCGCGGGCACTGCCCGAACGCCGTGATTGCCGGTCAGCTCGCGCCGTTCACGTACAGCCGCAACGAAGAAGCGAACATGGTCGCCGAGTTCCTGCGTGACTTCTCGCAGGCGCGCGAGAAACGTGGATTGAGTTTCACGACCGCGGGTTCGATCAACAACGGCAGCAGACTCAGCGGGATGCGACTGCTCATGGCGGCGGTTCAGCGGTACGGTCGGTTTTCCTGAACGGTTTTCCATATCGGTGCGTGACCGCGAACACGACTGTTCGACCTGAGCGTCGTCGGCGAGACGTGTATCTCGCGCTCGACCGGACGGTCGGAATCAACGTCGGGGTTTTTGGCTCGTCGGTGTTATCCATCAATATGCAACCGGCGACACTATACAGGCGGAGGCGCGTTCGTGGCAATGTGATTGTAATGCGCGGCGATTTAATCGGTCTTGACGTTTCGTCCCGTATCGGTTAGTATTTCCTTGTTCGATTGGAAGAAGCTATCCCCAGTGTCTTGTGGCCAGTGCCATATACGCCGGGGATAGCTTTTTTTGTCCCGGGACGTTCTGACGCGGCGAGAGGTCGTCGCGTATGGTCCGTCGGACCATGGAGCGCAAGCTCCCACCAAATCGACGGTCGCTCGCAGCGCATACTCGGAGTCGACGCCGATCGCGCCGTGAAGACCGATAAGGAGGGATAGATTATGAAGTACGATTCACAAACGCCAAGTTCTGAGGGAACAGGCGTCTGACAATCGAACAGAACCGGACGTTCGCGCCCGGTTCGGGGGCCCCGTAAGGGGCCCTTTTTTCTGGGATGTACGATTGACCGAAGCGACCCACGCGCTATACGCTGTTGCGGGCTGCAGGATACGCAGCCGATAAGGAGCGCCATCGATGAGTCTATTCGACCCCAACGCAAACAACGCACGATACGGCGTTATGGTCCGAATTGTCCGCACGGTCGCGGTCGGACCGATCGCTGCGGCCGCCGGGCTCGAGTTCATCATGCTCGACATGGAACACGGGGATTACTCGATCGAGACCGTCGCGACGATCTGCGCGGCCGCTCCTCCCGAGCTCACCGTTCTGGTGCGCGTGCCGGAGCTCTCGCGGGGGTACGTCTCTCGTGTTCTCGATAGCGGCGCGCGCGGCGTGATGGTGCCGATGGTAGAGACCGCCGAACAGGCAGAAAAACTCGTCGGGTGGTCGAAGTTCACTCCGGTCGGCGAGCGAGGACTCTGCACGGGCGCCGGGCACACGCGGTACCGGACCGGAACCCCGGCCTCACAGATCATGGAGAGCGAAAACCACAATGTGCTCGCGATCGCGCAGATCGAGACGGCCGCGGGTATCGAGAACATCGATACGATCGCCGCGGTCGCTGGGCTCGATGCGCTCCTGATCGGGCCGAACGATCTCGCCGTCTCGCTCGGTTCACCCGGGAACCCCGACACGCCGAAGCAGGACGCCGCGATCGAGCGTGTCGCGGAAGCCGCGCGGCGCAACGGCAAGATCTTCGGCATGCACGCACCCGAAAAAACTCTCGCGAAGTGGGCGTCGCGCGGGCTGCGCCTCGTGATGCACTCGCTCGACTTGACGATCCTGAACGACGGCTTCCGTGATGCCGGCATCGCGGCCCGACGGGCGGTAGAACGGTAAGACGCGCTGCGCATTGGGCCGCGCACCGGTATCGCGGCGGTCTAAAGCCCTTCCCAGAAGGCGCGCAGCTCCCGGAAGTACGGAGCGCCACCGACGACGTACGTGTCGTTGTGCCCCGCGCCGGTGATCCGGTAGAAGCTTTTTGGATCGTTCGCCGCGTCGTAGATCCGGCGTCCCATCGCAT
>REEC01000113.1 GCA_007695285.1 Spirochaetaceae bacterium | reverse complement strand
GCGTCCATGATCGTCTCGTTGCTGCCGGTCCCGGCGTTGTTGATCAGGATGTCGAGACCACCGAACTCGGTCTTCACGGCCGCGGCGATCCGTTCGATCCCGGCCGGGTCGGTTACGTCCGCCTCGACACCGATCGCTTTCACGTCGTGCGCGACGCTGATCCGTTTCGCCTGATTGTGCACCTCGGCGCGCGAGCGGGCGCAGATCACGACGTGAACGCCTTCGCGCGCGAGCCCTTCGGCCGCCGCGAGCCCGATGCCGACCGTTCCGCCGGTGATCACCGCGGTCTTTCCCTTTAACTGTAGATCCATGTCGTGCCTCCGTGTATTGACGTATCATACCACGGCGCCCGGAAGGAGGGACAACGGAGCCGAGTCGAAAACTCGCCTTCGTTGCACGGTGCGTCGGTCGTCGTGTAGAATCGGTGCGGCGGTGAAGCTGTGACACAGGAGCGTGATACATGAAAAAACTTGGTACCTTCGGCGGAGTCTTTGTTCCGTCGTTCGAGGCGATCCTCGGCGCGGTGCTTTTTCTCATACTACCGCTGCTCGTCGGCGCGGTCGGCGTCTGGAACGTCATGATCATCGTCGTGCTCGCGAACTCCGCGACATTGGCGACCGCGTTTTCGATCGCCGACAGTTCGACGAACGTCCGGAAAGTTGGTGCCGGGGGCCTGTACGCGCTCTCGAAACACTCTCTCGGGATCGCGTTCGGTGGATCGATCGGAATTCAGCTTTTTATCGCGCAGGCGGTGAGCATCGGCTTTTACGCGGTTGGTTTTGCCGAGCCGCTGCAACAGTTCGTCGTGCGCATCCCGGCGGTCGCCCGCTTCGTCGAGCAGTACGCGATCCCGGTCTTGCGCCAGAAACAGATGCTCGCGACGCTGATCGGGATCGTCGCGTTACTCGCGGCGCTCGTCGGCGCCGATTTCGCGTCGAAGCTCCAGTCGGTGATCTTCGTGATCCTGATCGTCGCCGTCGTGCTCGTTCTCGTTTCGCCGTTCTTCGGTCCGCTCAACGACGGCAGGCCGATCTTCACGACGACTCCGCTCGCGCGTGGACTGATCCCCGGCATCGGTTTCTGGGTCGCGTTTGCGACGTTCTTCCCGGCCGTGACCGGAATCGACGCCGGCGTCGGGATGAGCGGAAACCTCAAAGATCCCGGCCGCTCGCTCGCGCGCGGTACCTTTCTCGCGATCGCGGTTACGTTCGTCGTGTACATCGCGACGACTTTGGTGTTCGGGTTCATACGACACGATCTGCTCGTCCCGTCGGACGGCTACATCCCGTCCACGATTAACATCTTCCTGCAGGAACCGGTCATCATGCTGATTCTGTTGATCGGCATCCTGTTCGCGACCGGATCATCGGCGCTATCGTACTTCCTCACGGCTCCGCGTACCGCTCAAGCCCTCGTTCGCGACCGGGTGATTCCGCGCGCGCTCAGATTCCTCGGGCGCGACTTCACAAAGACCGGGCGTGAACCCCGCTGGGCGACAGTTCTGACGTTTCTGATTTTTCTTCCGGTGATCTGGGCGGGCGACATATCGCTCGCGTCGCTGATCGTCGGTATCTGTTTCCTCGTCGTGTACGCGTGGATGAACCTCGCGGCGTTCTTCGAACGGATCAGCGGCAACCCGAGTTTCCGCCCGACGAGCAAAGGCCACTGGGTCGTCTCGCTCTACGGTTTCGTGATCTGTATGGCGGTCGTGTCGCTGTTCGACTTCCGGATCGGAATCGCGATCCTCACGGCGCAGTTCATTCTTTTTGTCCTGTTGCTGAAGTTCCGCGCGCGCAACATGCTCGAGGGTGTGTGGTGGGGCGTTCTCTTCACGCTCGTCGGATGGGGATCGAAAAAACTCGGCGGGATCGTGCAAGGGACAAAGAACTGGAGGCCGATCGTCGGCGTGTTCGGATTCGCGGACAAGGGAGATGAGACCGAACGGCTCCGGTCGATCGCGATGCGGATCGGCGAGTACCGCGGATACGTCGCGGTGAACCTCTTATGCCCGCGAAAACTCGATCCCGACACTCTGAAACTGCCGGAGAGTTCCCGGGTGATCCGGACGACCGAAGACCGGTTCGGAACGTCGGTCCGCTCGATCGTGCAGGCGACGGTTCCGGGTGGGTACAACTTCAACACGGTCGTTCTCCCGGTCGACACGCGCTTTAACCTGACCGACCTCACGCGCGATCTGATCGCCGAAGGCGTGAACGTAATCTTGTACCGGCACGGGAAGGTCGAGATCGGTGCCGACAGAATCGACGTCTACTGGAAAGGGCAAGAGAACGGTAACCTGATGGCGCTGCTCGCGTACATCATCTCGCACGCGAACCGTCAAGGAAAGAAGGCGGACATGCACTCGATCCGGATCATCCGGAAACTCATGTCCGACGAAGACCGCGACGCCGCTCAGGCGGAGATGGAAGAGCTGATCCGCGGAGCCCGGCTCGACGGCGAGGTCCTGTTGCTCGAACCCGACGAGTCTCGTTTTCCGGAAACCGTCGCGGCTAACTCACGAGACGCGGCGATGATCTTGATGGGTATGCCCGGGTCCACGATGGGTGCGGTCGCGCAGATGTTCCAGCTCGATGAAATCGCGTTCAACAAACAGATCGCCGAGTACGACGACTTCCCCCCGATCCTGTTCGTCAAAGCGTCGGGAGTGTTTGATCTTTTCGCGTAGGCGGGGGCGGGGAGTTACTCACCCCTCAACAGAGCGTGCGCGAGGATCTTCTCACAGAGTTCCATCGTCTTGACGGTGTCGCTGAACGGCGACGAAGTCATGTGTTTGCCCGTTTTCAGTGAATCGATAAACTCACGGTTCTTCGTTCTGAAGCCACCGTAGACATGGTTCTTGTCGCTACCGGCCACCTCTTTCGTATCGAAGACCTGGCCGTCGTAATCCCCATCGAGGTAGAGATACGCCTTTCCTTCGACCTCCGCGTCGGTGTATCCACCCGGAGCGTGCATCTGGACGCGAAAAACCCGGCGCCCCGAAGCCCAGCTGTTCACGACGTAACACGTCGAACCGTTGTCGAACTGAAGCGTCGCGCCGATCCAATTGATGTCCGGCGTTTGAATCCGCTTGCAGTGCGACTCGATTCCGACAACCTCGCCGCCGCAGATCCACCGCGCCGTATCGACCGAATGCGTGCAGTCGTCCATCATGTGGTCGCGCGGTCCGGTCATCGGCTCAATGTTACACTTGAAGAACTCGACGACGCCGTGCGTAATCGGTCCCTTCTCGACCAAAGCGTCTCGCATCTTGTGCAGTAGCGGCACCGACCGCCTCTGGTGACTGACCTGAGTGATACAGCCGTTTTTTTCCGCCAGGTGCGCGAGCATCTGCGCCTGGTGCCACGTCAAACCCATCGGTTTCTCGACGTACAGGTTGAAGCCGTTGGAAAGGCACCAGTGCCAGATATCGAACATGATGTGCGGTTGTCCGATCACGTATACCCCGTCGGGCCGTACCTTTTCGAGCACCGCCCGGTAATCGTTGTACATTTTTGAGTAGAAGCGCTTCTCTTTCGGAATACCGTATTTGTCGGCGGTCGCGTCGAGCCGCGCGTGATCGAGTTCGCAGATTCCGGCGATCTCGACGTCGTCAAATTCGGCGAGCGACGGGTAATGGACGTTGTTCGCCATGTTGCCGGCGCCGATCATACACACTTTCACCTTTGATGCCATTCTAGGTTCCTCCGTTTATGATGATACGTCTCGGTGCGGGTCATTTCTCACCGGTCGATTCCCAGTTCACCATTCGGAACGGCTCGATCTCCGCCGACAGGCCGGACTCAAACAAGTGTTTTATGTACGCGATGTCGTACTGCAAATTCGGGATGACATCGTCGCCCATCAGTTGACCTCCACCCGAGGTTTTTGAGTACTCCGCGGGCAGACAAATATCGCCCGTATATTCCCGCGCTTTCAGGAGCGAGACCATCTTCCGCCACGAGTAACCGGAGTGCTGCGCCGTCGTCCAGAGAATTTCCCACTCGGCCTCCAGTGCGGTGATTCGATTGGTCCTCCGATGCGACGCCGACTTGAAGTTCACGAGGCTCAAGTGCGACCACACGATATCGAGCGCCATCTCTTCGGGCTCTCCGTCGACCGCGCAGTGCGCGGGGTCGAGAACCGCGCTCACGTGTTTTGGATCGAACCCTTCGATCAAGTGCATGATACCGATCGCGCTTCCGATCATCGCCCCGCTGTGATTCTGTACACCGATCGAGACTCCGGCGTCGTCGAGCGCGGGAATCAGGCTCTCGTACTTCGCCCGGATTCGCTTCTCGGACTCCGCGTACCCGACCGACATGTCGATGCCCTCGCACACCCGGATGATCGGTATCCCGTTCTCACCGCACGCTGCTATCGTTGTGGCATCCGTGGGTCCGGCGATGCTTCCGATGAACACGCCGTGGTCGCCCAGCACCTTGCTCGCCTCCTTCAGCCCTTTTCCAACCGTCGCCGGCTCTATCTGGTACCCCATCCGAACGGTCAGTTCCACTCCGTCGAAACCGAGACCGCGGACGAGCTTCGCGAGCTCATCGAGTGACGGTTCGGGCCATGGTTTTGTGAAGACGGTGAATGTGTTTCCTGGTTTGGCGCTCATTTCGTAACTCCCCTGCCGGCCTCGCCGGCGCAATCGGCGCGGGCCGATGCTCGCCAACGCGGGCCGGCGCCACACCGGTTGAATCTTATCACACGTTCGGCGCATTGATATCCGGTCGCGTCCGCCGGTTTGCCCGAGTCGCGGGCTTTTGTGGTGACTCTGGAACGGCGTAAACCATAGCGGGTACAATTATCATCTCCAGGTCCAGCGAGACGGAGTCCGATCGACAGAAAAGGAACAACGCCTTGATCACAATCAAACCCCGTAGGGTCACCCGCAATCCGAACGATCTGACAAAAGAAACCGCTGTCACCCGTCCGACGGATCTCGCCCCGACCGCGACGGCGCTCGTCATCTGCGACATGTGGGACAAACACTGGTGCGCCGCGGCGACGAGGCGCGTCGCGGAGATCGCGCCGAGGTTCAACGCGTTCGTCACGCGGCTCCGCGAGATTGGTGTGTTGATCGTGCACGCGCCGAGTGGAACGCTCGATCATTACGAGACGCACCCTGCCCGCCGGACCGCGGTCGCCGCTCCGGCCGTTGCCGACGCCGAGAAACTCGGCGCGTGGGTTCACCACGATCCGCGGTACGAGGCCGCTCTACCGATCGACGATACCGACGGCGGCTGCCCGTGCTCACCGCGGTGCAGCGAATACACCGCGTGGACTCGACAGATCGACGAGATCGAGATCCACGACTCCGATATCATCGCCGACGGCATCGAGGTCTTCAACGTGTACGCGGAACGTGGGATAGAGAACGTCATAGTCGCGGGTGTTCACACAAACATGTGCGTGCTCGGGCGGCCGTTCGGGATCCGGCAGTCGGTGCGCCGTGGCTTGAACGTCTTTCTCGTGCGCGACCTGACCGACACGATGTACAACCCGGCGCGACGGCCGTGGGTCGACCACTTCACGGGCACCGACCTGATCGTCCGGCACGTCGAGACGTACTGGTGCCCGACGTTCACGAGCGATCAGATTCTGGGCGGCCGGCCGTTTCAGTTCTCCGAGGATACGCGTGCGGACGCATACACGCGGTGAACACGAACGATTTGCACTGATCGAACGAGCAAGAAACAACGGCGCAGTCGAAATTACATTTGGGGAAGTTGACGTCGTATCATAATAAGACTATAATATTGATATGAGGTAAGTATGCCGACGATCAGACCAAGCGCGGATTTACGGAACAAATACAATGAGATATCCGAGTTCTGTCACCGCTATCCTGAGCCAGTTTTCATCACCCGAAACGGTATCGGGGATCTTGCCGTAATGAGTATCGAAACCTACGAGTTGCTCGCGGGTAAAGGCGAACTCTCCAAGAAAATCGAAGAAGGGCTCGACGATCTCAGGTCCGGTGATAAACTCGACGCCGCACAGGTTTTCACCTCGTTGAAAAACAAATTCCAAACCTGATGTACTCGGTCAAATTTTCCCGGACTGCCGCGCAGGATTTGGATGATGCCCACGATTACATCTGTGGGGTTCTGAAAAACCCCACTGCCGCCGCAAATCTGGTTCTGGAACTGGAAAGTAAACTGGAAGGTATTCGTGAGTTTCCCGATTCCTGCGGTCTGGTCCAGGACTCCTACCTGAAAAGCCTAGGAATCAGGTTCTTGTTGGTCAAAAATTTCGTAGCTTTTTTGAAAGTTGAAGAATCGTTGAAGGAAATTCAGGTGGTTCGGTTCTTGTATGGCAAAAGACAATGGGCGGAAATACTACAGGAGAAGACCAGCGACAGCTGACGATCGGATCTGCCACGCGTCCGATATAACAGACCCGATCCCCCCGCCGTTCGTCACCCCTCGATCCCGTAAAACCTCATGCACGTGCCGCCGGTGATCATCTCCTGCTCATGCGTTGAGAGTTTCGCTATGTAGTTCAGCACGACGTCCATCACGCGTTTGTACTCTCCCGCGAGAGTGCAGACCGGCCAGTCCGAGCCGATCATGAGGCGCGAAGCGCCGAACGCCTCGAGAACTATATCGATGTACGGATAAAGGTCCTCGGGTCTCCACGAGTCGCGGTTCGCCTCGGTCACCATACCGGAGAGTTTGCACGTGACGTTCGGCCGCTCGGCGAGCTGCGCGATGTCGCGCGCCCACGGTTCGGTCGCGCCGTCTTTGATCGGAGGCTTGGCGATGTGATCGACGACGAACGGCTGGTTCGGGAACTCGTCGACGAGCCGGATCGCCGCCGGGATGTGGCGGGGGAACAACAAAAGGTCGTACGTGAGGCCCGCCGGACCGAGCGCGCGGACTCCGCGGCGGAAAGAGTCGCGCAGCACAAAATCGTCGTCGGGCTCGTCGTGCACGACGTGCCGGACTCCCTTCAACTTCGGATTCGCGCCGTACCTCGCGATCTCGTCGGCGATTCGCTCGGACCTGAGATCGAGCCATCCGACGACGCCGAACACGCGGTCGCTTTGATCGGCGAGCGAGAGCAGAAACTCGGTCTCTTCCATCGTCTGGCGCGCCTGGACCGCGACCGATCCGTCGAACCCGATCGAGTCGAGGAGCGGCGATAGATCCTCGGGCGTGAAGTCACGACGTATCGCGCCGTGCGCGCTGCTCATCCAGGTGTAGTCGGTGTCGTTGTAGATCCAGAAGTGTTGGTGTGCATCGATACGTTTCATCGCGGCTCCTCCGGTCACGGCGCGGAACGCCGGAATGCTGCGAGCGTAACACATTTGGGTTCGTTAGGGAATTTCGCCGCCGAACACGACCTGGATACTATCGTCGTTCGTGCCAACGATGGCATAATGACGGTTCGGTACGCGAGGAGATACTCCATGAAAAACGTACAGATCACCGCTGAGCGCCGCGCCGAACTTGTCGACGTCGCGACGCCACACGCGGCGGAGGAGTTCGCGGTCGTAAAGATCCTTTCGGCGCCGATGTGCACCGAGTACAAGGCGTACGCCGACGGACGGCCGTCGAGCTCGCTCGGCCACGAGGCGGCCGGGGAAGTCGTCGAGATCGCGCAGCCCGGCAAGGTCGCGGTCGGCGACCGTGTCGTCGTGATGCCGCAGTCCCCGTGCGGGCGGTGCGCGCTCTGCCTCGACGGCGAGTACATCCACTGCGAGAACTGCGTCGATCCGCTCGCGCTCACCGGAAACACAACCGGCCGCGCGACGTACGCCGAGTACCTGATCAAGCAGGATTGGCTTCTGATCCCGGTCCCGGACGACGTCGCGATCGATCACGCGGCGATGGCGTGCTGCGGGCTGGGTCCGACGTTCGGCGCGATGCAGGCGGCCGCGGTTGACCGGTTCGACACGGTCTTGATCACCGGCATGGGGCCGGTCGGACTCGGCGGCGTGATCAACGGCGTGTATCGCGGAGCGCG
>REEC01000229.1 GCA_007695285.1 Spirochaetaceae bacterium | reverse complement strand
AAGATCACGATCGACCCCGCGCGGTTGCTCGAGCCCGTGAACGCGTCGTTCGCGCGTCGCGGGCGGATATCCGAGGGCGCGATAGCCGACGTTACCGTGTTCGACCCGGCGGTCGTCGACGGCATGGGTACCGTTCTTGATGCCGGGCAGGAGTCGATCGGGATACACGCGGTGCTCGTGAACGGCGTCGTGAGTTTTCGCGACGGGCGGATCATGAGCGACGGCGCGGGCCGGTACCTGCGATACGCGCCGTGAACGCTCGTCTGCAGCGCGTCCGGCGCGTCGTAGAGGCTCTGCGCGCCGAGTACGCCGAAACACCGACGCTTCTTGTGCACCGCAGCGCGTTTGAGCTTCTTATCTCGGTGATTCTTTCGGCGCAGACGACCGACGTGCAAGTGAACGCGGTCACGGGCGAGCTGTTTGCACGGTACCCCGACGCGCCCAGCCTCGCCGCGGCGAATCTCTCAGAAATCGAGAGGATCATTCACTCGGTCGGGTTTTACCGCGTCAAGGCGCGGAACATCCGCGCCGCGGCCGCCGAAATCGAGGCGCGTTTCGGCGGCGAAGTACCGCGGGAGATCGAGCAGCTGATCACTCTACCGGGAGTCGGGCGGAAGTCCGCGAACGTCGTCGTCGGCCATATCTGGGGGGAACCCGCGATCATCGTCGATACGCACTTCATGCGCGTCACTCGGCGGCTCGATCTCGTCGACGCGACCGACCCGACGAGGATCGAGTTCGAGCTCAAGGCGTGGGTTCCGGGTGAGATGCAGTACGAGTTGTCGATGCTGGTCAACTACCACGGGAGACGGTACTGCACGGCGAGAAAACCGAACTGCCCGGGCTGTCCGATTCGTCCGGTCTGTCCGTGGTCCGAAAAGACTGCCGGATCATAAGCTTGGTGTTCGGGCTCAATCGAGAAGCGAATGGAAATCGCGGATCGTCGTGAGGCGTTCGGTTTCGGCGTACGTCTCGATCCCGCGCAAGACGTCGACCGCGATGTTCGGGTCGACGAAGTTCGCCGTTCCGACCTGCACCGCCGAAGCGCCCGCGAGCAGAAACTGCACCGCGTGATCGGCGGTCATGATGCCGCCGAGCCCGATCACCGGAATCGTGACCGTACGCGCGGTTCTGTACACCATCGCCAACGCGACCGGGAAGATCGCGGGGCCCGAGAGCCCTCCGGTTCCGGCCGGGAGAACGGTTTTTTTCAGGCGCGTATCGATCACCATCCCGACGAGCGTGTTGATGCACGAGACCGCGTCGGCGCCGCCGGCTTCGGCCGCGCGCGCGGGAACCGTGATGTCGGTGACGTTCGGAGTCAGCTTCATGATGATCGGTTTGTCGGTTGTTTTTTTCAGGAGTCGGGTCAACTCTTCGACCTGACGTGGGTCGGTGCCGAGCGCGAGGCCGCCGCACTTCACGTTCGGACACGAGATGTTCACTTCGTACCCCTTGATCGTGTTCGCCGCGTCGTGCCGATCGAGGTACTCGACGACCTCCCGGTACTCATCGGGGTCGTCTCCGGCGACGTTCACGACGACCGAGCACGACAATGTCGCGAGAAACGGGAGCTTCTGTTCTATGAAACCGGCCATCCCGACGTTTGCGAGCCCGATCGAGTTGAGCAGGCCCGAGGCGGTCTCGATGATGCGTGGAATGCTGTTCCCGGGCCGCGGCCGCGGCGTCACGGCCTTTGTGTAGAGAGTACCGATCGCTGGAAGATCGATGAGTTTCTCGTACTCGCTGCCGTACCCGAACGTCCCGGATGCGACGCCGAGCGGATTTGCGAACGTCTCTGAACCGATCTTCACGCTCAAGTCCATACGATCTCCCGTGAGTCGAATACCGGCCCTTCGGTACAGACGCGCGCGTACCCGAGTCCGCCGGTAACGCGAACGACACACCCCATACACGCGCCGACCGCGCACCCCATTGTCTGCTCTAGAGAAACCCACGCGGTCAGCCGGCGTTCTGCCGCAAACTCGTGTCCCGCCTTGAGCATCGGTTCCGGTCCGCACAAGTAGAGCGTCCAGTTTTCGTCGGTTGAGTACGTTGTTTTCAGCACGTCGACGACGGTACCGTGGAAACCGAAACTACCGTCGTCGGTCGCGTAGACGGTCTCGATGCCGTGTGGGGAGCTCTCTGTCGGCAGTAATCCGTGCGTGCGAGCGCCGACGACCAGTAATGGGTTGTACGCGCGAATGTGCTCGGCGAAGAAGAAGATCGGTCCGATCCCGACACCACCGGCGACGAGCACGGGCCGTGCGGAGTCACGCGGAACCGGGAAAATATTACCGAGCGGGCCTACGACGTTCAGCGACTCGTCCTTCGTTTTTGCGGCGAGGATCGCCGTCGCGTCTCCGCGCTTCTGGTAGATGATCCGCGCGACTCCGTCGTCGAACCGGCTGAACGCGAAAGGGCGGCGCAGTAGGGGAGTTGTGCGGTCCGATGCACGAATCGTCAGGAACTGTCCGGGAAGCGGAGTCTCGTCGGAGGGCCACGAAAAACTCATTTCGTAGTACTCCTCGGCGACAGGAACATTGTCGATCACGCGAGCGTCGATGAACTTCATACCGGCGCATCGTAGCACGCACTCGACGGTCGTGCAATTCGTCACCTTGCCCGAGACACGGCAAAACGGCTATAGTTAGGGCAAATATGAGCATATTATCCGAAAACGTAAAAAAACGGCTCGAGGAGCTCCGGACGAGCTTTACCGCTGATCTTCCTGAGCGGCACCGCGCGATCGTTGCTGCCTCGGAACTTTTTTTCGCTCACGGAGAGGATGAAAAAAACGCGTGGGCGCTCCGGAATCACGCGCACAAACTCGCGGGTGCGGCGGCGACGTTCGGCTACGGCGATCTGACGAGACTAGGGAAATCCCTCGAAGCGATCGTCGACGAAGTGCTCGATGAAGCACGTGCACCGACCGATGATGAAAACAGCGAGATTCGTCGTTTGTGCGCCGAGATAGAGGCTGAGATACACGGTATTCACGGCGATTGAGTTGCGAGCACAACCGACCAAGGACGGACAGATGAAAGTGAAGCGAGTAGCCGTGAGGTTCGGTCCGGACCGACGGACGGTGTCGGACGTTATGGACCAAATCGAGTACTTCGGGCTTCCGGTTCGTGAGATAGACTCGGTGCACTCAATCGGCGGAGTCTTCTCCGAGGCGGAGTTTGTGGTGTTGATCGTTCACGCGGAGACGATTACAGGCGACCGTGAGTTGGCGCGCGCCCTTTTTCGATGTCGGCGGGAGAACGACTCGCACCTCTTTATCGTTTTTGTGTCGGAAACCGACGACTTTGAGACGCGGTTGGCGTGCATCCGGGCCGGCGGCTCGGCCTTTTTTATCACGCCGATCGACGCGCGCCGCCTGATCGACAAGTTCGATTCGCTGGTGCCCGAATGCCACCGCGAGCCGTATCACGTCTTGATCATCGACGACGATCATGAGCAGGTCGGATATACCGCTCTGGTTCTGCAACAAGCCGGAATGGTCACTTCGGTGGCGTCCGATCCGCGAAATATCTTCAAAATCCTCGTCGAGTACAAACCCGAGTTGATCGTGATGGACATGTATATGCCCGACTGTACGGGAATGGAACTCGCGACGTTGATCCGCCAACAAGAGGCGTTTGTGGCGATTCCGATCGTTTTTCTCTCGATCGAGACCGATATGGACAAACAACTCGAGGCGATCGCGCAAGGCGCCGACGATTTCCTCACAAAGCCGATCAGCCCCGATCATCTGACAAAGTCGATAGCCGTGCGCGCCGAGCGCACCCGGAATATGCGTTTCTTCATCGAGCGCGACTCGCTGACCGGGCTTCTGAATCACACCCATCTTAAACAACGTCTCGCCGAAGAAATCCAGCGCGGCGAGAGAATCGGGCAGAATGTATCGTTCGCGATGATCGATCTCGATCGTTTTAAGTCGGTGAACGACACGTACGGACACCTGACCGGCGACGGGGTGCTCAAGACTCTCGCCCGACTGCTTCGGGAACGGTTGCGATCGACCGACGTCATCGGTCGGTACGGTGGTGAGGAGTTCGGGATTGTTTTCTTTAACACCACGGCCGAGCAGGCCGCGACGGTGATGAACCAGATCCGCGAGAGCTTCTCTCGAATAAAACACTACGCAGGCGACGAGTCGTTCTTTTCGACGTTCAGTTGTGGCATCGCTTCGTTTCCCACTCTCGCGAACGCAACCGACGTCTCCGAAGCCTCGGACCGCGCGCTGTATCGAGCGAAGGACGCGGGTAGGAACTGCGTCGTTATCGGTTAAACGACTTTTTCGAGGCTCCATACCAGACCCGTGTACCACGGTCCGGACTCGGTGTGTTCGATCGTGAGAATACGGGATTCGACCGGAGCGGTCGAAAAATCCAGACTCGACGGATGCGGCGGCATCTCCGGCCCATCGTACTCGGCACCGAGAAAGAATCCGAGTACCGAAGGAAAGAGAGGCATCGCCTCGCTCCCACACTCCCGGGCAGTGCGGATCAGCGATTCTGCCGATCCTTCGAGCGGTGAGACCTTCAGAAAGAGAGTGCGGTGCTCGATCGTGTACTCGGTAGGCCTCACTCGGACGGCGGGAAGTCTGGGGAAGCCGGGCGGAAGTTCAGGTGAGCTGAGCCCACACACCGGGATGATCGGAGGGATCGCGCGGAAAGAGGGATTCCGGTGCGCGCTGAAGAGTCGTTCCTGCACTAGAGCGATCTCTCGGATGACGTTGCCCGGTGGAAGCAGGCAGAAAACGTAACGGCAACTTTGCGGCGTTTCCATCGTGCTACGATATGTGGTATCATCGGTGTTATCAACCCACTCGGATAAGGAAAAACCGTGAGGTTAAAAGTTGAGGAAGCCGTTCGAAGTATCACCGCGATTCTTCGGGAGTGGCCGTCCGTCGATACCGTAACGATGCTGTTATCCGGTGAAGACGTGTACGATGCGTACTTTTTCGTGAGTCTCGATGTCTACTCGGCGGGGGAGATACCGGATGCGGATGAACGGAGTGAGTTGTTTGCTCACACCGGTGCGTTTGAGAGTTCGTCCATTTCGCGCAAGGATCGATTTCTGCTGGACGATATCCCATTTCGGATCGAGTACAAAGATATTGCGCGTTTTGACTTTGTCTTGAGCGGCGAGTCTGAAGGTGGGGTGCGCGACTCCGGCACGTATACATTTCACCGTCTGTTGAACAGCGAGGTGTTGTATCAGCGAACCGACTGGATCGACCGAACGCGCCGGCGGCTCGCTGAGCTGCCCGATTCGTTCTGGCAGCGTGTGCGTTCGTCGTTTGAGTCGCGGATGGAGCACTACCTCGGGGATCTCAGCGCGGCGGTTGTCCGCGATGATCGCCTGTTTTTTGTGATCTCGTCCGCGGGCTTCATACGGAGCGTCTGCTCCACGCTGTTTGCTGTGAACAAACGTTTCGAACCGTCGGCGCGGTCGCTCGCGCGCGCCGTGCTCGAGCTTCCGATCCTTCCGGAACCGTTCGAAGGACGGTTTGATAGTTTTCTGCGTGACGACGCTGACCTCACGTGGGAGCGTAAACGCGAGATCGCCGAACTGATGGCGCGTAGCATTCTTTCGCTGTAGGACAATCCGGACAACTCGGCACCGCGGATCGGCTGGGGCCTGAGACGGCTTTACATTGTCGCGGGGTTTTGGTATTTTCACTGGGCAGCCAAATAGAAGCATTTGTTTTACAAGAGGAAGATAAAATGGCACGGAGATGCGAGGTTTGCGGGAAGCAGACCATGTCGGGTAACAACGTCAGTCACGCAAAAAATAGAACGCGGCGGGTGTTCAAGCCGAACCTCGTTCGTATTAGAACGATGGTCGGGTCCTCGAAAAAGACGATCAAGCTCTGCACGTCCTGTTTGAGAACTGGTAAGTACGTCAAGCTGGTGTAAGGCCGCGATTTCAGATCGTGTAGATGAAACGATGTTGTGCGCGGCTTTTTTCTTCGAGTAGATCCGCAACCGTCGTATCGAGTAGCTCACGGATTTTCCGCTCGAGTCCACACCAGAAGAAACCCAGTTCGCTGTCTCGCTTCTGATCCGGTACTATCTCGAGACGGCCTTCCAGGACCTCGAGTACGTCGCACACTCGTATCGATCTCGGCTCGCGCGCGATGCTGTATCCACCTTGCGCGCCTCGGTAGCTCTCGACGAATCCGCCCTTTTTCAGTATTACGAGGATTTGTTCCAGGTAATGTTGCGGGATTTCGTGCGCGTCGGCGATCTCGCGTATCTGAACCGGCCGTTCATTGAAACGTGCACCGAGTGCAACAATAGCCGTGAGGCCGTACACACCTTTCGCCGAGATCGTAAACACGAGAACCTCCGGACGGACATGATTATACGGACAAAGAGTAATAATCTAGAGTCAGATTGTCAAGTATGGCGCCGGGGAGTCGTCGCGCGAGCGGCGGAACCGATCGGCTCACACCTGTGCGTACAGGATGATGTTAACGTTCGAGACTTGGCCCGCGTACTGGCTCGTGTACCGTTTGACGGCATCCGGGAAGCCGTCGGCTTTGTCGTCGGCGATCTCGAATTCTATGCAGAACTGCGGTGCGGTACCCGATTTTTTCTTGAGCAGTGTGGCCGAGGCGACACCGTCGATACCGTTAAGCATGCCGATCTCGCCCTTGATCTCGTAATCCATTGCGTATGCGTCGAACTGAACGAGTGCCTTCATGAATCGCTCCTTCCGTATCGAATCGTATTACGTGCACTATACGAGAATCGTGTCGAAAGCGCAACCGAACTCGAGTCCGAACTCGAATCCGGTGCTATATTCACGATGTTGAAGTACGGATTTCTATCAGGAGTGACGATAACCATACTATGCCGTCCGTGAAGAACATACTCGTAGTCGATAACAACCCGATTGTGCTCGAGTTCATGAGCACGATACTCGAAGAAAGCGGATACTCGGTGCGGACCGCGGACAGCGGCCTCGCGGCGCTCTCGATTATCGGCGAGTTCACCCCGGACCTCGCGTTCGTCGACCTGATCATGCCGGAAATCGACGGACGCCGTTTATGTTCGTTGTTTCGGCGTGATCTGCGAACTCGCAAGTGCATCATCGTGGTTCTCTCTGCTATCGGCGCGGAGGATCCGGACAGGGAGTTCGCCGCCTACGCCGATGCGTACCTCGCGAAGGTACCTTTCCGGATTCTACGCGAAAACGTGCTCGCGGCGATTCGCGATCTCGGCGGCGGCAACACGGCGCCGTACGACCAGACGATAGTCGGGTCCGACATGATCCACCACCGCGAGATCACAAAAGAGTTGCTGTTCGCCAAAAAACACATGGACGTGGTGCTCGGTATGGCGCACGATGGCGTGCTCGAGCTCTCGGGTGATCGTCTCGTAACGTACGCGAGCCCGTCGGCGTGTGAGATACTCGGGATGCATATCGATGAGCTGCTCGGCCGTCCGATGCCCGATGTATTTCCGACGAACGTACGCGAGCAGTTGAGCCGCGGTCTTGACGAGATAACTGGAGGAGTCAAAACGTCCGGGCGCTGCGACGAACTCCCGCTCGATTCGCGAATCGTCACAGTGTCGTTCAGATCCGTCACTTTTGACGACTACACATCGATTCTGATGATCTTGCGCGACGTGACCGAACTCGTCCGGGATCGCCGACGCGTCGAGTCGCTGCTGAACGACAAGACGCGGCTGTTGCGCGAGATTCACCATCGCGTGAAGAATAATCTTAACGCGGTCTCCGGGCTTTTGTATCTACACGCCGGACGCGTCGAGTCTCCCGAAGCCTCGCGCGCGTTGAACGACGCTCACGGACGCGTCACGACGATGCTGCGCATTTACGAGAGATTGTTCGACTCAGGACGATCGGAGCACATCGAGCTCTCCGCGTTGCTGCGCGACATCCTTGACGGCGTATCCGGCACCTTCGGCGCGAAAAATGTTCGCGCGGTTCACACCCCGTCCGCCCACAGTACGTTCGTCTCGACCGATGTTTCGGTTGCGATCGGCCTGATCGTAAACGAGCTTGTCACGAACGCGTACAAGTACGCGTTTCCCGACCGCCGCGAAGGTACCGTCTCGGTCGATATCACCCGGAGGCCCGACGGGGTTGTGTGTG
>REEC01000226.1 GCA_007695285.1 Spirochaetaceae bacterium | reverse complement strand
ACGCCGCTGTCGAAGGCGCCGGACTACCTGCCGAAGTATGCTTTCGCGTGATCGGATGGTGAGATCGGCTGGGAGAGGCCCCGGCCAACGGCCGGTCAGCACGATAGCGGGCCGCATCAGAGGTGTTTTTACAAGGTTCGTAACAGTACCGTTTCTTTGAGCCGGCCTGTAATGCGCGCGGAAACGAGACGCGCAGCCACACACGTTGTACCTCGTTTTCAACCCTCACATGAGTTCGTCATGTTTTGTTTTATTTCGCCGGAAGTGCTATCATGTATTTCGTGAGTTGGCTGTTCCTATCAGCATCACGAGGAGGAAACAAAATGAAAACACGATCGACGGCGACCAAACTCGTCGTACTATCGCTCGTACTCGTCTTCGCATCGACCGCCGCGTTTGCGGAAGAGCCGACACTGGATTTGGCGGCAATCAAGTCGGCATTTGGGGGTTTTGCGGAAGGCGTAAGCGATGCATTACCGCTGAACGCCGCGGTCGGACTAAACTGGTCAAACGCGCATATCGGTCAGTTACCCCGTTTCGGAGTGGGTATCACCGCCGGCGTAACGACAATTCCGTTTGCTCCCGTTGAGGCGGCGTTTAACGAGCTCGGAATCGCATTGGATGATCTTGAGGATCTCCGCGATATCGGGGTGCCATTCCCGGCGTACACCGTCGAAGCGCGGCTTGGCGGGTTAATCCTACCGTTCGACGTTGGCGCAAAGTTTGGTTATTTCGGTGACGAGTTAAGTGACAACATCACTGGGATGCTCGGAGATAACATCGATCTGGAGTACATGCTTGCGGGATTCGATGTCCGGTACAGACTAATCCGCGAAACGTCCCTGTTGCCCGGCGTCTCGGTAGGTGCGGGATACAATTATCTGCGTGGCTCCATAACGGCAGACGGACTGATGGGGAGAACGGAGCTGGCCGACCTTGAGGGACCGCTCGGCGACATGCACTATCTCGCGCTGTCGGACCCGAAAGTTGCGTTTAACTGGAGTTCGTCGGTAATCGACTTGAAAGCTCAAGCAAGCAAGAACGTGTTGTACTTCCTGACTCCGTACATTGGGTTCGGTGCATCGCGAGGACTCTCGACGGCCGGTGGTGGTTTGCGGGCTGAACTTTTATACAGTGATGACGGCACGGATTACGACCCGATAACCGAAGCGCAATGGGACGCCCTCAAGGATGCTTACGCGCAACAAGGGGAAGAGTTCCCGTTTGAGAGGGAGGCCGGGTTCGGTTTCTCAAGCGCGGCAGACGGTTGGGGTTTCCGGGTTTACGGCGGAATGTCGCTGAACCTGTTTATCCTGAAGCTCGACGTCACGGGTATGTACGACTTCGTCGGCGAGAACTTTGGTGCGACGGTCGGAGCGCGGATTCAGTTCTAGGATAACAAGATCGATTTCAGACAGGAAAGCCGCCTTCGGGCGGCTTTTTTTGTGGTTACACGCGCTCTGTTTTTTACAAGGTTCGTAACAGTACCTACTCGTCAAAAAATCCGCCGAGAAGGTCGCCGCCGATCGCGTCGCGCTGGGTTTTCTCGAGCCCGTCGAACAAATCCTTGAGCGCGACGACCTCTTCTGACAGGATCAAACGGATGTACCTCTCGTTTGCCGCGTCGGTCGTGACAATCACGTCGGAGCCGACTTGTTCGCACGTTGCGACGATCGTGTCCTTGCGCATCTGGTAGATCGGATTGTCGCGATCGACACGATTCACGAAGAACTCTTCAGCACGAAACGCTTTCGTGATACGCGACCGGACGAGATCGGCGGTCGGGAAACTCGGGAACGACAGCACGATCCGGGTCGGCGGCAGTTGCGGCTTTCCGGTGTCCTTCTTCCGATATCCGGGCCCACCGTCGAAGCTCTTCACGAGCAGCGGCGGCGCGATGATCGTCGCGATCAACAAAGTCAGAACCGCGACGCCGAACAGGTCGCGTCCGATCACACCCGCGGAGAGGGCGATCCCCGCGATGATGAGCGTAACCTCGCCTCGCGGAAGCATGCCGGAACCGACTCTGAACGCGCCTCGGACGTTGAAGCCGCAGAAGAGGCTTGGAATCCCGCAGCCGAGGTACTTTCCTACAATCGCCGAGACCGAGAAGATAAGGCCGAACACGAATACGCCGCCGATCGCTGAAAAATCGACCATCATTCCCATCACGCAGAAAAAGATCGGCACCATGAACTCGTACAAGCCGTGCAGACGCTCACGGATTTCCTGGGCGACATCGGTTCCGCTGAGCGAGAGCCCGGCGACGTACGCGCCGATGCTGTCCCACTCGATCGTACCGCCTCCGACCTGGACGCGGACGACGCTACGCCGAGGCTGACAGATCCGATGATACCCCCCACCCCGACGAGCGCGCCGACGACCGAGAACCGCAAAAAAGTCTTGACGTCGGTCTCGAGCCCCGCGAGAAACAGCAAAATGATCGACGCAACGACGGTGAATCCGTACAGTTCAACGCTGACCGGAAGCTGCCCGTCGAGGTTTGGGAAAAGCGGTCCGCCGAAGATCGCGAGAGGCACGCTTCCGAGCGCGTACGGACCGATCAACATACCCGCGGCGAGTTCACCGAGCACGCGCGGCTGTCGAAGTCGCTGGAAGACGTGGCCGAGAATCTTCGCGAACACAACGATCAGACCGAGTTGGACGACCAGGAGCTTCATCGCGTGCGCGGTCGAGATCGAACGGACATTGATCACCGCGCACGCCGGTGATACTCTCATCGCATGAGCGACAAACCTCACGTGGCCGACAAGGACTGGTGGCGAAGCGCCGTTTTTTATCAGATCTATCCGCGGAGTTTTCTCGACACGAACGACGACGGGCTCGGAGACCTGCCGGGCATCACGCGGAGAATCGAGTACCTTCGCGATCTCGGCGTCGATGCGCTCTGGATCTCGCCATTCTACCCGTCTCCGATGAAAGACGCCGGGTACGATATCTCGGATTACTGTAACATAGACCCGGCCTTTGGAACTCTCGATGACTTCCGTGAGCTCGTCGAACGCGCGCATTCGCAAGGCATCCGGATCATCGTCGACCTCGTGACGAACCATACCTCGGATCAGCATCCGTGGTTCACCGAAGCACGCCAGTCGCGCGACGCCGGGAAACACGACTGGTACATCTGGCACCCCGGCAAGAAACGCCGTGTTCTCAAATTCCTCAAGCCTCGACGTCCGAACAACTGGATCTCTCAGTTCGAGCTGCGCAGCGCGTGGTGGTGGAACGACAAAACCAAAGAGTATTACCTCGGCACGTTCACGCGCCACCAGCCCGAGCTGAACTGGCGCAACGACGCGCTCAAGGACTCGGGATTTGACGTGATGCGATTCTGGCTCGATCTGGGGGTCGACGGGTTCCGGATCGACGTTATCAATTGGTTTATCAAAGACGATCGGTTCCGCAGCAACCCGTTCAAGCTCAATGTCACGCCAGACCTTTTTCAGTACCATATCTACGATCGAAACCGGCCGGAGACGCTCGAGCTCACGAAGGAGTTCAGGACGATCACGAGTGCGGCCGGCGGGAGCGAGCGCATTCTTGTCGGCGAGGTCTTCACGAAAGACCCGGCGATCGCGGCCGCGTATCACGGTGAGGACAAGCTGCACATGGCGTTCAACTTCGAGTTTCTCTACAACCCGTGGAAAGCGACCGAGTTCTACGCGGCGATCAAACGTTGGTACGATCTGCTTCCCGACGGCGCGTGGCCGAACTTCACCTTGAGCAATCACGACCAAAGACGCCACTACTCACGGTACGCCACAGGAAATGAAACCGACGCGCGCGCGCGCGTCGCCGCGGCTCTTCTGCTGACGTTGCGCGGCACGCCGTTTCTGTACTACGGCGAAGAGATCGGGATGAGCGATCTCGACGTCAAACGCCGGGACCTCGTCGATCCACTCGGCAGGAAGACGTGGCCGCTAAAAAGCCACGGCCGCGACCCCGAGCGCACGCCGATGCAGTGGACGTCTGAGCCGAACGCGGGTTTCACCTCGAAGGGCGTGCGTCCGTGGCTCCCGATCAACCCGAATCACACGACCAAAAATGCCACAGAACAGGCGGCCGACGAAGGCTCGTTGCACTCGTACTACAAGAAACTCATCGCGACGCGAAAAGAACACGCGTCGCTGCGCGACGGCGAGCTCGTCTTTGTCGAACACGGCGAGAACGATGTTCTCTCGTACGTGAGAACAAGCGGAGTGGAGTCGTGCGCGGTGTGGTTGAACTTCGGCAACTCACCTCGGGTCGTCATCCCGGGCGAGGCAGGTGGACACCGTCGTGTCGTATTCGGCACGCATCGTCTTCGCGACGACGCGCTCACCGACGACAGACTCTTGCTCGAACCGTACGAGGTGCTGATCGCCCGTGTCGAGCCTTCGGATTGACACCGACGCGCCGGCCGATTAGACTTCCCAGGTCACGATAGATCATCCGCTCCGGTAGCTCAGGGGATAGAGCAACTGCCTCCTAAGCAGTAGGTCGCGCGTTCGATTCGCGCCCGGAGTAATTTCAACTTGATCTGATGTAAGGGTCTGAAAGGCCCAATCGACGGCTTGTCGATTCGTTTGGTATTTTGGAAATAGCCTTCGTTTTTCAAGTAGGAGCGGGACCTACGTTGAGGCATGGGGTTTTCTGGCATCTAAGAACCCCTATCACTTAAGGACCAGCTTGGCATCCTCACCGAACATGAATGAGAAACGGGTGTAGCTAAAAGTCATGACAAGGCGATCACCGTCTGTAATCATCCCACCAGCAATGCAGTACATAACTTAGCGATGCCGGTTAGAATAGCGGCAAGCAAGGAGTGTGCCATATGCGACGTTCTATAACTGACGAAGTAAATACGGCGGCATGGACGCCCCGCAGATTAAGCAGTTGAAAGAGCTCGAGGATGATAATCGACGACTAAAACCCACGGATCGTCAGTCGCGGCCCGGGTGAGCCAAGGCTCGAGCCGGTGGAACTCTTCGTCGGTCAGCTCGCGCTGAATCACACGACGATGCATTCGATATCGCTCCGTTCCGGATCGAACGCGTCTTGCGTGAGGGAACCGTAGAGAAAGATACCAACGAGGTTGTCGTCGAGAATAGCCGGAAGCACTGCGGTGAGATCGTTCAGAACAGCCGAGGCTCGCTCCACACCGGGTGTCGATCGACAAGTGCACGGGGCTTCAGTTCGCGCTGCCGGGCTACGAGTTCTCGCTCGGGACGATGATACGCGCGCTCGATACGATACGCGCGGGAGAACTCGATCGTGCGTATATCTTCGGGATCCCCGGTCACCACGCGCACCGCGACTGGGGCCACGGCTACTGTCTGCTCAATCCACTCGCCGCCGCGGCCGTGTACGCGACCGAAATCGGATTCCGGACCGTACTGATGCTCGACTGGGACTTCCACCACGGCGACGGGACGCAGGAGGTACTCGCCGGTCTACCGAACGTGCACTGCATCGGCGTTCACGCGGCCGACTACGGATCCGAACACGCGAACTGGACGAACGACGACTTCGCCACGCTCACGAACCTGGTACTCGACCTCGCGGAAACCAACAAAGCACCCGTGCTCTCGGTGCACGGCGGAGGCTACAACCGAGCCGTAACCGTGTCGGCGGCCGAACAGCACGTCAGAACGCTGCTGGCTCGGTGACCGCGTGTCTTGCGCGTGTTGATCGTTTTTGCTTGCCGCAGCGAAAAATGTTTGGCGGTCCGATCGACCTCACATCGGCTTCTTGTTTTCCTTGAGCCGCTCGATGATCCCATCAAGCCGCCGTTTGCGCGTGTCTTCGCCTTTGGCCGAAAGATAAAACGCGGTGTATGTCCGCTTCACCGAGGCGGACATGTTCAGAAAGTTCGTCAGAGCCTTTTCACTCCCGGATAGCGCCTCGGCCAGGACGTCGATTTCCACGTCCGTAATCGGCGCGGGTTTCGGTGTGTCCCACGTGCCGAGTTTCTGCGCCTGCGCTATCGCGGCCTTCCCCGCCTCGGTCATCCTACCCTCTTCGATCAGTCGCCGCGCCAGCTTCCGGTTGCGCTCGGACCAGACGCTCCGTTTTCTCCGGGGCGTGAAACGTTTGAGGTACTGCTCGGCCCCGAGGCTTTCAAGCCGGCCGTCGATCCAGCCGAAGCACAGAGCTTCTTCCAGCGCTTCGCCGACCGCCCGGCGCATCCTCGAAGAATTCGCCGAAACGTATCCGACCTCGGCGCAGTATCGCGGCGGGCGCCCTCTGCGCAAAGCCGGCTGGGAAGACCTTATGCCCGAGATCGACCACGACGTCGAGGCTAAAGAGAATTTTCTCGCGGCGGTGGAGGAGCTCGTCGCCGCGGGCATCCTATCGGTAAGGTGGCGACGGCATCGCGAAGGCGACGTGGTCGAGGCGCTCTACCTGCGCGATCCTGACGCTCTGTACGCTGCGCTGGGGCTCCGCTCGCCGGTCGAGACCGGGAGCGCCATGCAAGTGTTAGCGGTCGAGCAGGAGGTGATCGATGTGACGGTGGTGACGAAGGCGTAAACGAGGAACGGGTCACGTAGCTCAGCTGTCCGTGTAGACTTCGCGCCGGTGCCCGACCTTTACGACCACGACGACGAGCTCGTCATTTTTGATTTCGTAGATGATGCGGTACACCCCCTGACGGACGCGGTATCGTTCCTGGGCCGAAAGTTTCGAACTGCCCGGTGGACGTGGATCCTCAGCTAAGGTCTGAATCCGTGCGAGAATCCGCGCAACATCGTCGTTGGGGATGCCCCGTAGATCTTTGGCGACAGACTTTTTGAAAACGAGCCTATATCTTTCCATGCGCTTTCAAGTCGTCGAGCAGTGCTTCATACGACAGCGTGGGTTCGGCGACTCGTTCGTCAAACGCCGCGAGATCCTCTTGATCTTCACGAAGGGCTTGCCGCAGCGCTTCGTTCACGATTTCCGAAATCGATCGATGCGTGGTTGCGGCTTTGATGCGGAGCGCGCGATGCAGCTCCGGCTCGAAGTATACAGTCGAACGCTTGGACAGATCACTCATGGCTACCTCCTTGCGACATTTTAGCGTTATAACGTTATAACATCAATACAGAATGACGCCCGTTCGTCGGCCATCGATCGGCATTCGCTGTACGCTCATTGACCGCTCCGTTTGGTAGCATTATGCTACCGACATGAAATCGATTCATGTCCACGATGTAGACCCAAGTGTCGTGAGACGCATCCAGACTCTCGCGCGGGTGCATCACAGATCGATGCAGGCGGAACTTCGCTCGATTCTTGAGGAAATGTACGGTGGCGATGCGAGGTAGTCGGCTGCTGCTCGACACGAGTCTCGGGCAGTAACCGTATACTGATCCGATGCCAAAAACAGGTGTGTGCCTTGAGCCGGAGTTGATGACAACGAGCCGGGATTTCTCGTCGATCGAGTTTGTCGGGCAGTCGCTTCCACACTTCGACGCGGTTCGCTCGGACCTCGCCGGGAAGCTCGCCGTTCTGCCGAGGCTCGCTCCGCACCGGGTGTCGATCGACGAGTACCGACGCGTTCACGCACAGGAGTACCTCGAGAAAATCCGGAGGATGGCAAACGATGAAAAACTCGCCGATCCACCGCGCCTGAGCATCGAGTGCACGGGGCTTCAGTTCGCACTGCCGGGCTACGAGTTTTCGCTCGGGACGATGATACGCGCGCTCGACGCGATGCGCGCGGGAGAACTCGATCGTGCGTATATCTTTGGGATCCCCGGTCACCACGCGCACCGCGACTGGGGCCACGGCTACTGTCTGCTCAATCCACTCGCCGCCGCTGCCGTGTACGCGACCGAAATCGGGTTTCGGACCGTGCTGATGCTCGATTGGGACTACCACCACGGCGACGGAACGCAAGAGGTACTCGCCGGCCTACCGAACGTACACTGCATCAGCGTTCACGCGGCGATCGATCTGTACATGTCGATGGTCGGCGTTTATGACCTTGCAACGACGACTCGGGCGCGGGAACTCGGGCACCGTAACATCCCGATCCTTGGCTCCGCGTACAGCGACGAATTCTGGCGCGAGGTTGGCCTTTCGGGCACGTACTACCGCGGGCCGGACGCGATCGGCGAGTTCGAGAAAGCGCTGAACGACCTGCCGTGGAACGCGGAGCTGATCCTGATATTCTCCGGGTACGATGCACACGCGGCCGACTGCGGATCCGAACACGCGAACTGGACGAACGACGACTTCGCCACGCTCACGAACCTG
>REEC01000207.1 GCA_007695285.1 Spirochaetaceae bacterium | reverse complement strand
CGATCGCGGGTTTCCGAGCCGTTTTTCTGCGCGCGGTACGCGCTCTCGCCGTACCGCGGCTGTGGCCACGGCTGCCTCTACTGCGACGGCCGCGCCGAGAAGTACTACGTTGAGGGTGACTTTGTCCACGACGTCGAAGACCGCACGTGGCTCCCGGACGCGCTCGACGCGGATCTCCGCTCGGTGCGCGAAAAGGCGTTTGTGAGCCTCGCATCGGGTGTGAGCGACGTCTACCAACCGCGCGAAAGTCGGCTCGAACTCACGAGACGGTGCGCCGAGATCCTCGCCCGGCACCGGTTTCCGGCGGTCGTCGCGACCAAGTCGAACCTTGTGCTACGCGATCTCGACGTCTGGACCAATATCGCGCACGACTCGGGTTTTCTGCTGTTAACCTCGATCGCGATTCTCGACGAGAAACTACGGAGCGACGTTGAGCCAGGCGCCTCGTCGATCGGCGAGCGCTTCGAGATGCTCGCGTCGTTCAAAGCCGCGGGCTGCGCGACCGGCGTGCTCGCTATGCCGGTCCTGCCGGGGCTCTCGGACGACGACGACGCGCTCGACGAGTTATTCCACCGGTGCGCCGAGCTCGGCGTCGATTGTGTGATCCCCGGCAACCTCACGTTGCGCCCGGGCCGTCAGAAAGAGCTGTTCCTGATGTACATCGCGCGCTGCCGGCCCGATCTCGTCCCGCTGTACCGTCGCCTGTACGCCGAAGAGCGCGCATCCGGCAACACCGAGTACGGATACCGCGAGGCGCTCTACCGGCGCTTCGCCGACCTCGGCGCAAAACACCGGATGCCGCCCGCGATTCCACACAGCGTTTTCGCGGGCAGGATCGGCGTGGCGTGTGAACTGCACCTCGTTCTGTCGCACATGGTGACATTGTACAAGAATCGCGGCTCTGACACCCAAAGGCTCGAAACGGCGCTCGACCGTTACCGGAAGTGGCTCGACCGGACGCGCGTCAAGTTCAACCGGCGCCGTTCGCTCGAACCGTCGTGGGTCAACGACGAGGTCCGTCTGACATTCGACGATCCCGCGCGCGCGACCGAGCTGCTCGGCAACGAGAAACTCGCGGCGTTCGCGACCCGGATCTTGCACGACCGCGCGGTGCTGGATTATCGGACGCTGGAGCTGGGCCGGTGAGCGGGGGTCGTGCTCACCGGACCGAGACTACATCTCAAACCGCCCCGGGCGGCGGCTGAACTGTTTGCGCCATAACTCCGCGTCAAACTTCTCCGAGCGGTCGTAGAAGTACACGCCGTTCTGCTCCTGCTCGACGTCGGTGAGCTGCGTGTAACACCAGCCGGCAACGTGCTCGAAGCCGAGAAGCGTCTCGATGAGACCCGTGAGGCGGCCGAAGAACTCAGCCTGCGTGCGCGGCGTACCGCCGTAGCCCCACGCCTGCGTGTCGTCTTTGCGGCCTTCGTTCGCGTCGGCGCTGATCTCGCCGACCCACTTGATGCCGCCGAACTCGTCGACGATGTACGGCTCACCCGCGTACGGCGCGTCGGACTCCGGGTAGTTCCGGAACGGATCGAGTTTCTCCGCCGACCCCGTACCGGCGGGTTTGAGTTGGGCGTGAAGCTCGTCGGCGCTCGGTTTGTACGTGTGCACCGTGTAGATATCGGTAATGTGGTGGATGTAGCCACTCGCGTCGTTGACCGGACGCGTCGGGTCGACGTCCTTGCAGATCCGGTACGCGTCGGTGTGGTTCAGGTAGTGCGAACGAGGGTTCCGGTACTCGCGCGTCTCGTTGAACGGCGTCCACGCGATGATCGACGGGTGGTTCCGGAGGTACGCGACGACCTCTCGCACCTCGTTCTCGAACGACCGCCCGGCAGCGTAGTCATTGTGATCGAGACCCCACGACGGCCACTCGGACCACGTGATGTACCCAAGGCGGTCCGCCCAGTAGTGGAACCGGTCTTCAAAAACCTTCTGGTGAAGCCGCGCTCCGTTGAAGCCGGCTTTCATGCTGAGTTCGATGTCGCGCTTCAGCGCCGCGTCGTCCGGTGCGGTCCAGACACCATCCGGATAGAAACCTTGATCGAGTACGAGCCTCATGTAGACCGATTTGCCGTTAATGAAGAACGCACCGTCACGCAGAGTCACTTCCCGGAGCGCCGCGTAACTCGAGATCGAGTCGATCACCGAGCCGTCGATTGCGACGTCGAACCTCACGTCGTAGAGAGCGGGCTTGCCGGGGTACCAGAGTTCCGGGTTCGGAACCGTGACAGAGACGGGGATACCGTCACGACACGGCGCGGTAACAGCACCGACCGCGGACCCGTCCTTGGTGACGGTCACGGTCAGCGTGCCGCGCGCATCGGCGCGCCGGTACCGCGGGACAAACGTGAACGCGGCCGCCTGCGCATCCGGCATGATCTGAACGTCGGCAAGCCCGGCTTCGGCGACCGCCTCGAGCCACACGGTCTGCCAGATCCCTGTCGTGCGCGTGTAGAAACAGCCGTAACTCTTCGCGTAGTGCGACTGCTTGCCTCCACCCTGGTTGCCCGCGCTGATGTAGTCGGCAACCGCAACGACAAGATCGCTCCGTTTTCCAGCTTCGGCAAAGCGCGTGATGTCGAGCGTGAACGGCGAACTACCGCCGCTGTGCGAGCCGGCCCACGCGCCGTTCACGAACACGTCGGCGTGGAAATCGACCGCGCCGAAATGAAGCAACACGCGTCGCCCCACCCACGCGGCAGGAACGTCGATGGACCGGTGGTAATCGATCGTATCGATAAAGTCATCGTACGCGATCCCGGACAACGGACTCTCGGGGGCGAACGGGACGATGATCTCTCGTTCGAACGGCCCGACGGCAGCCGGCGGCCGTCGCTCGCCGGAAGGTAACGTCACTTCGCGTGTCGCGCCGAACGGGTTCCGCATGATCCGGCACGTCCACGCGCCGTTCAGCGTAAGCCAATCACTGCGTTGGAACTGCGGTCGCGGGTGTTCGGGTTTCGGGATACTCATCGATTAACTCCTTTGGTACTGTCGGATATTTCGTCGAAATGATCGACGAGAAGCGGCATATAAATGCCGCCGATCACTGTGCGGTTGTGAAACGATTGCTCGCGCGCGTCGTGAGTATCGTACCAGTCCGAGAACGGTGCGCGGTCCGGTGTCTCGTTCGCGAACGCCCAGACCAACTCGATGAAACGGTCGCGTATCGTCCGGTCCTGCGACAGACACGAAGCCCAGATGAGCCAGTCGGTTTTGGTGAACGCCGCGCGGCTGTCGAGCGGCACTCCGTACCGGTCGGCATGCTTCAGGTACCACGCGATCTCCTTCTCGGCGATCGAGGCGGAGAAGAGGTTGTAACCGAGAATACGGTCCCAGACTAGGTTGTACTTGAGACTCCACGTGCCTTCACCGTCGAACGTGAGCCGGTAGTGCTCGTCGTCGCGCGCCATCTCTTCCCAGCGAGCGGCGTACTCGCGTGCGGTCGTCCGGTACCGGTCCGCGCCGGCTTTCCCGGTCAACTCACATAGCTTGGCAAACGACGCGATGCCGAGGATCGCCTTGATCGAGAGGTTCGTGTTGCGCGCGAGATGTCCCGCAAAGTCGTCGGTACAGAGCTGATTCTCGGGGTCGAGTCCGTTCTCAACCAGGTATTTGGCCCATTGCTCGAGAACCGGCCAGTACCGCTCGGCGAGCGTGGTCGAGCCGGAACGGACCGCGTGCGCCGCTGCCATCACGAGCATGTTTCCACACTCCTCAACCGGCATCTGCCACGCGTGTTCGACGCGGTCGATAAAAACCCCGTACGTCTGTCCGGTCGCGCGAGGGTACGTGCCGACGTCGTGCGGCGCGTACGCAGCGGGCCACATATCGGACTCCGCAAAACGCAGGACCGGCCTGAGCATGCCCGCGACGAGTTCGGGCTCGAGCCAGAGATACAGCGGCGTCGAGGGGTAACTCACATCGACCGTGCCGATGCTTCCGTTGCTCGTGCACTCTTTCGAGAGGAAGATCGCCTCGCCGTCTTCGTCGGCGATCAGCTTGTGCGCGGCGATCGACTGGCGGTACGCGAGCGCGACGAGATCGGCGTACTTGGCTCCGCCGGCCGCCTCCGCGCTCGTGCGGAGTTTTTTATCGAAAGCGGTGCAGTTCTCAGCCAGCTTCGGCCACTCGGCGATCGCGAGTTTCGCGATATCGGCAAACGTCAGGCCGTTCCGGAAGCAGTACGCCGGTCGCGCGGTGCCGAAGTAATCGATCGAGACGCCGTCGTCGTAGCCCAGGATCATGAGTCGTTCGGCCGATCCACTCACGGTACCGAGGTCCCACGCCGCCGCGAGCCACGGAGCGCCGGCCGCGATCGAAAGGCCTTTCCGCGGCAACTCGGCGTTGGCGTCGGCGATCGTTCCGTCGGCCCGGAACTTCGCGCGCATCTCGCGCGCCGGCCCGAACCGTGTCTCGGCCGTGCCTTCGCACATGAGGTTCAGATATCCCCAATCGATCGTCGTCAAGTCGCCGCGGTGAGAGAGCCGATTCTGCTGCCACGTCCCGGTCCGCAGCGTTTTCCAACCGTCGCCGATCGGGGCCTCTTCCCACACCATCGGCGCGTCGTCGCGCGAGCTCGCGATCCCCGCCGCGGCGTCGAAGTAGATCTGAACCGAGTGAGCCGCGCCGTCTGTCGTTTCGACGGCAAAATGCACGTACGAAAACGGACGGCTCAGAACGTCGAGGTCGTCGGTGAGCAGCGGTGTCATGAACGTCACGGTGAACACGATCTCGGCTTCCCGATACGTGACGACCGTCCTCGTCGCCTCGACGCGCAGGTCGGTCTGATTCATGCCGGACGGCTGGTTCGCGTTTCGCCACGCGGGTCCTTGATTCGTCGATCCCAGGAACCGGAAGAGTTTTCCGTCGACGCGGATCAGCCCGACAAGCTCGTGCGGAACGAGCGTCCAGTGCCGCGTTGCGTCTCGGTGGAGAACCTCGCCACTCGACCAGATCGAGAAAAACGGATCGACAGTCACGAGCGGCACGGCCGGTGGGCGGAAAGGTTGATTCATGAACGACTCCTTCGCAGATTATTTTATATCGAAATTCTACGATATAATATTGATCATATCGGTATTTGATGGTATTATAACACTCGCCCGCGTGTCAATCGGGAAAGGAGCAAAGCCTGTCCGACTCGGTCGTTTTTGTCGATAACTCCGAACTCGCGGCTTTTGCGAAGGCGCTTCACTCGCCGGTTCGTAGGCGCATCCTCGAGCTGCTCCGGACAGACACTCTCACGGTAAACGAGATCGCGACGGCCGTCGAGATCTCGCAATCGTCCGCGGTCACGCACATCCAGGCGCTCGAAAACGCGAAGCTCGTGCGGACTCATCTGGTTCCGGCGAAAAACGGCGTCAAAAAACTCTGCAGCTCGCGCGTCGAGAGCGCGGTCGTGGTGTTCCGGTCGCCGGAGGAGCCGGCCGCGGAGAGCCGGATAATCACCGAGATGCCTGTCGGTCTTTTTTTCGATCACGAGGTTCGCCCGACATGCGGAATGGCGTCGGAGACCGGGATCATCGGGTACGCAGACCACCCAGCGAGCTTCCTCGACCCCCGGCGCCGATTGGCCCAGATCATCTGGTTCGAGTACGGGTTCGTCGAGTACAGGATGCCGATCGCGCGGCAACGCCCGGAGGCGATCCGGTCGGTCGCGATCTCGGCCGAGTTATGCTCGGAGTACCCGGGGCACAACGCCGACTGGCCGTCCGACATCACGGTCTGGATGAACGGCATCGAGATCGGAACGTTCCGCTCACCGGGCGATCCCGGTGACCGCCGAGGACACCTTAACCCGGAGTGGTGGGGGCCGAGTCACACGCAGTACGGGTTCCTCAAGGAGTGGCGCGTCACACACGACGGGTCGTTCGTCGACGGGGTGCGCGTCTCGGATGTCACGATCGCCGATCTCGCGCTCGGCGCCGCTCCCGCGATCCAGGTCCGTTTCGGAGTAAAGGACAACGCGGAGTTCACCGGCGGCATCAACATTCTCGGCAGTTGTTTCGGCAACTACCCGCAGGACATCCGGCTGACGATCGAGCTTGGCGGTGTGAGCGGTTAATCCGAGATGTCTTCCTCGTCCGGCACGTGCCACGGCTCGAACTCTTCGAGCCCGACACGGACGCGGTAAGCTTCCCACTCGGCCGCGAGGCGCGTTACGACGTCCGGTTGCGCCTCGGCGAGATCGACGAGCTCACACCGGTCGGACTCGAGATCGTACAGTTCCCATCGGGGAGGCTCGGGGGTCCTTTTGCTCCAGACCGCCTTCCACGATCCGCTCAAAACGGCGCGAGCCTGCTGGTGCGAGAAGAATAATGTGCGGGCCGGTAGCGGCTTACCGCGCATCGCGGGCAACAGATCGATCCCTTCTTCCGGAGGAACCGGGTGTCCGTCGCGCGAATCGGGATACGGAGCGGAGGCGGCGTCGCGGATACTCGGAAGAACGTCGATCGTGTGAGTTGCGCCCCGAACAATCTCCTCGCGACCCGGGAACCCGGCGGGCCAGTGTGCGATGAACGGCGCGCACACTCCGCCTTCGTACGTGAAGTGTTTGTACATCCGGAACGGCGTGTTACACATGTTCGCCCACGCGCTTCCGTACGAGTGGTACGTCCCTCGCCCGCCGATTTTTTCCAGTTCCGCTCCTGTATGGAGATGCGTCACGCCTTTGCGCGAGTTTTCGTCGAACCCGAACGGCCCCCACTCGTAACACGCGCCGTTATCGCTCGTGATCATGATCATCGTGTTTTCAAGACAGCCTGTTTTCTCGAGGTGTTCGACGATTCGGCCGATGCCGGCGTCGACACGCTCGACCATCGCGGCGAACGTCGCCATGCGCCGCGCGAGATCGGCTCGCCGGTCGGGATCGAGCGAGTCCCACGCGGGGTTCGGTCTGCCGGAGAACCCGTTCGCGACCGCGTCGTCGTCGACCGGGACGATCGAGCGTTCGCTGAGTCTCCACGTATCCGGATCGACGAGTCCCAACTTCACCATGCGGGCGAATCTTTCCTGGCGCAGAACATCCCATCCACGTTCGTATACCTCGACGTACCGGTCGATATCGCTCTTCGGCGCCTGAAGCGGAAAGTGAGGCGCCGAGTGCGAGAGGTACAGAAGCCACGGGTTTTTCCTCGTTTGTGCCTGCCGGATGAACTCGAGCCCGTACTCGGTGAACACATCGGTCGCGTAGAACTCGTCGGCGGGTGGATCGATCTCTTTGGACCGGCCCGCGGGCAGCCGCTGATAGTACTCGGCATCGTACTGGTCGTGAGAGTGGTCCATCGTGTAGCCATAGAACTCGTCGAATCCACGATCGGTCGGCCCGGTCGCTTCGTGCATGTGCCACTTACCCGAGAAGTAACACGAGTAGCCCACGGGGTTCAGAACCTCCGCGATCGTCACGCAGTCGTCGCGAAGGCGTCCGAGATGCGCGGGGCCTTTTGTCGGGTGCGGCTCTCTGCTCACAAAGTCGGCGATCCCGGCTTGAGGCGGGTACAACCCGGTCATGAGCGACGCACGACTCGGGCAACACCGCGCGGAGTTGTACATCGACTCAAACTTCACTCCGCCGGACGCCAGGCGATCGATGTTCGGCGTCCGGATTTCACCACCGTAACACCCGAGATCGGAGTACCCGAGATCGTCGAGCAGCACGAAAATAATGTTCGGTCGAGTATCCATGAGTTCTCCTCGGTCGAGCCGCGGCGTGCGCTCAAAAGGCACACCACACGCCCGGTATCTGAGCGTAGCTTTTCGAGAGCGCTTTGACCATCCCCCGGCCGAAAACATCCCTTTTTCTGTTGTAACGCGTCGGACTTCTGACGAAAACTAAACAATTCCGGTATACTCGTTCGCCTAAGGGAGGAGTCATGGCGGATCAACCACTGTTCGCAAAAAAACCGTTTTCTCTGTTTAACGCGCTGAAAGGCATCACGATAGGGATGGCAAACATCATTCCGGGCGTCAGCGGCGGCACGATCGCGGTTGTCACCGGCGTGTACGATGAGCTCGTCGACGCGTTCGGAAACTTCTTCTCGAGCGAGGGAGGGTGGCGACGCAACCTTTTCTTCCTCACTCCCGTCGTGATCGGTATCTTGATCGGCAACGTCGCGTTGGCGCGGCTCATCGGGTATCTGTTCGAGGTAGCGCCCGGGCCGACCAATTTCGGCTTCATCGGGCTGATCCTCGGCAGTGCACCGTACCTCGTCAAACGCGCCGGATTGCGCCGATTCGCGTGGTGGTACGTTCCGCTTTTCCTCGCC
>REEC01000225.1 GCA_007695285.1 Spirochaetaceae bacterium | reverse complement strand
TATATCTTTGTCGCGCACGACTTGTCGGTCGTCGAGCACATTTGCGACCGCATCGGCGTGATGTACGTCGGGAAGATGGTCGAGACCGGCACGAAAGAAGAGGTTTTCGAGCGACCCCGCCATCCGTACACCGAGGCACTTCTCGCCGCGGTCCCGAAGCCGGATCCGCGTCTGCGCAGCCGAGGGCAACGCGTGAGGCTTCCCGGAGAGGTCGCCGACCCGTCGAACCCACCGACCGGCTGTTACTTCCATCCGCGCTGCCGCTACGCGCAGGATATCTGCCGTACCAAAGCTCCGACGATGCAGGAGCACGAAGTGACCCCCGGCCACTACTCGGCGTGCCACTTCGCCGAAGAACTCGACCTCAAGGGCGTCCGCCCGGGTGAAGCGAACGCCTGAGCAGAGTACGACTCCGATTCTCGCAGACCGGCGAGGTGAAACGCGCGGTCTGCGATGTTTCAACCCCACTTCTTTCTCAGCCAAAGATACGGCCGTAATATTGCATGATTCGATATCGTGTGATTCAATAAAACGTAAGGAGGTTCACATGATGAACTTACAAAAGGCAACGTGGCGCCCACTGGTCGTTGCGGTTGCTCTCATTCTGGCGATCGGCACCCACGCGTTCGCGGGCGGCGCCAAAGAGGCGCCGAAAGCCGCTGTCGCCGCCGAAACCGGAAACGAAGCGCCGCAACTCGCGGCGATGGTCGCGCGCGGTGAGTTGCCGCCCTTGGCCGAACGGCTTCCCGACGTGCCTCTCGTGATCGAGCCGAACGAAGAGATCGGGCGCTACGGCGGGACGATGCGATCCGGATTGGTCGGCGGCGCGGACCTCGCGTGGCTCATTCGAACCGTCTCGTACGACTGGCTCGTTCGTTGGGCACCGGATTGGTCCGGCGTTATTCCGAACGTTGCGCGCGACTTCACGATCAGCGACGACGCGCGCGTGTATACGTTCCGGCTACGCCCGGGGATGAAGTGGTCGGACGGGCACCCGTTCACCTCGGACGACATAGTGTTCTGGTACGAGGACGTCGTGAAGAACACCGATCTCTCGACGTCGTACCCGGGTTGGATGACGGCCGGCGGAGAGCTCGCGAATCTCGAAAAGATCGACGATTACTCGTTTCGGGTAACGTTCTCAGAACCGTCGGGGCTTTTCCTGCAGAATCTTGCGACTCCGTCGGGCGAGTGGATGACGAACTACCCGAAACACTACATGAGTCAGTTTCACATCAAGTACAACCCCGATATGAGCGCCCTGATCGCTGCCGAAGGTGTTGAGACGTGGGACGAAGTATGGGAGATCAAGAACGATCAGTACGGCAACCCCGAGCGGCCGACATTGAGAGCGTGGCGGGTCGTCGCACCGTACGGCGGTGAAGCGACGCGCGTGACGTTCGAACGGAACCCGTACTACTGGAAGGTCGATACGGCGGGCAATCAGCTCCCGTACATCGACGGATGGCAGTTCGATATCTTCCAGGACACCGAGGTAGTTTTGCTTCGGACGCTCGCGGGTGAGATCGACATTATGGATCGTCACATCACGAACGCCGAGAACCGGCCGGTTTTATTCCAGAACGCGGACAGAGGGAACTACTGGTTCTCCGACAGACCGTTTGCACACAACAACGAGATGAACATCGGCCTGAACCTGACGCACGACGATCCGGTCAAACGAGAAGTCTTTCAGAACAGGGATTTCCGCGTCGCATTATCGCACGCGATCGACCGCGACGAGATGAACGAAATCCTGTACGCGGGCTCGACGCGCGGCTGGCAGCCCGCGCCTCCGCCGCAGGCGTCGTTTTACCACGAACGGCTCGCCACGCAGTACCTCGAGTACGACCCGGCAACGGCAAATCGCCTGCTCGACCAGTCCGGGTACACGAGTCGTGACAGCGCGGGCTTCCGACGCGGCCCCGACGGCAACCGGATCACGATCACCGTCGAGGTGAATGCGTCGAACCAGGCGTGGATCGACGCTCTCGAGCTCGTCCAGACGTACTGGGCCGCGGTCGGCATTGATATGCAGATTCGCGCGATGGCCAGGACATTGTTCTATGAAAGAAAGGCCGTGAATCAACACGATGCGGGTGTATGGGCCGGCGGCGGTGGAATCGACGGCAATCTCGATCCGCGCTGGTTCTTCCCGTTCAGTAGCGAGTCACTCTACGCCCCGAAGTGGGTTGCGTACTACAACCAGGGTTCGGTGCCGAACCTCGAGCCCGAAGAGCCACCCGCGGAAACGCGTCGCCAGATGGAGCTGTACCGGCGCATGCTCGCGTCTCCCCCCGATCAGCACGACGCGATCATGCTCGAAATTCTCGATATCGCGGCGGATATGTTCTACGCGATCGGTACGCATCTGCGGCCGCCAGGGTACGCGGTGTTCTCGAACCGACTCCGGAACGTTTCTCCTGAGATGCCCGGTGCGTGGCAGTTCCCGAACCCGGGACCCGACCGGCTCGAGCAGTACTTTTTCGCGGACTGAGTTGTAAACGTCGGCCGGGTGTTCTCGGCCGACTGACTATTTCAAATTGGGCGCGCCTTCTAAGGGCGCCCTTTTTGCGGTTGGGACATGAGTCGGTTTACCGATATCCGCGTGTCTTGTAGAGTGACATCAGGTGATCCTTTTTCCTACAGGAGCGTCGAATGTTGAGCCGTTACAACCCGATCGATCTTGAACGAATTCTCCGAACCACGGTCGCCGAGCCGCCGTTTCCGCCGATCGAGAACCGTGCGGCGTGGGACGAACTCCGCACGCATCTCGGTGAGACCCGCGTGCGGGAGGCTATCCGGACCGCCGAACACGATGCGTCCGATCCGGTTCCCCCGCTTCCCGCGACGCTCTTTCTCGAGTATCAGCGGACCGGACAACGCGAAGGTTTTCAGATTCCGCGCAGCAGGCGGCGCGAGATGCTCTCGAGTCTCACGATCGCCGAGTGCCTCGAGAGTTCCGGGCGGTTTCTCGACGCGGCACTCGACGTCGCGTGGGCGATCTGCGAAGAGAGCAGCTGGGCGCTTCCGGCGCATCAGATCGAGCTGACCGATATCGACCGCCCCGTGATCGACCTTGGCGCGGCGATGACCGCGCTCGAGCTCGCCGAGTTCGATCACCTGCTCGGAGGCAAACTCGATCCACTCGCGCGGAAACGCATCAGCGACGAAGTCGACCGCCGGTGTTTTACGCCGTACCTCACGCGGCACGACTTCTGGTGGCTGTACAACACGGAAAATCGTCGCGTGAACAACTGGACCGCGGTCTGTAACGCGGGTGTCGTCGGCGCCGCCTTGTACCTCGAGAAGGACCCCGCGCGGCTCGCGGCGATGATCGCGAAGTGCGCGCGATCGATGGACGACTATCTCGAGACGTTCGACCCCGACGGCGGGTCGTCCGAGGGCCCGGGCTACTGGTCGTACGGGTTTGGGTACTACACCGTCGTCGCTCATCTGCTCGCCGAACGTACCGGCGGCGCCGTCGAGTTCCTCGACGGCGAGCTGTTCCGGAAGACCGCGCGCTATCCGCTTGCTACGGTGTTGAGTCGCGGTCTCTACGTGAATTTCTCCGACTGCGACCGCCGCGTCGGTTTCAGCGCGCCGCATCTCGCGTTCCTGTCGCGGAGGCTCGACGTCCCGGAACTCATGCCGCTCGCGCGAGAGCAACCGGCGGACAGAAGGGAAAACACGCTCGCGTGGGCTCTCCGGAGCCTGTTCTGGCGGCCGGCCGACGAGCCGGCCGGTGAGAGCCGACCCGCGCGGCACGATTGGTTCAGCGGTTTGCAGTGGATGGTCGCACGGTACGATCCGGCCGACCCGTCGGCGCTCGTTCTGGCCGCGAAAGGCGGCCACAACGCCGAGATGCACAATCAAAACGACGTCGGCAACGTGATCGTACACGTCGGCGAAGAGTCTCTCATCGCGGACGTCGGCAGGGGCCGTTACACCAAGGCGTACTTCGGCCCGACGCGGTACGAGCACTTCGTGAACGCGTCGACCGGCCACTCGATCCCGCTCCCGAACGCGTGCGCACAGCCGCCGGGCGCGGAGTACCGCGCGGAAGTACTCGAGCACGCGACGGGCCCCGACCGCGACGCGTTGGAGCTCGAACTCAAGAGCGCTTTTCCGGCCGAGGCCGATCTTGAGTCGCTCGTGCGTCGTGTCGTGTTGCGGCGTGACGTGCCGAAAGGCGCGGTAGAGATTACCGACACGGTACGATTCGCGTCGAACGCCGGGACTTTTCAGAGCCGCTTCACGACGTTCGCGGAAGTCGAGATCGACGCGGACTCGGTCGTGCTGCGCGGCGAGAACGCGGCTTTACGCTTGAGTTTCGACGCCGCCGTCGTCGAGCCGCGGCTTGAGACCGAAAAGAACGTCGATCTGTCCGAAGGGCCCGGCGACGTGAACATCGTCGTTTTCGAGCTAAAGACACCGGCGCGCGAGGCGACGGTCGCTCTGACGGTGGCTCCGCTATGAGCGCCGGAACAAAACGTGACGAGGCTTTCTCGCGCCTCGTGTACGAGAGTCCCCTGGCGTCCGCCGCCGACGTCGACGGCTTCATCATGGAAGGTTCCGGCGCGGCGACGTTCCCGACCGGACGGCTCAGGCTCGAGAACCTGCGCGACCCGTCGGAAGGCCAGAAGGCGAATATCGTGTTCTGGTGCCCCCTCGACTTTCCGCCCGATATCTGTATCGAGTGGGATTTCCGGCCGGTCCGTGAACCTGGATTGTGCATCGTGTTTTTCTCGGCGATCGGACAAAACGGGAAGGACATTTTCGACGCCTCGCTCGCGCGCCGCGACGGGATCTACTCGCAGTACCACTCGAGCGACATCGACGCGTACCATCTTTCGTACTTTCGGAGAAAAGCCGAGTCCGAACGCGCGTTCCACACGTGCAATCTGCGCAAGAGTTACGGGTTTCACCTCGTCGCGCAGGGCGCCGACCCGATCCCGTCGGTGATCGACGCCGCACCGCCGTACGCGCTGCGGCTCTCAAAGCTCGGTCCTGCGATCTCGTTCTCGATCAACGACCTGTGCGTGCTCGAGTGGCGCGACGACGAGCAGCACGGCCCGGTTCTCGGCGCGGGCAAGATCGGTTTCCGCCAGATGGCGCCGCTGATCGCCGAGTACGCGAACCTTCGCGTCTACACCACGGAATAAGCGCCACACGCGCCTGGAGGAAACACCATGTCTCAGATCAAGCCGGTCCCCGTCTGCGAGTACGACGGTTCATCGATGTTCAGCTGGAACGGCACGTGCCCCGAAAGCCCGGACGGTACGCGCGTCTGCTACACGCGGATCGAGCGGCCCGGAGAATCCGAGTCGGTTCCACACGCGGCGGAGTTGTGGATCTGCGATAAGCGCGTCTCGGACGGCACAACCACGTTCGGGAACCATCGTCGCGTGTTCAACCTCACGTTCCACGCCGAGGGGTACAAGCACAACGGCAGCATGGCTTCGTGGGTCGACGAACGCACCGTTGTGTTCCGCCACGATGCCGCGGACGGCACCGCTGCAGAAGTCGGGCGCGAGTTCATTTCCGTGATCGACGTCGAGACGGGAAAAGTGCTTCACGGACCGATCGCGGGCGACCTCGGCCACTACGCGTGCCGCGGCAAGATCCCGTTCAGCGTGCACGAGCACGACCTCTCGTTTAATGCAGCGTACCGCGCGATAACGACTGCCGGCATCTACGAGCTCGAGTTCCGGACCGGCGCGATTCGGCTCGTGATCTCGACCGACGACATAGTCCGGTTCATCGCGTCCCAGAACGCTACTCCGACCGAAAGGTCGCGCGACATCATGCACGTGATGTACAACCCGTCGGCGACGCGTGTGATGGTGCGCATCGATGCACAGGAGTACGAGACGATCGTTTCCACGGATCTTCACGGAGGCGATCCGGTTTTGACTCCAAAAAAGCCGCTGCACCAGCTCTGGTACGACGACGACACGTACATGGCCGTCGATCGTCACGACTCGGGCAACATCTTCCGGTACGCGCGGAGCGGCGAGAAGCTCGAGCTGCTCGCTGGTCCAGGTAACCACATCGCGGCGTCACCCGACCGCAGCCTGTACGTCACCGACAACCTCTACCACCGCACCCCGGTCGTCGTGAAGGTGTACGAGAAAGGCTCGCTCGAGCCCGTGTACGTGCTCGATCAGAACCCAAACGACGCCCCGATCTGGAAGCTGCGCGCGCACGCAAACCCGGTGTTCTCGCGCGACGGCCGCGGCGTATACTTCGTGCGCGCCGGCGAAAGCTCCCGCGTCGAGGCGGTGTTTGCGGCGATCGGGTAGCGGGTTTCGTCGGCGAAAAAGCGAGGTCATTATGCCCGAAGAACAGAATGCTCAAACAGTTCTCGAGACCGCGAAGAAGACTCCGATCGTCGAGTCGGCCGACGTCGTCGTGTGCGGCGGTGGTCCGGCCGGAACCGCTGCCGCGATATCTGCCGCACGAAGCGGTGCGCGCGTAAGGCTGCTCGAAAACCACGGATGCCTCGGCGGTATTTGGACGTCGGGGCAGTTGAGCTGGATGATAGACAGCTACGCGAAGACCGGCATCATGAAAGAGATCGTCGGAACGCTCATCTCGCGCGGCGCCGCGGCGTACGCGCGGAACAACTCGGTCATGTGCGACACCGAGGAACTCAAACTGCTCCTGGACGAGCTGGTTATCGAAGCAGGCGTGAAAGTGCAGCTCCACACCCGCGTCGTCGCCGCGGTGACCGACGAGAGCGGCCGCGTCCGGTACGTCGTGACCGAGTCGAAGTCGGGCCGACAGGCGTGGAGCGCGGACGTCTTTGTCGACGCCACGGGCGACGGCGATCTTTCCGCCTTCGCGGGCAGCGGTTATGACATCGGTGATCCGGAGACCGGCGAGGTTCAGCCGATGTCGATGATCGCGCTGCTCGGCGGGTTAGACCCGGATGAAGCGGTTTTGTTCAACAACCGCCTCGAGTACTCCGACGGCACGCCGAAACCGAAACAGAGGCTCCGTGCGGAAATCGAGAGAGCGGGACTCGACCCATCGTACACCATGCCGGCTCTCTTCCATATGCGCGACGATCTATTCATCATGATGGCGAATCACGAGTACGGCGTATCGGCTCTCGACGCGCAGGCGATCTCGGACGCGACGTTCCGCGCGCGCGGAGAAGTTCACCGTATCGTTTCGGGACTTCGGTCGCTCGGCGGCGTCTGGCGAAACATCCGTGTCGTCGCGACGGCCGAACAGATCGGCGTGCGCGAAGCGCGGCGAGTTCGGGGCCTATACACGGTGTCTCGCGATGATCTGATCGCCGGAACGCGGCACGACGACGCCGTCTGCCGCGTGACTTTTGGGTTTGACGTCCATTCGCCTGATCCGGGTCAAAGCCGAGACGGCCGACGATCCAAAATACCCGCAAAACCGTACGACATTCCTTTGCGATCGCTTATCGTCCGCGACGTCAAAGCTCTTCTCGTCGCGGGGCGCTGTATCAGCGGCGATTTTTGGGCGCACTCGAGTTACCGGGTAACGGGAGACGCGGTCGAATTAGGCCAAGCGGCGGGCGTCGCGGCCGCGGTCGCGGCGCGTGAGCGAACCTCCACTCACGACCTCTCGTGGGCCGCGGTGAAGCCCGAGCTCGAGAAGGTGCGCGTCGAAGCAACCGCGCGGACACCCGAAGCGGTGGCCGTTAGCCGATAATCCTCCGAGCAATCGCGCGCAACCTCTTCATTGCCCGACTACACGCATCACCGCCTTTCCCGTCGCGACCGGTACCGTCCCGCCCGCCACCGTGATCGTCGCGTCAGCCGTCCCAAAGTTTGCCGCGACGACGTACTCGCGGCCGTCGGCGCCGCGGACGGTCACCGCGCGAACGGCGTCGTCGTCCGCTGCCACCCGCGCTGCTTCGATACCGCTCGTTTCGTGCGCGTCGGTACCGGCCGTGATCACCGCGCCGAGATCGAGTAAGACCTCACCCGGCGTGACGCGTCTCGGGCCGAGCTGTACACCCGAACACAGTTCTTCGACCGCGAGCGACTCATACGGGCCGCCGCGCCGCGTCGCCGACCGGTCGATCGCGAGTGAATCGGCGCCGTACACGAGCCGGACGCCGAGCACGCCGTCGACGTTCAGCCACGGGCCGGTTATCGGGAGTAGTTCGTCGCGCTTTGCAGGTCCGTGAAGGAGTACCTCGCCCGCCTCGGTGTACACGGTTCGCTTCGAGCCGTTGAGCACGTCGTTCGGAACATTGAGGTGCAGGCCCTTCACCTCGTTCACGTAGCCCGTTCGGTCGGTCGCGCACACGACGCGCTGAAGCACGACACACGTCTGGTCGTCCGGAAGCGCGGCGAACACGAGCTGCGTGAGCGCTTGATCGGTGCACGACGCGCCCTCGTCGATCCGGACGTCGACACCCTCCATGATCGCGCCGTACGCGATGAACCCTCGCTCGATCGATTCGACCTCGCCCGAGATGAGTCGCCGATGCGCGGTTCCGTGCCGATCGACGTCTCCCAGGAAACGAACGACCGGACAGAGGTTCCGCGACCACTCGGCGAGTGAACTATCGCCCG
>REEC01000224.1 GCA_007695285.1 Spirochaetaceae bacterium | reverse complement strand
CACCGCGCGTCCGCGAGTCCTGCGCCTCTTCGACTCTGGCGATGATGCGGGCGACGATACTATCGGTCCCGGTCTTGTGAGTGGAGACGTAGAGAACCCCGTGGCGATTCAAGGTCGACGTGAAGACGGTGTCGCCGACGGCCTTCTCGCCCGGGACCGACTCACCGGTGATCGTGCTCTCGTCGACCGCGCTCTCACCGCGCACGACGGCACCGTCGACCGGGATCCGCTCGCCGGGACGGACGAGCACCGTATCGCCTGCCTGCACCTCGCCGATCGGTACTGCGCGCTCGCCCGCCTCGGTCACGACGGTCGCGGTACTCGGAACCGAATGCCAGAGATCCTGCAGCGCTCGTCGCGTCCGGCGCATCGCGCCGCCCTCGAGAGCTCCGCCAAAAGAGAACAGAAACGTCACGGCCGCGGCCTCGAAGTACTCGCCGAGATAGATCGCGCCGATCGCGGCGATCGTCACGAGGACCTCGATGCTGAGGATCCGACGGCTGAGCGCCGCCGCCGCGTGCCGCGCGACCGGAGCACCGGCGATAACCGCCGCCGGCACAAGCACGAGCGCGGCCATCGTCACGGGTCCGAGGTACGGTTGCTCGGTGAGCAGATACTGGAACACGGCACCGATACCTGTCAGGAACCCGGCGCCGATCAGTACCGCGGTGCGCGGTGAAACGTGGATCACAGCGGTGCTGCCGTCGCCTCGTAACCGAGTTCGCGGATCGTTTTCTGCAGCTCGGTGATTGTGGTGACGGTATCATCGTGCTCGACGATGATCCGGCCCGAGTTGAACCGAACTTCGGCGGTTTTAACGCCCGGAAGGCGCGTCAAACCGGTCTCTATTTTCGCGATGCAACTGGGGCAGCTCAGGTCCTGGGTTCGGAATATTGTCTTCATCGTGGTCCTCCGGAAATTGTGTTAAGGCAAAGGTGCCGGTTTCCGGGATGAGGGAACATGACCAAGATCAATTTTTGGACAGAAATCGACAGGTTTTGAGCGGTTGACACTCGGGAAGCGGAAAACCGACAATGTGGTGAACTCAAAATTCGAAAAACTCACACGGAGAAAAACATGAGCCGAGAGTCGATTCTGCGCGCGTTATCGCACGAGCCGGGTGCTCTCCCGGTTGATTTTTCGTCGACACCGGTAACCGGCATTCACGCCACTATCGTGCGCGACTTGCGGCGACATTATGGTCTGCCCGACGCTCCGGTCAAGATCTGGGAGCCGTACCAGATGCTCGGCGAGGTCGACGACGAGCTCTCGGCCGCGCTCGGCGTCGACACGGTCGGCGTCGCGCCGCGGAAGACGATCTTCGGCTTTCCGCTCGAGGCGTGGAAAGAGTGGCGCACGCCGTGGGGTCAGGACGTCCTTGTCCCGGGCGATTTCGAGGTAGACCGCCGGGAAAACGGTTCGACGGTGATCTACCCCGCGGGGGACCGGACGGCCAGACCGTCGGGAGAGCTTCCGGAGGGTGGCTTTTTCTTCGACACGATCGTACGGCAGGAGCCGATCGACGACGCGACGCTCTCGGTCGAGGATAACCTGCAGGAGTTCACGCCGATCTCGGACGAAGACCTCGAGTACTTCCGCGCTGCGGCGGAACGAGTCGCACGGACCGACCGGGCGCGCGTCTTCAACTTCGGCGGGACGGCGCTCGGGGACATCGCGCTTGTCCCGGCTCCGTTCGAGCCGAACCCTCGTGGTATCAGGGATATCGAGGAGTGGTACGTCTCGACCGTCGCGCGCCGCGAGTTCGTCCGCGAGCTCTTTGCGCGCCAGACCGAGATCGCGATCGGGAACCTCAAGAAGCTGTACGAAGTCGTCGGCGAGATCCCGGACGTCGTGTTCATCTGCGGCACGGACTTCGGCACGCAGACGTCGCGGTTCTGCTCGGTCGAAGCGTTCGATGAGCTCTGGGCGCCGTACTACAAAAAAATGAACGACTGGATCCATCGACACACGAGCTGGAAAACGATGAAACACAGCTGCGGCGCGGTCGAGCCTCTGATCGAGAGTTTCATCGCGTGCGGCTTCGATGTGTTGAACCCGGTCCAGACGACCGCCGTCGGGATGGAGAAAGAGAACATCAAAGCGCGCTACGGCGACCGGATCGTGTTCTGGGGCGGCGGGATCGACACGCAGCACGTACTGCCGTTCGGCTCGCCCGATGACGTCCGCGACGCGGTCCGGCGAAACATCGACGTTCTCGCCGACGGTGGAGGCTACGTGTTCAACACGATCCACAACGTGCAGGCGAAAACGCCTATCGAGAACATCATCGCGATGATCGAAACCGCGCACGAGTATCGGTAAGCGGCGATCAGCCGTCGATATACCCCGGCAACTCGATCTTGGTCCACGGCGTGTACATGTCCTGCACCAGGAGCCCGTGGTCGGGGTTCGACGACAGCTCCTGCCTCGGGAACGTGAGAAAGTCTTTTCGGTCCGGAGTCAGACCGGCGGTCTCGCCGCCGGCGACCAGGTGCTCGATCAGGCGCGACTTAAGCCGCTCGGCCGCCTCGCCGTAGAACGGCGCACCGAAGCGATTGCGCGTCTCATGGGGATCGCGGATGCGGTCAAAGTAGTAGTGAGACGCGTCCGGAGCGCTGTAGACGTACTTGCCCTCGCGCGAGACGGCCATGTACATCGAGTTCGCCGCGACGATCTCGCGCGGCTCGGTGATGTTCGCGAGAGTCGCTTTCGAGCTCTCGCTCAGCATGCCGCTTCCCATGCGCGACGCCAACTGACTGAACACGACGTCGCGTGGGTTCCGGCCGGTCGCGAGATCGGCGAGATCGACTCCGTCGAGCTCGTGCGAGCTAACGGCAGCACCACCGCCCGCCGCGGCAAGGAAGGTCGGCGCGAGATCGACGAGTGATGCCGGCGTATCGACGACAGCGCCCGTGGCGAACCGCTCAGGGTACCGCACGATCAGAGGCACGCGCGCCGAGGCGTCGTGCATCGCGCGTTTGCCCCAGCAGCCGTAGTCGCCGAGGTACTCGCCGTGATCGGAGCTGAACACGACTAATGTGTTGTCGAGCCGGCCGGTACGCTCGAGGGCCTCGATGATCCGGCCGACCTGGTAATCGATGAACGAGATACACGCGTAGTAGTACGCGCGGATCGTCCTGACCAGGTTCATGTCGACGCCCTGGTCGCGGTACTTGTACCGATTCTGCACACGATTCACGAACATCATCATCGACTCGACGTCGTGTGGCATGATCGGCTCGTCCATGTCGGCGGTGCGGTAGATCTTGTGCCACGGACTCGGCACGGCAAACGGCGGGTGCGGATGGATGAAACTGGAGTACAGGTACCACGGCTCGGCACCCGTTTGCTGCTCGATGAACGCGCGGCTCCGCGCGCCGACCCACGCCGTCGGGTGGTGTTCGGCCGGAAGCTGCGCGAGCTGCGGGATGTAGTACATCTCGCTGCGGACGCCGTACGGTTCGCTGATGTACTCAAACCCGTTGGCCACGAGGTACGACAGGTAGTCCATACGACTCAGGTCGTCGGACTTCCCTCCGCCTTCCTCTTGGATCTCCCGGGTCTGAAATCCGCGCATCGCGAACGCATCGGGGGAGAAGTGACACTTCCCGATCCCGTGCGTCCGGTACCCGGCCTCGGTCAGCGCGCCCATGAACGTCTTGCGCCCGTCGGTCGGCATCGGCGTGTTCTCGTAACAGCCGGTATGCATCGGGTACTGCCCGTGAATCATCGAACAGCGCGACGCGACGCAGACCGGAGACGGCGCGAACGCGTTCGTAAACGAGGTCCCCTCGTGCACCAGGCGGTCGAGATTCGGTGTTTTTATGATCGGGTTTCCGAGCGCGTGGATCGTGTCGGCGCGCTGCATGTCGGTGAAGAGGTGCAGGATGTTCGGACGATTTTGGCTCACGGGTGGTCCTCCGGATTGGTTCGGCGAGTTGTCGCGGTGAAAAACTAGAATACAATATTGTGCACCGAATACGGCGCACGTTGCAAGCGTGATTACGATTCCTTGCCACGCCTTGACGACACGAGTTTCGCCATCATACTGTCGGTTGAGGTGTCTTCATGGATAGCGTTCTAAACACGGAAAACGCAGAGACAATCGGGATTTTTCGCGATAGCGAACTCGGTCAGCAGGAGTTCGCCGCCAACGAAACAAAAACGGCACTCGAATCGCGAGGCTTTCGTGTCGAGGTGTTCGACATTCGAGCGCTGTCGCACGACTACCCGAACAGGAAGGTCGTTATTTCTCTCAAAAAAGACGCGCAATCGCTCGCTCGATTTCGCGACGAAGGTGGGGAGCCTATACCCGACCTCCGGGAACAAGCGTTTGTGATTCGGACGACCAATACCGGGCGGCCTTCGTATTACGTTTTTGGTGGCGATGTGAACGGTGCGATGTACGGCGGACTGCAACTGGCTGAGAACATCAACGTGTATGGAATGGCAGACCGGTTCGACGACGAACAGTCACCCGATATTCTGAACCGGGGCATCAAATACAACGTCCCGTTTGATAAACGCAGCCCGACCTATTACGGCAATGGTTTCAGCGAAAATGACTTCCCGGGTAGTTCGACAAGAAACGCAGTGGAGCATATCTGGGACATAAAATTCTGGGCCGCCATGTTCGATGAACTGGCACGGCACCGGTACAACGTCTTCTCGCTTTGGACGCACCATCCGTTTACATCGATGGTTCACCTGCCCGAATACCCCGACGTTGCCATTCAGAATGTAGAGGGGTTTGACGGGTTCTTCAAGGACCTCTCGATCGATGAGAAAATCCAGTTCTGGAGAGACGTAATGGCCCTGGCAAAGGACCGGGGTTTTGATTTCTACATCTACAACTGGAACATATACACGTATGGGGCAACCGGGAAGTACGGCATCGACAACGATTCCCACAATCCTGAGACCGTTGAGTACATGCGCAAGTGTATGACCCGTCTGTTCGAGACGTACCCCGACCTCACCGGATTTGGTGTTACCGCCGGAGAAAACATGGGTGACATCAGCAAGGAAGAGACCGCACGGTGGACGTGGGCAACGTACGGCCAGGGGCTGTACGACTATGCAAAGGCCAATCCGCAGCGGGAAATCGTCTTTGTGCATCGTTACCACGATGCCGGCGGCGCGGAGGTAGCCGCCAACTTCAAGACGCTTCACGACCTTCCGAACGTCCGTTTCGATTTTTCGTTCAAGTACGCGGTAGCGCACATCTACTCAACCACGACCCCGAACTGGATCCGCACCCGACAAGGCGATGTTCCGGCACAGCTTCTTGAACTGAACCTTAAGACGTGGGTCGAACTGCGAAACGACGACTTTTTCTACCTTCACTGGGGCGATCCCAGATTTGTGAAACGATACTTGGCCGCTCTGCCCGAGAAGGAACGCTGCATCAGGGGTTTCGTCATGGGCTCGGACGGCTACACGCCGACGTACGTGCATTCCTGCAAGACCGAATGGGCCCGGGGGAAGCTGGATATGCAACGCACCTGGTACACCTGGATGTTGTGGGGGCGGCTTGCGTATAACCCGCACCTTCCGGATGAGTTTTTCCAGGACACTCTGAAATACCGGTATCCGGAAAGTGATGCGAATTCTTTGTTTGAGGCGTGGAGTCATGCCTCGCAAGCGATTCCTTTGTTTACCGAAATGGTTCAAGGAACGCTCATTAACGACTTCCTGTGGTATCCGGAATTCTGTATGTCGCGAAGGTACGGTTTTCTGACGATCGACAAGATGGCGGAGACGGTCCCTCCCCCGGGATCCAACTCTTGCAGTATCGCAGAAACCGCGACTGACTCGTGCGGAGACAAGAAGACGGCGTATCGGGTTGCCGACGACATCGAAGCGCACGCGGCGAGGGCGTTGGAATTATTGGGTGACGAACAACCGGATCACAACACGGAGTTGGGCACCAATATCGGCAACATCCGCGCGATGTCGTATCTCGGCTTGTACTTTGCCGAGAAGATCCGCGGAGCGACGTATAAGGCGGCGTCTCGGAGTGAACCGGCCAGAAATGCGATGGCTAAGGCGTGCGGCTACTGGAGTCGGTACGTTTCCCTGATGGACACGATGTTCACCGGGCAGGATTTTCAACGGACCAGGCCGATCACCGACTGGTTTATGCTCGATGAAGACGTGTTGGCCGAATATACCAACCTTGGCGGAGATGTCGATCGTTTGCAGTTGTCGCGTTGAGCGCGTGCGGCGCGCGCGCCGCGGTCCACCGGACACCTGACACCAGACAAGTCCTCAATCGTTTTGCCGGCGACGGATCGTATTTTCTGTCGGTTGACCGGCCGAGGGTGTGGCACGATAATTCCCGGGACGATGGCACACCATTATCAGGACGGGAGGACGACGTGAGGATTGCGGTGAAGAAATTGGCCGATGCCCCGGGCGCGTTCGGGTTGAACCGAGTTCTGGCGGCCTGCGCGGAACGTGGCATTGAGCTTTCGGTAACGGACGGTGTCGACGGTGATCCCGCCCCCGCGCTGATCGCGGGGATAATCGGAGAGAATGACGCCGCATCACGGCGGGCGATAGAGATCGGCCCCGGTCAGTTGGGAGCCGAGTCGTTCCGCATCCGTACCGGCACGGACGGGAGCCGAAGAACCATCGCGCTGGTCGGGTCGGATGCTCGCGGCCTCATGTATGGCCTTCTGAATCTGGCCGAACAAGTCAGACTGAACGCGGATTCTGAAGACGTGTTCTCGGAAACTCAAGACATCGATTCCGGCCCGTTTCTCTCGGAGCGGTCGATGTCCATCTACACGATGCACCCTCGGCTATGGGAAGATCAACTTGCCGATGAGACGTACTGGACGCGGCTCTTCGCGATGATGGCCGAGAGCCGGCTCAACCGTTTCGTGGTGATTTTTGGTTACGAGAACGCCGGTTATCTGGCGCCGGTCTATCCGTTCTTCTTCGATATCCCGGGTTATCCAGCAGTTCGAATGGTCGGTTGTGACCGAACCGCACAAGAGGCGCATACGGTACAGTTCCGCCGGATGATCGAACTCGCCCACTGTCACGGAATAGAAGTGACAGCGGCGATCTGGGACCATATCTACCGCGGCCGCGTCCAGACGGGTGGGATTTCTTACGCTCCGGAGCCGGGGCAGGAGTTCCCGGGGAATGTCGTCGGAGTCACGACGGAGAACGTAACGGACTACACCCGTGCCGGACTCATCCGGTTTCTCACGACGTTCGGCGAGCTCGACGGAATACAGCTTCGGATGCACGAGGAATCGGGACTGCGGCGCGACGAGATGCAGACCTTCTGGCACGAGCTGTTCCTGACCATTAAAGAGATTCGACCGGGTTTGCAGATCGACCTGCGCGCGAAGGAGCTGCCTGACTCGATCGTCACGGACGCCATAGAACAAGGTTTGGCGCCTCGCATCACGACGAAGTTCTGGATGGAACAACTCGGAATGCCGTTTCATCCTACGCACGTCAACGTGCAGGATCAGCATGGCCGGCGGCACGGGTACGCGGATCTACTGAGAAAGCCACGTCCGTTTGATATCGTGTTCAGGCTCTGGAACGCCCCGACGAGCGGTGGGCTCTCGTGGGCGAACCGATCCTGGGTTCAGCGGTTCGTGCAATCGGTTGGTGACGACGGGATCGGCTTCGAGTTCAACGCGCCGAATGCGACGTGGATGCTTGGACAGCCGAGGGACGCCGCCCCCTTGCCGGTTCATAACGAGCCGTACCGGTGGTACGACTACGAGATCGAGCGGCACTGGTATACTCTGATGCTGTTTGGGCGGCTCGGTTACGATCGCGATACTCCGAACGCCGTCTTCGACGCTGCGTTCAAACGGAAATTCGGCGCCGCGGCCGAACCTCTTCTCGGGGCGATTCACAAAGCGGGCGAGGTGATCCCACGGATTGTCGGTGCGGCGTCCCGCTACGATTTCTTTCCGACGACGCGGGGATGCGTCGCGCGCGACGCTCAGGGCCCGCTGAGCGAGTTCTCACTGGCGGAGGGAAGCGACGTCGCCCAGTTCAGCGGATTCCGTGAAGAAGCCGAGCGAATCGTCAAGGTCGGGTCGACCGCGAAGGTCCGACCGCAGGAGTCGGCCGCGTTTTTCGGGTCGGTAGCGCACGACATCTTCGACCTCGTGAGACAAGCGCGCGCTTCGGGCGAGCCGGACGTCGAGGCGATGCTCTATCTGACCGATGCGACGATCCTGGCGCACCTCGCACGGTTCTACGCCGAGCGCATTCCGGCTGCGGTAGCATTCAATCTGTACCAGCTTACCGGCGACCTGCACGCGCTCGACGATGCTGTCACCCATGAGAGCGCGGCAGTGTCATCATGGGGAGATCTGGTAAACGCGGTCGGAGACGTCTATTCTAGGGAGTTGCCTATTGGGGCCCGACGTCCGGCGCTCTCCGGCCACTGGCGGGACGAGTTGATTCGACTCAAGGCATACTTCGCGAATCTCGAGTCGTGGGCGGACAAACAGGAAAACCTGAGCGATCCGCTACGCGTCTATCTCGGCCATGTTCCGCAGACGACGGTGCGACGTGGAGAAAACCTCGATCT
>REEC01000150.1 GCA_007695285.1 Spirochaetaceae bacterium | reverse complement strand
TTCGCGCAGGGCGAACTCGACCCAGAAACCCATACGCTGATTTGGCCGAACGGTGCAGATTTCGACCCCGAAACTCTACACAATTGGCCCAAGTACTCAGAGCAGATGAAGGATATGGCGGAACGTTGGGCTGCCACGAAATCGCGCGTCTGAAGAACGAGACATTGTCGAACAACCGATTACAGTTGCCGCAGATCGTCATGCCGCCAATTAACACGGGGCAGAACTAATGCCACCAAAAATCCAGGCTGCAATGAGAGAGTTGGATAAATGAAAGCCGGCGCGAAATACGCGAAGATTGTCGAATGGTCGGAAGAAAACAAATGTTACGTCGGGAGCGCCCCGGGGCTGATTCCCGGCGGATGCCACGGGGACTACGAAAAAAGGTCTTTGATGAGCTGCGCCGAATTGTCGACGAAGCCATCGAGCTCTATCACAAAGACAACAAACCCTTGCCGTGTTGACTCGATCTCCACGCGCGGACTATATTCCCCGTAATATGCACAGTCGAACCACCATCGCGATCATTATTATTTGCGCCTCAAAGCAGACCGGTGGGTAGTCGGCTTCGTCGACCGTGATGAATGCAACCCGCCGGAAGGCGGGTTTTTTTTATGCCCTGAGGAGGTGCAGATGTACGAAGAAGTCGGTTCCAAACTCGATCTGCCGCAGCTTGAGCGACAAGTCGCGGAGTACTGGCGGCAAGCGGGAATCTTCGAGAAGTCGGTGGCACGGTCGAAGAGCGAGGTGATCTTCTACGACGGTCCGCCGTTCCCGACCGGCTCGCCGCATCCCGGGACGGTGTTCGTGTCGATCCTCAAGGATGCATTCGCGCGGTTTTTTACGATGCGCGGAAACTCCGTGCCGCGGAGGTGGGGATGGGACTGCCACGGACTGCCGATCGAGACGGCGGTCGAGAAGGCTCTTGGGGTCACGAACAAGAAACAGATTGAGAGCGAGATCGGCATTGCGCGGTTCAACGACGCGTGCCGGGAGCTTGTCGCCGGCTACGACGAGTCGTGGGAGCGGTACGTGCACCGGGTCGGCAGGTGGGTTGACTACCCTAACGCGTACCGCACGATGGACCGCGACTACATGGAGAGCGTGATCTGGGTCTTTGCCGAGAGTTACCGGAAAGGCTTGATCTACCGCGACTACCGCGTCGTCCCGTACTGCTACCGGTGCGAGACGTCGCTCTCGGCCTCCGACACGCGGGAGTCCGACGCCACGAGACCGCGGCAGGATCCCGCGCTGACCGTGAAGTTCCGCGCGCGCCGATCGGTGGACCAGCGGCCTGCGTACCTTCTGGCGTGGACGACGACGCCGTGGACACTCCCTTCCAACCTCGCTCTCGCGCTTCACCCCGAGCACGAGTACGTGGCGGTCGGCGCCGAAGACGAGGTATGGATCCTCGGAGCCGGCGCGTTCAACGCGGGCCTCGTCGGCTCGAGGGATGTCTTACGGACCTTCGCGGGTCGGGAGCTCGTTGGGTGGGAGTACGATCCAATCTTCCCGTACTTCGCCGATGACGCAGCGGCTGGTGCATTCCGAGTCTTGGGCGCCTCGTTCGTCGCGACGAACGAGGGTTCCGGAATCGTGCACGTCGCGCCGGCCTTCGGTGAAGACGACTACTGGTTATGTCGCCGCGAAGGCATCGCGTTACGCAACCCGGTGGACGAGGCAGGACGTTTCACGGCCGCTGTCCCTGAGTTCCTCGGCATGAACGTGCACGACGCGAACCCCAAGATCATCGGGCATCTCAAGGCAGCCGCTTTGGTGGTGCGTCACGACACGGTCGAACACAACTATCCGCACTGCTGGCGGTGCCGAACGCCACTCGTTTACCGCGCGATGGATGCGTGTTACTACCGTGTCGAGAAAATCAAGGACCGGCTTCTTGCGGCAAACGAAGAGATCAACTGGGTGCCGGATACGGTCAAGCACGGCCGCTTCGGTAAATGGATCGATGCCGCCCGCGACTGGAACATCTCTCGTAACCGGTACTGGGGCACCCCAATTCCGGTCTGGGAATGCACGGGATGCGAAGCGCGATGGGTCGCCGACTCCGCTGCCGCGCTCGAACAACGCGCAGGAAGACGGCTCCCCGATCTGCACATCCAGCATCTCGACGGCATCGAGTTTCCGTGTACCACGCCGGGGTGCACCGGTACGATGCGCCGGGTGCCGGAGGTGCTCGACGGATGGTTCGAGAGCGGCGCGATGCCGTTTGGCCAGTGCCATTATCCGTTTGAGAACCGCGAGTGGTTCGAGTCGCACTACCCGGCAGACTTCATCGTCGAGTATCCCGGACAGATCCGCGGGTGGTTCTACTGCATGCACGTGCTCGCCGTGGGCGTGATGGACCGGCCGGCGTTTCGCTCCTGCCTCGTTCACGGCACGCTGCTCACCGAAGACGGATCGAAGATGTCAAAATCTCTTCGAAACTATACCGACCCGATGATCCTGTTGGACCGACACGGAGCCGACGCGCTTCGGCTCTATCTGCTCGGATCGCCGGCCGCGGTAATGGCCGACCTTCGGTTTCGCGATGCCGACGTCGCCGAACACGTCCGCCGCGTTCTGCTTCCCTTCTGGAACGCTTACTCGTTCTTCGTTACGTACGCGAACATCGACGGCTACACCGCGGATTCTTCCGAAAGGCCGTCTCCCGCGGATGAGCTCGACCGATGGATTCTCGCCCGCCTCGCGGCTGCGGTCACGGTATGTACCCGCGGCCTCGCGGGATACGCGACGAACACGGCGACGGTGGCGGTGGTAGAGTTCATCGGCGACCTGACCAACTGGTACATTCGCCGATCGCGCAAACGGTTCTGGGCGCCCGGCCTGGATGATACGAAACGATCAGGCTACGACACGCTGTACTACGTGCTGACGGTTCTGTCTCAGCTGCTCGCGCCACTCGCGCCGTTCATCGCCGAGCAGGTGTATCGTGGTCTTCATCCGACCGGTGCCGCGTCGGTGCACCTGACCGACTGGCCGGACGTCGTCGCCAAACCGGAAGATGACCTGCTGATGCAGGAAGTGGCAACGACGCAGCAGATCGCACGGATGGGGTTATCGCTGCGCAAGCAGGCCGGCATTCGGGTACGTCAGCCACTCGCCGCCGCTCAGATCCACGGTCCACGATTGGGGCCGGAAATGCAGGAGCTCATCCGCGCGGCGCGCAACGGTCATGTGCGTCAGGAAGGCGACCGCGTCGTCGTATCGAGCGGCTCCCGGACATGGCAGCTCGCGCCCGATGAGATCGACGTCGGCTACCAGGGGAAGGACGGGACGACGGTTGCCGCGGAGAGCGGCATTCTTGTCGCGCTCGATACGGTAGTGAGTGACGATCTGAGGATCGAAGGATGGGCGAACGAGGTGAACCGCCACGTCCAGGATCTGCGTAAACAGACCGGGTACGCCGTTACCGACCGGATCGAACTCGAGATCGTCGGCGATCTCCCGGATCACTGGAGACAGACGGTTGCCGGTTGGGCCTTGGCTGATCTCGCCGAGGTTCACGCGCCCGACGGCACAGCCGACCTGTCGGTCGACGGTGTGTCGTTTCAGGTCAAGGTGCGTCGGAGTTCGTCCGTGAGCAATAACGTGGAGTGTGCATAATCCCGGTGGACACAGCTCGCGAATGCACGGTGCGACGCCGCCGGAACTCAGCCGATCAGTACCCGCCGCCGTAACCTTTGCCGTACCGGATAGGTCCGCGCCATGCCATCGGATTGAGGGCGCGGTGCGCCTGGACGCGGTCTGCGGTGAGATTCTCTGCGGGGCGGGCCAGGAGAGCACCATCGGAGGCGGTGGGGCTTTCACGCTCGGTGAGCCACGTTGCCAGACGATCGCGCAGAGCTTCTGCCGTAGCGCGTTGTTCGGCGCTAAGGGTCGCCATGGTGTTGGTCACACTGTCGGTCCCAAAGGCAGGCAGTATCTGCTCGACACCACCTTCGGGGTACCAGATGTAGCGAAGCTCGTCGCCGATCGCGGTGGCGCTTCCGTCCGGTCCGCCGAACTCGCCGAAAACGGTACGTTCCCGGTGAGATGCATCGCCGGGTTGTGCGAGGTGTCCGGTCAGCGAGATGCCGTCCGGCGTATCGAGGGGACCGATACCGGCAAGATCGGCGATCGTCACCGGGATATCCGCGTTCTGGACCGGCGCGTCGCACACACTGCCCGGTGTCCACGATTTACCGACGGGCGGCTTGATGACCATCGGTACGTCGCCGGAGCCACGCAAAAACGTGGTCTTCCCGAACAGGCCGTAATCGCCGAGGTGCTCACCGTGGTCCGAGTGAAACATTACGGCGGTCTCATCCCACAGGCCACGACTCTTGAGTTCGCCGAAAAGACGACCGAGCTGGTAGTCGATGAAAGTCTGGTGAGCATAATAGTAGCGCCGGGTCTCAGCGACCCAGTCAGGCGAGAGTCGATCCCAGTTATGCGCGATTCGGCGCCGCCTGAACGCAACAGGCTCGTCCGCAGCTTGCCACATAGAGGGGCGTGGTGGAGCGATCGACTGGTTCCCGTACAGACGCACGTATGCCTCCGGCGGATCGAACGGCGGATGTGGTGCCTCATAGATGATCCACAGAAAAAACGGGGTCTCAGGATCGCGACGGTACATGAACTCGACGGCGCGGTCGGTGATCCACCGTGACGAGTGTAGAGCCTCGGGAAGAGGGTTCGGCGCCGGGACTACCTCGTTGCCACCGATGCCATGGCCACGAAAAAACCCACCGTAACCCGCCTCTTCAAGACGGTTGACGTAATCGTCGGGGTGCAGAACCACCTCGTCGAAGCCGAACCGCGCCCGTTCGGGCACGACGTGCGTCTTCCCAATCCAGACCGACTGGTATTCCCCCAAGTTGCGCAGCAAGGAAGGCAGACTCCGACCGGCATCGACCGGCGTACGGTGTTGAAAATTTGTCGTGACGCCAAGCGTGGCACCGGCTTTACCGGTGAGAAGCGTCGCGCGCTGCGGCATACATATCGGGCAGTCCGCCCACGCGTGCGAGAATCGCACCCCCTCGTCGGCGAGCTGGTCCAGGTGCGGGGTCAGGACCGGGTGCTCGTTGGAGAGCATTCCGAGTGTGTCCGCGCGCCACTGGTCGGCCGTAATGAGAACGAAGTTGGGTCTTTTTGCGCTCATAGGGAATCCTTGAATCACCCCGGTTTCACCGGAGACCTGCTTTGCCGAGTCCAGCCGCTACAGCTGGAGTGTCCACAGTATCACAAGAGATCCACTCGCGTAAAACGGGCGCGAGACGACCTCATGATCGGCCGTAAACTACCGCCCGTCGGCGACCACCCGTAGCAGATCGAGCGTCGCCGTCAGAATCTGTTCGTGCTGGGCTTCGCGGCTGATCGTGGCCAGGTCATCTTCGCTCGTAAGCCGATACGCCCCGAACTGATGATGGTCGCCCCCATCTATTTTGATGTACAGGGTATCTGGAGGCAGCAAATGCTTGCGGGCGCCGACGCTTTCATCGGTCACGCGTACTTCATTGCCACCATAGAGCAAGACCACCGGGAGAGCGACGCCGGAAATATCGGAGTTATTGGCCGGGTACGACGACCAGATGGCGAGCCCGGCGATCCGGTCGGGGTTTGCCGATACATACAACGCGGCGGCCGTTCCGCCCACCGAGTGGCCGCCGATGACCCACGTTGTTATGTGAGGATGGGCGGCGATGATATCGTCGGCAGCTTTAGTATTGAGTATCGCCATGTTGATCGGCATCGACGGGACAACAACGTGGTATCCCGCTTCAGCGATGGTTCGCATCAAGCCGGCGTACGCCGTGGGATCAACTCTCCCGCCGGGATAAAAGATAAAACCCGTATCGGGCGCGGTCTGCGTCGGGACAAAGGTCAACCACGGCGCGGTGCCGACAGTTACACGCTCATCACTCGGCAATGAAGCAACCGCTTCCGGCAAAGGAGGCCGGGCAAAGGTGGCCCATCGAATTCCCCAGACAGAGAAGCCAAGAAAAGTTATCCCCACGAAACTCCAGATCAATTTCGTCCGCAAACGTTTCACCATTCCGCCTCTTGGTCACCGATTTCGTTGTCTGCAAGTCTCTCGCGCCAACATACGAAACGACAGCTTTGCGGTCAACGAAAATGTTAGCGCCGCTCGAAAACTGATCCACCTTGAGCCCCGTGATCGGCATCGCGCGACTCAGCGATACGGGCCACGAGCCGACGGACAGTCGGCTGTGATGCGAAGTGCTTGATCAAAGAGTAAAAAAGGAATAATTTATACTCGTGGCTCTTTTCGAGTTCGATGACGCCAAAAGCAAGGCGAATCTGGTGAAGCATGGAATAGATTTCGAGGCCGCTCAGGAGCTTTGGAACGATCCTGATCTTCTGGAAATCCAGGCAAAATCGGAGGAAGAGCGCCGGTTGCTTGTCATAGGCCGCATCGGTGCCAAACACTGGTCGGCCGTCGTCACGTACCGCGAGGACAGAATTCGCATTATCTCCGTCAGGCGGTCGCGAAGGCGAGAGGAAGAACTATATGAAAGCTAAAGACTTCGACAGAAAATTCGATGAAGGGAAAGAGGACATCATCGAGGATCTCGATCTCTCGACAGCACGCCGGGTGAACCGGGATCAAAAGCGTATTAACGTCGATTTTCCGACTTGGGTTGTTGACTCTCTAGATCGTGAGGCGGCTCGTATAGGTGTTACTCGGCAGTCGATTATCAAAGTCTGGCTTGTCGAGCGTCTCAAAGCGGAAGCCGGCACCGCACCGTACTCGCCCGAACGAGGGGAAGCACCGATACGCCGCAAAGGCCGCGAAACGCGACCTTGAGCAGAAACCGCATCGACAGCTCGAATCGAGAGGTTGTCCGACCTGTTTTTTTCCGGCCGGCCGGAAGAGCGTCTTGCCGCGACAATTCCCCCGTGGTACGGTTACACCCATGAAACGACTCGTAATCTTCCTCACCTCGATGCCGGCCGGCGCGTATGTTTCTCTTCGAGTCGGCGCGGCGCTCGGCGGATACGGCTCCGTGCAATCGTTTTTCCAAACCGCTCCGGCCCCGACGATCGTCGTGGCGCTTGCGGCCGGGTTTGCCGCGGTCGCGTTTGTGCTCGGGATCGTGACCGGCGACTACTCGTGGGTCGACCGTCTCTGGAGTACCGCGCCGCCGGTGTTCGCGTGGGTGTACGCGGCGAACGCCGGGTACGCCGCGCCGGTGCTGATCGCGGCCGTCTTTGTGACCGTGTGGGGTGCGAGGCTCACGTTCAACTTCGCGCGGCGCGGCGGCTACACGACGATGGAGGACTACCGGTGGCCGATTCTGCGCGAACGGATCGGCAGTACCGCCGCGTGGCAGCTCTTCCATCTGCTTTTCATCTGTTCGTTTCAGGTCTCGCTCTCCGTCGGATTCACGCTCCCGCTTCACGCACTCGGGGCAAACGGCTCCGCGACTGTCGGTCCCGCTTTCATCGGTTTTCTTCTGCTCGGTGTCGCGGCCCTGCTTTGGGAGACCGTCGCAGACGAACAGCAATGGCGGTTCCAGAACGCGAAGTACGCGGCACGCGACAAAGCGAGTGGATCCGCCGGCCGAAACCTTCCGAGCGGGATCGATCAGGACGATATCGAGCGGGGGTTTCGGACGAACGGTCTGTACCGTCTCTCGCGGCACCCGAACTACTTTGGAGAGCTCGCGGTGTGGTGGTGTCTGTACCTGATGGCCGCCGCGCAGCTTGGAACCGTGCTTCACCTAAGCGTCGTCGGACCGGCTCTTCTCACGGCTCTCTTCATCGGCTCGACGCGTTTCACCGAGTCGATCACGCGAACGAAGTACCCGGAATACGACGCCTACCGCGCCCGAACGTCGGCGATAGTCCCGTGGCCGGTGAAACAGAGTCCGGAGGTAGCGACGACGCGTGAAATATCGAGCTGACGGAACGTGAAGCTATACGAGCACGGCACGGCGAATATCTGGACCGACCCGCACATCCGCAAACAGATGGTACGGGCACACCTTGACCCGGGCACCGAGGCCGCGAGCCGAAACCCTCGAACGATCGAGAAAACCGTGGAGTGGATTCTTCACGGTACGGTGCAGCCGGGGAAGCTCATTGATCTTGGCTGTGGTCCCGGACTCTACGCCGAAAAATACGCCGAGAAGTCCTGGGACGTGTGCGGAGTCGATATCAACGGCGCCTCGCTCGAGTACGCAAGGGCCTCGGCCGCGAACAAAGGTTTGACCATTCGGTACCGGGAAGCCTCGTACCTCGAACCGTTCACCGACGAAACGTTCGATCTCGCGACGTGCATATACTGCGATTTTGGAGCGCTAACGGTGCACCTTCAAAGGGAGTTCCTTGCGAACGTTCATCGGCTGATCGTCCCCGGAGGGCTTTTCCTTTTCGATGTGTTTGGACCCGGAATATCGCGAGCAAAAGCCGAAGGCAAGACCTGGACGAGACACGACGAAGCCGGCTTTTGGTCGAGTCTGCCGTGTTACGTCTTGTCCGAGACCAGGCATTTCGCCGATGAGTGCGTCTGGGGCACCAAGTACGTCGTGATCGCCGATGACGGCGAGGCGAAGAGCTACGTCGTCTGGGACCACTACTTCACGGAAGCGACGATCGGGGCGTTGCTCGAGGAATTCGGTTTTGCCGTCGACGAGATCAAACGCGACCTGATCCCGACGGGTGACTTCGCCGCGGACGACGTGTTGTTCGTGAGAGCCCGCCTGGTTTGACGCCGCGGACCGGCGGTTGGATCGACCGGTTCGCTCAACATCGGAGTTACTCCCCGTCGGAAACGCGGGGAGAGGAGTCGGTTGCGTCGCTTCCGTATTTCACGTGCTCCTCTCTGACATTGAGCGCCCGGCTCAGACGCCTTGCCATGGCGTCCGAGTACGTTCGTCGCCCATGCTCAAAATCACTGACCATGTTCTGACGGATACCGAGCTTCTGAGCCAGCTGAACTTGTGTCAAACCGGCCTTCAACCGCGCGCCCGCGAGAAGATTTCCGATACGGTTCTTTTCCATCTGCTTCCAGTACTCGGTACTTTCGATCGGAACAAATTGGTCCTGGGTGTCTTCGGAAAGCACCGTAACGTCGTATTTTTTTCTGATCCAGTCAACCAGTTCCTGAACACGCTCGCCATGGAGAGCGATCTCAATATGGGGCTTTTTCACGAGAGCCAACATAGTACACCTCGATTAAAATCTCGTTCTTGCGGCATGACCAACACGCCACGTATCGGTAGTTCAAGTGGCAGTGGTACCGATCATCGCCCAAGCCGGAGAAGTTCTGCCACGTTGTTTGCATCGGCCCGTCGGCCTGCAGGTCCGCAACGAGCAGGAAGAAGAGCTTTTGAACCGCCGAAGGCAGCTTCCGCAGCCCACGCTCGGTCTTCCTTTTTATCCGAACCTGATAGGCCACGACAATAATATAACCACTTCCTATAAATCCCGCAAGTTATATCGATGTACCGTCACCGGTCGCGGGACTTTCGGCTCAATCGCGCAAAAAGAATACTCGCGGCGTTCGCGCGCTTACCGCGGCGCTTCTCACCGCCGGTCGTGTCGGCGAGATTCTTGGCGTCGTCCTTGTTTTCAGGTTCCGCGGACTGTTTTTTCTCCGGCTCACGCGACTCGCGGGGTTCTATCGGGTTTCGCTTGAGCTCCTCGCGCGCGTCGTCTCCGAGCAGGTACACGTAGTACGCGACGAGGCCCTGATCGTTCGTCACCGGTAGCACGACGACAGGATCACGGTTCTCGCCGATCCGATGAGATCCCTTTCCGCGCGAGACAGCGGCGGCGGTCTCGGTGAACCGCTCGAGTTCGATGAGTTCATCAACCGGGCGCTCGGCGATCTCGGCGTGCGATAGCTCGAACTGTGCCAACGCAGCCGGAGTCGCTTGATACACCTTCCCGCCGGCGTTGACTACGATCATGTTCGCCTCCGACCGACGCACGACCGTCGTCAACAGCGCGTTCAACCCGGAGATCCGCGTGCTCTTCCGCGCGCTGAGCGAGTTGATCGACGAATAGAGGCGTCCGATCTGCTCACCCACCGTTCCGAGCCCGCGTAACTCCATCTGAATCTGGTCAACGCTCATCCGGTGCATTCCCGCAAGCCGCTTGAACACCGCGTTCAACTTGACCGCGTCGTACAGCACGATCGAGAGAACGCCGAACACAGCGAGAGTTCCGACGATTCCGACCAGGAGAATCCTCTCGGCGAGCGCCTTTTGCTCGAGTTCCGACAACCCGTCGAAACCACGGAGCGAGAGATACGCGAACAGACTCATGCCGAGAGCGAATCCCAGCGCGACGAGAACCAGTAACGTTATCCTGTGGCGTCGAACGAGCAATATCATGAGATACCTTGTTGCTTACAACCGGCGAAACGATTCGATCGCATCGTTTTTCCCTACGACGTGGATTACGTCGGTCTCGAGAAGCGTATCGTTCGGGCCGGGGAAAACGATCTGCTCGTTTTCGACCGGGTTTCCGAGTTCATCGACATCCCTTGTAGTTCGTTTGATCGAGATCACGGTGATGTTGTATCGGCCGCGCAGGTCCAGTTCAGCGAGCGTCGCTCCGAGCACCGCCTGCGGGACGTACATCTCGGCCAGGCTGATATCGCTCGAGAGCGCTACCTGCTCCAGGATGTCGGGTGCGATGAGCCTGCTCGCGAGACGCGTACCCGCGTCGGTCTCGAGGTTCAGTATTTCATCCGCGCCGACCTGTTTGAGCACCCGCGCGTGAAGCGCGCTGATGGCCCGAGCGACGACATACGCGACTCCCTGTTTCTTGAGCAACGCCGTGGTCAGGATACTCGCTTCGACGTTGTCACCCATCGCCACTACCGCCACGTCGACCTCTTGAAGCGCGGCCTGAGACAAGGAATCCTCATCGGTCGTGTCGACGAGAATTGCCTGAGTTACGTCTTCTTTCACCTGCTCGACGAGACCGGGGTCCTGATCGATCGCGATGACCGACGCGCCTCGTTCAGCCAGGGTCTCGCAGATCTGTCGACCGAACACACCCAAGCCCAGCACGGCGAACACCCGCTGCCGCTCCTTTGTCGTTCGTTTTGATGTTCCCCTGCTCCCCGTGCTCACTTTTTCCATACGATTCTCCTCGTGTGACCGGCGCCACTCCCGCCGCGACTCATCCTACCGCGATACCCGCCGAGGGATACCGTGTTCGCCTCGCGTCGGGGCGCCCCGGAGACGCAGCGAGTAACGTGAGAGGTCCCACGCGCCCGATAAACATCAACACAGTCACGACCAGCCTGCCCATAACGCTCAGTTGTGGCGTGAGGCCGGTAGACAGCCCCACTGTAGCGAACGCGCTCACCGACTCAAAGAGATACTCCGTGAGCGTCGCGTTCTCGGTCACCGCAAGCAGAAACGTTCCGCCGAACACCGAGAGTAACCCGAACAGCAGCACCGAGAACGCCGTTGTCACCTGCCGGTCGCTGATCGCGTGGTTGAACACCAGAGTCTGGGCGCGTTTTTTTCTGGTGCTCGAAAGAAAGGCCGCGATCACCGCGACATTGTTGACCTTGAGTCCACCGGCGGTGCTACCGGAGGCACCGCCGATGAACATCACGACGATCATCAAAACGTAGGTAGCGGTGGCCAGACCCCCAATCGGGACGGTGTTGAATCCGGCGGTGCGCAACGTCACGGACTGGAAAAATGCGGCGAGATACTGCGTCCCAACGGGATGCTGCGCCATCGCGCGACCGTGTTCCAGCGCGTAAAACCCGAACAACGCACCAACCAGCAATACGGCGGTAACGATCAGGACTGCACGAGAGTTGACGTTCAAGCGCACAACTCGCTCCCGGCGGCGCAAAACTCGCACCGAGAACCGAGACCGTACCGACTGAAACACGTTGGTCAACACACCGAAGCTCAAACCGCCTGCGATTATTAGCGCTCCAACGACGAGATTGATACCGAGATTGTCGTGGAACTGCTCCAGACTGGTGGTGAAGAGAGCGAACCCGGCGTTGCAGAACGCCGAGACCGCGTGGAATACGGCCAACAGCACGCGATGGCCCAGGCCGCTCGCGACCGGCTTGAAAAGCATAAACAGCAGTACTGCCCCTGTTGCTTCCGCGGCGAACGTAATCAGGATAATGCGCTTGAGCGACCCGGCCAACTCCGTGATACGCGACTCGTTCAACATGTACGACAACAGCAGGTGACTTTGCACCGTCACCGACTGCCGGACCAGGACCAGAGCGAACAACGACAGTACCATGATCCCCAAGCCGCCGATCTGGATCAACAGCATGATAACGATCTGCCCCCACACGGTGTAGGCAGTTGCGGTGTCGACAACAATCAGCCCGGTGACGCACACGGCGCTCGTCGCGGTGAACAGCGCGTCCACCATCGGCAGCCCCTCTCCGTCGAGCGTCGTGAACGGCATCATCAGCACGAGCGTCCCGACCACGATCACGAGCAGAAAGCTGAGCGCGACCGTCTGAGCGGGGTGTGTCACGACAGCGGTGACAAATTCTGACAACCGGCGAAGGCGCGAAAAAACCTTCAGCAGCAGAAACGCGTTGCGAATGATGAGCACCGACTGGTAGGCGCCTGCCGGCTGCGGTATTGCCTGGAATACCAACGCCTTGTTATACGCGAAGAGCGACAAGAATATCAGAAGAAATACGAGAGACGGAAGATTGAAGCGCAGGTAGTTGCGTTTTACCGGTGCGCGGGCGAAATCGACGCCCACCTCGATCAACGTCAGGCCGATCACGAGGAAGTCCACGACTTGCACCAGCAGAAACAACCATCTCGGCTGCGGGCTGATCTGCTCCAGAAAGAGAGAAATCACCCCGAAAAAAAGCGCTGCGAAAATGAGATGTGTCGACTGCAAGCCACGCCGTTGTCGCACAGACGGATAGTACTCGTTTTGAGATTGTGATGTCAAAGTCGATTCATCCACCTGCCGGACTACGCTACGGCGACGATCCGGACTCCAAAAGATCGATCGAGTAGCACTTCCCATCACCGGTGCAGCCCATCTCCTGCTCCCGACCGTCGATGAGACGCCGCGCGTACACGCGACCCGGTAGAATCTCCAGCACCAGGGTGTTAGCACGGTGGGTTATCTTGAAGGACAGTCTGCGCCAGCTCTGCGGCAGCTGTGGATTCAGTTCGATCTTGTCCTTAAAAAGGTGAATGCCGGCAAAGCCCTTGAACAGGATCTCGATAGTGCCGGCCATGACGCCACAGTGGATGCCTTCCAGCGTGGTGCCGCCTTGGGTGTCGTAGAGGTCGCTCTTGAGCGCCTCGAGAAACCAGTTCCACTTGTCCTGCCGGTGTGATTCCAGGTAGTTGGAGATTGAGGAGTGCACCACGTAGCTAAGCGTGCTGCCGTGGCTTGTATGTTCGATGTAGTACTCGTAGTTGCGACGCAACAGCTCGGCGGGATCGCCGGGCTGATACCCCATCAGCTCCAGGATGTTGGTAACCTGGGACGGGGCGAGCATGTAGAAACACTGGAGTACGTCGGCCTGCTTGATCACCTTGTAGCGGTTGGGTGACGTGCCCTCGGCCTTGAGAATGCGGTCCATCCGACGGATGTTGCCGTACCTGCGCCGATAATCGTTCCAATCGATTTCCTCAAGATCCATCCAGCCGCTAAACTGTTCGATAATCCCGTCTTCCCTGAACGGAACATACATCTTGTGGACAATGTCGTCCCATCGCTCGAGTTCACTCTCATCGAATCCGATCTGTTCACGCAACCGCTGCTTGACCGGCTTCGGCCGGTGGTGATAGGTCTCGATGGTCTTGTGCAGCAGCCATGCGGCCATGATGTTGGTGTAGGCATTGTCGTCGATTCCGCCTTCAGAGGCGCCGGGGTACTTTTCGTGAAACTCATCGGGGCCCACCACCTTTCTGATGTGGTAGCGACCATCGGCCTCGTCTTTTCGCGCGATGCCGGCCCAGAAACGCGCCATCTCCAGAAGCATCTCCATGCCGTACTCGTTGATAAACTCGGAATCATCGGTGGTATAGAAATACTCCCAGATGTCATAAGCGATCGCGACGTTGATGTGCCGCTGCAGGTACGTCAAATCGGGTCCCCATTCACCGCTTTGGGGGTTGTAGTGCAAGGTCTGCGAGTCGCGCGTTCCATCATCCGCCGCTTGCCATGGATAGAGCGCGCCTTCAAACTCCTCCTCGCGGGCGATTTTGCGTGCCGCATCCAGGCGACGATAGCGGTACATGAGATGGCTACGGGTTACCTCCGGGAAGTGCAGGTTGTAGAACGGAGAGATAAACAGCTCGTCCCAGAAGATATGGCCGCGATACGCCTCTCCGTGCAGGCCGCGCGCCGGCAGCCCGCTATCGACAAAGGTGCTGTGGGGGTTGGCAGTGACAAGCAGATGATACGCGTGCAGCCGCATGGCCTTCTGGGCGAAGCGGTCTCCCTCGATGACGATGTCTACCCGATTCCAGAGCCGGCTCCACGCGTCGATGTGGCGGCAGAGCAGTTGCTCGAAGCGCGGCAGATCGCGCAGTAGTTCTCGCGACTCACTCTCGGGATCGCGTGAGTCCCAACCGGCGGAGGTGTAGAGGCTCACGGTCTTCTCGTAGACGAGTGGGTGCTCTTGCTGCATATCTACGGTGAAGACTTCGGTGACAAGACCGGGCTCGGAGAAGAGCTGGCGAGTCGGACGAACCTGCCGCTCGCCCGCGAAAAAACGCGAGCGGGAGTTCATGCAGATTCTGACGTCTGAGCTAGTGGTTCGCGTGTGTAAGAAAATCTGAGGTTCGCCACCACCGGCGTCTTGGTCGCCGGAGTCGAGCGCTTCGAGGTGCTTGCTGCTCAGATCGCGGTAGCGCTCCACGCCGTAGTTGCGGACAGTGCCATCGATGCTCGAACGCAGCGTCACCGTACCGGAGTAGTTGCGCGCAGTGATGCGGTACTCGATTGCCCCGAGATGGACCTGATCGAGACTGGCGATCCGACGGCTGGAAATGGTGGTGATACGGCCCGAGGTGTCGCGGAAGGTTATCTCACGCGACATGATCGCGTTGCGCATATCGAGCGTGTGCGTGTAATCGAGCACTTCCGTTTCCAGCGGTCGGAAAAAGTTGTCGTTCTCGACCCGAAGCTCTATTGAGAGCCAGTTGGGGCAGTTGACGAAGTCGTTGTTGTAGATAGTTTTGCCGTGAACCTCCGAGGGGAGTCGGTTGAAAAGTCCTGCGACGTAGGTACCGGGGTAGTGAGTATTTCCCTTGATGCCTTCGCCCTCGTAAGCGCCACGCGTGCCGAAGTAGCCGTTGCCGACCGTCGTCAACGCTTCGCGCAACCGCTCCTCGGTCGGTTCAAAGCCGTGGTAGCGTAGCCACCAGGAGTCGTCGTGCATGGTAGCTGAAAACCATCGGTCGAGCTCCTCCAGCGAGAACTCTTGCATGTCGCTTACGACAATATCGGCGCCGCGGGCCAGAAGTCCCTCCGGGGCAACGGTACGCGCGATACCGAGCACCAGGCCAAAGTTGCCGTTTCTACCGGCTTCGACGCCGGAGTACGCGTCTTCCACCATCATGCAGTCGTAAGGCTCAACACCGAGCCGTTCGGCGGCAACCACAAAGATATCAGGGTTCGGCTTTCCGTTGAGTCCGAGCTCGGCGCTGACCACGCCGTCAACGACCGAGCCAAACAACTCGTCGAGTCCGGTCTCTTTGAGAATATAGCCGCAGCTCTTGCTGGAAGAGGCGACACCAACCTTGACTCCACGCTCGAGCAGGCTGCGAACGAACTCGACGGTGGAGTCGTAAAGCTCCACGCCTTCCTCGTGAATCAGTTCACGGAACACGTCGTTTTTGCTGTTGCCGATTCCGCAGACAGTATCGGCATCGGGAGGATCGGACGGGTCTCCATAAGGCAGGTCGATATCGCGCGATTCCAGGAAAGACTTGACTCCTTGATAGCGCGGCTTACCGTCGACGTAAGGTACGTAATCGTTGTCGTGGGTAAACTCGCGGAAACCCGCCTCGCCCTGTTCCTCCTTCTTGCGGAGAAACTCCTCAAAGGTCCGTTTCCAGGCCCTGAAATGTACCGTGGCGGTAGCGGTGATGACTCCGTCGAGATCGAATATGGCTCCCTTACACGTCATTGCGCTCCCTCCTCGCCGTTTTGCTGTCTACTGTCCTGGTGTAGCGGTCGAGCCCCATGACCAGCACGTCCGGAGCAGGTACGAAGATCGCCGCCGGTGCAACGGCGCGAACCTGGCTGATAAGTTCTTCGCCGGCGCCCACAAAGAGCACAGCATTCTCGGCAGACCGTTCCACCGCCAGCCGCGCCATAGGTACGTCGGAGGCGGTGTCACCGCAGATCAACGCCCCACCCTTCTCCAACTCCAGTCCCAGTTCGCGGTCCAGATAGTCTATGCCGTTCCCTTTGTCGAAATCCCCCGCGTCTTCGTCCTCGCCCACTGTCAGAATGATCTCGATGTCCTTTCCCGTATCCTCGATCCTCAAAAATCGCTGTCGGGGATCGAGCTCCTCGACCAGCCGGCGGACCGAATCCAGAAAGCGCTGCGACTTCTGCTCGCTGACGGTGTTATCCACGTCCTGGCGGGCGACGGTCGTCTGGCCAAACTTGAACTGAAGAGCAGATCCGATCAGCGTGAAGATGTGGTTCCCATCGGACTCAAGGATCTGCTTAAGGCGGGAGTTGAACCGGTCAAGCAGCTCCTGTCGCTCCGGTTCGATTGCGTAACGACCCCGAACGCCGCTCTCGCTACAATACTCGCGGCCTTTGGAGCCGGCGTAGACAAAGGTGTTTTCAAGGTTGACGCTGACGTCGATCAGACCGCCGTCGTCCAGAGGAGCCGACGAGAGAATCACGCTGCGAGCGGCTGCGGTGAGCGCAAAACGACAGAGAAACAGCGCGTTGTAGGCCGGCTGCACCGATGAGCGGTAGCGGCCACAGTAGTTGTTGATTGTGCCGTCGCGGTCGGTAATGAACGCACGAAGCGGCGCGCCTGCACCGATTCCGCCGGAAGGCGGAAAGAACTCGCAAAGCCGATCAACCAGCCTCTGCACCTCGGGCTCAACATCGGGCCGTTGTTGCGACAGCCGCCGAGCAAATGCCGCCGGCCCCTCTTCAAAGAAGACGATATCGCGCCTGAGTTCTTCCACTTCATACGAGAGTGAGGTTTCGATCTGCCTGCCGTTACCCGCGTCCAGGACAAACCGGCCGTTGCGGCGCGGCCAACCGTCGATCTCGCGCTCGGTGCGTCTGAGCAGATCGAGATCGTCGCTGCCGGCTAAATCCTCAAAGCAACCGTGCACGAGCCGTCTGCGAGCATCGGCAACCGATCGCATCAGCGCATAGAGTTTCTCCAATGAGCTCATGAACGTCCTTTCCGCAACAACGCAGGTTCCACACCCGTAACGATTACGCGATGGTGATGCTGTCGTCGAGGTAGACGTCCTGGATCGCATTGAGCAGAGCGATCCCTTCGTCCATCGGGCGCTGGAACGCCTTGCGTCCGCTTATCAACCCCGCGCCACCGGCACGCTTGTTGATCACCGCGGTGCGCACCGCCTGGGCGAAGTCGTCTTTCCCGGAAGCACCACCGGAGTTGATCAGGCTGCAGCGCCCCATATAGCAGTTGACTACCTGGTAGCGGGTAAGATCGATCGGGTTGTCGCTGGTGAGATCGGTGTAAATACGGTCGTCGAGCTTTCCGTAGCTGCTGTCCCCGCTGTTGAGTGCCTTGTACCCGCCGTTATTGACCGGCTGCTTCTGCTTGATGATGTCCGCCTCCAGCGTCACGCCAAGGTGGTTGGCCTGACCGGTCAGATCGGCCGACACCTCGTAGTTGGTCCCGTCGACCGTGAAGGCACCGTTGCGCACGTAGCACCAGAGAACCGTAGCAAGCCCGAGTTCGTGCGCATACGCGAAGGCACGCGCGACCTCGATAATCTCACGGTTTGAGTCCTCCGAACCAAAATAGATGGTCGCTCCCACAGCCGCGGCACCCATGTCGTAGGCCTCGTCGATGGTGCCGAACTGGATCTGGTTGTAGCTGTTGGGGAAGCTCATAAGCTCGTTGTGGTTTATCTTGACCAGGAACGGGATCTTGTGGGCGTACGCGCGCGAAACCGAACCGAGAACGCCGTACGTAGAAGCTACCGCGTTACAACCACCCTCAATCGCCAGCCTGACAATATTCTCCGGATCAAAGTATGTGGGATTCTTTGCGAACGACGCACCTCCGGAGTGCTCGATACCTTGATCGACCGGCAGGATCGACAGGTACCCGGTGCCGCCGAGCCTCCCGTGTCGGTAGATCCGCTCCAGGTTAGAAAGAACCCGGTTGCTGCGGTCGGAGTGGACCCAGACGGTATCGACGTGGTGCGGGCCGGGCAGATGGAGCTGTTCGTTCGATATGGTCGAACAGCGATGGTTCAGAAGCGATTCCGCCTCCTCACCGAGCAGTTCCTGAATGCTTCTCGTTTCTTTTGCCATGCTTTTTTCTCCTTTTGCCGTGACCGAAATACCTCACCGGCCGAACGATTGTAATGGACCCGGTTGATCGTTTTTGCGCGGTACGCCGGCGGAGTCGGCCTCCTCGAACCGGAGCAATTCCGGAGCGAGTTCTTGCAGCACGGTGCCAATCCGTTTTCTGTAGCGTCTTTATCTCAATTCTCTATCTCAATTATAGAAAATCTCTTTGCGAGGCACAAGGCAGCTGCACCGTGGTGAACACGGATGTTACGGGGCATTCGGTTCATAGTGTCGGGGGTTTGCGCTCAGGGCCCTCAGGAACCAGGCTGAGAGTTGGTTTCGCCGAATCTCATCATCGCCGACTGTATCACCCACGCAATGCCAAGCATGATTGCCGCGTCGCCAATGCTGAAACTCACGGCCAGAGGAATCCAGCTCGGAACCGCGAGTATGTCGCCGAGTATGTTCAGCCGCGTCGTATCGCTCATCATCACGACGTTCGCCAGGGTGTTATCCGGAGCCTCGAGAATCCGCATGACCACAGATTCCCGTCCCGAAGTCCGGAGCGCGTCGAGACTCGCGGGCATGAAGCCCCTGTTCGCCGTGATCACGATGAGGTTCAGCAAGGCGCCGGGAATCACCGGCCATACGGTTCGGAAGTTCAGGAGTACGAAGACCGCGATCAGAGCGTACGTGAACAGGTGCAGCGGCCCCGTCGCGATACCGATCGGTGGATCGGCCCACCACGCGGTCGGGAAGATCAAAAGCTGCAAGCCAAGACTCACAAAAACAAGCCACAGGCTTTTGAGCCGAATCTGTGCGAGCCCACCGAAGCGGCCGCCGCGCAACAAGCCGACCGCTACGCCGAGCACGATGCTCGCAACGCCGATCATAAACCCACCTTATGCGTCATTGTGTAACCTCCGGTGCCTCTTCGGCACAGTAGCCGAGGACTTTCCGCACAAATGCATCGACAAGACGCGGATCGAGCACGCCTCCGGCCATTTCGTACAAGATCGCACAAGCCTGCTCCGGCGTGTACTTGATCGGCTTTCCCTGCGCGGGTCGGTACGCACGTTCGGTCGTGAGAGCGCTGTACACGTCGGCGACCGCGACGATACGCGCGCCGAGAGGGATTTTTTCTCCCGCCAGACCGTCGGGATATCCCCCACCGTCCCAGTGTTCGTGCTCGTGGCGAACGATCGGCACGACGTTACGATAGATGTCCATATTCGAGATGATGTCCGCCCCGATGATCGTGTGTGTCTTCATCGTCTCAAACTCGTCGTGATCGAGCGGCCCGAGTTTGTTGAGGATTGCGTCCGGGATCGCGATCTTTCCGATATCGTGAATCGCCGCACCCGAGACGATCGCCTCGACGTCCTCGTCGGAAAGGCCGACCGATTCGGCGAGCCGCATCGTGAGTTCCTCGACATCGTCTGAGTGCGCGCCGGTATACTGGTCGCGGTGCCCGAGTAGATCGGTAATTTTCTTGAACGCGTTGTGCGAATCGCGGCGGAGTCTCAAGTAACTGCGGACCGAGTAATGCACAAGCGCCAATGGGATAAAAACAAGGGCAAGGTTGAGCGCGGCCTGCGTGTACAAGGTGTACATCAGGATCGCGAGAACGCCCATCGTAATAAACTGAAGCGGCATATTCTTAAACCCAAACCGCAGAACCTTAAAAAAGTTGCCGTCCGAGTTCAACGCGACGATTCCCGCGACCAAAGCGTTGTTCACAAAGATATACGCAAAAAAAGCCGCGACCATCGCCACGTACTCACGGTCGTTGAGCCCTCCGTACCGGCAGACGACTCCAAAGACGAGCGCCGCGGCCGAAGCGCTGAGCACCAACTGTGAGACATTGAACGCCACCAACTCGATGAACCTTCGCGGACTCTCCTTCAACCGGTCCCAGCGGAGCAGAAACTCGGCGGGAAGCGTCGAGAGTAACGCAACCGATATTCCCAACGAAATCCCACCGATGTAAACCGCGGCGAGAGCAAGCGCGACCTGAGTGGAGAGGCCGAAGTGAGGGAGAATCTCGAGTTCGTACACTTGAGCGAGAAATGACGCAATCGTAAGCAAGACGAGCGCAGTCGCGTACGTGAGCAAAGAGGTGTCGAATGATTGTGTGATGACTAAGCCGATACTACCCAGCGCAACAGCTACGAGGTAGAGACGCGCCCAGATTCTCATTGACGAAGAGTAGCACACCGCACCCAAAAACAACAACAACCCGGACAAAACCAACGGGCCACGAGATGCCACAAATTCGGCCAGGCGACGTCACGCATCGAGACGGCGTGACGCACATGACGCTTTCGCGTGAGGGATGATAAAAACGAACGGTGTGAAAACACGAGGGTTGAAAGCGGAACCGCCGTGCCATGGGTAGCGTTCACGCGTCGGCAGATTCAACGCTACGACGTGCGCGTCGATCATCAATGCACACCCCTCTGCGGGGAGCATCACACCGACAAACACGGCACATATCGCCACGACTCCGACCCGACGTCAGACCCACCCCGGCACGACCCGCCGTTGATGCAATTCTCGGAAAGTCAGACTACCAAGAGACCAAAGACCCGTCCAAACTCTGCGGGTCAGCCTCTCCACTTGAAGCTTGCAGCCAGGATCATCGCCAGCGACGCAAGCGCGACGATCGTGTAAAACGCGCGGCTTCCCACGACTTTCGCGACGACCTTGTTCACCCGATCCGCTGCTTTTTCGTCATACCCTTGCCATTTCATGATCGTCCTCCAAAAAATGTTAATTTTGATGCATTTAGCGCTAATGGCCAATGCATCGTATTTAATGGTACCACTAATATTAGCACGGTTATTCTCGAATCGTCAAGTTTTTTCGTGCGCTGTTCTGTCTTTTTTTTATCGCGTCGTCGGCGTAGCCGAATCCCCCTCTTTCAAGATGTCCGGACTCGAGTTACAATTATCGACGAACAATTCAACGAACAATCCGACGGAGGCAAAAATGACCAAACACGACGTACTCGGTATTTCTCGCGAGTCCGGGGTAGAGATCGCGACGGTTGACGGTGTCGTTACGTGGACCGGAAGCGCGACCGGCGCGAAAAAGCCACGCGGACCGTTATCGGGGAAGAAGATCGCGCTTCTCGTCGCGGCCGAGTTCAGCGATTTCCAGGCGTATCACCTCGTCGAGTATCTCTCGGAGTTCGGCGCCGATGTAGAGTTTGTCGCGGCCGACGGCCCGAAGTGGAAGAACACGCGCCCGACGCACGCGGCGAAAGGCGTGCACGGAATGTGGGGCCTCAGCATCGATCCGATCCCGGTGCTCGGGTACGCGCGATCGACGTACCGCGCGCTCGACGACGCGGCAGACGAGACGTACGACGGGATCATCGTGCTCGGCGGACACTCGGCAGACATCCTGACCACCGAAAAAGCCGCACTGAATCTTCTCGCACGGCACGCGGAATCGGGTGCCACGATCGGCGCGATCGGCGAAGGGGGCCTCGCCCTCGTCGCGGCGCACGTCGTCGAAGGCAGGCGCTGCACCGGAAACGCGGTCGTGTCGTACCTTCTCGAGCGGGTTGGGTCTTTCGTCGACGAACCTGTCGTGCGCGACGCGAGACTCGTGACCGCGCGCGACACCGTCGACACCGCGGCGTTCGCCCGCGAGTTTTCGCGCGCCTTCGACCCGTCGTTCGCCGATCCGCGCGAAAACTCGCTCGCCGGACGACAAGTCGCGATCATCGGCGGCGAGGACTTCGAAGACATCGAACTCGTCGCGCCGACGCTCGAGCTGCTGTACCGTGGCGCGGATCTCACGATTCTGACGTTTCCCGCGCCGCTTCGCTCTCGTCCTCCCCTTCTCGGCCTCGACGTCGTGATGGGAAACTTCGGCGTCTCGATTCCGTTTCAGGAGATCCCCGACGACCGCTATCGAATCGCCGAGTTATCGCGAACCGATCCGGCTTCGGTCGAGATCGTGATGATACCGGGCGCGTTCTGCCCGTGGAACATGGTCGCGGCCGGCTCGCCGATCGAGTGGCTGAAACGCGCCGCGTCGGCAGGAACGACGATCGCGGCGATCTGCCACGGCGCGATCCCACTCTCGGCCGCGGATCTGGTGCGGGGTCGGCGGATCGCGGGAGTCGGCGCGTGCGGCGAGCACGTCTCGATCATGGGAGGGACGTTTGAGCCGGACTGCGCGGCGATCGTCGACGGGCCGTTCGTGACCGGACGCGTGCCAAAGGACGTGCCGGAGTTCATCGACGCGATCACGTACGCGCTTCTGCCCGAATGAGCGGCGAACGGCACCGGGAGCAGACCGCGGTGCGCGCGTAGATTATCGCGGACGAGTCCGGTATACTGCGCAAAATCAAAGAACGGGAGTTTAATGTATGAGCGCGAAACAATGGGACAATGCTCCGGACATGCAGATAGACGTCGAGAAACAGTACGTCGCGGTGCTTCATACGACCAAAGGTGAGATCGAGCTGCAGCTCGCTCCGGAACACGCACCGAAGACCGTGAACAACTTCGTTTTTCTCGCCGGCGAATCGTTTTACGACGGCGTCGCGTTTCACCGCGTGATCGACAACTTCATGATCCAGGGAGGCGATCCGACCGGGACGGGACGAGGTGGCCCGGGATACCGGTTTGAGGACGAGACGCGCGGCAATCCGCTGGTGCACGACGCGAAAGTGATCTCGATGGCGAACGCGGGGCCAAATACAAACGGAAGTCAGTTCTTCATCACACACGCGCCACAACCACACCTCGACGGGAAACACACGGTGTTCGGCAAAGTCACGCGCGGTGCGGACGTAGTCGACAAGATCGCGCAGGGTGATTCGATCGAGCGGGTCGAGATCCGCACTGTCTGAACATCGGCGCGGCATCGGTGTTTTAGTAGTCAGACGAGATTGAGTTCTGGAGGGAGTATGCAAAGGAACGGAACTGTCCTTCGACGCGGCTTAATTGCCGTATTCGTCTGTGCCGCCGCGGTCGCGTTCACGCAGACCTCGGATCTGCTCGAACGAGCGGACGCGCTCGACAAGACAGAAGACCATCGTGGCGTAATCGCGCTTCTGCGGCCGGCTCTGAACACCGTGACAAATCGCGCTGAGCTCGCAGAGATCAACTGGCGGCTCGCACGCGCGACGCTCGGTTACGCCGACCAGCGCAAAGACGCCGGTGCGGACAGCCGTGAACTGCTCGCGATGTACGAGGAAGGAGAGGCGTTCGCCGACGCGGCGATCGAACTGAATCCCCAAAATCCGCTCGGGTACTACTGGAAGTCGTCGAATGTCGGCCGCTGGGGCCAGACGCGAGGTGTCCTGAACAGCCTGGCAAGAGCACCGGGAATGCGGGACCTTCTCGCGCAGGCGCTCACGATGGACCCGGAGCACGGCGACTCGTACTTCGTGCTCGGACAGCTGTACGCCGCGGTACCGCGGCTCATATCGTTCGGCAACAACGACTACGCGGTGAGTCTCTCGCGGAAAGCAGTCGAGATAAACGAACGAATGGTGCGAACCGGCGAGCGCGACGAACCGAGTTACGGTTTCTACCTGAAACTTGCGGACCACCTGTACCAACGCAACTGGAACGAGGCCCGGAGAAGCCGCGAGCAGGAATCCAAACGACGTAACCTACCGAACGCCGATACCCCACTCGAACGAGGGTGGTACTTTGAGGGAACCGCGACGATTCCCGCGATGTCCGACCGCGACGAGGCACGCGTGATTCTCACGGACCTGATCGCGCGACTCCAGGGGAAGTCGAATCGGACGCCGAGTCAAAATCGCGATCTGCGCGAAGCGCGCGAGTTACTTGCTAAGCTGTAGAGTCTGTTACGAAGCTTGTAAAACAAGGAACGGCGCCGTGCGTCTGCACGGCACCGCAAAAAAACGTGGGAAGTTACTGATCCTGTGGATCACTACCCGAACGCGCCGCCTAAGATACTTTCATCTTTGCATCCAGAGCGACCCAGTTCCCTGCCGCAAAACAAACCGGGTTGAGGTCGAGTTCGATCAACCGGTCGCCGAGGTCGCCCGCGAGCTCCGCGATGCGCGTGATGTCGCGCACGAGCGCTTCACGATCGATCGCAATACCCCGGTACCCATCGAGAATCGGAGCAATCCGTAACTCCCGGAGCATCCTATCGATACGGCAGGAATCGAGCGGGAGAAGCTCGAACACCGTATCGCGGTGAATTTCAGCGTGGATGCCGCCCGCGCCGATCATGAGCGCGAGGCCGAGGTCCGGGTCGCAAATCGCACCGACGATCAACTCGATTGCGACGTCGTGTACCATTTTTTCGACGAGGACCGCCGCGCCGGGGAAGAGAGCGCGTAACTCATCGATACAGCCGGGCAGTTCATCCGCCCCGACGCCGAGCCGTAGCGCGCCGTGCTCGGTTTTGTGGAACATCTCCGCCGAGACGACCTTCACGGCGTACGGCCCCGGGAATTCCGGCTGCGCGATTTCACACCCGGCAGCGACAATCGAACCGTCCGGAACGCAGAGGCCGACCGAGCGGAGCAACTCTTTGACGTCGGCTTCGTGCGGTTGCGAGCCGCCCGTGAAACGAGCGAGCCACGCCGCAGCCGACCCGGCCGGATCGATCCGGCCGTCGGCCGGCGGGGTCACGGCTGCGGTGATCGGCTTTGGCGTGGGGAACGGGCTGGAGGCCTCGTTCCGGGAGATAAACTCGGCGCGTTCGACGAGGATGCGTGCTGCCCGCACGGTGCGCGAGAGCGAGTCGAACGCGGCGAGACCGGCGTCCGTAAAAGCGCGGCAGTACGCCTCGGTATCGGCGCCGAACCGGCAGAACACGACGAGCGATTTGCCGTTCTCGGTCGCGACGCGGCTATGTGCGCTCGCGGCGACCCGGTCGACAAGGTCTCGCGTGATGCCGGAGGGTGCGAAGAACGCGAGCACGATTACGATGTCGACTTCCGGGTCTTCGAGCACGATATCGATCACGCGCGAGAACGACTCGGTGTTGGCGCCCGCGGTGATGTCGACCGGGTTGTGAACGCAGGCAAACGGCAGACAGACCCGGGATAGCCGCTCTTCGGTCTCGGCGCTGAGGCGCGCGAGCGAGAGTTTTCCGCGGCCCAGATCACCTTCGATGTAATCGGCGCACATCACGCCGTATCCACCGGCAGGCGTCACGATCGCGACGCGACCACCGCGCGGGATCCGGGCGTACGTGACCACGCGCGCCGCGTCGATCAGCTCCTGGTCGTCTACGACACGTTGGATGCCGTGCCGACGGAACGCGCCGTCGACGACACGGTCGGAACCCGCGAGACGCCCGGTATGCGACGCGACGGCCGCGGCGCCCGACCGCGTCCGGCCGGCTTTGAGAAAAAATACCGGCATTCGGCACGACGCGGCGTGCGCCGCTACCAGAAGATCGCGACCCTCGCCGAGGTGCTCGAGGTAGACGCAGAGGCAACTTGTCACGGGATCATGTGTGAAGTGGCGGATAAAGTCGACGGTGCTCAGATCGAGAGCGTTGCCGAGCCCGATGAAACAACCGAGTCTGAACCCGTGCCGCGCGGCCTCTCCGATCGCCTCGACCGCGACCGATCCACTCTGGCTGATGAAAACCGCCCCGTCTGGGGATACATCGTCGGTCGCGTGGCGGACAAAGACGGTGTCAAAACCGGTCGCGGGCACCTGTAACCCAATCGTGTTCGGACCGAGCACGCGCGTACGCGTTCGCGCGATCGCCGAAGCGAGCCGATCTTCGAGAGCGCGCCCAGCCGCGCCGGACTCGCCGAACCCACCCGCGAGCACGATTACAAACGGAACACCGAGTGACGCGGACTGCTCGGTCGCTTCGACCGCGGCCTCCGCGCCGACCGCGACGACGACGACGTCGGGCACGGTCGGAAGATCCCGAACCGAACGAAACGCCGGTACTCCAAACACGTCGGTGCGGCTCGGATGAACGGGAAAGACGGTGGTGTGGTTTGTCACGGAGCCGCGCAGCAGGTTCTCCATGACCGTTCGCCCGGGTTTTCCCGCCGACTCGGTTGCACCCACGACGGCGACCGACGACGGTCGGAACAAGCGATCGAGCTTTCTGGCTGTCACTCAGCGGATCCTTACCGGCCGCTCACGTCGTGCCGCGGTTCAAAGGCTTCCCGCGATGTAGTGCTCGAGTTGGTCGATCACGATATTCTTCTCGTGAATCACCGCGCGAACGACGTCGCCGATCGAAACCATGCCGGATACTTTTCCGCCGTCGAGCACAGGCAGATGTCGGCATCTCTTCTCGGTCATCAGCGCCATCGCCTCATCGACCGAGTTATCGGGGCCGACGTAAACAACCCTCTTTGTCATGATCTCGGCCACGGGGGTTTCCTTCGAGGACTTCCCGACAAGAATCACTTTTCGCGCGTAGTCACGCTCGGTCATGATACCCGCCACTTCGCCGTCTTCATCGACGACGAGCACCGCCCCGATGTTTTTTCTCTCCATGATCTTCAACGCGTCGAACACCGACGTTTCCGGAAGGACGGTCACAACATCGCTTCCTTTGTGCCTCAACAACTCCGCTACGGTTTCCATGCTTCCTCCCCGTGTCATCGATCGACGTACCACAAATCCATGGGCTTATGTGTCCACGGATGTGCCGGAATCTCGGACGTGCTCGGACTTGAGAGTATTGTACCACGGATCGATCAAATTCGAAACGACGAAATCGGTACTCTGCGATCACTCCTCCCTGATCTGTTCGATAATCGTGACGCGGCCGGCCGGAATCGCCGGAAAAAGACCAAACACGACGCCGAACAGCACCGCGAGTCCGACTGCGCCGAACACCGCGGCCGCGCCCGGCATCGCCGAACCGAGATCCACGTTTGCGATCCCGGCCGACGAGAGGTACGGCGCGATCGCCGCGACGAACACCGAGTTGAACGGGACCGAGAGTACCGCGGCCGCGACCGAACCCGCGGCGGTGATCAAAACCGCCTGGCCGATCACGTACCGCGCAATATCGAACCGCGTCGCTCCCATCGCGCGGCGAAGGCCGATCTCTTTGTTCTTGTTCAACGACTCGACCAACATGATACTGAAGATACTGATCGTCGCGGCGACGAGCACGATGATCCCGATCGAACGTACCGTCGCGGTCAGGCGTGAGAGCATCGAACGCGTCTCCTGCAGATACGTGTCCGGCGCGGCCGGGTTCCCTTCCCACGCCATCACGGTGACCGCACCGCCGTACTCGCGTTCGAGGATCGACCGAACCCTCGCTTCGACCACCGTCGGTGCGTCGTACGATACGCGCCCGACGAAGGTGTTCATGAACGCGGCGGTAGCACGACCGCCGAACGCGGAAGGAAGGCCCGACGGCAGCATCGCGGTATACGGAATCACAAAGTCGGCGATACCGTACGCTTCGCGCCGCAAACGTTCCTGGTCGCGGAACACACCGACGACCGTGTACGGCTCCTGCCTGAGAGTCTGCATTCGCCGAGCCGCCGCCCCGCCTTGTGCGCCCGCGACCGCCGCGATCTGCCCGGTATTCTGCGCGGTTTGTGTGAGCGTCTTGCCGATCGCGGCCTCCGCTCCACCAAAAACCGTGACCGCGGCCTCTTCGGAGATCACGAGGCTTCTTCGGCCGTTCGTGACGTCGTCCTCGGTGAAGAACGAGCCGGCGAGCATCTCGAGCCCGTACAGGTCGCGGTACGACGACGAGACTCCGGCGACCGAGCGCGTCTGAAAGATCGTGCCGTCGACGACGATTCGTGGCCATTGAACCGTCACGATCGGTGTCACGTATCTCAGCTCCGGATACTCGAGTCGGAGCGCGTCGATCGCGCTTTGATCGAACTGAGCCGGCACGACGCGTTCGATCGAGCCTTCGGCGGTCATCTCGGCATTCGCTATCACGACGATGCTCCCGGTCTCGGGAACGGATCGCTTGAGGATCCGGTCGAGCCGGATCGAAATATCAAACGAGAGGATCACGACAAGAACGCCGATCGTAACCGTCAGAATCGATAAAAGCGCCCGAAGAGGGTTGAGACGGATAAAATGGACAAAAGACTTCACCGCGTTGTTCATGCCTTTACTCCGTACGAACCGCGGTCGCGGGGTCTATTCGCGCCGCTTGGTACGCGGGGACCACACCCGCGACGAGGATGATTGCCGCGCACGCGAGCGCGGAGCCGGCGAGCACGACGGGGTTCAACACGAGAAGGTCGGCGCGCGAGCCGTCAAAAAGGTTGTCGGTCAGGAACCCGAATAGGACCGGTGCGGTCGCCGCGCCGAGAACCGCGCCGATCGCCGTGAGTATTCCGGCCTCGGTCAAGAATTGAGCGAACACGGCGTTCTTCGTCGCGCCGATCGCACGGTACATTCCGACACTGCGGGTTCTCTTGATCGCCCTGCTCAGCATCAGGTTGAAGATGTTTATCCCCGCGATGAAAAGACCGCCGATTCCGAGCGCGAGGATGACGAGCAGAAGCCGCGTGTCGTTCGAGTACCGCTCGCGCGCGGCGTCGATCCGCGCGGTGACGGTGACGGTTTCAGGACCGTAGACTCGGGTGAAGTACGAAACCAGTTGACGAGAAGCGGGTTCGAGTCGCTGAGAGTCGGCGACCGCAAAATGGAGATTGCTTCGACTCGACGGGTTCAATACGATGCGACGATCACCGAACGAAAAAACCTGCGGCACGTCCGGCACAAATACGAGGTAGTCGGGATTGTTCTGTGGCTCCGAGACGTACGCGAACGGCTCGAGAATCCCGACGATCGTGTGAGCAAATCCGTTCATCCGGATTTTCTTCCCGATGAGATCGGCCGGATCGTCGTTCGGGAAGAGCGTCCGCGTCGCGCGATCTCCGAAAACGACAAGGTGAGTCTCGGTCTCGAGGTCGAGATCGCCGAACAGCGATCCGTACGCGGTGCGGAGACCCCACGCGTCGAAGTAACTCGGCGTGATGCGGAATCCCGCGAAGCTCTCGGCGGCCGGTTCGAGCACATCGTCGGCCGTCGCGTCGAACATCTCAGCCGCGATCGCGAGAAACGGCGAGTCGGGATCAGGCGCGTCCGCGGCTGTACCGCCCGGCGCGCGCTCAGACGCACCGCCTGGGCCGCCCGCGATGCCGCCGCCTTGACCGCGGTCGGCGTTGTCGAAGACGAACGGCGGAACCTCACCGCCGGGGAAGATCATACGAGCGCTCGCGCCGCGCGCGCCCGCGAACGACGAGGTCGAAAACGACGTGCGCGACGCGGTGTAACCGTACTCGATATCCGGCGCCTCGCGCACGGCCGGAGACACGTCCGCCGCCGTGAGTCCGACGCCCGCTTCGTCGGTAGTCCCGACGCGAAGCACGGCGGTCTCGACGAGTCGGGTCGCGCCTTTCGGCGCGACGACGATCTCACGGAACCGGGGGTGCTGCAGTTCGGACGCGCTCACCGTGCCGTACGCGCCGATAAACGTCACGACCGCGGCCGGAATCCCGATTCCGATCGTCGCGGCGGCGACCACGAGCACCGACTCGGTGAGTCGTGTCGTGATGTAACGCCAACTCGTCGCGACGACGTCACGCGGCACCATTTCCGCGCTCCTCGATCGACTCGATCGATCCGTCGTGAAGATGAACGGTTTTGCGTCCACGTTTCCCGAGTTCCGGGTCGTGCGTCACCATGACGATCGTCACGTCGTTCCTGTTGAGTTCCTCAAGAATTTGCATGATCTCTTCGCCTTTGTCCGACGGAAGATTTCCAGTGGGCTCATCGGCGAGGATCAAGGTCGGATTGTTCGCGAGCGCCCTCGCGATCGCGACGCGCTGCTGTTCACCGCCGCTCAGCATGTTCGGATAATGAAACATCCTCTCGCCGAGCCCCATTTCGTCCAGGAGCTGCCGCGCCCGATCGCGACGCGCAGCCTTTCCCGCGCCCGCGTACAGGAGCGGCATCTCGACGTTCTCGAGCGCGTTGAACTCGGGAAAGAGGTTGAAGCTCTGGAAGACAAAACCGAAGTGTTTGTTCCGAATACGCGAGAGCGCGGTATCGCTCAATGTCGTGATATCGTACTCTTCGAGTCTGTAACTTCCGGAGCTCGGCGTATCGAGGATCCCGAGGATATGTAACAAGGTCGACTTTCCGGAGCCGGACGGCCCCATGATCGTGACAAACTCGCCACGTTTGATCGAGAGCGATACGCCCTTCAGCGCGGTCAGTTTGCTCGCGCCGAGGTCGTACGATTTTGCGACACCTTCAAGGGTGATCATCACTGCCTCCGTTCATCGCCCGCGGGCGACGGCAATTTCATCAAAGGATATGAAACTCTGGTATCCGGACGTGATCAGCTCATCGCCTTCGGTGACACCCGCGATGATCTGGACCTTGTCCGGCAGAACCATTCCGAACGTCACCTCGGTCTTGTACGCGACGTCGTTTACGATCCTGTACACAAACCTGTTTCCTCCGGTCGTAAGAAACGCTCCGCGAGGCACGTACAACGCGTCGTCGACAACCCCAACCGTGATCTCGCCCGCGGCCGATCCGCCCGTGACGATTCCAGTCGGGACGTTCTCGAACACCGCCGTGATCGGCAGAACCGGTAAACCGGCGTCGCTCTGCGCGAGCGACGCACCGACCCAGGATATCCGCGCCGGGAACGTCCCCGTGCCGACCGTTATCCGGATCGGACCGTCGACGGAAACGGCCGAAGCATGCCGTTCGGGTACTCCAAACTCGACGACCGGCTGATCGATATTCCCGATCGTGACGAGCGCCGCGTATTGATTCACGAGCGTTCCCGGGCGCGTCGCGACGGTCTCGACCGATAGAACTCGACCAGACCGCGGTGCGCGAATCACGGTCGCGGCTATCCGTTGTTCGAGACGGTCGGCGCGCGTACGCGCTTGTTCGATGTCGTCGAGAGTATTGCGTCGCGAGAGCTCGTTCAGCAGGTGCGCTTCACGTCGTTCGAGCCGGTGAATCGTGATCGCGTCTTCGGCCGACCCAACACGATCACGCGCGTCAAGAAGAGCCCGGTCGCTCGCGGCACCGACGCGGTAAAGACCCTCGGTTGTCTCGAGTTCCGTTCTCGCATCGTCGAGAGCACGCACGAGCCTCTCGTACTCCCGATCGCGTCGCGCCTCGGTGAACTCGAACTCGAGGGTTTGTCGCTCGAGGTTCCGCTCGAGTCGCAGAATCGTCGACTCGAGATCGGCGAGGTCCTCTCGCAGATCACGCGAGTCGATCACCGCGATTACCTGCCCTTCCACGACGTCGTTCCCCTCGGCGACCAATAGCGACTCGATGAAGCCACGCTCGGGCGTTGAGACGATCGTTTGGTCGGGAATCGCGATCGAGCCGGTCATCTGCACGACGTTCTCGAGGCGTCCACGAGCGACGCGTGTCGAGCTGAACTCGCTCACGGTGTAGGTCTCATCGCGCTGCGCAAGCGCGAGGTACGCGCCGAGCCCGGCGATCGAGAACACGACAAGCGTCACGATCGCGGTTCTCGTTTGCCGTTTAGAACCCGCGCGTCGCACGGGTTTGAGTTCGACGATCGGCGTGCCCGTCTTCGGCGGCGTCGAGCTTCGTGGATCCGTCGGTTCGACCACGTTTTTCCTCCGGTATGCCGCTATCGTACACGACCCGGAGCCTTGCGTTGGTGAACTCAGAGTAAAATGATTGTTAAGATTGTAAAGGGAATGTGAAGATTGTTAACTCCGCCGCCGCGTGAGGTAGGTCTTACTCGACTCCCGGTAGAAGGATGTTGTGCCCTCCGTCGACAAAAAGCGTCTGGCCCGTGACGTTTCGGGACATCTCGGACGCGAGCCACACCGCGGAGTTGCCGACGTCGTCGATGTCGATGTGCCGACGCAACGGTGCGCTTCCCGCGAAGTTCGCGTAAGCGTCCCTGAAACCCGGCACGCCGGCCGCGGCGAGCGTCCGGATCGGTCCGGGTGATATCACGTTTACGCGAATCCCGCGCGGACCGAGTTCCGCGGCGAGGTACCGTGCGCTCGACTCGAGCGCGGCCTTTGCAGGCCCCATGACACGGTATCCCGGCGCTACTTTCTCGCCACCGTAGTACGATAATGTCATGATCGATCCGCCGTCGGTCATCGAAGGGACCGCGGTACGCGCCAACGCGACGAGCGAGTACACGCTTACGTCCATCGCAACCCGAAAACCTTCGCGGCTCGTGTTCAGGAACTCGCCGGTCATGTCGGCCCGCGGCGCGAACGCGATCGCGTGAACGAGGATGTCGATCTTTCCGATCTGATCGGCGAGGCGCTCAAAAAGCCGCACGATCTGTGAATCGTCGGTGACGTCGCACTTCTCGATAAACGTCGAGCCGAGTTGCTCGGCGAGTGGGCGGACGCGCCGCTCGAAAGGATCGGACGCGTACGACACGGCGATCTGCGCTCCGTGAGCGTGGAGCGCACGCGCGATTCCCCACGCGATAGAGTGATCGTTCGCGATACCGAACACGAGCGCGGTCTTTCCTTCGAGCATTTTCATGATAACTCCTTCCGCCCGGTATCGTACAGCAGCCGCACGCGTGCGTACAGACCCAATTTTGCGACAGCATTGATTATTTGTAAATAAAACGTGACAATGGCGTACGGTCAAAGGGAGTAGTCGGTGATTGAGCTGCACGGTAAGGTCGCGCTTGTGACGGGGGGAAGTCGAGGTATCGGACGAGAACTGATCGCGTCCCTGTCGCGCGCCGGCGCCGATGTCGCGTTCTGTTATCGCTCGGACAGTGGCGCCGCGGCGACCGCGTGTGCTGAGATTCTGGAGCAGACACGTCGCACCGTTCTCGCGGTTCAGGCGGACATCACGGTCGAGGCGGACCGAAAACGTCTCGTCGCCGAGACTCGCGAGCGCTTCGGTACGGTCGATATTCTCGTGAACAACGCTGGGAGTACCGAAGACGGCCTCGCGGTCAGAATGACCGATGCGTGGGAAAGCGTGCTGGAACTCGATCTCACGGCGCCTTTCCGACTGTGCCAACTCGTGCTCCCGCTGATGATGAAGCGGACGACCGGGCGCATCATCAACATCGGCAGCATCGCGTCGCGCGTCGGGCTTGCCGGTCAGGCGAACTACACTGCGGCTAAGGCCGGGCTCGAGGGTCTGACGCGCTCGCTCGCGCAGGAGTACGGCCGGCGCGGTATCACGGTGAATACCGTGAGCCCGGGCTTTCTCGAGACCGAGCTCACGGCGAACGCGGACGAGTTTGTCCGCCGGTACGTGACCGAACACTCGTCGACAGGTCGGTTCGTGACTCCCGAGGCGATCGCGAGCGCGGTGCTTTTTTTGGCATCGGACGACGCGTGGGCGATTACGGGCCAGACGATTCATGTCGACGGTGGACTTGTCAAACTGTAACTTACACAAGGAGCCCGAAAGAATATGCGAGTTGTTGTTACCGGAATAGGCGCCGTCAGCCCAGTTGGGTTGACGACTCAGGAAACGTGGGCGAATCTCATCGCGGGCAGAAGTGGGATCGGCCGAATCGAGGCCTTTGACCCGGCGGAGTGGCAGTTGAAGACGCACATCGCGGGCGAGTTGAAAAACTTCGATCCTGAAACGGTTTTGGACCGAAAGGAAGCGAAGCGCCTCGACCGTTTTTCCCAAATCGCGATCGTCGCCGCGGACGAGGCGATGAGACAGTCGGGACTCGCATCGGTCGGCGGCCTCCGCCCCGAGCTCGGCGTCGTGATCGCGAGTGGAGTCGGCGGCATCATTTCGCTGGTCGACCAGGCGTACTCGCTGAAAGAAAAAGGTGCACGACGCGTCGACCCGTTCGTCGTCCCAAAAATGATGTCGAACGCCGCCGCGGGCCTTATTTCGATGCGCTTCGGCGCGATGGGACCGAGTTTTGCGACCGTCTCGGCGTGTGCGTCGGGCACCGATGCGCTTGGAACGGCGCTCGACATGATCCGGAGCGGACGCGTGAAGGCGGTAATCGCGGGAGGAAGCGAGGCTGCGGTTCTCCCGATCTGCTTAGCGGGATTCGAGCAGGCGCACGCATTGTGCACCGACTCGAACGACGATCCGGAGAGAGCGTCGCGTCCGTTTGACGCGACGCGCAGCGGTTTCGTGCTCGCTGAGGGAGCCGGAATTCTCGTGCTTGAAAGCGAAGAGTCCGCGCGCGAACGCGGAGCGACAATCTTGGCCGAACTCGCGGGTTGGGGCGCGGCGGCCGACAGCTACCACATCACGGCACCCGAGCCGTCCGGGCGCGGCGGTACTCAGGCCATCCGGGTCGCGCTCTCGAACGGAACGATCGATCTCGGCGAAGTCGTGTACATAAACGCGCACGGCACGTCGACACAACTCAACGACAAAGTAGAGACTGTCGCGATCAAGGAAGTTTTTGGTCCACGCGCGTACAAGATCCCCGTGAGTTCGACAAAGTCGATGACAGGACACCTTGGAGGCGCCGCGGGCGCGCTCGAAGCCGTCGTGTGCATCAAGGTCATCGAGACCGGTATCGCGCCGCCGACGATCAATTATCAAAACTCCGATCCGGAGTGCGATCTGGATTACGTTCCGGGATCCTCCCGGAACATCGGCAGGGGTGCGGTTCTCTCGAACTCGTTCGGGTTCGGCGGCCACAGCTCATGCCTGGCATTTAAGCCATATGGAGGCTGAAAATGAACACACAAGACATTGAAACTCGAAAGGCGCAAGCGCCGGACGGCGACGATGCGTACGTCTACGAACCGTTCGCTCAGACCGTAGAGTACCTGAAGATCAACGAGACGATCGTACGACGATGGGTCGAAGCGATGATCGAAGGCGGCAGCAAACACATCGATCGCATCGTCGACCTCGCGACCGGCGTCGGGACGATGGCGCGGCTTTTGATCGAAAACCTTCCGCCGAACATCAAACCCGTCGACGTCGTCTGCGTCGATATGAGCGGCCGCGCGCTTGAACAAGCGGGTGAGAACCTAAAAGCGCGGGTGAACCACCTCACGCTGGTGAAAACACCGCTCCAGGAACTCTCGCTCGAACCCGAAAGCGTCGACGTCGCGATCTGGGGCAACGGGGTCCATTACTTGAGCTCGGAAGACCAGATCAAGACGTTCTCGAACATCAGACGCGCGCTCAAACCGGGCGGCTGGTTCTGCTTCAACTCGGCGTTCTACGAGGAAGCGAGACCTGCCAAGACACTCTCGTTCTATCGATCACAAGTCGCGACCGCGGTTCGTAATCTCCGCTCGCGAGGATTCTCGCGCGACAAGTCGGAGCACGCACCCGAATCGGCGTTGTATCTTCCTCTGGCGCACTACCAGGATTTGCTCGCGCAAGCCGGGTTCCAGGTCGAAGAAATCAGGAACTTCGTCGCGAGGATGTATCGTTCGGCGTGGGAGAAGATCAGCGCTTTCTCGCAGTACGCCTCAGGTGCGCTGCACGGATACCCGACCGAGGCGGCGGCCGAGGCGCTCGAAGCCGCGGTGGCGCCGAGCCTCGAGCAGTACGGTGAGCGCGACGAGAACGATGAGCCGTTTATCCCGCGCAACTGGTTTTCGGCTATAGCGCGCGCGAAGTAAAAAAAAGGCCGCACGCCGAGCTGGTTTCTCGATGCGCGGCCGTGGAATCTCGCCGCCAAAACGCGGCCGGCAATCCCGATACCCTCGTTTTTTTAGATGTTGCTGACCAAATACCCACCGTCGACCGGAACGGTGACGCCGGTCACGAAGCCCGCGGCCTTTTCGGACGCGAGGAAGAGCGATACACCCGCGAGTTCGGACGCGTCACCAAAACGGCCGGCGGGCGTATGCGCGATTACGTCCTTGCCACGCGGCGTCAAATCGCCGGTCGCTTCGTCGATCAAGAGCGCCTTGTTCTGCTTGC
>REEC01000223.1 GCA_007695285.1 Spirochaetaceae bacterium | reverse complement strand
GCCATGCCGTCGACGAACTCGGTCACGGTCTTCTCGTCGTACGTCGTCGTGAAGCTCGTCGTGAGCCAGAGTCCAAACGACCACGCCGGAGGCAGTGCGGGCCGGCCGGTCAACGCGGTGTATCGGTCGAGGACCTGTTTCGGCGTCGGTCCAAAAATGACGTAGTACTCGAGCGCCTCGCCCGACACGCTGAACTGTACGCGTTCGACTTTCTCGGAGCCGACCTCGAACGAGACGCGGCCAGAATGGTTCACGAGCACGCCGTAGCCGCGGTTCGTGAGGTAGAACGGTAGGCTCCTATACGCGATCTCGCACGCCGATCGGCTTCGCGGGGCCGAACATCGTGAAGTCCTGGTTGGTTGTTGTAACGTCGCGAACCTCTGCCGGGAAAAACGCTTCGAGGTTGTCGCGCATGCGCCAGAATCCGTGCGTGAACTTCATCGGTGAACCTGCCTTTTGCCGTTTTCGGAGTGCCTCATCGTACCACGTCGACGCGGAATCCGTCGACGTGGTTTCCGTGCCGTGACACGGAACCCGATTCCCGGCATGATGGCCGGAGCGACTATCCGTGAGCGATCCGTCACCAGAACGAGGAGTCTTCTTGACACGAGAAATGCGGGAGTCCGACATCGAACCGTTCGATCCGCGCCCGGTTTTATTGTTAGTGGCCGCGTTGTTCTTCACGTTCGTTCCACGAATGCTGCTCGCGCCGCTCCTGCTGCGCGTCGAAGAGAGTCTCGGGCTGAGCCGCGTCGAGTCGGGTGCGCTGTTCTTCTTCATCTCAGGCGGGTACAGCGCCGCGATGCTCGTCTCGGGCTTCGTCGCCGCGCGACTCGAGCACCGCGGAACGATATCGGTCGCGCTCGGCATAGTCGGGATCGGTCTGTGGGTCCTCTCGGCCGCACCGACCGCGCCCGTGTTCCGGCTCGGTCTCGTGACTCTCGGTGCCGGCGCCGGGTTGTACGCGCCGTCCGGGATCGCGACGTTGACCGACACCGTGAGTGCGCGTCACTGGGGGAAAGCGCTCGGCCTGCACGAAACCGCCCCGATCCTCGGGTTTTTCGCGGCGCCGCTTCTCGTCGAACTCGCGGTTCGTCTCGCGACGTGGCGCGTTCTGCTCCTGCTTTTCGGCGCCGTGTGTCTGGCGTTCGCTCCGGTGTACTACCGCGTCGCGCGGGGCGGCCGGTTTGCAGGCGCCGCGCCGAAGGTGCGGCACGTGGCGGCGATCGTGGCGCAACCGACGTTCTGGATCGTCGCGATGTTCTTTGTGCTCGCGGTCGGTCTCGAGGTCGGCGTATACTCAATGCTGCCGACGTTTCTCGTCACCGAACGAGGATTGTCCGGCACGGCCGCGAACAGTCTGGTCTCGGTGTCACGGCTCACCGCGCTGCTCCTGGTTTTCAGCTCAGGGCTTCTCGCCGACCGTTTCGGCGCGCGACTACTGATCGGCATCGTGTGTACCGGCGCGGGTGTTGTAACCGTTTTGATCGGCGTCGCAAGCGGCGCCGTTCTCGTCGTGGCGGTTCTGCTTCAGCCGATGTTGGTCGCCGCGTTCTTTCCGGCGGGATTCATCGTGCTGACCGGCGTCACCAACACCGAGACGCGGAACCTCGTCGTCGCGATGGTGATTCCGCTCGCGTACGCGTTCGGGGGAGGAGTTGTCCCAACCGGTATCGGATGGCTCTCGGCGCGCGGTCGGTTCGACGTCGGGTTTGTGATTGTTGGGTTGATGATGATCGGGGCGGTCGCGCTTCTGCGCCTGCTCCCGCGCTCCGGTGACCGGAAATAGCGCTTGCCGATCGCACCGTAGTCCGTTACTTTATATATATTGATTTTCATATACTTGAACGAGAGACGGAGGCCAAGATGTTTTTAAGACAGATCTACGACGAAGCGCTCGCGCAGGCAGCGTACGTCGTCGGGTGCCAGCAGACTGGCGAGGCGCTCGTGATCGACCCGGCGCGGGACGTCGATCGGTACTATCGGGTCGCGCGCGCGAACGAGCTCACGATCGTCGCGGTCGCCGAGACGCACATCCACGCGGATTTCGTGAGCGGCGCGCGCGAGTTCGCCGAAGACCCCGACGTCACGCTGTACCTCTCGTCGCTCGGCGGAGAAGACTGGTCGTACCGGTGGCCGACCGCAGCCACGCGAGTCAAGTACCTCAGCGATAACGAGCGCTTTTTTATCGGCAAAGTCGAGATTCGCGCCTTACACACGCCTGGGCATACTCCGGAACACCTGAGCTACCTGATCATAGATCACGGCGGCGGCGCGGACGAGCCGCTCGCGATCGTGACCGGTGACTTCGTGTTCGTCGGCGACGTCGGGCGACCCGACCTGCTCGAGAGCGCCGCCGGACTCGCCGGGGCGATGGAGCCTTCGGCGCGCACGCTGCACGAGTCGCTCGTCACTCGCGTCACACCACTGCCGGATTTTGTGCAGATTCTTCCCGGGCACGGCGCGGGAAGCGCGTGTGGCAAGGCGCTCGGCGCGATTCCGAGCTCGACCGTCGGGTACGAGAGGCGCTTCAACGGCGCGCTCCGGCTCGCCGAAAAAGGCGCCGACCCGTTTGTGACCGAGATCCTCGCGGGACAACCCGAACCTCCGATCTACTTCAAGCGCATGAAACACGTCAACCGCGACGGGATCGCTGTAACCGGAGGAGTTCCGTCGTGCCCGAGACTCGACGCCGTGGAGTTTCAGAGGCTCGCCGGAACCGACGGCGTGCGAATCGTCGACACTCGGCCCGACCGCGCGGCGTTCGAGGCGGCTCACGTGCCCGCATCGATCTATGCTCCGTTCGTCGGGAGTTCGCTCGTGAACTCCGCGGGATCGTTTCTCTCGGAAAACGACACGCTCCTGCTCGTTCTCGACGACGAGTCGAGCGTCGACGAGATCACGCGGCAACTTTACCGGATCGGCCTCGACCGTTTCGGCGGTTGGACGACGTATGCTGAGATCGAGAGCGCGGGTCTCGCGACCGCGCGAACGGCAACGGTCGAGTTCGCTAAGTTCTCGCCCGCGGCCGTGCCCAGCGACGCGACGGTCCTCGACGTACGAACCCGGGCCGAGCACGACGAAGGCCATCTTCCCGGCGCGACCCACGCGCCGTACACCCGCCTACACGAGCGAGTTGACGAGCTTTCGCCCGGAGGGAAGTACTACGCGTACTGCGCGTCGGGCCATCGGGCCTCGATCGCTGCGTCGTTTCTCGCCGGCCGTGGCTACGACGTCGTCGTCCTGAACGGCGACGGGAGTCAGCTCTTCGGCGACACGGCGTAGGCGGCTCCGATGCCGGTCATTCCTTCGATCGCGTTCGGCGCAGCGATGGGTTTGTCTCTCGGCCTGACCGGTGGGGGAGGGTCGATTCTTGCGGTACCGCTTCTGGTGTACGGTCTCGGGCTCGATCTGCGCGTCGCGGTGACGGTCTCGCTCGCGGTCGTCGGGCTTACCGCGCTGTTCGGCGCGCTCATCCAGGCTCGCTCTGGCCAGGTACTGTGGCGCTCGGGTCTCGTGCTCGGCGTGGGAGGAATCCTCGTCGCTCCGGCCGGTGCGTTTCTCGGGACGATCGTGGCCGACGACGTCGTTCTGATCCTGTTTGCGCTTCTGATGGTCGTCGTCGGCGTGCGGATGGCTCGCAGTCGGACCGAGGCGCCTGAGATTCCGATTGGTAGGTTCGCGTGTCCGATCGGAGAAGGGGGGCGTCCCTCTCCGACTCTCTCGTGCTTCGCGAAGCTCGCAGGAGCCGGTGCGGTCGTTGGGTTACTTTCGGGTTTCTTCGGCGTCGGAGGTGGATTCCTGCTCGTACCGGCTCTAATTTTTGTCGGGTCCGTACGAATCGAGCCCGCCCTCGCGACCTCACTCGTCGCGATAGCGCTGATATCGGTTTCGGGATTTGCCGCGAACGTCGGCGCCGTCGGCGAGTTTCCGCTGTTACTTGCGGCCACGTTCGGCGCCGGCGGTGCGGGAGGCATGATCGTCGGCGCCGTCGTGAAGCGTCGACTCCCGTCGGTCGTCCTCAATCGTGTGTTCGCCGCCGTCGCGATCGCGGCCGGAATCTACGTCGTCGCGCAGGTCGTCATCGGGTAATCGGCGCGCCGGCCGCGGCCCGGCTACATTCTCTCGATCACGAGCTCTTCTCCGGTGCCGATCTCGATCGCCGTCACGAACTCAAGCGTACCGTCGTTCCATCCAAACTCGGCCGCCCGCCCTGGTCCACGCGCACCTTCCGACGCCGCCGACGAACCGATCGTCACAGTAGCCGGTTCGGTCGTGAGGAACGGCAGGTCGAGTTTCGAGACGGTAAGCGTGCCTTCGGCCACGATAATCGTCACGCGCGCCTCGGTGATCCGGATTTCTCCCCACGCGGTGCCGATCGACCAGATCGAGTTGAAAACCGGACCGTCGAGGAAAACCGGGTTGAAACCGAGCCTGTGCTTCGGCGCGTCGCACGAGAAACCCGAGAACGCGATGATCAGAGCGTAACTCGCCATCGAGCGCGCGTAGTTGCTTCCGCACTCGATCTCGTTCCACGGGTTCCGCCTCTCGCCGTCGTACCGGTCGCGGACCGCGCGGACGAGCTCGAGTCCTTCGTCGATCAACCCTTCCTGGATCATGTGGCACGCGGCCTGGTACTCGAAGCCGTGCATCGTCTCCTCGGCGTACACGACCGGAACGTACGGTTTGTTTGTGCCGTCGGGCCAGTCGCAGATCACGGTCCCCGCCTCATCGTTCAGGCAGAACGAGCGGCACGGATTGAAGACCGTCCGGAACGACCGTTTGAAGTTGTATCGATGAATCGACTTTAACGCCGAAACGACCTTCTCATGGTCGAAGACCTCGCCGAGTCCGATGAGGTTCGCGTGCCACTGCGCGAGCACCTGATCGATTCCGCAGCCGTCGCCGATCTGGTACTTGATTTCGCGGTGCTCGTCGTCCCAGTACGCATCGATGATGTCGCCGCCCTTTATCACCGCGTCGTTATCGGTCTGGAACGACTCGAGTATCGAGCGGTCGGCGAGATCGACGATCTGGTGGTAGTACTCGCCGTTAAAAAGTTCGGCATCGAGCCGCGCCTTTCCACGCGCGAACACCTCGCGGTACTCGCGCGCCGCCTCGGCGTCCCCGACGTGATCCGCGATCTCGGCGCCGGCCTTGAGCCCCGCGAGGTACAACCCCGTGAGCCACGCGTTTGCGCCGAAGAGCTCCATGTCGAGCGTGTGATGTTGTCGGCCCGTCATCACGCCGGTCTTGTCCGGGTCCCATCGGTCGACGTTTGTCGGCGCCCACGCGAACTCGATCGCTTTTTTGAGTGCCGGCCAGACGCGCGCGACCCACTCGTCGTCTGCTCCGATCTTCCACTCGCGGTACGCCTTGATGACCGCTCCGTACTGACCGTCGACGCACGCGCGGAAACCCCAGCGCGGCGAGCCGATCGGGAGCTGGAGCCGGAACGAGAGCCCGCCGTCGTCGCCAAGATTGTGCGTGAGCTCGAGATCGCGCATCGACCGTTCAAGGTTCGGGAACAGGTACGGGAGCGCGTACGCGTAGTTCCAGACGTGAGCGCACGAGCCTTCGCAGCAGCCCGCGTTCTGGTGGCAGCCCTCAAAGCCGTAAAACGATCCGTCGGTCAGGCGCAGGCACGTCGGCGACTTGAGAATCGAGACGTTCGCGGACGCCGCGTCGAGAACTTCCGCCGGGACGGTCGTCCGGAACAGCGCGTCGGTGAATACGCGCGTACGTCGCTCGAGCTCGTCCCATCGTGCAAGCGCGTACGTCGCGACATCGACCTGATCCTTCCACTGCGTCGCGTAGTAGTTGAGCCACGTCTCGTTTGCGCAACATTCATCTGAGTTGCAGTCGGCCGAGTCGCAGTCGCACGCGCGCTGCGACCAGTAGTTTCGGCAGTTCGGGTAGAACCACGCGAGTACAAACCGGAACCGTCGGGACTCTCCCGGTGCGACCGTGAGTCGGCGCGTCAGCGTCGCGGAGTCCGGCGCAGCGGTTGTGTTCGGCGAACTGTACGTGCGATCGGCGAGCGCGCCGGGAGCGGTGAAGTCACGCCAGTACACGCCGAGCCCGTCGAACCAGTGCCCGCGGTACCAGTACTGCTGATACGCGACGTCTTCGCCGGCATCGGTTCCGATCGCGAGTCCACCGTACGTGGGGCTCTTTGCCGCGGTGTTGCGGGTCGCGAGTGAAACGATGTTCGTGCCGTCGGTCTCTACGAGATCGTTTCGCGACTCGCCACCGACGGCGGGGTTTGACGCCGTGAAAGCGACCGTGTACGCGAGCGGAGCGGCGGTCGAGTTCTCGACCGTGATCTCGAAGAACGCGGCAGGGATCGACGAGTTCCCGTCATCGAGCGGGATGAAAGGGTTGAACGCGCGGAGCGCGACAGTGCCCGGGAACGTCTCGTCGATGAACCGCACCGTGCCGAACGGAAACTCGCCGTCGAACTCGCTCGACGCGAAGTGCGGGACCCCGGCCATGTTGCTGCTGTGTGGGCCAAAGCCGAAGCCCGAGAAATTCTTGCCGGTGAACTCACCAGAGTACGGTGGCGCGAGATCCGCGTGAAGCGCTCGTGCGTCGACGGTTCTGCCGTCGGTCTCGGCTTTGATCGCGAAGTGGCTGAAACCGTTCATCGAACCTTTGTTCGGCCGGTTGTAGATCTCCCAATCCCGAAGCCGCCCGTCTCCGCCGAGGCCGATACATCCGGAACCGATACCGCCGAGTGGAAACGAAATCTGCTGCGTCTTGCGGTCCGTATACGTGAATGCCATTGTGCGACTCCTTTTTATCCCGGTCTTATCTGGGGCGTTGGTATACGCGGATGAACTCGATCTCCATCTCAGCGGGAAAGTACGGTGCGTCGGGGTCCGGGTAGCCGTCGAAATGACCGCCGACTGCGAGGTTGAGGATTATGTGGAACGGTTGGTCGAACGGCGCGGGGAACGCGACGCGCGTACCGTCGGGCCCGGTCGTGTACCACTCGGTCGCGGTGAAGTAGAGGTCATCGTCGACGTACCACCGGATCTCGCCCGGCTCCCACTCGACCGCGTACGTCGCGAACTGTTCGAACGTTCTGCCTTCAGGGAAGCGATACGCGCGGGTCTGGTATACGTTCCGCGGCCAGTTATCGCCGTAGTGGATCGCGCCGCTCACCTCGTGTGGACGGCTCCCGCGCGCCTCCATGATGTCGATCTCACCCGACGCAGCCCACCCGCCGTACTCGCCGGCGCGCGCGAACGGGTTCTCGTCGAGTTCAACCGGTTCCGGCATCAACCAGAACGCGGGCCACAAACCTTTTCCGGCGGGGAGTTTCATGCGCGCTTCGAACCGGCCGTACGTAAACGCGAGTTTGCCGCGTGTCACAATCCGCGCGCTCGTGTACCGGCCGCTTCCGAACTCGTCAAACCTGCGTTGTTCGATCGCGCGGAGTACGAGCTTGCCGTCTCGAAGAAAGACATTCTCCGGGTCATCGGTGTAGTACTGCCACTCGTTGTTCCCCCAGCCGGGAATGCCGACGAGACTTCCGTCGCCGTGGTCGAAATCCCAGTACCGCTCGTCGAGCGAGCTACCGTCGAACTCGTCGTGCCATACGAGCGCCCAGCCGTCGTGGTCAGGGACGCCTTCGCCGAACTGTCCGGAACCCGCGCGGCCGACAACCGGATCGTTCGTCGCGCACGCGGCAAAAAACGTCGCCAACGCGACGACACCAACCGCCGTAATGGCCTTCTTTGTCGTTCGAATCGCCATGACGGCATTGTGGGGCTGACCGCCGCTAAGCGTCAAGGTTCGATTGTGATGCCGTGGTGCATTTGTTGCACCTTCCGCTTCTCTTGACGCCGTCGGCGCATCCCGGGTCAAATACCCGAATACAGGAGAGTACCCGTGGCTCACGAAGTACCGGTTTTTTGCGCGAAGGACTGCGGAGGCAACGCGTGTCCACTTCTCGTTACGGTCGAGGACGGTCGCGCGGTGAGGCTGCGTGATAACCCCGCGAGCGGCGCGTGGATCAAGCCGTGTCCGCGCGGTTACGCGCTTCACCGCGAACACTACGCCCCACAGCGGCTCACGACGCCGCTCATCCTCGACGGGCCACGCGGTTCGGGGCGATTCCGGAACGCGACGTGGGACGAGGCGCTCGACCGCGTCGCCGGGAAGATCCGCGGTATCCGGGCGAAGTACGGTGGGTCGGCGATTCTCGCGATGGGCGGCTCGGGCAATCTCGGCGTTTTCCACGGCACGCGGCGCCTCGTCGAACGGTTCCTGAACGCGTCGCGACCCGCGTCCGGTTGCGACGATCCCGGCCCCGCGACGTTCATGTCGAGTGGATACTCGAACGGTGCGGTCCGATTTGTTCTTCCGTACTTGTACGGCGACGCGGCCGGCGAGTCCGGCTGGGACGCGACGACGGTTCGGCACAGCCGGCTCATCGTGCTTTGGGGCGCGAACATTCTCGAGGCGCGCCTCGGCGCCGAGCTCGGCCTGCGCGTCGCCGAGGCGGCGCGTTCCGGAGTGCCGGTTATCGTGATCGATCCGCGTCGGAGTATGACGGCAAAAGCGGTCGGCGCGCACTGGATTCCGATCCGCCCCGCGACCGACGCGGCGATGATGCTCGCGGTACTTCATGTGCTGTACACGCGCGATCTCGTCAATCGCGCGCGAGTCGCCGAGTTGTCGATCGGGATGGACGACCTCGAGGCCTACGTGACCGGACGCTTGGACGGTATCGTTCGGGATCCCGCGTGGGCCGAGCCGATCAGCGGTGTGCCGGCCGGCGATATCGTCGCGTTTGCCGAGACGTACGCCGCGCACGCGCCGACGATGCTGATTCCCGGGTACTCGATCCAGCGCGTCACCGCCGGCGAGCAGGCGTTCCGGCTCACGGCGGCGCTTCAGATCGC
>REEC01000220.1 GCA_007695285.1 Spirochaetaceae bacterium | reverse complement strand
ACCTTCACCCGGTCTGCGCGGTCATCCGGTTCATCCCGGCGGTGTACGGGACAAAAACTTTCGCCCCGGGCACCTCCGAGTCGGACGCAATCGAGCAGATGGTCGAGTACTCAAAAGGCATCGGGACGTCGTACGTGAGGTAGCGGGGAAACCACCGTCGACGCGTCGCGCTCAAAAAAGAGTTGACATTTGTCCTGCGTGCACATACACTGTGCAACATGAAGAACATTACGTTATCAATGGACGAAGATACGGTCAAGCTCGGAAGAGAGTACGCAAAAAGGCACAATATATCGTTCAATGTATTAGTCCGTAGGCTAATCGAGCAGACTGTGAAGAAAGATAACACAAGCTGGCTTGATGATACTTTTGATTATATTGACAAAAACATAGATTCATCGCGTGGCATTACGTGGACGCGCGAGGAACTATATCGTGGCTAAGATTTTTTTCGACACCAATATCCTCGTTTATACGGTGGACAAAAAGGATCGTGAAAAAACCCGGACATCGAGAGAAATAATAAAGTCGGTCACGCAGAACCATTCACCCGTTCTTTCGACTCAAATACTACAGGAATTCTATAACGCAACTACATCGAAATTGAAGATCGACAAAATCGTGGCAAAAAATCTTGTCCATAACTTCCGTAACATGGAAATAGTCGTAATTGATTTAATAATGATAGAACAAGCAATCGATATCAGCATTTTGTTCCAGTTATCGTTCTGGGATTCATTGGTAGTTGAAGCAGCCGAACAAGCGAATTGTTCATACCTGATTTCCGAAGATCTGAACAGCGGGCAACGAATCAGAGGAATAGAAATTGTAAACCCATTCGAAAAAGAGGATATATTTTTCAAGTAGTTGAAGCGATCGGGGCGTTGGCCGTGGTTGCGTTGTTCGGCCCCGGCTCATCAACCTTTCGTGGCGCCTTGCTCCTCGACGTCAAACAGGCACGCGCTCCGGTGCGGCGGATCACCGGCTGCCGCGCGGTCGAATAACTCGTGCGTGCAGTCCGAGCACTGCTCGCGCGCGAACGGGCAGCGCGGGATGAATCGGCAGCCGACCGGCAAATTGATCTGATCCGGCACCGCGTCGTCTATCTCGATCGGCGTGCGGCGTCGGTCCGGATGCGCGACCGGGACGGATGAAACGAGAACCTGAGTGTACGGGTGTTGAGGCGAGTCGATGACCGAGTCGGCCGGACCGATCTCGACGATCTTGCCGAGGTACATCACCGCGATTCGGTCGCAGAGGTACTTGATCGTCGCGAGATCGTGCGAGATGTAGATCATGCTCAGACCGATGCGCTTCCTGAGATTCTTGAGCAGGTTCAGAATGTCGGCGCGGATCGAGACGTCGAGCATCGAGACCGGCTCGTCGGCGATCAGGACCTTCGGCTCGAGCACGATCCCGCGCGCGATCGCGACGCGCTGTCGCTGTCCGCCCGAGAGCTCGTGCGGGAAACGGTAGACGTACTGTTCGGCGGGTTTGAGCTCCGCGATCTCGAGGCACTCAAAGACGCGGCGCTGAATCGTCGCGATGTCGCGTATGCCGTGGATCCTGAGCGGCTCGGCGATCGTTTCGAACACGTCGAAGCGTGGATTGAGAGTTTCGTACGGATCCTGAAAGATCATCTGAACTTCGCGCCGGAAACGTTTTTTGTCCGCGAACGTAGTCGCGGTGATCGGGTGTCCATCGACAAAGATCTCGCCGCCCGTGGCGTCCTGCAACCGGACGATGATCTCGCCGGTTGTCGTCTTGCCCGAACCGCTCTCTCCGGCGAGCCCGAGAATCTCACCGCGCTGAAGCTCGAGTGAAACGTCGTCGACCGCGCGCACGTATCGTTTCTCGCGCGAGAAGATGTCGCGCAGACCCGTGTTGACCGGAAAGTACTTCTTGAGCCCGTCGATCCTGATTATCGCGTCACTCACGCGCGACCTCCCGCGTTCTCGGCTTCCGCACGCACGAGCCGCTCGCGAACGCGCTCCCACGTCGCGCCGTCCGCCGCGGCGGTCCGAAACTCCGCGACCTCCGCGGTCCGCAGACACGCGACGGTGTGGTTCTCGGCGACTTCGACGAGCGGCGGTGTTTCCGTCCGGCAGGCGTCGGTGACAAACGGGCAGCGTTCCTGGAATCGGCAGCCGTGTTGGGCCTGCATCAGATCCGGAGGTGTCCCGGGAATCGAGACCAACTCGGTGTTTTTATCGACGATGTCCGGGAACGCGTTTTGCAGGCCGAGCGAGTACGGATGGTACGGAGCGCGGAAGAACGTATCGGTCGGGGCTATCTCCATCACGCGTCCACCGTACATGACCATGATCGTGTCGCAGACTTCCGCGACGACCGAGATATCGTGCGTGATGAAGATCATCGAGCTCGAGATCTGTCGGTGGATTTCCTGGATCCGGCGCAGGATCCGCCCCTGGACGACGACATCGAGCGCGGTCGTCGGCTCATCCGCGATAATGAGCGCGGGCTCGAGCGAGAGCGCCATCGCGATGATCGCGCGCTGCTTCATCCCGCCGGACAACTGATGAGGGAACGCGTCGAGCCGTTTCTCTTCGAGCCCGACCATGTTGAATACCTCGATCGCGCGCCGTCGCGCGTCGGCGACGCCGATCGACTTGTGCGCACGGATGCCCTCGACGATCTGGCGTCCGACGGTGTAGACCGGGTTCAACGAGTTCATCGCGCTCTGCGATACCAGCGCGATCTCTGCGTGCCTGACACGACGTATCTGTTCCGCGGATAACGAGACAAGGTCGCGCGAACCGAACTCGATCGAGCCACCGGCGATTCGGCCGTTTTTTTGCAGCAGCCGCAGAATCGCCTTGATGAGCGTCGTCTTGCCGCAGCCGCTCTCACCGACGATACCGAGGCTTCCGCCGCGACGAACGTCAAAACTGACGTCGTCGACCGCGCGCAGCACACCACGCTCGGTGACGTACTCGACGCTGAGGTTGCGCACCGCGATGACGGGAGAATCGGTCCCGGTAGATACTCTGTCGGTAGCGTGTGTCGTCATAAGTCGTCCCTCACCGTTTCCGGAGCCGCGGGTCGACGACCGCCTCGAGCGAACGCGCCACGAAGAATATCGAGAGCAGCAACAAAACGATCGCGATTCCCGGCGGGCCGGTCCACCACCACGCGATACGCGAGTACCCGGATACAAAGTTAATGTGGAGGATCTGCCCCCAGCTCACGACGCGCGGATCACCGAATCCAAGAAACGCGACGCTCGCCTCGGCCATGATCGCCCAGTTCACCATGAACGCCATCTCGAGAAGCACGAGCGGAATGACGTTCGGGAGAATGTAACGGAACATGATCCGCAGGTGCCCCGCGCCGGCGACGCGCGCCGCCTTGATGAACGGGCGCTGCGCGATCGAGAGGACCTGCGACCGGACGATCCGCGCGACGGTACGCCACGACAGGAGCGACACCGCGAGGATTATGTTCCACATGCTCGGGGTGAGGATCGCCGCGAGCACGATCACAAACGGGATAAACGGAATCCCGTAGAAAAAATCGACGACGCGCATGATCACCGTGTCGACCCAGCCACCGAAGTACCCGGAGATGATGCCGACGACCGATCCGACGAACGTCACGAGAATCGCGGCGAGAAAACCGACGGTCAGCGCGGTCCGGGTGCCGAGGATCACCTGGCTGAATATGTCGCGCCCGACGTCGGTCGTACCGAACGGGTGGTCCCACGAGGGCGCCTCGAGCCGGCGTATCCGGCCGTCCTCGTTGTAACTGCGGTCACGCGGGCCGTGAGGCGCAAGCTGATCGGCGAATACGCCGACAAAAATGAAGAAGAGCAGCAGCGCCACCCCGACCATCGCGAGCCGGTCGCGCTTGAGGCTCGACCAGAAGACCGCGATGTTGCTGTCGGCGCGACGGCGACGACGCCTCCTCACGGCTGAACCGCTCGGGGTAAAGGGGTCGATATCGGGTACTTGTTTTTTTTCGGTTTCGTTTTGCATAGCGACCTACCGGTACGAAATGCGCGGATCGAGGAACGCGTACAGAATATCCGCGATGAGGTTCATGAACATGACGAGCCCCGAGATGATGATAAAGATACCCTGCGCGAGCGGATAGTCCGACCGTGTGACGGCCTGAACGATCTCGCGGCCGAGTCCGGGCCAACTAAACACAACTTCGATCAGAACCTGGCCGCCGATCGCAGAGCCGACAAACAAAGCTCCCGCGGTAACCACCGGCAGAAGCGCGTTGCGCGCTGCGTGCGCGTACAGGATGACCAGTTCACGGAGCCCTTTGGCGCGCGCCATTTCGATGTAATCCTCGGAGAGCACTTCGAGCATACTGTTGCGCATGATCAGAAGCGGCGTCGCCAGGAAGTACATCCCCGCGACGATCGCGGGAAGGATCAAGTGACGGACAAAGTCCCGGTTCAAGAAAATTTCGGCGAAAGTCTCGCCTTCGTACCCGGTCGTGCGCATACCTTGGGCCGGGAACCACCCGAGGTTGACCGCAAAAATCATGATCGCCATGAGGCCGACCCAGAACGTCGGTGCCGACCGGAAGATGAGACTGACAGTGACGCCGGTCGATTCGGCGAGTGTACCGCGGTGCCACGCCATCCACGCGCCGCCGAACACGCCGACGACGTACGCGATCAACATCGCGGTGAACATCAGAATGAGCGTCGCGGGAAGCCGCGTACCGATCACGGCGAGAACCGATCGATTATAGAAATAGGAGTTGCCGAAATCGAGCCGGACTATGTCGCGGACAAAAATCGTGTACTGCGTCCAGAGACTCTCGTGAAGACCGTACCGCTCGAGCAGCGCCTGCCGGGCCTCGCGCGGAATCGACGGGTCGACCATCGACGCGGTCGGGTCGCCGGGCATCGTCCGGAAGAGCAGGAATATCATGGTCGCGACGAGAAAAAGCGTGAGAACCATGATCGCGAGGCGCTTCGTTATGTACCGTATCACCGACGGCTCCTCAAATGTGCGGGGAAGATGTGGCGAAGCGGTCGCAGACGCAACCGCTTCGCCGGAAAATCAATCGCGAGGCATGCGAAGCCGGCCCTGGCTGTCCCAGGCAAATCCGGCGTCCGCGAGGATCTGTCGCGCACGCGCGCGATCGAACGTGTCGTAGATCGGAACGTTCGGGTTGTGCCAGAACTCGTTTGCCGCGTTGATCACGAGACCCGCGCCGCCGCGGCTTCCGTAGCCGTCGAGCAGATCGTTCAACGCGTAGTCGTAATCGACAAGGTGCGCAACCGCGATCCGGAACGCTTTGTTGTTGAACGGCGGGCGGTTCTGATTCATCCCGATGTAGAAGAAACCGATATCGGGCGCCTCGGTCAGTTCGAGATGGTCGAACCGACCACCGTCGTTCTCTTTGATCTGATTGATATGCGCAGGGATAAGATCGTATGAAATCAGGTCGACGTTGCGCAACTCGAGGTCCGTAAGCACACCCTCGGGAGAAGCGTAGATCTTGAAGATGTACCCGTCGATCTTGACCGGTTCAAAGTACTCGGCATACTTTTCGGTGACGAGTTCCTCACCGGTGCGGAAGCGGACGAACTTGAACGGACCGCTGCCGATCGGTGTGACGTTGTCGTACTGCGTCACGTCCGGGATGGGTTCCCAAATGTGCTTCGGGAGAATCGGAATCTGCGTCAGCGTCGTCGTGATGAACGGCGCGTACGGATCGTGGAGCTCGAACCGGATCGTGTTTGCACCGTGTGCGCTGACCGAACGGATCGGCTGCGTAAACGATGCAAAGTAACTGTCGGGAAGATCCATCCAGGTTTGGTACGTCCAGACGACGTCCTCGACCGTCACGGGGCGGCCGTCGTGGAACGTCATGCCGCCGCGGAGCGTTACGTCGATCGTCGTGTCATCCACAACGGTCCAACCGGTCGCGGCCCACGGCTGCGGCTCCACTTCCGGGCTCAAACGGACAAGCTTGTCGTAGATCAACCGAAGGTTCCGCCAGTCGTACACGCTGCGCGCCGCAAACGGGTTCAAGTTAGTGATATTCACATTGCTCGCAACGATCGGAACGGTGTAGTCGGACGACACGGGCTCCATGACCATCGGGCTCCACTCGTTGAACAGTCCCTCACCGGACATGTTCACGACGCCCTGGAATCGGAGTTTGTCGTACGTCTGCACGTTCGCGCGCGAGTACAATGTGACACGCGGTACATCTTCGGCCAGAATGCGCTGCGCTTCCCACACGATTTCGCGTCGAGCTTCGACGTTCATCTCGCTGCGCTGCGCGTCGGCGAGCGCGTCAAACTCCGGATTGCGGTACCGTGAGGTATTGTTGCCGCCGGGCTCCGAGTTCGACGAGTGATTGATCGAGTGGACAAACATATCGGGGTCTAACCGTTCGACACGACCCGACCACCCGATCGTGTACGCGTCGTAGTCCATGTCCTCACCATAGAGGACATCGAGCAGGACGCTGAAATCGGTCGGGCGGGCTTCGATCGTAACACCGAGCTCGGTTAGCTCCTCGGCGAGTTCCTGCGCCATCTCGTAGTTCACGAGGTTGGCCTCGGGCAGCGAACTCAGGATTACGAGCGACGGGACCAACTCACCGAGTTGATCGTCCGGGACGGCGGCTTCGCTCTTTCCTCCCGCGACGAGCGGGAAAATTGCGAACACGAACAGCGCGACGGCCAATAGCCATTTTGATTTTTTCATGTAAGTGACTCCTTTCAGGATTGGTACTTTTATTTAGAATTCGATGGGTATGGTACCGGAAAAACCGCATAAGGCCAAGGCGCGAGCTGAATAAACATTCACTTTTTGCCAAGTCCGGAATCATTCACATCGGTGTGGTATACTGTCCAAACAGACGTTGATTTAAGGGCTGATCCCCTACTTGCAGGCGTCTATAAAAAACCATGCTAAAACGGAGGATTTATGCGACGGATTCCCTTCTTTTCGGTTCCCGAAATCAACACGATCGACGACTACACCCGGTTTCGCGCGTGCAAGGCCTACCTCAAACAGAAGTCACAGAAGGTCGCGACGACGCGCGAGCTCGCCGAGATACTCGGCTACACAAAACTCGACACCTTCTCGCGCCACCGCGCGCGCTTCGATGCTTTGAGCCGGAGAATCCCCCGAGAGTATCTCGAAGCGATCGATGTGAAGCTCGATATCCTCGAGTTCTGCGCCGAGCTCGATCGCGAGGAGTACGAGAAAGTGCTCGCGCTGCCGGACCTTCACCCGGTCTGCGCGGTCATCCGGTTCATCCCGGCGGTGTACGGGACAAAGACTTTCGCTCCGGGCACCTCCGAGTCGGACGCAATCGAGCAGATGGTCGAGTACTCAAAAGCCACCGGCTTCTCGTCGTGTATCACGTTCCCGCAGCTCAAGACCGTCTGGATCGACACCGGCGGAAACGCGGTCACGTTGTACTATCCACCCGACCTGCGCATCCTCGACCGCTGGGTCGTTCCGCACAAGGACGGCTCCGGCATCGGGACGTCGTACGTGAGATAGGGGCGGGTCCGCGATCGGCTGAGTTCTCCGAAAAACCCCGAAACGAACGCGAATACGACTTTAGTACGATGTTTTTTCTCCGTATTGGGACAAAATCAATGGCGTGAGTAGATCTTCAGCCAATCCTTACGGAGGAGACCCATGAAAAAAATCCGATTGTCTTTCACCGCAATCCTTATTATCGTCGCCGTTTTCTCCATGTTGAGTATCGTGGGATGCGATCTTTTCGGAGAGGAAGACGATGATCCCGTGGCCATCATGGTTCCGGACGATTACTCGACCATCCAGGCAGCGATTGACGCCGCATCCGACGGCGACACGGTGTTAGTTGCACAGGGAACGTACACCGAGAACCTGGACTTCCGCGGGAAGAGAATCACGGTAAGCAGTATCGGCTTTAGTACTAATCCCGCCGTCGTCGCCGCGACGATCATCGACGGCGGCGGTAACGGACGCGTCGTCGTGTTCAACAGCGGGGAAACGAACGAATCGGTTCTCCAGGGCTTCACGATCACCGGTGGTTATCGGAACAGGAGCTCCGGTGCGGGGATTCTCGTCTCGAACTCCTCCTCTCCGATCATCAGAAACAATGTCATCAAGGATAACGTAGCTGACTCGGTCAATGCTTTCGGAGGCGGAGCGTACGTGACCGGTGAATCTGAACCGATCTTCGAGTTCAACACGTTTATCGGCAATAAAGCCTCCGGACGAGGCGCAGGGATACACGTCGTGAATGGGTCTGACGCGACGATCAGAGACAATCACTTCGAAGGGCATATCGGAGCACCGGCCATTCAGGTCGGAGGTGCGTCGGGCGAAGATGCAACGGCGCGCATCCAGAACAACACCATCGAGAACAACAACGAGGCCCAGAGCTCCGTGACCGGAGGGATTTACCTTACCGGAGCAGGGACTTCGGCGATGATAACCTTAAACTCTATCACGAACAACAAAGCAGCAGGCGACTACAACGCCGGCGGAATTGCGGTGCACGGCGGGGCGCATGCCACGATCGCCTTCAACACTATTACCGGAAACGATGCAACAAACGGCGGTCAGCACAAAGCCGGAGGGATACAGTTTAGGGGAGGCAATCAGAAACTCAGTGACATTACCGACAACACGATAAGTGGCAATAAGCCGGGTGGGTTTTACATTATGAGCGGCACGCTCAGGATCGCCCGCAATACCATCACCGAAAATGAAGCTTCCCGTGGTGGAGGGATAGAAGTGCGGAGCTGGGGCACGGCCGTTCAGGTGGCTATAAACGATAACACGATATCGAACAACACGGCGCAAGACGGTGGAGGCATTGCGCTAGCCGATTCGGACGCGATAACGGCAACGATCACGAACAACATCATTTCGGGTAATGAGGCAACGGGGGGCCACAACCCGGGTAAAGGCGGCGCGATTTACATCAATGGGCCGACTGTGTCCCTTTTCGGCAATACCATCACGGGTAACCACTCGGCATGGAGAGGCGGCGGTATCTATTTCTGGACCACAGG
>REEC01000062.1 GCA_007695285.1 Spirochaetaceae bacterium | reverse complement strand
TCGCTCCGAGCCGCTTCGTCGTCGCGATCGCCTGCAGCCCCGCGACACCGACGCCGACGACAAAAACCTTCGACGGCACGATCGTTCCCGCAGCTGTCATCATCATCGGGAACATCCGCGGCAGCGCCTCGGCGCCGAGCAGCGCCGCGCGGTACCCCGCAAGGTTCGCCATCGAGCTGAGCGCGTCCATCGCTTGCGCGCGCGTGATGCGCGGGATGAGTTCCATCGAGAATGACGTCGTGTTCCGTTTCTTGAACTCGGCAAACACCCGGTGGGGCGCGTACGGATCGAGAAAGCCCATAACGGTCTGGCCGTCGCGCTTCGGTCCCGGCGCACTCTCACCCGCCGCCGCGGCCGAACGAACGGTCAATAACACATCGGCCTCGGCGCGGGCATCCGTGACGATCGACGCGCCTTTCTCGACGTACTCTTCGTCGAGATGCCCCGAACTCACACCCGCACCGGCCTCGATGAGAACATCGAACCCGAGCTTCACCACGGCCGGCACGTGAGCCGGCACAAGCGCGACACGGCGCTCACCCGGAAACGTCTCTTTCGGAACCCCTAGCGTCATGTAGACCCCTTACTTGAGTGTTGCGCTTAAGATAACGGCGAATGCGTCGCGCTTCAATAGAAAATGTGCAGTTGCGCCTGGTTATCCGTTCTTTATTGAGAAGAGCCTGCCACGAATGCCGGGCACCGACCGGCTACCGCTGAGATACTCCGCCCCGGCGTCCGTCGAACCGGCGGGCGACCAGGAGGATCGCGGTCGTGACGCCGACCGACACGACGGCCATCGCCATCCCCTGGCTGACGCTACCCTGCTCGAACTGGCCGTAGATGAAGGTTGCCGACGTATGGACCGACGGCGGACGAACGATGAGTGAACCGACGAGCTCGCGGAACGAGATCGCGAACGTCATGATCCATCCCGCGACGATCCCCGGTGCGATCAACGGCAGCGTCACGCGCAGGAAGACGTAGATACTCGACCCTCCACACACCCGGCCGGCCGCACGCAGCGACGGATGGACCGCTTCGTAACTCGACTTGACGTACTGGACCGTGAACGGCAGAAAGAGAACGACGTACGTGACCACGAGCATCATCGGCGTGTTGTAGACCCGGACCGGCATCCACGCGGCGTTCCACATCAGGATCAGGCCAAGCACGACGATAATGCTCGGGACCGTGTTCGGCAGTAACGCGAGCGCGTCGCTCGCGCTGCCCAGCGCGGCCGCCGTCTTCGTCGAGCCGTGACCGGTCCGGCGTGCCGCCTGTACGCCGAGCGCGACGAAGGTGCCGAGCACCGCCGATACGGTAGCCGCGGCAAGCGACAACACGAGGCTCCACCGAAGCGACTGCAGCCCCAGGCCGGCCGGCTCGAGCACCGCGCGATAGTGAGCAAGCGTCAGGTTGCCCCACGCGATTCCGCTGCTTCGCAGACGCAACAGCGACGTGAGAGTGATCGAAAAGTACGGAATCCCGATCGAGACCGTCAGAAGCAGCGACAGATACACCCATCCGACCACGCTACCGGCAATCGTCAGACGTCCCGACGGTCTGCTTCCCTTGCCGCCGACGACGTGAAACGCGTTGCGACGCGACACGACGTTCTGGCCGGCCCACGCGCCGAGGCAAAGTACGAGCAGCAGCACCGCATAGCGTGAACCCCTGCCAAAGTCGAGCGGCCAGCTCGAGGTGTACCGGAAGATCTCGGTAACGAGCACCGGAAACCCGATCCTGCGCCCCATCGTGATCGGTGTGCCGAACTCCGAGAGCGTCTTCACGAACACGAGCAGACTACCCATCGCGTAGCCAGAAACCAGAAGCCGAAGCGTCACCGTTACGAACCGGTAGACCGGGCGCGCGCCGCTCACCGCCGCGGCTTCATCGAGCGACCCCGAGAGCTGCGCGAGCGTATTGCGCAGCATCAGGTAGAGAAACGGATAGAGGTGAAGACTCATCACCATCACCATCCCCGGGAGCGAGAAGAACGCCGCCGACCAGTCGCCTGCCCGCGGGGCCAGATGAACGAGGTACCCACGTGGCTCCATGAACAGCATCCAGCCGAGCGCGTTGATGTACGGTGGGGTCAGGAACGGGATCACGAGCACCACGTCGATCCACCGCTTGTACCGGAGCGAGGTGCGCGTCGTGATGACCGCAAGCGGGAGCGCGAGCGCCGTCGCACCGGCTACGACAAGAAGCCCGAGAGTTATCGAGTTCCAGAACGCCCGGGAAAAACCATGGTCGCTGACTGTCCGGAACAGGACCGTCGCGTCGACTCGGCCGTCGATGATCACGCTCCGGATGAGGATGAGCCCCATCGGAACGAACACAAGGACCACGAGCAGCGCCAGTACCGGGGCGGCGAGCGCCGTCTCGGGAGCGAGAAAACGCGACCGGCGCACCGATTGTGTCGATGCGCCGGGAACAGGGGCACTCACGCGAGCTTACCGGCCGAAGATCCGGGTGAAACGGTCCGTGATCGCCTCGGCGTTCTCGCTCATCCACTCCCAATCGTACTCGAGCATCGGGATTACATCCATGCCGTCCCGGTTCGTAAAAACAAAGTCGCTTCGTCCCGGCAACAGATACGCGTTCGCGACGAGTTGCTGCGCGTCATGCGACAGGAGAAAATCGACAAACCGTTTCGCGGCCGGAATATTCTGCGATGACTTCAGGATGAACGCAGGGCGTGGGTTCACGACGGTACCCGACGATGGATAGACGACACGAACCGCCTCGCCGCTCGCCGCTTGAGCGTAACCCATGTAATCGACGCCTGCGAGCACCGCGGCCTTGGCGCCTGACACAACCGGGGTCAGCGCGGGATTATTCGCCCCGGCCACGAGCACGTCGTTCGCCGCGAGCGCCTCAAAGAGCGACCACGCCTCTTCTCCGTACACGTTCACGTACCCGGAGATGAAGTCGAGCGCGCTGCCCGACAAGAGCGGATCCGGGATGTTGACCAGACCGCGCCATTCGGGGCGCGTGAAGTCGGACCAGTCCATCGGCACGGCCGGCGCGGCATTCGTGTTGAACGTCACCCCAAGAGCCGACGCGCTCGTGCCGAAGAAGTGATAGTCCGCGTCAAGGAACGCGGAATGCAACTCATCCGCTCCAACCGCGCCCGGATACGCGAGTGAAAGGCCGCGAGTCTTGAACTCAAACGCCGCGGGCCAGCTCGCGAGAATCACGACGTCGGCAACCGGATTCGCCGCCTCGGCCTCGAGGCGTCCGAGCACCGCGCCGGTCGTCGACTGAAACAGCTCTACGCGAATCCCGGTGGCCGCCTCGAAAGTATTTTTAAATGCGTTTGCGAGTCCTCCCGGCCCGGCCGAATAAACGGTAATCGTACCGCTCGCCGCGGCTACTTCGGCGCGCTCATCGGCGCTGCTCGCAGCAGGTACCGTACTTCGTTGCGGCCCCGTCTGCTCGACCGCACCCGCTGCAAACGCGGAGAACGCGACCGCGAGAAAAACTGCGACCGCGAGCGCCGGCCGGATTGCTGATACTCTCATGCTGAAATCTCCTCTTCTGTGATTATGGAATTGATGTTGTGTTCGCTGATGTAAAGCGTGACTGCGGCCCCCCGCTGCACCGGTGTCGCGCGGTACGCGGTCCATTCCTGCGTCCGTGCACCGATTGTGTCGCCGTCGATCCGGACAAGAATCTCGTACCGGTCGCCGAGATATCCTACAGCGGCGACCGTTCCTTCGACCGCGACGTGAGCCGACTCGGGTCGGTGCCAGCTCAGATGCTCGGGTCGGATCATGCGGTTTCCGTCGGCGAACCAGTTCGATCGACCCAGAAACGACGCGACGAACGGGTGCGTCGGGCGGGAGTAGACCTGCTCGGGCGAGCCCGACTGGAGCACAGTCCCGTTGTTCATGACCAGCACCCGATCGGCCATCGATAAAGCCTCGAGCTGGTCGTGCGTCACGTACAGCGCCGTGAGCCCGAGCGAGCTCACGAGCGTCTTGAGCTCGAGCCGCATCTGCTCGCGCAACAGCGCGTCGAGCGCGGAAAGCGGTTCATCGAGCAGGATCACGCGTGGTTTGCCGACGACCGCGCGCGCAAACGCGACACGCTGTTGCTCGCCTCCGGAGAGCTGTCCGGGATAGCGCCCTTCCTTGCCACCGAGCCTCACCGTCTCGATCGCCTCGGTGACGCGCGCTTTCAAGTTGGCCGTATCGCGCCGAGCGCGAAGCGTGTACGCGACGTTCTCGAATACGGTCATGTGCGGCCAGAGCGCAAAGTCCTGAAAGACCATCCCGAGACCGCGCCGCTCGGGTGGGACGAAGAGCCGGCTCGCGGCGTCGCTGACGGTGTGCCCACCAATGGAAACCGATCCCGAATCGCTCGTCTCGAGCCCTGCGATGATCCGCAGGAGAGTCGTCTTGCCGCTCCCGGAAGGGCCGAGAACGGCGGTGAAACTGCCTTCGGTTATCTCGACCGTCGTCGGGCCGAGCGCCTGAACCGACTTGTACTTTTTGGAAATGGCCGCAACATGAATCATCACTGGATGCTGCGCGCATCGTGTTAGCTTTCGGTGTTGTTTTTGTTAGGAATCCGTGAGCGCGTGGTGGAAGGAGGCTTGTGCAATGCTACACTGTATGTTATAGAATGAACAACGTTCATAATATATAAAGGCGTTCATATGGCAACACTCGTTCTGTTTGGACTCGGGGCGGATGATCCGCTATCTTCCACCGTCGCTGAAGAACTCAAGTCTCAGCTACCGGAATCACTCGATGCGGCCTGGTTCGATCTGCCCGCGATGTCGATCGGCTACTGTAATGGCTGCGGTTACTGTGGTGACACCAACCCGGGAATCTGTTGTAAGCGGGATCAGATGCAGGAGATCTACCCGCATCTCGCGAGAGCCGCGCGGATCGTCCTTGTGAGCCTCGTTCGGTTCGGTGGGTTCGGAGGACACCTTAAGAAGGCGATCGACCGGTTCAGCCCGCAGGGGTTGGGGACGTACGTCCTTCACAACGGAGAAATGCACCACGAAATGCGCTATCCTGGTCCCGCGTCGGTGATCAGCATTGGCATCATGCGACGCGAGGACGAGGCCGAAGAAAAGACGTTCCACCTCGCCGGCAGCCGCATCGCCGCGTGCGTGTTCGCCGAAAGGTCGGCCTCTACGGTGCTCGCTCCCGGCATGGCCGGCGAAGAGGTACGGAGCCGGATCGAGAACTCGTTCCGCGAGGCGGGGGCGTCCCGATGAAGCGCGTTGTCTTTCTGCTGGGCAGTCCGCGTGGTGTGAAGACCGGTACCGAGTCGATAGCGAACTACCTCGAGGCCAGACTCCCGGGGATCGAGGTACAGAGGTGGCGCGCGCACCAGATCTTTCGGGATGGCGACCAGGTGGCGGCGTTCGGGGAGTCGCTGCGAGGCGCGCAGTTACTGGTACTCTGTACCCCAGTGTACGTCCACTCGCTCCCGTGGCCGTTCCAGGAGGTTCTGGCGGCACTGGACGACAGTCCGAACCGTGGCGGGTTGTCCGGGCTCAACGTCATGACCGTGATCCATTCGGGCTACCTCGAAGACATCCAGAGACAGACTTGCTTCGAGATGTGTCAGCACTTCTGCCGCGAGACCGGAATGGTCTACCGAGGAGGGTTCGGATTCGGCGCCAGCCCACTCATCGATGGTAGACCGCTTGAATCGACCGGACGGCTGATGCGATGGGTCCGTCGCGCGCTGGATGAGATGGCAACATGCATCGCGCACGACCGTGAGCTGAGCGGGAAGGCAACCGCGTTGATTCACAGGCACTTCGCACTCATGCCGAGATGGTTGATGATTCCGCTGATGAAGTTGAAGGTCGAGCGCGACGCGAAGAAGGCAGGAGTGGACTATCGCGCTCGACCCTATGCCATAGATGAGCCGGTCACCGGGACCACCGATGCCTGAGGCTCGAGCGGGCCGAAGAGCCGTGCACGAAGAGCGAACGCGCCGGTTCATCGTGGATGCGACAAAGGAGCTCATCAGGACCGAAGGACTCGCCCAGCTGAATACACGCAGAATCGCCGAAACGGCATCATTCGCGGTCGGCACGCTCTACAACTACTTCGCCGACTTCTCTGAGATTCTTGCCTATGTTGCCGCGGATTACCTGGACGAGGTGTACACGGTGGTGCTGCACGATATCGAGGGTATCGACAACTTCGAGCAGCGTATTCGTCGGGCCACCGGGATTTATGCCGGTTACTTCCTGAAGAATCCCGAGGCGTTCAAGGTGGTTTTCATGGCGCCGATCGACCCCATCCCTGTCGCGTTGGAGCAGCATCTTCTGATTCCCAGGGTTGCAGTTCTGGTCCACGAGACCTTCGTGCAGGCAGGTGAGACCGGGCTTGTCCCGAAGCATCACTGCGAACTCATCGAAGATATGCTCGGCAGCACAGTCCACGGCATGTTGCTCTTTCATATCACCGGACGCAGCCACTCCACCGCCGAGGCGGTGTTGGACCGGATAGATGAGGTAATACGGTTGCTGCTCTCCGGATGAACTCGTCGAGAACGCGGGGGCGAGCCGGAAAAACGGGCAGGCTCCCTCCGCCAGGACGATATCCGAGCGGCCGCCTTGAGTTACACCAGAGCCGCCTACACCAGAGCCGCCAATCGATCGGTGCCGTCCTCGATCTGTTTCTCGCGTGCCTTGCTGGTCCAGTTGACGATCATCGCTTCGGCGACCGACGTGCCGTTGCGTTTGAGCGCGCGCGTCATCCACCCGAGCGCCTGACGGCCACCCATCCACGAGCGCGGGAAGTGCTGCGTTATCACGACGCGCACCGGCCGCTGCGGCGGCTTGGCCTGGTCCAGGTACGCCTTCATGACGGGCGACAGCGAAAACGCCATCACGGGACTTGCCAGCACCACGACGTCGGCATCGTCCGTCGACGGGGTCGACGCGAGTTGGAAGGCGTCGGCGCCCTTACCCGGATCGCCCGTCACCGTGATCTCGCGAATCTCGGCCTGGTCGCCACGAGCGCGGACCTTCGTCGCGAGCCGCTCCGCGACACCGCGCGTATTGCCGGTTCCCGAGTAAAGAATGATTGCCATTTTCATGTGATCTCCTTTTGGGTCGTCTGTCAGTTTCATTGGCGGTCGACCGGCTTCCCGGCAGACCTGACCATGAGCCACATCGGCAGGTCGACCATCGGCAGGGTGATCTGCCTGACGACGCCGAATCCGAATCGTTCATAGAAGGCGACGTTGTCCTCCGTCTCGGTCTCCAGATAGAGCGACTTCCCGGTCCTATCACACTCGCCGATCAGAGCCCTCAGAATCGTGCTCCCGAAGCCACGTCCCTGCATGGCCTTCGCGACACCGATGATCTGGAGATAGACGAAGGGCTCGTCGCTCATCGTATCCTTGCGGTAGAGTTCCAGCGGCGCGAAGATCGGCTCCATCTTCCTCGCGGTCTTCCACCCGAGCTTCAGAGCCGCTCCCATCGCGCCGCTCCACAGCAGACGCCAGGGCGTGAAGGCGGACGAGTCGCCCGGAAGCCACGCTGCGACTCCTTCCAGCTCCGCTGACGTCGCAAAGACCTGACCGTATCTGCGACAGTACCGGAGCGGCGTCTCGAACGCGCCGACTCTCTGAGTTGGCGTCGCGTCGCGCAGAATCGCGTTCCAAATCGGATCGTGCTCGAACGCGTCGGTCAACACGCCGGCTGCACGCCGCACGTCTCTCTTCTTTAACTCGTACAGGCTCTCCAGTTGTCCCGTCATGGGTCTCATCGTCTCCCTTCGCTATTGATCTCGCAAGAACGTAAGCACGTCGCTGCGGAACTGCCACCCAGTTGCCGGATGACCCATCTTCTCGTAGAGGCAGAGCCGCGAGTTCGGGATGCCGGCCGCCGTCTCGCCGAACAGCGACGGGCTGTAGAAGAAATCGTCGGCGCCGCCAGCCACCAACGTGGGTGCGGCGATCTCGCCCAAGCGGTCCTTGAACGCGTGTTCATCCTCGGCACGGACAGTGGCGACGAGGTCGCCGGGATCCCGCGGAGGCTTCCGCGAGAGCAGCCACGCGCTGAAGCCGACGAGCGGCTGGGAAAGCCACCTGCCCGGGCCCTTCTGCGGGAAGATGGTGCGCACGATCGTCGCCCACGCCTGCCGCCACTCGCCCTTCTGCGCCAGCCGCGCCACCTCGAGCTGCAGCGCCTTGGCCGCATCGTTCAGCGTGTGCGCGCTCGAATGGATCACCAGCCGTCGAACGAGGTCGGGATGGTCGGCGGCAAAGTGGAGTGCGATCGATCCGCCGGTCGATATGCCGATCACATCCACGGGCCCGCCGAACTCCTCGCGGATCATCGTCGCGTAGTCATCGCCCATGTCGCGTAGCGTGCACCCACTCGGCATCCCCGGCCGCCGATTGACCGCGAAAAGCGTGAACTCGCGTTTCAGGAAGGCGTACATCGACAGCATCCCGAACTGCGGCTTGTTCTCGAAGGTCAGCCCGGGGAAAATGACGAGCGCTCGCGCCCCTCGTCCCGAGCGGTTGTACGGCAGGCCGCAGCGGAAGTATCCGGACAAACCGCTCATTTCTGGCGTCTCAGCCGGCATTTACTCGCTCCACGTATGCAGTAAGCCTGCTGAAATCCTTGCTGTGCAACATCTTGTTGACCATCCACCATACCTCCCGATCAGTACCGCAGAATAGCACGTATGAGCGTTGTTGAACTGTCGAGTATCGCATCGATTGCTCCGGCGAGTGAAATGCGGTATCGTCCCGCTATGCTGTCGATCATCATCATGGCGTCACTTCTCGGGTGTGCCCGAAGGTGAAATACGACTGACCGAGCGGGGGGCCTGCCTCACTGAACAGGCCTCAGGCGCATTGGAGGGAGAGATGAGACAGGCGTGGTGGAAAGAGGCGGTCGTGTATCAGGTCTATACCAGGAGCTTCAAGGACTCCAACGGAGACGGAATCGGAGACCTGGGTGGTGTACTCGAGAAGCTGGACTACATAGCGGATCTCGGGGTTGGCATTATCTGGCTCAACCCGATCTACCGTTCTCCCAACGATGACAACGGCTACGACATCAGCGACTACCGGCAGATCATGAATGAGTTCGGTACCATGCGCCTGTTCGACGAGCTTTTGGCCGCGGTCCACAGCAGAGGCATGCGGCTCATCATGGATCTGGTCGTCAACCATACCTCCGATGAGCACGAGTGGTTCCGCCGGAGCCGTTCATCGAAGGAGAGCGAGTTCCGCGACTACTACATCTGGCACCCCGGAAAGGAGGGCGGCCTGCCGAACAACTGGCGTTCGTTCTTTGAGGGGCCCGCGTGGGAGCTCGATCCGGCCACCGGCGAGTACTACCTGCATCTGTTCAGCCGCAGGCAGCCCGATCTCAACTGGGAGAACGAGCGCGTTCGCTCCGAAGTCCGGGACATCATCCGCTTCTGGCTCGAGAAGGGAGTCGACGGGTTCCGGATGGACGTGATCAACTTGTTGTCAAAGGCTCCCGGACTGCCCGACGGTACCGACTTCAGCAGCCTCACCGGCCACGATCAGTTTGCCAACGGACCCCGGATTTCCGAGTACATGCGGTTCGTCAAGGATTCCATGAGCGGCTACGACGTGATGACCGTCGGAGAAACGACACTTGCCGATCTCGAAACGATCGCCGGCTACGTAAATCCGGAGCACGGTACCGTCGACATGGCGATCAACTTCGAGCAGGTCTCCCTCGACCGCGGTCAGGGCGTGTTCGATCCGATCCCGCTCGATCTGCGTGCATTCAAGGAGAGTTTCGCCTCGTGGCAGCGCAGGCTCGACGGGCGCGGCTGGAACTGTCTCTACCTGAGCAATCACGATCAGCCCCGGCAGGTTTCCCGCTTTGGCGAGGACGGGCCGAACAGGAGCATCTCGGCGAAGACGCTTGCGACGCTGTTGCACACGCTGCAGGGGACCCCGTTCATCATGCAGGGCGAAGAGATCGGCATGACCAACGTGGCGTTTGGCGGGATCGACGAGTATCGCGATGTGGCCACGCTGAACTACTACCGTGAGCGAGTCGCCGCCGGTGAGGACCCCGCGGCGATCCTCCCGCGCATCCACGCCTGCAGCCGTGACAACGCCCGGACCCCGGTCCAGTGGAGCGCCGAGCCCTACGCCGGATTCGGCAGCGCCGAACCCTGGATTGGCGTCAACCCCGACTACACGACCGTGAACGTCGAGAGCGAACTCGCGGACCCCGACTCCGTGCTGCAGTACTACCGCCGGCTGATTGCCCTGCGAAAGGAGCATCCGGTCATTGTGTACGGCGACTTCAGCGAACTCACCGATCAGGAGATTCCGGTCTTCGCGTTCGAGCGGCGCTTGGACGCGACGGTCCTGACCACGGTCCTGAATCTGAGCACCACCGATGCCGTGGCGGTTGTTCCCGAGGAAGAGGATCGCCGTCTGCTCCTGGCAAGTTATGCCGATTTCGAGCCGAGAGGCTCGCGGATTCCGCTTCGGCCATGGGAGGCTGCCGTCTGGATCAGCGAGTCATAGAATGCCCCAGACCTGCTTCCGATCGCGCATGTGCCCGAGGGGTCGCTTCGGGCGTGAAGCGCCCACACCGGAACGTCGGTCATCGCCGAGTACCGCCGCCGCATCGGCGGACTGTAGACGCCGCCTGCGGACCCACGAGCCGACCCGACAAAATCCAGTTGACACGGTCGGACTCTTGATGCACTCTTCCCGGCAGAAACCGCCTCTTCGGCGGAGATTAAACATCCGGAGACAACATGAAACGAGGAACTCTACGCTTGATCTGCGTCGGCGCGATAGCTCTGTCGCTTTCGGGCTGCGTCATGAACCGGGTAAACCCCGAGCCGCAGACGATCGTACTGCGGGATAACGCGGATTCGACGCTGCGCGTTGAGATCAAGCCCGGCGCGCACTGGAGCTCGAGGATGCAGGCGGGTCCGTTCATCTTCAACGTGCTTCCGCAGTTCGCGATCTGGACCGAAGATGACGCGGGTACCCTCGTCGAGACCCTCTACGTCTCCGGGGCCGACTTCGGCGGGATGCGCCACGCCGCGCGGAACGAGAAACAGGCCGAGTTCTTCGCGCAGAGCTTGCCGGTGTGGTCCGCGCGGATCGAAGCGACCGGTGCTCTGCTTCCCTCGAAAGCGAACCCGTATCCCGATACGGTCACCTCCGCAACCCCGACCGGGCCGACGACACTCGTGACTGCTTTGACCGGTTCGGCCGGAGCCACGACGATCTATCTCGAGATAAACAAGCCGGGAAATGAAAACTCGACCTTCACAAAAGAGGAGAACGAGTGGGTGGGGCAGCCGTCGCTCGTCTATGCCGGCGGCCTCGTCTCCGGATCGAGTCGCCTCGAGCTCATCGGCCACGGCGGACTCCTCCGTGATGAACCGGGAATCTACAGCGACCTCACCGGATTCGATACCGCGCTCGAGCAGGTCGTATCAATCGTCGTAACACTCGAGTAGCCGGCGGAAGAGAAATGAGTGAACGTCGCTCACGCAATTCGCATGAATTGAGTGAGTGCCACGATACATCCACCCCGAAAACTATCTGGAGTTAGTGACCACACTTGGATAGCAGCATGGGGCGCCTCGGCCCTTCGGGCCGACCGGGCTTCTACGGGCTGCGCTTCGCTTCGGTCCCGGCTGCGCCGTGACCCCTCCGGGCCCTCCGAATCCCTGGCGGAGGGAAAACGGCTAGTTAGGTTCGGTTTCGACGAACGGGTTCACGACTCGGGTACGCTTCACCCGGCGGACCCAGGTTCACGGCCCGGACGCTCTGAAACTCATCGAGCGCGCGCCGGCGGTTCTCCCGATCGTGCCGTTTCTTCCGGCAGGGAGACCGTTACATTCTCCATTACACACCAATAATAACACACGATCCTCGCGTTCAGCGATCCGTGGTGGGAAATCGAATCATCCCACTATTCCGTCCCATCAAACGGGTGTTGATCGCCGTCGAGTGTTTTTGAGGATTCTGACTCCTCAAAATATGCAGATTTTGAGGATTTCCCATCCTCAAAATCTTGTTGATCGCACGTTTGTATCGTATACTACGCTCGATGTACGTTGCGCGCGTCTATGAACAGCTCGATAAGTACTTGGTGACGGGAAAGGTCCTGGTGCTGACCGGGCCGCGTCAGGTCGGCAAGACTACGCTCGTGCGCCGGTTCCTCGAGGGGTGTCGGGAACCGGCGCTCTATGTGATGGGCGACGATCTACGTGCGCAAGAAAGTTGGGGGTCGATGCGACTCGACCGGCTCAATGAGCTCGTTGAGGGATACGCGACGGTCGTAATCGATGAAGCGCAACGGATTCCGAACATCGGGATCTCACTCAAGCTGCTGGTCGACTCCGGCACAACTACCCGACTGATCGTTACCGGTTCCTCTTCCTTTCAGCTTGCAGGACAGACCGGGGAGCCGCTGACCGGGCGGAAAGTGTCTTTGCTGATGCTCCCGCTTTCGCAGACGGAGCTCCACACGTTCCGTAACCGCGGCGAACTTCGGGATACGTTGGAGACGCAGCTTGTTTATGGGTCGTATCCGGAAGTCGTGTCCGCGGGCTCGGACGCCGAGCGACGATCCCTCCTGAACGAGATCAGCGGCTCGTACCTGCTCAAGGATATCCTGGAACTCGATCGAGTAAAGAGCGCGAAGGTTCTGCTCGATCTCTTGCGGTTGATCGCGTTTCAGATCGGATCAGAGGTCTCGCTGCGTGAACTCGGTGGTCAGCTCGGCCTGGACTACAAGACCGTTGCGCGATACCTGGACTTACTGGAAAAAGGATACGTGTTGTTCAACGTCCGCGGCTACAGCCGGAACCTCCGCAAAGAGATCACCAAGAAGAGCAAGTACTACTTCTATGATACCGGCATCCGGAACGCGGTCGTTGCTAACTTCAACCCACTTTCGCGTCGAGACGACGCGGGCGCGCTCTGGGAGAACTTCCTGTTCGTCGAGCGAATCAAGTTATTGACGTACCGCGACGTGAGCGCCAACCACTTCTTCTGGCGGACGTGGGACGGCCAGGAGATCGACATGGTCGAAGAGCGCGAAGGTAGACTCGACGGGTATGAGTTCAAGTGGGGCATGAAGGCCCCCACCTCCCCGCGCGACTGGAAGCGGACATACTCAGAAGCGACCTATACTCTCGTGAACCGGGAGAACTATCTCGGGTTCGTGCTGTAAGACCGCGCCGGCGCACCGGTCGCGCGGATCACCGTGTCTTTCGGCGGCGCGTCAGGCGACCGGGTGCATCGGCGTATCGCCGATCCGGAGCATCTCCGCGTTGAGCTTCGCCGTCATTTCGCGCACCGCGCCGGCGTACGCCGGGTCGTTGTACACGTTGAATAACTCGAGCGGATCCTTCTCCAGATCGAAGAGCTCCCATTCGGGTTGGTCGGTACCGGGGTTTGCGCCGATTTCACCGCAGTCCTCGTTGTACCAGTAGATGAGCTTGTAGCGGTGAGTGCGGATTCCGTAGTGCGCGTACGCGTTATGAATATCGTCCTGGTTCATCCAGTAGCGATGATACGCGAGGTCGGTCCAGTCATCGGGCGTGTCGCCTCGCAGCAGAGGCTCTATCGACCGGCCCTGCATGTAGTTCGGTTCGGGCAGCTGCGCGAGCGACAGGAAGGTCTGCGCGAAATCGACGTTGCTGACCATCTCGGTGCAGACCGATCCCGGCTTCACGATCTCCGGATACCTCACGAGGAACGGCATCCGGAAGCTTTCTTCGTAAATGAACCGTTTGTCGAACCACCCGTGCTCGCCGAGGTAAAAACCCTGGTCGGAGGTATAGATCACAACGGTGTTCTCGGCGAGACCGTTCGTGTCGAGGTAGTCGAGCAACCGTCCGACATTCTCATCGACCGAGTGGACGCACTGCAGGTACTTCTGCAGATAGCGCTGGTACTTGAAGCGCTTCAGCTCGTCGCGACTCGTGAACGTGAATAACTCGCCGGTATTCCGGCAGCGCAGCGAGAAGTTGGACAGTTCATCGTCGCCCGGGTTGGGGACGAGTTTGTGTGGACTCCATCCGAGGTTCGCGCCCGGCGCCTCGGGAAGCTGGACAAGGTCGAGGTCGTCGTACGTCATGTCGCGCGCGATGCGCATGTGCGCGGCTTCGGCGGCACGGGCGCGGTTACGGTAGTCGTCGTCGAACGTCTCGGGGATCTCGATTGGATCGGTGTAGAGCGACCGGTGCTCGGGCTTCGGGTCCCACGGTCGGTGAGGCGCCTTGTGGTGGCACATCAGGAAGAACGGCTTTGCGTCGTCGCGGTGATCGAGCCACTCGATGCAGTCATCGGTGATCACGTCGGTCACGTACCCCGGCTTGACGACGTGTTCGCCCATCTCGGCAAAACGTGGATCGTGGTAGATGCCCTGACCCGGCAGGACGCACCAGCGGTCGAATCCGGTCGGCCAGTGCTCGGGGCCCTGGCCCAGGTGCCACTTGCCGAAGATCGCCGTCTGATAGCCGCCCGATTGAAGGTGCTTCGCGACGTTCGGCAATCGATTGTCCAGGTGCGTCGCGAGCGTCGTGACGCGGTTCACGTGATTGTGCGTGCCGGTCAGGATCGTCGCGCGGCTCGGCGTGCAGATCGAGTTCGTCACGTAACAATGCTCGAAGCGCATGCCCTCGTTCCCGATCCTGTCGAGGTTCGGCGTCGAGTTGATCCGGCTGCCGTAGCAGCCGATCGCCTGCGCGGCGTGATCGTCGGTCATGATAAAAAGGATGTTCGGTCGTGTGCTCACTGGAATCTCCGCAGCGGTTTTAGCGATTCTACCCGATCGCGTGTTTGCTGTAAATCGCGCACGTCCAAATGAGTGACAGGAAGACTTATCTCGGCTCGCTACCCACCAAGGACTTTCGATATTCCGATTGTCAAGATCCTGTTAAGACAATGTCTTGACTTTGTCGGCGTCATCGGCGACTTTCACACCATGAACTGGAGACTCGGTCGTCGTGAATCGGTCGGCCGCTCAAAGAAGATGTCCCGGTGGTGGTTCGCGCTACTTTTGGCATGGATACTGTTTGTGCTGTATCCGAATCCCGGTGAACTCATAACGAGTCTGTACCGTTTGCACAAACCTCCGGTCGACGCGGCTCTCGTTTCCGATCTCGCGCAGGAGCTCGAAGGTTCAACGCCGACAGAAATCCAGGCTTTTGTGTACGAACAACTGCCGTACCGCTACGACTGGACCGCGTACAACACCCCGTGGTACTTCCCGACTCTCGACGAAGCGCTGCTGAAAGGTGTCGGGGACTGCAAGGCCCGGTATGTTTTATTCGCGTCGCTGCTCGAGGCGCTCGAGATCCCGTACAGGAAGAATATCTCGCTCACGCACATCTGGGTCGAGTACGACGGCAAGCTCGAGAACCGGGTCGAGAACAACCGTGAGACTCTCATCGCAGTCGATGCGGCCGGGCGCACGCGGGTGCGATTACCACGCGCCGATCTGCAGCGCTCGTGGGCGAGTTTTCGCCACGCGTTCTGGGAGATCATGCCGATCGGTCGCAAGCTCCTTCTGTTTGCAGGGTTTCCGGTCGTGTTTGGACTGTTCGGTTTGTCCTCGCTGCTCAAACGCCGCAGCCTTTCCTGGGTTGGATGGCGTTTGGTACTCTGCCGAGTGCTGTTCGGCCGCGTTAGAACGGAACCGTTACAACCGTAGACCTCCGTTTGACACTGGTCGTTCGAGCGTGCACCATGATTCGTAGCCTAAGGACAGGACGGAGGAACGATATCATGAAGTACAGAAAACTCGGAAAAGCCGGTTGGGACGTCAGCGCGGTTTCGATGGGATGCTGGGGCATCGGCGGCCAGTGGGGGCCGGTCGAAGAGAAGCAGGCGATCGATACGATTCGCGCGGCGCTCGACGCGGGCGTGAACCTTTTTGACACCGCCGACGCGTACGGCCTGGGGCAGAGTGAGATCTACACCGGAAAAGCGCTCAAAGACGTCCGGTCCAAAGTTTATATCGCGACGAAGGTCGGTAACTGGGCGCGCCGGTACAACGATCCGCCGCAGCTCAAATCGATCTACAGCATCACGAACTGTTGCGACGCGAGCCTGTACCGGCTCGGAACCGATTACATCGACCTGTATCAGTGCCACGTCGGCACGCCCGAGAACCCTGAGATCTTCGTCGAGGCGTTCGAGCTTCTGAAGAAACAAGGCAAGATCCGTGAGTACGCGATCTCGACGAACGATCTCGCGTCGCTCAAAGCGCTCGACGCCGAAGGCGGTTGCGCGTCGTGCCAGATTAACTACTCGGTTCTGAACCGCAGCGCGGAGAAGGACATTCTTCCGTACTGCCGCGAGAACAACATCGGCGTGCTGCTCAGGGGCCCGATCGCGCAAGGGCTGCTTGTGGACAAGTTCACCGCCGAGACGCGCTTCGAGGACACCGTCCGCCAGAAGTGGAATCCCGACGGAGATCAGCGCAAAGACTTCCTGGCCAAACTCGACACGGTCGCGGCTCTTCGGTCACTCGTGCCGAAAGGCTCGGACATGCTGACATTCGCGCTCCGGTTTGTACTCGCGAATCCGGCCGTCACGTGCCCGATCCCGGGAATGAAGACGCCCGAGCAGGCGCGCGCGAACGCGGCGGCAGCCGACGGTGAGCTCGACGCAGCGACCTTGAGCGCGATCGACAAGATCTGCCCGCCGGGGGTGTAGGCTCTCCCACGTCGCGAGCGCCTTGTTTGCGTGACGCGGAAACATTATTATAGGTCCATGTCCGAGACCGAGACTCGCTCAACCGAACTGGCCGCGATCATGTTCACCGACATCGCCGAGTACTCGCGGATGATGGAGGAAGACGAGGAGCGGACGATCGGTGTCCTGAAGCGGCACAACGAGATCGTGCTCCCGCTGATCGAGGCGGCCGACGGCGAGGTTATCGACGCGATCGGCGACGGGCTTTTCGTGCTGTTTCAGAGCGTACGCAGCGCGGTCACGTGCGCGACGAGCCTTCAAGACGCGGTCACGCTCGCGGGACGCGACGTACCGTCCGAGGAGCGGTTCCGGCTTCGGATCGGCATCCACCTCGGCGAGATCTGGCGCGACAGCGGTCGCGTCTATGGAAACGGAGTCAACATCGCCGCGCGCGTTCAGCCGTTCGCGCGTCCCGGCGGCGTGTGCATCACCGAAGACGTCTACCGGCAGGTCGGCAACAACCTCGGGTTGAACCTCACAAGCATCGGAGCGAAAGAGCTCAAAAACATCTCACGCAAGGTCGAGCTCTTTGAACTCGAGACCGGCAATGAAGATCCGGCGCGCGGCACCGCCGCCGAGCGAGCATCACACGAGAAACCACGGGAAGCGCTGCGCGAGTTCGACCGCGTGAAGGAACGCTTGATCGCCGAGAAAGAAAAAATGGCGCACCGGCACGCCGCCGACGGAGGCGACAGCCTCGAGAGAACGATCGAGAGCAAAGTCTTCTCGCTCGTCGAACACGTCATGGATCGGGCGATCTCAAAATGGGAAGGACTTCCGGATGAAAAAAAAGACACCATCATCGGGAAGATCGAAGACGGACTGAGCGAAGCCGGGGTAGACGGCGACGTGCAGATATCGCTCGGGGGTGGACGCTCTGCGGCGAGACGCGCGGAGGCGGCCGAGAAGAAACGGAGAAAAGCAAAGAAAGACGCGGTCGAGAACGTTTCGGTCGGGCTCGTTTTCGGGACGGCGTTCGGGCTCGGGTACTTCTCTTTTGGGATCGGCTGGATGGTGTGGCCGATGATCCTTGTTGGTGTTCTTCCCCTTCTCTCGGGACTGAGAAAGATGCGGCGGATCGCCTCGGACGCCGGAAAAGAACGCGCGGAGCGCCCGAAAGTGATCGAGAGGAAGATTCTCGCGCTCGCGCGGGAGCTCGGTGGTACGGTCACGGTCGTACAGCTCGCCTCGCGCACCGAACTCGAGCTCGACGAAGTCCAGGACGTGCTCGACAGGCTCACCGCGCGTGGTTACGTCACGCAGCACGCCCGAGGATCCGTCGTCGAGTACGAGTTCCCCGGACTCGGCCTCGAGTGACGCCGCAACGGACGGGCGATATACGGACCGGCGATATGTCGACGCTCGAGTTCTACGACTCTCACGCTCACGAGATTGCGCCTCGCTACGAAGAGACCGATTTTTCGGCGCTCACCGATCGCATCCGGGACGACATCCCGCCCGGCTCGCACATCCTCGAGGTCGGTTCCGGGAGCGGGCGCGACGGTGCGGCGTTTTTGTCAAAAGGGTTCAGATTCACGGCGGTCGACGGGAGCCGGGCGATGATCCGCGAGGCGGAAGAGCGGCATCCGGAGCTGCGCGGCCGGATCACGCACCACGTTCTACCCGCGCCACTGCCTTTCGCCGATGGATCGTTCGACGCCGCGGTGAGCTTCGCTGTGCTCATGCACCTCGCGCAGAGCGACGCGGCCGAGTGCGTGGCCGACATCGCGCGCGTGATCCGGTCGCGCGGTTTCTTTGCGTACTCGGTCAACACGCGGCGCGACGGGCTCGATGGTGCCGGCCGCGACGCGGCCGGCAGGTTTTTCACGACGTTGCCCGCAGCGCAGTGGGAGTCTCTTCACCAAGCCGCGTGTTTCGAGACGATCTGGCGCCGAGAGACCGACGACATCGTCAACCGCGACGGAATCCGCTGGGTCACGTTTCTCGCGCGCAAGACGTCGTGATCGCAGTGGCGGCCGAACCGCGGCATACGCGCGCGTAGCTCACGCCCGGTACTGCGTGCACCGGTGGCCGAGCGCGCCGGGAGGTGGAAGCCGAAGCGTAAACAGACCGTCACCGGCGTTTTCGGCCGGTATACCACCGGGTGTCGCGTTCGACTTCATGAAGAAGTGCTCGAAGTATCCGGGTGGGCACACAACGTCGCCGCGTGTGATCGGATCACCGGAACCCTCAAGATACTGCGCGAGTCGCGCCGTGAGACGCTTGGCGGTCTCGCGGTACTGTTGATCATCGTACACGTTGTGGATCTCGCGCGGATCCTTGACCAGATCGTAGAGCTCGTACTCCGGGCGCACACGATCCACCAGCTCGCCTCGCATCGCGCCGACCGCGCGCGTTTGAAGCACGTCGCCGGCGATCTGAACGCCGGTCCCCGGACGAAAGTTGTGAATCAGCTTGAACCGCGAGTCGCGGGTCGCGCGTATCGGCTCGTAGAAATCGTGCCACGACTGCTCGGCGAACACAAACTCGCGTTCGCGCACGGGGCCACTCGCGTCTGCACCGCTGATCAAACTCGCGAGGCTCACGCCGTCGAGCTTTTCCGGCGTGAGCGACTCGAGGCCGACCAGGTCGAGAATCGTCGGCAGAAGATCGACGTTCGAGACGAGCTCGGTCGGCCTGCGTCCCGCACCGCCTCGATCCGGCATCCGAACGATCAACGGGATCTTCAGGCCCGCGTCGTACAGCGTGCCTTTCGCGAGTGGCAGCGCGATACCGTGGTCGGCGGTGAAGATCACGATTGTCTCGTCGTAAATCCCGTACCGGATGAGCGCCTCGATGATCCGGCCGACGCAGGTATCGACGCGCCGCACGTCCGAGTAGAACTGCGCCATCTCCGTGCGCGTCTCGTCGGTCCGCGGAATGAAGGACGGAACATCGATCTCGGCTTCGGCGACCGCGGGATCGACCGCGCCCCACGGCAGATGCGGCTGCTGAAACCCGACCGAGACGAAGAACGGCGCGTCTTCGTGCGCCCGGCGCGAGATAAATTCGATCGTATTGTCCGCGCACGGCTCACATTTCGCTTCGAGGCTGCCTTCCTCGAAACCGTAGGAAGCGAGTTCCTCTCCGATGTGAAAGATCCCGTGGTGGCCGCACGCGTAGCCTGCGTCCGCGAGCAGAGACGCGATCGTCGGTATCTCCGGGTTGAGTTGCCAGTGGCCGCCCGACGCGAGCCCCATCAGTCCGTGGCTGTGTGGATAGAGTCCGGTGAACATCGAGGCACGGCTCGGCGTGCACGTCGGAGTCGCGGCGAAACACGCCTCGAACACGGTCGCCTCGGACGCGAGCCGGTCGATGTTCGGCGTGCTCACGTGCCGGTCGTCGTAGCAGCTCAGGTAATCGCCAAGGTCGTGGCAGTGGATCAGCACGACGTTCTTACTCTTCACGGCTGCGTTGCCCATCGTATCTCCTTCAAAAAAGCCGGCGGAATAGATCCATCAGCGCGCCTTTTGTCTCGAACCCGATACCGGGCACATCGGGTAGCGCGACGTACCCGTCTTCGACCGGCGTGTCGTCGGCAAATCCGCCGAACGGAGCGAAGATCCCCGGATACGACTCGTTGCCGCCGAGGCCGATGCCCGCGGCGATATGGAGTGCAAACTGGTGTCCACCGTGGGGGATACACCGGCGCGGTGACCAGCCGTGTTCGGCGAGCACGTCGAGCGTTCTCAGGTACTCGACCAATCCGTACGACAACGCGGGGTCCATCTGCAGATAATCCCGGTCGGGTCTCATGCCGGCGTACCGGAGCAGATTTCGCGCGTCCTGCATCGAGAACAGGTTTTCGCCGGTCGCGAGGGCCGGCCGGTAATGGCCGGCGAGATCCGATTGAAGCTCGTAGTCGAGCGGATCACCCGCTTCCTCGTACCAGAAAAGCCCGTACGGTTCGATCGCCTCGGCGTACTGAACCGCGGTCGCGAGATCGAATCTCCCGTTCGCGTCGACCGCGAGCCGGCCGAAATCGCCGTCGAGCAGATCACCGACGGCTTCGATCCGCTCGATATCCTCGGCGATCGGCCTGCCGCCGATCTTGATCTTCACGGTACTGTACCCGCGCTCGAGGTAACCCGCGATCTCGCGGCGCAGCTCGTCGATTCCTTTGCCCGGGTAGTAGTAGCCACCGGCCGCGTACACAAAAACGCGCGGGTCGGGAGCGCCGCGTCCGTACCTCTGCGCAAGGACCGCGCACAACGGACGCCGCTCGACCTTCGCGACGATGTCCCAGAGCGCCATATCGATCACGCCGACCGCGACCGATCTTTCGCCGTGGCCCCCGGGTTTCTCGTTCTTCATCATCGCGGTCCAGACGCGCGACGGATCGATGTTCTCACGGGTATCGTCGAGCAGGCTCTCGGCCGGAGCGCCCTCGATCCGAGGGATGATCCTGTCACGGAGGATTCCACTCTGCGCGTACCGGCCGTTCGAGTTGAAGCCGTACCCGACGACCGGTTCGCCGTCGATCACGACGTCGGTCGTGATCTTCACGACCGAGACGTCCATCGCCGAGAAATCAATGTACGCGTTCCGGATCTCGGACGCGATCGAAGCACGGCGTTCTTCTATCTTCACGAGTTTCATCGGGCTCTCACGTCCGGATCAGCGCGCCGGTTTCATCGAAGCGCATCTCGGCGGGTGCTTCGAGCACCTTCATACCGGCGCTGCTTTCGATCTCCGCGACCAGGCTCTCGGACACAAAGATCTCGTCGACGTGCGACGAGTTGCGGATCCGGACGACACGGACGCCGTCGCCGCCGAGCTCGGAACACATCTTGATCGCGGCCTGGATCGCGAGTTTATCGGTCGCGAGTACCATCGGCATCTTCGCGACGAGTGGTACTTTGGCGGTCAACGCGTTTGGGTACGTCGCGTCGAAGTCAGCCTGGTCGTACACACGTTTCGTCGTGAAGTCCGCACGACCGACGCCGACGATGTTCCCGTACGACGCGGGGTCGACGTCGAGCACGACGTACTGCTTCACGGCGGGGTCCCCGGACGCGTACTCGGTACTGTAGCTCCCGGTGATGTTCGGATCCATACCGTCGCCGCTATGGTTCTTGCCGATCTCGTCGACGATCATCACGTCGATGTTCGAGACGCCGATGCGCGCCATGCGCGATCGTGCCTCTTCGAGCAACGCGGGCTCGTCGGCTTCGATGCGGCCTTTTTCGAGCGCGACGATCCGGCACGTCTCGTCGTGCGCGTTCTCGATGATCGCGACTCCGAACAGGATCTTCGCGCTTCTCAGAATCGCGCGTGCGAACGCGGGCACGTTCTCCGCCATCCGCGCGAACCCCTGATCGTGGCACATCTCGGCGCCTCGGTGCTTCCCGAGCCCGATCGCGAGCATCTTGAACAGCCCACTCTCGTACGGTCCGCGGAACGCAGTGTGTGGTTTGACCCTGCCGACGACGACGATGCCGTCGGCCTCCGACGCGAGACGGTCGATCATGACCGGCCGACCGTCCTCGAGCGTGCCGATCTGCACGACGTCCATACTCGAGCGAATCGGGACACCGACCGAAGCCTCGGTTACGCCAAGGTTCGCGAGAACCTTCAGCTGCCCTTCGGCGTTCCCACCACCGTGGCTACCCATCGCCGGGAACACAAACGGGTGCGCGCCGGCCGCCTTCAAAGCCGACGCGATCTCACGAGTAATCTCGGCGATGTTCGCGACGCCGCGGCTGCCACACGTTATCGCGATCGACATGCCCGAGCGCACGGTCGCCGCGATCTCCGGACGCGACAACTCCGCGCGCACGGTCGCCGGGATGCTCTCGATCCTGGTCGCATCGAGGTTTTGGCGAACGCGGACCATCCGGGGGATCGTGATACCGTCGAGCATCCGTTTGATCACACCGTGCCGGTCCCACTCGCTCTCGCGGATAATCTGACTCACGGCTCCACGTCCCGCGGCGTCCCGTAGTCGAAGCAAAAAGCTCTCATGATGTCTCGTTCCTCCCTGTCCATGCCTCCGATTGTAGCGCGATTTCCGGTCGTCTGTCGCGTCCGTTGACGCGTGCGTTGACGCGCTGACGTGCTGCGTCTATCATCGAAGAGACTCGACACTCGGAACAGGAAGGCACCCGATGGCACACGAGCTTGTTGCGACGGCGCCGCACGTTCTCGCGGTTCGCGACTTCACACCCGGTCCAATGCTACCGGGTCAGGTCCGCGTCGAGACCGAGTACGCGAGTGGGAAACACGGCACCGCGCTCGCGATCTTCGACGCGCTCAACTTTCAAGGGCAGAATTTTGACCAGACGATGAGGATGTTCGTCCCGGCGGTGTCGGACGGCGTTTCGGCCGCCACGGGACCTTCGAGCGGCGAGTACGCGCAGCCGATGAGACTCGGTACGACCGCGGTCGGTCGCGTCGTTGAGGTCGGGGCCGACGTGAAGGCGGACTTCTCGGTCGGCGACCGAGTCGTCGGGCTCATGAAGGTCGCGAGCGAGAACGTCGTCGAGGCCGATCGTGTCTGGCAGCTCGGCGACGCCGATCCAATTCAGGCGCTCTGCATCGAACCCGCGTACGTCTCGTTCCACGCGGTCCGCGAGGCGAACATCCGGTTCGGCGACACGGTCGCGGTGATCGGGCTCGGCGCGATCGGGCTGATCGCGGTAGAGATGGCCTACCGCGCCGGCGCGAGCCGCGTGATTGCGGTCGATCCACTCCCGAACCGGCGCGCGTGGGCCGAGGCACACGGCGCGGTCGAGGCGATCGATCCGGCCAAGGTCGACGCGCCGCTCGGAATTCACGAACTGACCGACGGGCTCGGCGCCGATGTCACGATCGAGGCGTCCGGCAGCTACCGCGCTCTCGAGGCCGCGATCAAAGCGACGCGGATGCGCGGAACGGTCTGCGCGGCCGGTTTTTACCAGGGCGAGGCGACGGGTCTCTGGCTCGGGCGCGAGTTCCACCACAACCGGCTTACGGTCGTCGTTCCACACGGCTGCGGCTGGGGTCACGAGCCCCGCGACTTCCCGCGGTGGGACGAACACCGCGCGTACACGACGATCGTAGAGATACTGCGCGGGCGGCGTATCGATTTGCACGGCATCATCGACCCGATCGTCTCGATCGGCGATATGCCCGACGTCTGGCGCCGCATCGAGACCGCGCCGGAGACCGTGATCAAGTACGGGGTGAAGTTTTAACGAACCGGAGGGTGGAGACATATGAGCAAGATAATCAGCTTGGCGGTGATTTTTGGCGTCGTCGGGCTCGTGGTCGGGTACCTGATCTTTGCGCGTGCGCCGGTGACAGGGAACCTGATCCCGATCGGGGATCTGTTCCGGAGCCCACAGAATGTGATCGGACAGTTTGTGCAAAGCGTCGGTCAGTTCGCCGAGATACGCCGGAACATCCTGTTCACGGGTGCCGGCGGCATCGCGCTCGGAGCGATCCTCGGGGTCGTGATCGGCAGGCGCTGACGATTCTACGGCCGTTTCGGGTCCTGCCACGGGTTCACTATCTGGATTCCGGCCGCGGCAAAGTGGTCGGTGTTACGCGTCGCGAGAACGGGTAACACCGAGATCAACCCGGGGCGCGGAAAGCAGAAAGTCCTTGAGGCTTTCTCCGGTACCGCTAACCCCGAAAAACTCCTCGAACGGAACGACGACAACCGTCGGCTTTCCGTGCAGCGTCACCGTTTGAGGGCCCTCCGCGACGCACGTCCTCACCAACTCACTGAAATCGCGCTTTCGCGTCCCGCAGCGACCAATCGCGCATGTTTGCCTCCATGACCAGACCAAACCGAATAGTCTGACTAGTCAATATCTTCCGACCAGAGTCGGATACCATGTCTATCGCACCGGCTACCGCCGCAGTTCCTCGATCAGCTCGCGTGCTGTCAGCACGCGGACGGGGAGTGATTCACGGATATCGGTGATGTGCCGGTCTCCGCTGACGAGAACGGTCCCGGGTCGGACCCGAGCGGCGTTGATGAATTGGTCGTCACTCGGGTCTTCCGGTACCCAGACGTCGTCTGGCAGTTTTTCGGTGAGCATCCGGAACCAGCGGCCGATCTCATTGTCGATGAGATACCGAATCTCCGAGTCACTCAGCTTGAGTTTTGGGTAAACGAGCACCCGTACGTACTCGCTCAGGATCGCCGGACATACCAACGGTATTATCCGACCGGTGATCACCGAGTGGTAGATGGCTGCGGTCTCGCCACGAAACAACAGCGCCGATATCACGACGTTGGTGTCAAGGACCGTAAGCACGCCTGGCCTCTGCGACCATGTCCGCGACGTCGTCCTCGCTGAGATCCAACGCCTCGATTCTGTCTCTGATCGCCGCCAGTTCGGGGCTCTCCACCGGAGTGACTATCACCGGCTCCAAAATAATCCGGCCGGCTTCCCAGCGGGCGTCGAAGTAGACCTGGTTCTCGCAGTTGCGCAGAACGTCTTTCGGGAGCGTGAGCTGATTCTTGCTGGTCAACTTGCAAAGCATTGTCGACTCTCCTCACGTGAATGATATCGCCAAGCGCGCTCTTCGTCAAGTAAGGATGTAAGGCCACGTCACGTCCACATATAGCGATGCGCTGATAGAACGAGTTGCCGAGGTCGTACACCTGTTGTTGCCCGGCTCAACATTTCCCCATTTGAGAAGGACGATCAAACGACCCGAGTGTGATACGATGTCTCCCGACGATTGCGCCGTCAAACCTAACGATGAAAACCAGGAGCAAAGCCGTGACCGTAACCGCGATTAGAACTAAACCGTACTGGTACCGCACCGACCGACCGTTCGCCGACGCCAACTTCCCCAAAGGCCGACAGGAGTGGGCGGGGCTCGCGGTCTTCATCGACACCGACGAAGGACTCACCGGCGTTTCGATCGGCGGAAATGAAGCCGGGATCGAGTCGCTCGCGCCGCTCGTCGTCGGGAAGGATCCGGCCGGCGTACGCGGGATCTGGAAGTCGATGGTGGATCAGGTCTTCAAAGGTGGAAACCGCGGCAGCATTACCGGCGCCATCGCTGCGATCGACATCGCGCTCTGGGACCTCAAGGCGAAGGCCGCCGGTTGGCCGCTTTGGAAGCTGCTCGGCGCTTCAGAGCCCCGCGCGCGAGCGTACGCGTCGGACATCGGCTACTGCCTCAGCGACGACGAACTTCGTTCATTCTACGCGCGGATGGCGGCACGAGGGGTGACCGCCGGAAAGCTCAAGGGTGGGCTCGACCCGGAGCGCGACCTGCGCAGACTGCGAATCATGTACGAGGAGCTCGCGAAGGCCGTACCGGGGGGACGCGGCGGCTCGCCCGACCGCCCGACCGCCGCGCCGATCGAGCCGCTGATCTGTCTGGACTCGAACGAGTACTGGAACCCGAAGCAGGCGATTCCTTACATCCGCACGCTCGAGCGCGAGATGCCGCTCTTCTGGGTCGAAGAGCCGGCCGACCGATGGGACTACGAGGGACTCGCGCGCGTCTCGCGCGCCGTTGAAGCTCAAGTCGCCACCGGTGAAAACCTGAACGATCCAAAAGAGGTCGTGCCGCTGCTCACGCACGGCGCGGCCGACGTGCTTCAGCCGAACTCCGGGCACAGCGGGATCACCGGGATGCTCATGATCGCCGATCTCGCGTACGGCTTCAATATTCCGGTCGCCGTGATGAACTCCCCCGGCAACTACCTCGCTCACGTCGCGGCGGCGCTCCCGAACCATCTGATGATAGAGGTTGTGGACGCCGGCCGGGACAACTGGTTCACCGTCGACTCCCGGATAGAGGGGGGCGAGGTTGTGCTGGGCGACCGTCCAGGTCTCGGCTGGCAGATCGACCTTGAGAAGCTCGAAGAGCTCGCGGTGCCGCCGGCGCACCACGATGCGTTCAACTTCGGCCGCCGTAAGGGCGCCGGCATACTGATTCACGGCGAGGCCCGGTAGGGTACCCGGCGCCCCCTTCAATGGGACTCGTGCAGATGCTATGGTGTGAAAAACATCAAACTCCCGCAAGGAGGACGACGTGTTCGACTCGGCACTGCTTCCAGTCTCGTTTCGCGAGCCGGTTTCAAGACTCACGGAGATGATCGATTTTCTCGGAAACCTGGGGGCCCGACGGCTGTCGCTCCTTCACGTAGCCGCCGGCCCGGTCTCCAGTTCCGCCGAGACCCGCTTACGGCAGTTGGCCGACAGCATCGCCGAGACGGCCGGCGTACAGGTTGGCAGCCGCGTTCGGTCCGGGTCGCCCGCGTACGAGATCGCCACGAGCGCCGATGAGGAAGGCGCCGATTTCATCTGCTTCCCCTGGAAGCGAAAAAGTTGGATACAGCGAACACTCGTCGGGAGTACCACCAGAGACGTCATTCGTCTCAGCAGTCTTCCAGTGTTGGTGCACAAGAGCCGGGCATTCCGGGCCGACGGGCATCACTTTCGCGTTCTCTACCCGACCAACTTCAAAGATACCGACCGGTTTGTCGTCCCGTATCTCAAGACTCCCGGACTGACCGCCGATGAGTTGATTCTGCTCACCGTCCGGGACCGCGCACCGGATCCGACGGCGGAAAGCAGGGCACACCGAACCTGCACAGAGAACCTCGGCCGTCTGGCCGACGAAGTCGCCGGCAACTACAAGAAGGTCGTTCAGATGGAGGTTATTGGCAATCCCCGACGGCAGATCTCCCGGGTCGCCAGGCGAGACGGCGCCGACTTCCTGGTGTTGGGAAAATCCGACCGACCGGACGCTCTTGGCTCGATGATGGGTTCGGTCGCCGAGGAAGTAGCGAACAGTGCTCCGTGCTCCGTATTCATTATCGGCCGAGCGTACCTGCCCGAAGGAGGTGCAAGATGATTGCCCGGAACATCGTTTTTGTCGTGGCCGTCGCGGTAGTCGTGATGTTTGTAGCCGCAGGGATCATCTCCCCACTCGGCATGGATGCAGTATCGCAGACCGTTCATTCTGCGATTATCGACAACTTCGGATGGGGTTACCTTCTTGCCGCGTTCTTCTTTCTGGTGTTCTCGCTGTACGCGGCGTTGAGCAAGTACGGCCGGATCAAACTCGGTGCGGACGACGAGAAGCCGCAGTACAGCTACTTCGCGTGGTTCAGCATGTTGTTCGCCGCCGGTATGGGAATTGGACTCATTTTCTGGGGAGTGGCCGAGCCGATGAGCCACTATCTGAACCCTCCGGAACACATCGCCGGCGCATCCGGCCGTGCGGCGGCGTTCGCGATGCAACACAGCTTCTTCCATTGGGGTTTTCACCCGTGGGCCATCTACATCGTCATGAGCATGGCAATCGCCTACTTCTCATTTCGCAGAGGAATGCCACCGCTCATCTCGAGCACATTCTACCCGCTCATCGGAGACCGAGTTTACGGAACGGTCGGTAAGGCGATCGATATCCTTGCGATCCTCGCGACGGTCTTCGGCGTCGCAACCAGTTTGGGTCTCGGCGCGCTACAGATTACCGGCGGTGTCTCGAGCGTCATCCCGCTGCCGCAAGGCACCGCGACGACGCTCGTCGTGATCGCGATCGTGACCATCCTCTATATGATCTCGAGCGCGAGTGGGATCGACCGAGGCGTGCAGATCCTGAGTCGGACGAACGTGTTTCTCGCGATAATTCTTCTGACGTTCATGCTCGTGGTCGGGCCGACGTCGTACATCCTGGATATCTTCGCCGCAACGCTCGGCGAGTATCTTGGTGATCTCCTAACGCTGAGCCTCAGCACCAATCCCTTCGAGGGTTACGAGTGGACCAAGTCGTGGAGCCTTTTCTACTGGGCGTGGTGGATCTCGTGGTCGCCTTTTGTCGGCCTCTTCGTCGCGAGCATCTCGCGGGGGCGGACGATTCGGGAGTTCGTGCTCGGTGCACTGCTCGTTCCGGCGCTTCTTACCTTTCTATGGTTCGCGGTCTTCGGCGGCGCCGCGTTTCACCTTGAACTACAGCTCGATATCGAGTTCGCGTCGGCGGCCGTCGCGAACGTTCCCGGCGCCCTATTTGAGCTGTTCAGTTACTATCCGCTCTCGGGCGTGCTGAGTATCTTGGCCGTGATCCTGCTCACGATCTTTTTCGTCACGTCGGCCGACTCCGCGACTTACGTTCTCGCGATGATGAGCTCCAACGGAAATCTCAATCCTCCAATCGCGAAAAAGGTGATCTGGGGCATCATCCAGTCGGCCGCGGCCGCGGTGCTCCTGGTCGCCGGCGGGCTGGAAGCCCTCCAGCGCATGGCAATCATCGCAGCGCTCCCGTTCGCCGTCGTCATGGTCCTGATGGTCCGAAGTCTGTTGAAGGCGATGCGCTACGAGGTGCGGCACGAGTGGGGAGAGGGAGCAGGAGACACAACACCATGAAACGACTCTACGGGTGGATTGCGGGCTTGCATTTTTTCGTCGGTGTCGGAGCGGTGTTTGGTGGCCTCGCCGCGGTAACTGACCCGGTGGCGCCACTGGGGATTTCTACCGAGGCGCTGGCGTACGGGCCTTTTGCGGATTTTCTGATTCCGGGTTTGGTGCTCTTGATCGCGCTCGGGCTCGGAAACATCGGAACCGGGATCTTGGCGATCCGGAAGACGCGGTTCCACGGCATCGTCTCCGGAATCGCGGGCGCGATGCTCGTCGGCTGGATCGTGATCCAGTGCGTCATTCTCCAGACGATCGCGGCGTTGCACGTTGTTTTCTTTCTGATCGGCGCCGTTCAGGGGGTTTTGGCGCTGATCCTTTTGTTTAAAAGGAACGACTTCCCGATCAATCTGATTATGAGGCGATTCGGACGAACGAGTCCTGCGGCGCAGTGAGGGTGAGTCGGCGGAATACCGACGTTGCGGTCTGACCGTTATTAAAGCACAATAACGGTCATACAATCGGATGGCTTCCCCCCTCACTCACTCCCTCCGCCCGACCGGCATCAGGTACAGCGGCTGCTCGTCGGCCGATACGCCGAGGACTTGGCCGATCGAGCGGTCGTCGAACGCGCCGACCGCGACGGTGCCGAGGCCGAGCGCCGTCGCTTGAAGGTACACGTTCTGCGACGCGTGGCCCGCTTCCATCGCGACGTACCGCTCGGCGCGCTCGCCGTACCGCCCGGCGGTCCGCGCGGTAACACCGGTCATCACGAGCACGACAGGCGCGTCGCGGACCATCGGCTGCCTGAGCGCCGCGTCGTGCAGCGCGGCCCGGACGTCGTCCGCGCTCACGCTCACGAGCTCGTGCGACGCAGGAACGTACCGATACAACCCGGCGGAAAGGCCGTCGACGTCGCCGACCGCGGCGTACAGCTCGAGTGGAAACGTCGCGCCGGCCGACGGTGACGCCCTGTAGCCGGTGCGCGTCTCGGTCACGCCCTGCGCGGCGTACAGAAGTTGCCCGAGCTCCGCGACGGTCAACGCGCCGGGCGCGTACTGCCTGACCGATCGGCGCTCGGAGATCGCGCGCTCGACCGTCACGCTGCCCGCGGTGTCGGGCGCGGGGAGCGTGACCGTAACGGTTTCATCGTCGCTCTCGCGCTCCGGCCCGGCCGGCTGCGCGCCGACCGTCGTCGCCGCCGCGCAGACCGCGATCGCGATCACCGCAAATCGATTTGTGTGTGCCATACGATTATTGTACCACATTGCCGAACCGGACGTTTTGCTGTTACCTTACCGAATGACTCGGCAAACACGAAAACACCGGTTCACGTTCAAGAGGAGGACGCCGCCATGCAGACACACCGTGAGTATTCCTGGAGCGAGTTCGCGCGGATCCCCGACACTCCGTCGGGACGAGAGAACGGGCGGACGCACGGCGTGTGTATCACGCGCGGCGGGAACGTCGTCGTCTTCCACCAGGCGCATAACGCGCTCGTCACGTACGACTCCGACGGCACGATCCTGTCGGCCGTCGGCGGTGACCGGTGGCTCGGCGCGCATGGGTTGTCGAGGATCGTCGAGAACGGGACGGAGTTCCTGTGGTTGACCGACCAGTTCACCGGCGAGGTCGTGAAGGTAACGCTCGATGGTGAGACCATACAGGCCATCGACCGTCCTCCGTGTTCACCGTACGACGCGGGTGGCAAGTACAGCCCGACGTGGGCCGCGCAGAATCCGGACAACGGCGAGATCTGGGTCGCCGACGGTTACGGAGCGTCGCTCGTGCACCGCTTCTCGCCGGGAGGAACGTACCGGGCGACACTCGACGGCACCGAAGGCGCGGGGCGTTTCTCGTGTCCGCACGGATTAGGCTTCCGCAAAGCGTCGGGCGGTCCCGAGCTCTGGATCACCGACCGCGGTAACCGCCGCGTCGTCGTGTACGACGCCGACGGGAAGTACGTCCGACGAACCGACGTGACCCACAGCCCGTGCACCGTCGATTTCCACGACGATCTGGTCGTGATTCCGGAACTCTTCACGGGCGTGAAAATCCTGAACGCCGATACGCTCGAGGTACTCGCCGAGATCGGAGCAAACCCCGACGTTACTCCCGATCACCGCCCGGACGGATGGCCGAACCTCGCCGGCACACCGTTCGTCACACCGGGTGTGTTCAACAGTCCACACGCCGCGTGTTTCGCACCGGACGGCGATATCTACGTCGTCGAGTGGATCATCGGCGGGAGAATCACGCGGCTGCAGCGCAAGCCATAACGACTGGACGCCGGCGCCTGTCGCATGTACGCTGTTGCCATGACCGACACAATGAACCGGGCCGACGCCCCACAACGAGCGACGTGGAACCACGAGGCGGTTTTCAGCGACTGGGACGCTTTCACGAGCGAGCTGAACGATCTCGAGAAACTCGCGCCAAAACTCCGCGAGTTCGAAGGTCGCCTGACCGAGAGCGCGGCGACTCTACGCGAGTGGTTGCGCGTTTCAGATAACGTCTCGAATCGGCTGGGCCGCGCGCTCACGTACGCGACGATGGCGTCGTCGGTCGACAGCACCGACTCGACGGCAAAGGCGATGGACGGCAAAGCGATGAGCGTATTCTCCGCGCTCGCCGGTGCGACCGGCTTCGCGGAGCCGGAGCTGATCGCCGCGCTGACGCGCGAAAGCGGTCTCATCGAGACGTGGATCGCCGAGGCCCCGACACTCGGCGAGTACGAGCCGTACTTCCGCGCGCTCATCGCGAAAGCGCCGTACCGGCTGAGCGGTGAGGTCGAGACGGTGCTCGGTAACCTGAGCAGCGCGCTTGCGGCGGCCCCGCAGACGCTGAATGAACTCGCGAGCAGCGACTTGCGTTTCCCGGACGCGTGTGACTCGACCGGCGCGAGACACCGGGTGACGCAGGGCACGTTCGGGACGCACTACTCGCAGGAAGACCGCGAGCTGCGCCGGACGACGTGGGAGAGCTTCGGCGACACGTACCGCGCGTTTCAGAACACGTTCGCCGCGGGGTACCTCGGAGTGATAAAACGCAGCGTGTTCGAGGCGAAGACGCGTGGGTACGACTCGGTTTTGCACGAGCGGCTCGAGCCGACGGGGCTACCGACCCAAACGTTTCATCTTCTCATCGAGACGTTCGTCGAGAACCTACCGGTCTGGCATCGGTACTGGGACGTGAAGCGTCGTCTTCTCGGGATCGATACGATGCGGCCGTGGGATCGCTGGGCGCCGATCGCGAAAAACGGTCCGGCGGTTCCGTACGAGACGGCGGTCGAGTGGATCGGTACCGCGCTCTCGCCGATGGGCGATGAGTACGTCGATACTCTCCGTCGTGGCGCGCTCGACGAGCGATGGGTCGACTGGGCGCCGAACACCGGGAAGCGCCAGGGCGCGTTCAGCGTCGCCGCGTACCCGAACACGTATCCGTTCATCATGATGACGTACACCGACACGATCGGTTCGATGAGCACTCTTGCGCACGAACTCGGCCACTCGATGCACCACTACCTCACGGCGCAGAACCAGCCGGCGGTGTACAACGGCCTTGCCGGCGTCTGGCGCTCGAGTTCGATCGCAGAGACCGCGTCGAATTTTCACCAGGCGATGACGCGCACGTGGCTGCGCCGCGAGAAGGGCGCCGACGAGGCGCTGATGCTCGCGGTGATCGACGAGGCGATGACGAACTACCACCGGTACTGCTTCATCATGCCGACTCTCGCGCGCTTTGAGCTCGAGGTCACGCGTCGTGCCGAGGCCGGAGAACCGCTCAACGCGCCGATCCTGAACGAGATCATGGCCGGCTACTTCGCGGAGGGGTACGGCGAAAGCCTCGTCGACGATCCACAACGCTCGGGCATCACGTGGGCGCAGTTCCAGCACCTCTACCGTCCGTTCTACACGTTCCAGTACGCGATCGGGATCAGCGCCGCGAGCATCGCCGCCGACCGGATCTACGGCGACGGCAGCGCACCGCCGGATACGGGCGCGGTCAATCGATTCGTCGAGATGCTGAAATCGGGCTACCGTTTCCCGGCAATCGAGACGTTCGGCATCGCGGGCATCGACATGACGTCGAAGGCTCCGATGGAGTCGATGTTCGGTCGGCTCGCGAGCCTCGTCGAACAGCTCGAGGCGATGGTGTAGGCGGGTCGCGAGGAACACACCACGCCCGGACAAACGGCAAGTCCCAACCGAACCTTACAGATCGATCACGGTCACCGTGAAACGCGTCTCGGCAGAGCGCAACCCGTTGCTCGCGGTGATCGTCACGACGTACTCACCTACCGCGGTGAACGTATACGTGAACGTGGTACCGTCGATCGCTTCCCACCCGTCGTCGTCGATCTCGTACGTCAACTCCAACTCGCGTCCGTGACCTTCGGCGACGATCGAAACGGAGAGCTCTTCGTCGACAGGCACCGTTTGATCCTCTATCGGCTCGATCTCGGGAGCCGGGACGAACAGCAGACAACCTGAGACGACAAATGCGACCGCGAGCACCGCGAGACCGCGGGCGTACCTTCCGGCAAGAGCGTTCCCGATCATAGCTTTCCTCCGTTGGGGATTTGTGCGATCAGTATACTCGGTGTTCGTTCGGCGCGCATCTGCCGGAAAGGCAGACGCTCGGATTATCGCTTGAACAGCTCGAGCAAATCCTCCGAACTCAACGAGCGCAAGAGGCCGTGGTCGGCTTTGATCAGTGCGTCGGCGAGTTCGCGCTTTTTCTCCTGGAGGCGAAGGATTTTTTCCTCGATCGTGCCGCGCGCGACGAGGCGGTACGCGAACACGGTCGCCGTGCGTCCGATCCGGTGCGACCGGTCGATCGCCTGCGCCTCGACCGCCGGATTCCACCACGGGTCGAGCAGCAGGACGTAGTCGGCCGCGGTGAGGTTGATGCCGACGCCCCCGGCCTTGAGGCTGATCAGAAAGAACGCGCTGCCCGGGTGTCGCTGGAACGCCGCGATCCGCTCGGCGCGCAGTTTCTGCGGCGTCGAGCCGTCGAGCCGGTACCTCGCGACCTCGACTGAGTCGAGCCGCTTCTCGACTTCGTCGAGCACCGCGGTGAACTGCGAGAAAACAAGAGCCTTGTTTCCTTCGGACGCGATCTCCGCGAGCAGATCGACCATCACGTCGAGTTTTGCGCCCGGGATCGTATGCTGTTTTGGATCGACCAGCGCGGGCAGGATCGCCGCCTGGCGCAGACGCAGCATCGCCTCGAGGATCACGATACTCGAGTCGCCGGAACCTCCGTTCGCGATACATTCGGCAATCTCAACCTCGAACTTCTTGCGCAGCATCTCGTAGAATCCGGCTTGTCTGCTGCCGAGATCCGCGTAGATCACCTGCTCCTCGCGCCGCGGCAGCTCGGGAGCAACCTGCGCTTTGGTGCGTCGAAGGATCAACGGATGGATGATGCGCTGAAGGCGATCGAGCGCCTCACGGTCGATCCTGACGTTATCGGCATCGTACCGGCGCGAGAACTCTCGTTGTGTACCGAGCAGCCCCGGCATCAGGACGTCCATGATCGACCACAACTCGACCGCTCCGTTTTCGACCGGCGTACCGGTGAGCGCCAACCGGTGCGGCGCGTCGATCGCCGCGATCGCACGGCGCCGTTTTGCGTTGGGGTTCTTGATAATCTGCGCCTCGTCGAGAATCAGGTACTCAAACGAAACGTCACGAAGTAACTTGACGTCGCGCAGGAACGTATCGTAACTCACAAGGACGACGTCGACGGCGCGCAGCACCGCTTCGAGTTTCGTCCGGTCCGGTCCGCCGTGCACGATCGGTATTAACGACGGTGCAAACCGTTTGCACTCGGCGTGCCAGTTGTGAAGCGTGCTGACCGGGCAGACGACGAGCGCGCGTGTCATTTCGCCGCTCTCGCGCGCCGCGAGAAGCAAGGCGAGCGCCTGAACGGTCTTACCGAGCCCCATGTCGTCGGCGAGGATTCCGCCGAGACCGTAGCGGTGGAGAAACCACAGCCAGTCGAGTCCGTCTCGCTGGTACGGCCTGAGGCTTCCGGTGAACGCCGTCGGGACGTCGATCTTCTCGATCGATTCAAATCCACGGAGACGTTGTTTCAGTTCCCGGTACTCACGAAGCGCGGGATCGTCCAGGCCGCCGAGCAGTTCGGCGATCTCGTCAATCGTCGAGAGATCGCGCTTTCCGATTCGGTCGCTCCGTTTGAACGCGCGCGGAAGCTCGAAGCGCTCATCGAGCAGAAAAACACGACCGGCTGCGACCGCGATTCGGCCGCAGATCACCTCATCGATGCCGAAGAAGTCGTCTCCGTCGATCAACCCGGGTTCGACCGAGAACCACGACTCACCCGAAGCGACGACGCGGTAGCCGCGTGTGGCCTTCCTGTTGGTCACCAACGTTCCATTCACCCGAATCTCGAAACCCAGATCGAGCAGAGCCTTACCCCGGAGAGCGAGAATATCACGGATCGGGCATTCCGGAGAGAGGTCGGCGGTCACTGCGAACACGTCGTCGCGGAACGCGTTTTCCGCCTCGAAGTTTCGCGCGAGGTACCACGCGGTCCCCGGAGGGACGCCGCCGATCGCGACGCCGAGCCGCTCGAGATCGACGAGTTCCGCCGGCAGCAGCTGAACGGTATCGGAGCCGTCTATCTCGAGCGCGCCGTACCGGAAAAAAAGCCACGCGGTGCCGTACTCGCTGTGGCCGGTGATATTGATCTCGATGACCGGTCTCGGGACGCTCGTAACGATACGGTACGCGGGCGGCGGTGCGTCGATCTCGACCAAATCCCCAAGTCGGCCGCCGCACATCTCGCGTAACTCGGTCGCCTCATCGAGCGACAGCGAGTTGCGAAGTCGGAGCAGATCCGAGACGGCTCCGAGGACGTGGTACGGATCGCCGGGCAGATCGGTGTCGAATAAATACCACAGGCTGCCCGTACGGGCGACCGGACGAATCACGCCACGTTCGTCGAGCTCGGGAAACTCTTCGGGCGTCTCGAGTATCTCGTCATAACCGTCACGATCGACGATCGAGACAACCGGCTTGAGCGATACCCGCCTGTCGTGCGAGAGCGAGATGTCCCACCGGACTCGGACCCGCACGATCAGTCGTGGCCGTGCGGGCAACTCGCGCGTCAGCCGGTCCGGTCTGGGAAGGTACAGTTCGATCGGAAGCTCCATCTCGTCGCGAAAACCTTCAGCCGAGCGATCGCGCCAGCGCGAGAGAACACGCAGAGCCGAAATCGCACCGTCGTCGCTGGTTCTGATCAACGAGATCAACCCTTCGGTCGTATCGTTCCCGCGGATCCGGGGCTTGGACGAGATAAACGGATCGATACGCCCGTCGGCACCGTCGCGCCGGAGGTACACAAGAGCGGGTTTCAGCAGATACCGCCCGGTGCCGCCGGCCGAGTAGTCGCGCTCCGGCTCGAGCCGGAAGACCGGGCGGTACGACGGACCGGTGCGTCCCGCACCGTGCGCTCCACCGCCCGCATCGCCCGATGAGGAGGACTCCGTGCCGTCGGTGCCGTTCGGGTCCGGCCGGAGAAACCGCGTGACCGGAGACGCCTCGGCCCGAAACCGGTTGGCCGAAGGTCCCTCGGCGGTGGAGACGTCTGAGACGCCGATGATCGTCCCGGGAGCCGGCCTCACGACGGTGCCGGTCGGACGAGGTCGGGCAACCTCTGTACGGCCGGCACCGGCTCCCAGCGCGTCCCGGAGCGCGTAGAGAAACGCGCCGGTATGTTTGCACGGCTCGTAATCCGAGGGACACGTGCACCGGTGGCTGAATCCATACGGGTGCGCGCGCAGAACGACGCTGTACGTTCCGGTTTCCCCTTTAACCCTGCCGATTATCTGGTGTTCGTCGGCGTACTCGCACTCGCACCGGTCGCGCCGGAAGAGCCCAAACGCGCGCACGCGCAACTGGGGGTACTCGAACATATTGTCGACGTTGAGCGCGACGAGAAAATCTTTCCACTCACGGGTGATACCGGACGGGACGATCACGTAGTATCCTTCTCAAAGGGGGCGTGTGCTCGCGTCATTGGCTGCCTCGTCTGTTCTATCCGGAATCG
>REEC01000182.1 GCA_007695285.1 Spirochaetaceae bacterium | reverse complement strand
CGGGTTTTTTTGGGAACGGCTTTTCGGTTAATCGAAACGCGGCAAATCCGGAACTCGCACTTCAGTTTTTGGACTGGGTCTACCGATCCCAGGAGAACTACGATCTTGTGCTCTACGGGATTCTCGGTGAAACATATAAGCTCGTAGTCGAAGACGGTATCGAAACAGTGCAGTTCGTCTCTGGTCAGGACGCCTCCAATGCGTACCCAGCGACGCACGGTCGCTGGGGCTTCTGGAGAGGCGGTCGGCAACGTCCGGGTGTGGCAGATGGTAGTGTTCGTCTTTATACAGAGGCAATTCCGTCTGAACGGGATCATGCCACGAACGTCGTAACTCCGCTTGCGGGATTCGTGTTCGATCCATCGAATGTAGAATCGCAGATTGCGCTTCGAAACTCCATTCGCGATGAATACGAACCTCCGATCTCACACGGGTTTGTACCGAACGTCGAAGAAGCTATTGCCGATTTGAATCGTCGACTTCAGCAACCGACCGAGGCAATTCGTCGGGAAATGCAGCGTCAGGTAGACGCATTTCTCGCTGGACAGTAATCGAGTCTGGCAATAGTTCGATGGCGGCCGGGACCTGTCCCCGGTCGCCTTTTTTTACCCTATCGGCTGCGTCCGCGCCGACCGTTCGTTGCAGTCATCCGCGCTATCGGTTACGATTTGGTCGGCCGAAACTGTCACACGACTTTTCACCGGAGGAAGAAATGCACGCACTAGTTCTTTCAGGAGATCACTGGCACCCGACCAAAGTCGTCCGCGACGGACTCGAACCGCTCACCGCGAAAGGTTTTTCGTTCGACTGGATCGAGGACGCGCGCGACTGGACGCCCGAGAGGATGGCCGAGTACTCGACGGTGATCCTCTCGAAGGCGAACAACACGTCCGAGTCGATCGACGACGAATGGATGACCCCCGGCGTCGAGACGGCGTTTCTCGAGTACGTCAGCCGCGGGAAGTCGTTGCTCGTGTTGCACTCGGGATCGGCGGGCTACAAAGAGACGCCGACTCTGCGCGCGCTCATGGGCGGTGTGTTCGAGAGCCACCCAAAACAGTGTCCCGTCACGGTTGAGCCGCGCGCCGGCCACCCACTCGCCGCGGGCGCCGAGCCGTTTACCGCGGTCGATGAGCACTACATGATGGCGTTCGACAACAAGGCCGCCGATGTCTTCATGACGACACGCTCGGAACACGGCGAGCAGCCCGGGGGATGGACGCGAATGGAAGGCAAAGGCCGAGTCTGCATGCTCACGCCGGGACACAACGTCGAAGTATGGCTCGAATCGTCGTATCAGACCTTGCTCGAAAACGCGCTAGGATGGTGCGCGGGTTCATGAAGACCGCGCTCGTAACCGGAGCGGACCGCGGTCTCGGCCACGGCCTGACCGAGAATCTCCTCGAGAACGGTTGGCGCGTCTTCGCCGGACGCTACATGAGCGAGTGGCGCGAACTCGACGAACTCGCGGAGCGCTTCCCGGACACCTTGACGATCGTCGCGCTCGACGTCGCGTCGGCCGAATCGGTCGGTGCCGCGCGCGACGCTGTCGCAGCCGAGGCGCAGAGCCTCGACATGCTGATCAACAACGCGGGAGTCGCCACCCGGACGAATCCGCTCACGATCCGCGAGAACCCGGACTACGACGAGATGCACCGTCTGTACGACGTCAATACGCTCGGTCCGCTCAGGACGGTCGAGGCGTTTCTGCCGTTGCTCGACCGTGGATCGCTCAAACGGCTCTGCTTCGTCTCGTCGGAGGCAGGCAGCGTCGCCGCGAGTCAACGGAACTCGTGGTTCGCGTACTGTATGTCGAAGGCAGCGCTCAACATGGCGATCAAAAACCTCTTCAATGACCTCAGACCGCAGGGCTATACGTTCCGCGTGTACCACCCGGGCTGGGTGAGGTCGTACATGGGCGGCCTGAAAAACGACAACGCGGACCTCGAGCCGCGCGAAGCCGCGGGGTACGCGATCCCGTTCTTCACATCATCGCGCGACGATGAGGACCGGCTCGTGCTTATCGATTACCGCGGCCGCGAGTGGCCGTGGTAGCGGCGATCACGCTGCGGTCGCGCGAGGACGCGCAACGCGCTCGCGTACGAAGAAGTACACGACGACCGCGAGGAGGATCTGCCCCGCTGCCGTCACGAGGAACGGGAAACGTAAGCTCACGCCCATCGCGAGATACCCGCCGACGGTCGGTCCGACCGCCATCCCGAGCATACTGATCGACGTCGCGAGTCCGAACGCCTTTCCGACCGAACGCGTATCGACGACCGAGTGAATCATCGAGTTCGCCGCCGGGAGCATCCCGGCGACCGCGAACCCGAACAAGACCCGGACCGTGAACAGCATCGGCAGGCTCTGCGCGAAGTAGTGCCCGACCGACGCGAGACACGCTCCGACACAACACGCGATCAAGACGCCGCGGCGGCCGACCCGGTCGCCCGCGTGGCCGAGAAGCGCGCTCGAGACAGCGGCGGCGATCGCCGTAACGGCCATCACGGAGCCCGTGATGCTGTTGAGGCGCGTCGGAACAGCGAGAAAGTCGCGCACGATCAGCGGGAACGACGGGTTCGCGACGCTGTTGCTGAAGCGAACGCCGAACATAACCAGAACGCTCACGGCAAATCCCGGTAACAGAAAGATCGCCTTGAATCCCGGTGCGTCTGACGGCACGGTGCGATCAGGGCGCGCAAACCGTTCATGTGTCCCAAACAGCACGAACAATCCGCCGAGCAACGTGAGCACCGCGCCGATCCGGAAGCTCACGCGGTATCCAAACGCGTCGGCGGCGAGTCCGCCGAAGAACGGGCCGATCGCGTTGCCGATGAATACCGCCGTCTGCATCATCCCGAGCGTCAGCCCGCTCCGGTTCTGCGGTACGACGCTCGCGACCAGCGCGATGCTCGCTGCGAGTGTTCCGCTGAAGACGCCGTGAAACAACCTGAACGCAATGAGTTGCGGCACGGTCTGCGAGAACGACATCAGCACCATCGTAAGCGCACCACCGAACATCGCGCGGCACACCATGAGCTTCCGTCCGTATTTATCGGCCAACACGCCCCAGATCGGCGCAAACAACGCGAACGTCAGCCCGGCCGACGACAAGACCAACCCGGCCCAGAGCGCCTGTTGTCCGACGTCCTCGACGCCGAGTTCCGCGACGAAAAACGGAAGAAACGGCATCGCGAACGAGAACCCGAGAATGCCGAGTATCTGCGCAATAAACGACGAGATGAACGTGCGCTTCCACGAGACCGGAGAGACGACGTCCGGGATGATTTTTCTGTCTCGGCCGCGCGAGAAGATCACGATTGTGGTGACACCTTTGAGGATTCCGACCGACGGGTGTAGCTTTCACAACCGGTGAGTCGGTCGGACCATTCTACAACTCGTCGCGCTCAGGGTCAAACGATCGTTCTCGGTTGGGCGCACGCCGCTTTACGGCTTGGTCATCTCGTCGAGCAGGCCGACCGAGAGGATCAACGACCGTGGCAGGTGAAACGGGTCTTTGACCGGAAGCGCGACGACGTCGGTAATCGGTCGGCCGCGCCGGTCGAGCCTCTGCCGCCACTCGCCGTGCTCGGGCAGTGGGTAGTGCGAAAACGCCCAGTCGTGCATGCGGCGGTAGTACTCGAGGCACCACGGCTTGCCGCAGATCGAGTGCGCCAGGAGTAGCGCGTACAATGCCTCGGTCGCGGGCCACCAGAGCTTCGTGTCGTGATACTGCCAGTAGACCGGTGTTTTGCCCGCCGCGTCGAGACCGAGCAGCAGCCCGCCAAACTCTTCGTCCCATCCGAGTTCGAAGTGCCTCCGGATCGCTGCGAGCGCGCGTGTTATCCGCTCGGTATCGTTCCGTTTCCGGAGCTGGTGGATCTGGAACCACATGCTCTCGATCGCGTGGCCGGGTACGACCGCGCGGCCGGCCGGCGTGTCGAACGCGCTGTTGTCGACGCCGATGTACTCGAGGACGAGCCCGGAGTCCGGCCTGAGATACCGATCGGTGACCTCACGGCAGTGGTACTCGGCGGCTTCGGCGATCCGCGGATCGGAGGTGACGTCGGCAAGCGCGTCGAACGCGTGCGAGAAGATCATCGAGACGCCGTGCGCCTTCATCCCGGGCGGGATTTCGTACGGCGCGGTCTTGATCTCGTCCCACCGCTCGAGCCGCGGCAGCACGTTTCGATACGTCTCGAGCGCAAGCTCGAGCGCCGCGGGCTCTCCGCACGCGCGGTACAGCTCGGTGAAGCCGATGATCGCGAAACCGTCCGCGTAGATGCTCGTCGCCCCCGTGAGGATCCGCCCGTCGGGCGCGACGCGGAAGCACCATTTACCGGAGTCATCGCGCCCGTGCGCGGCCGCGAACCGGAAGATCTCTCGGGCGCGCTGCAGCCACTCGTCGCGCCTCTCGATCCGGTTGTACAACGAAGCGAACGTGTAGATCGCGCGCAGCTGCGACCACATGTACCGGTCTTCGCTCAGGAGCTCACCCGCGTCGGACAGGCACGTATCGATCCCCGGATGCCCCGACTGAAACCCGTACCGCTCCCAGAACGGCACGACATCCTCGAGCAGATGCGCGCGGAGGAAGGTTCTGAGTTCGGCGAGGTCTATGTCTTTTTGGTGTAACGGCATGTCATGTCCTTCCTATCACTGTGCAGTCCATGATGACGCAAGCACCATTTCGATTCCCGTGATCGAACGAAACATCACCTCGTATAATAAGGCACGCGGGTGATGCGCACAAGCGGCGGGCATTGCGCCGTCTATACGAGTCGGCGGCACCCGTGCGAGTATCCTCGTCATGGACGCACTATCGCTCGTGTTAATCGTGTTCGTGACTCTGGAACTCTCAAACGTTTTTGTGCTTTATCTCACGCCCGGGACTCGACGCGGAAACGCGGTTGGTGTTTTCCGGGCGTACGAGAAGTCGAAGGGAGATCCGGAGGTTCACGCTCTGGTGACGTATCTGGTGAACTGGGTTGCAGGGACCAAGTTGATTTTTATCGTACTGCTGATCGGGATCATCATCACCGGGAACCCCGCGACAAAGGTCTTCACGGTTATTGCGCTCATTTTTTCGATCCTCACTTTTTTCATACGGCTGTACCCCGCCATCAAGAAAATGGACGAGGCAGGACAGATAGTGCCGCGCGGGTACTCGCGGAGCCTCGGTATCATGATCGCTGGGTTCGTGATCGTGTTCGCGGTTGCGCTCGTGATTTACCTGACGACGTAGGCACGCGGATGAATGAACGATGACACGAAAGGAACTGAGTTCAAAAAAATTCTACGCAGCTGCCGCTACCACTCCTGGACCGAGCCGTCGGGTTTGCGCCAATGCGGCATCTGGCGCTGGACCCGCGGATGAGCCTTCGCGGCATCTTCGTTGAACTCGACGCCGAGGCCCGGAGTTTCCGGGGCCGTCGCCCACCCGCTCTCAAGATCACCGAGTCCGACGAAGATATCGTGCCACCACGCCGGGCCGCCGGTGTGCTCCTGCACCGCGAGGTTTGGAGTCGCGAAACTGAAGTGAAGCGTCGCGAGTTCGAGCAGAGGCCCTCTCGCGCAGTGAGGCACGACCTCGAGGTAATGCGTCTCGGCGGCGGCCGCGATCTTGCGCGACTCGGTTATGCCTCCCGCGGCTCCGAGATCGACGCGGATGTACTCGACGAGCTCCTCTTCGATCAACGGCCGGAACTGCCACTTGCTGTAGAGGTTCTCACCGCTTGCGAGAGGCACTGAGACGCGGTCCCGGAGGCTGCGGTACGCCGTCGGGTCCTCGGGCCGGATCGGGTCCTCGACGAACAACGGCGCGACCGGCTCGACCGCGCGGCAGTACTCGACGGCGCGAGCCGGGCTCAACCGCTGATGCACGTCGACGCAGATATCGATCTCAGGGCCGACCGCGGAGCGAACCGCCTCCATCGTCTGAACCGACCGGCGAAGCGCGCGCGATGCGTCGAAGACGGTCCCGCCGGCAGGATCGTCAAACCCGTACCGCAACACCGTAAAGCCACGTTCGATCGCCGCGCGTGAGCGCTCGATCACTTCGGTGGTATCTTTTCCTCCGATGTGCGCGTAGAGCTGGACACGCTCGCGTACCTTGCCGCCCAACAATTGCCAGACCGGCACGCCGAGCGCCTTGCCCTTAATGTCCCAGAGCGCCATGTCGATTCCGGAAATCGCGGCGCAGATGATGCTCCCCTCTTTTCGCCGCGAGTACCGGAACATCTCCTGCCAGAGCTCCTCGATCGCGAGTGGATCGCGTCCGACGAGCCACTCGGCGTAGTACTCGAGCACCTTCATCGTCGCGGGAACCTGCACCGCGACTCCGGCCTCGCCTACTCCGTACAGCCCGTCGTCGGTTTCGACCTTCACGATCAGGTTGGTTTCTACGGGGATCCCCGTGATCGAGCGAATCTTCATACCTGATAATAGGACACGTGCGTTAAGCGCACAAGAGCCGGTTTGTCGATCAGAACGGGCCGAAGCCGACGCGGACCGCGGTCCAGAGAAACACCATCGAGACCAGGAACATGATGAGTTGCAGAACCACCGTCCAGCGCAACCATCGTGGATAGCTGACGACGGTGAACCCCAGACCGATCAGCAGCAGCGCGTTTGACGGAAACAGCATGTTGCTGAAACCGTCGCCGAACCCAAACGCGAGAACCGCCGTCTGGCGCGTGATGCCGACTAGGTCGGCGAGAGGCGAGAGGATCGGCATCATCAGGAACGCCTTCGCGCTCGCCGAGCCGATGAAGAAGTTCATCGCGAGCGTCACGAGATACACAAAAAACGCCGCTCCAAACGTCGTGCTGCCGGCGATTAGATTCGACGCGGAGTTCAGAATCGTATCGGTGATTCCGCCGAGCTCGACGATGTGCCGGACGCTCAGACTCATCAGGATGAGCAGAACCGCGGGGGCCATGCCGATCGCACCACCGCCGAAAAAGCGCCACACCTGCCTCCACGACCGACCGGCAAGGCGGCCGGCGCCGAGTCCACCGACGAAAAAAAGAAGCGACATGAGCGGAAACGCAAGGTCGCTCAAGACAGGATTCCGCGCGGTCACGAAGATGAAGGCAAACGCAAGAGCGATGTTCGCGCCGAACCAGATGGTGGCTCTCCGGAGCTCGGGCGTCAACCGATCGTCGCCTTTCGCCGCCGGGAGAGCCGCTGCCTCGTCGCTGAGAGTTCGGCGCCGCTGCTGGTCGAGCGCGTGCACGGGCGAGCGTTCCGGGTTGCGATCCACCCTCCGCGCGTGCCGGATCACAAAGAACACGACGACAACGTACGTGATCACGAAAAACGGTATCCGCAACCACGCACCGGAGAAGAGCGGAAGCTCGGCGATGCGTTGAGCGACGCCGATCGTGAAAGGATTGCTGATCGCGGCCGAGAAGCCGAACGCGAGCGGAAGCAGACTCATCCCCAGTCCGGTCAGCGAGTCCCACCCGAGCTTCAGAGCGAGCGGAACAATGAACACGATCAGCGGCACCATCGCCTCGTATATCCCGAGAACCGACGCGACGGCCATGAAGAAGAAGATGATGATCGCCATGAGCAGATACCGGCGCTCGTAAAACCCCGCGACGAGTCGGTTGAGTACCGCTTCGAGCACCCCGGAGCGCTCGAGGATCGTGAACGATCCACCGACAAAGATCAGAAAGACGATGATCGTGATCGCGACGATCGCGCCCGGCGCAAACAGCACCTCGACCGGCGCGGTGAACCAGCGCCAGACGGCGGGCGGAACTTGCTCCGGCGTTACGCGGTACGAACCCGGGATCACGTACTCGCGTCCGTCGATCAGCTCGCGCTCGAAAGATCCCGCGGGCACCGTTCGGGTCAGAATCCCCGAGAATATCATGAGTCCGATGAGGATGAAAAATGCGAGGATGAACGCCGCCTTGCCGATACGTAGGCTCGATGTTTTGTCACTCACTGTCGGCTGCTCCCTGGGAAAGTGTTTCGATGAGGTCGGTGTAGAACACGATCATCGAGAGGTAATCGGCAACGCCGATCCGTTCATCGACGCCGTGAATAGTATCGAGAAGCGCGGGGTTCATCCGCACCGGAAGAAACCGGTACATCGCGCGCGCAATACCCCGATAGTGTTTGCTGTCGGTCGTCGCCGTGACGAGGTACGGGGCCACGAGCGCGTCCGGGAACTGCCTCGTGACTACCGCGCAAAGATCTCGATATGTCTCGGTATCTGTCGGGGCGGAGGCGATCGGCTCTCCGCTCCCGGCGGGGTTGAGCACCGCAACTTCGACGCCCGCGTCCGACACGACGCGGCGCAGCCGCGCGCAGACCGACTCGATCGTTTCACCCGGAAGGATTCGGATGTTCACGATCGCCTCGGCCACGGAGGGAAGGACGTTCGGCGCTGAAGATCCGGAGAGCATCGTCGGCGCCTGAGTGGTCCGGATCAGCGCGTCGGTTTTGGGATCCTTCGCGAGCACACGCTTCAGGATCGGTGCGAAAAGCCGCGGACGTCGGAGGACCGGCCGGTACGCGGCAGGTGCCGCGTCGGCCAACGCTTTCAGAAAATCCCGAACCGACGGTTCGAGTCGCGGCGGAAACGGTTTTCGTTCGATCCGCGAGAGAGCGCGCGCGAGGCGGCCCACCGTCGTGCGGCGCGAGGGCATCGCGGCGTGTCCGTCGGCTCCACGCACCGCGAGGCGGAGATCGACATAGCCTTTCTCGGCGGTGCCGATCAGCGCGATCGGTTTGTCGACGAGCGAGACGGTGTTCTCGACGACGGCTGATCCCTCGTCTACGAGGCAGTGCGCCGTGACTCCGCGCTCGGCGAGAACCGACGCGATGCGCCCGGCGCCGCGCCGTCCGGTCACTTCCTCATCGCCGCCAAACGCGAAGAGCACGGTACGCTCGGGCGTGAAGCCCCGCGCGATCAGCCGCTCGGCGGCCTCCATAATCGAGATCAAACCTGACTTGTCGTCGAGCGCGCCCCGACCCCACACCGCGCCATCGGCGACGTCACCCGCGAAAGGTGGATGCGCCCAGTCGGTCGGCGTCTCGGCCGGAACGACGTCGTAATGCGCCGTGAGAATGACGGGCTCCGCGGACTCAGACCGCCCTTTCCACGTGTAGAGCAACCCGGGGTCACCGAGTTCCTCGCGCGTGAGTGTCGCGTGAACGAGCGGATACGCGGTCACCAGGAACTGCTCGAACCG
>REEC01000216.1 GCA_007695285.1 Spirochaetaceae bacterium | reverse complement strand
GCCCGCGTCACGGTACCGTCTGGAACAACGGTGAAGACCCACGGCTCAAGAGTCGGCAAATCCTTGTTCGTATAGACGTCGTCGTTGGCCCGGCTTCCACCAAGCGCGAGGAACCGTTCGGCCCAGTCGGCAAAACCGGCGGCCTTTGCTTCGGCATCCGCGTTCGGGTTGTAGTCTGCATGAAACTCCTTCAAATAGTGTTTTGGGAGGTACCAATACCCTGGTGTAGGATTACCGAGGATGAACGTACCGTTCGGTTCTTTGAAAGTGTAACGGAAGGCGTAATCGTTGATCTTTGTAAAAACGGCGGGCTCGCCTCTCGACGCGAAGCCACTAGGAAAAGTAGGGCTCAGCGTGCTGTTCGAGATCACGTCCTCATAGAAGAATTGAAAGTCGTCCGCCGTCAGGTACGCACCGTCCGACCACCTCATGCCTTTCCGGAGGTTGAACGTGAACACCCGCGAATCCGGCGACACGTCGTAGCTCTCGGCAATGTTCGGGATAATCCCGTCCCACTCGGGTGTCCACCGTAGCAGCCTTTCGTTCCCTTGGTACCGTGTTACGTGCGTGAGAGTCCCGCCCACAAGCACATTACGCCACACGCCGCCGTACGTGCCGGTCTCTTCGAGAGGCTCGACGACGAGCGGATTCTCAGGAAGACGCTCGGCGAGCGGCGGAAGCTCACCGGCAGCAACTCGCGCGGCGAGTTCCGGCGCCTCCCTTGCATCGAGATCTACAGCCGCGGTTGCCGCAGCCGTGCTTTCTTTGGCCCCGCCGGCAAACGCGCTCACCGCGATACCGACAATCAAAAAACCGACAAGCATTTTTCTCATCTTCTTCCTCCTATGGAAAAAAGTTCTATCGAATCTGAGCAAGCTCAGTCTTCGCCTTCGCACAAATGGAGCCCAAACTCCGCGACCGGACCGAATCGATCCGGTCGAGGTGCCGGTGAACGGCCGCTTCGGCCCGATCAGGGTCCCGGTCGACCATGGCGTCAAAGAAATCCCAGTGGATCTTGTTCGACTCCGCAAGATAATCAGGGTCGCGCAATGTCTCGCCGAGCGCTAACGACTCAAACGAAAACACCCCGTGTTTCAAGAACGTGACGATACTGCCGAGGATTGGCGACGCGGCGGCACGGAAAGCCGCCGCGTGAAACGGCGCGTCGTGTGTCCGGTACGCATTTGCGTCGCGCCGTTCGGCCGCATCCTGCATCGCGACGACATGCCGGCGCATTTCGTCGATCTCGGAGTCACAAATAGCCACGGCCGCGCGACGCGCCATCAGCGCCTCGAGATCACGCCGCGTGCGGAACGCGCTTTCAAGAATTGTGGGCGGTGACACGACGAACACGCCTTTTCCGTGCGCCATGCGCACGATTCCGACCGTCTCGAGTCCGATTACCGCGGCGCGCACGGTCATCACGCTGACCCCAAAAAGCTCGGCGAGCACCTTCAACGACGGTAGGCTTCCGTCGTCGGCAATCTCGCCGGCGGCGATCCAGCCCGAGATCGATTGAATGATTTGCCACGCCGACCGATCGTGAATCATCTGATGATTCTATCATTGGATGATTCAGCTGTCCACTTTTTTATTTGACTTTCGTCCGCGCGTCGATATACTGTCGCGGTATGCGAATATCGAAGCGAAGTGATCTGATCATCCAGCGGTTATTCAGCGAAATTCTTCAAGGTACAAAGGGAGCCGACGGGAAGCTGCCGTCGGCGCTTCATATCTCGAAGGAGTACGGAATCAGCACGGCCTCGGTTCGCGAAGGCCTCAAAGTACTCGAGTCGATCGGAATCGTTACGTTGTCGCACGGCCGCGGGATATTCGTCGAAAGCAGAGACGCGTTGATCGAAGACCTTCTCGGTGCGCGCAAATTGCTCGAATGTCATAACGCGTCGGAAACCGCGCGCCGGAGAAATACCCAGGATATTGAAAATCTCCAATCAATCCTGACCGAAATGGACGAGGCGATCGCGAACGGTCACATCGATATCTACAGCGGTCTCGATCACGAGCTCCACCTTCTCATTTCCGACCTCGCGGGAAATGCGATCCTCAGAAGAACCACCGAGAGCATCCGGTTTTTCCTGTACTATCAGCAAGTGGACGTCAGCAGGACACCCGAGATGCTGAAGCAGTCTCACGGCGCGCACCACAGCCTGGTCGATGCGATCGTCGCCGGAAATCCGTCGCGTGCGGCCGATGTAATGGCGGAGCACCTCGATAGCGTCAACCTTTGGTGGCGGTCGGTAGTCGAGAGGAAATCGCGAGTTTGACGAGAAAACAGACGGTCTCGATCGGCAGTCCCCGTGTAGTTCGAGCCGGTATTAAGATCCTGTTAACTCCCTCGTGCGGCAGAACTTGACTTTGCACGCCTGAACGCGCAATTTCTCGGGTAGTATCAACGGTTTGCCGCCGGCGCTCAACTCGGGAGAAGAACGATAATGACGGAAAGGTTACGACGTGTTCGAACGCGTCAAGTGCCGTTTGGATCGGTAGCGCGTTTTCGCGTGGTTCTGTTTACGACTATCGCGATCGTGACCCTCGCCGGGTGCCTTCCTGGGTCGAGAACACGCGGTTTGGCCGACGCCGAGCCGCCCGTGGTGGCGGTCGAGGCGCAGCCCATCGCGCCGGACGGGATCCGTGAGACGATAACGGTGAACGGCGAGATCGAGCCGGTCAGTAGCGTCGACGTCTTTCCGACCGCGGCGGGTGAGTTGATCGAAATCCGCGTCGCGGTCGGCGACCGCGTTCGCCGGGACGACGTGATCGCGAGGGTCGATCCCTCGCGTCCCGGGCAGGTGTTCTCGCCGAGCGCGATCGGATCGCCGATCGCCGGCACCGTGACGCGGCTTTCGGCTCGAGTCGGCGCGCAGGTCACGCAACAAGCACCGATCGCACGAATCGCAACGACCGACGAGCTCCAGCTCACGACTTTTGTCCCCGAGCGGTTCGTGCAAGGCGTCGCGGTCGGTCAGACCGCCACGGTGAGGCTCGACGCGTACCCAACCGCGGATTTTGCCGCGCGGATCACCCGGCTCTCGCCGGTCATCGATCCACAGACGCGTACACTCGAGACGACGCTCACCTTGACGACACGCGACGCGAGAGTCCGGCCGGGTATGTTCGCCCGCGTCGAGCTCGTGTTGAACGAACGGCCCGATGCCCTGACGGTTCCGCAACCGGCCGTCGTCCGGCGTGACGGGCGTCCGCACGTGTTTGTGGTCTCCGCCGACGATCGCGCGGAGCTCCGGCCGGTCACGACGGGGATCGAGAGCGCAGGGCGAATCGAACTGGTCTCGGGCGTGTCGGTCGGCGAGCGCGTCGTGACACGCGGTCAGAATCTGCTTGACGCGGGGACTCCGGTGCGTGTCGTTGAGCTTGCGCGCGGAGAGCCGTAACAAATGCTGACCAAAACCATCGTCAACCGTCCGACGACGTTCTTCGTCATTTTTGCGATCGTGACGGCGTTCGGATTGTACACGGCGATCGACCTGCCGGTGGACCTCTTGCCCGAAATTCAACCTTCGGTGCTGACGGTGCAGACGAGTTTTGACGGCGCGGGGCCCGAGGAAGTCGAACGGTCGGTCACCCGGCTGCTCGAAGGCACGTTGAGCAACGTCGGTAATATCCAGCAGATCTCCTCAACCTCCTCGCGCGGCTCGAGCCAGATCACTCTCGAGTTCACGTGGGGCACGAACATGGACGAGGCAACGAACGAGGTTCGCGACCGGCTCGAACGCGTACGCAACGTCTTGCCCGACGGGGTCGGGTCGCCGTCGATCCTGAGGTTCGACCCGTCTTTGATCCCGATCCTGCAGTTGCGCGTGTCCGGCAATCGCAGCCCGGAGGATCTCAGGGAACTCGCGGTCGAGATCGTTCAACCGCGCATCGAGCAGCTCGAAGGAGTCGCGCTCACGCAAGTGTCGGGTGGCCGCGAACGCGTCGTACGCGTCGAGATTCCGCAGAGTCGGCTCGACGCGTACGGTTTGACGTTCACGCAGATCGCGAACGCGCTCCGGTCGCAGAACATCCAGCTCGGCGGCGGCAGCATCACCGAGGGTGATCGCTCGTACATCGTACAGACGGTCGGCGAGTTTCGGTCGATCGAGGACTTGAGGAATGCGGTCGTCGCGCGTCGCGTCGTCGAACGGTCGAGCGGCGACCCGATGCCGACCGCGGTCGGCATCCGACTCCGTGATCTCGCGGACGTGACCGAGGGCCTGCGCACCGAGCGGAGCGCGGTGTACGTGAACGGCGAACCCGCGGTCTCGATCTCGGTTCAGAAACAGAGCGACGCGAACTCGGTCCGCGCGGCCGACACGGTGCTCGCCGAGATCGACGCAATCAACGCGGCGCTCCCGACCGGCGTTCGGCTCGAGGTCCTTGTCGACACGACGCAGATCATCCGCGACTCGCTTTCTACAGTATCGTCTCAAGCGATCTCCGGGGCAGTGCTCGCGGTCATTATTCTGTTCGTGTTCCTCCGCAGCATCAAGGCGACGATGGTCGTCGCGATTTCGATCCCGACGTCGATCGTGTTCACGATCACGCTGATGTACTTCTGGGGTCTCACGCTGAACCTCATGACGCTCGCGGGACTCGCGCTCGGCGTCGGCTTGCTCGTCGACAACTCGATCGTCATTCTCGAAAACATCTACCGGTACCGCGAGAAAGGCGCAAAACTCAAACCCGCGGCGATCCTGGGATCGCAGGAGATGATCAACGCGATCGTCTCGGCGACGCTCACGACTATCTGCGTCTTTCTGCCGATCGCGCTGTTTCGCGATCAACTCGACTTCATCGGAGAACTCTTCGCGGGCCTGGCCTTTACGGTCGTGATCTCGCTCTCGTCGTCGCTTCTCATCGCGATCTTCCTCGTTCCCGTGCTCGCGAGCCACTACTTCCCGTTGGCCTCGCGCGCGCAGAGACCGCTGCACGGGATGCTCAAGAGAATCGACGACGCGATGGGTCGCTTTTTCACGTCACTCGACACGGTGTACAAACGCGCGGTCGCGGTCGTCCTCAGACACAAGGCGTGGACGATTGTCGCGGTCGCAGTTCTGTTCGTCTCGAGTTTTGCGATGATCGCGGGCGTCGGCCTCGAGTTCCTGCCGGGGCAACAGTCCGACAGCGTCCGCGTGAACCTCACGCTGCCGGTCGGGACGCGGCTCGACGTGACGCGTGAACAGCTTCGAGAACTCGAGCGCATCGTCCGGACCGAGATCGAGGGATTCACCGACGTCGTCTTGAGCGTTGGCGGCGGCGCAAACTCGCACCGTGGGAACATCACGGTCACGCTTCCGCCGTTTGACGAGCGGATCGATACCGAACTCGATGTGCGGAGGAAACTCCGCGCGTACTTCGACTCTTTCCCGGGAGCGGTCCTGAGCTTTGGCGGTGGTGGTGGGCCGTCGTTCACCGGCAGCGCGCCGATCGTGATCATCGTACGCACCGAGGACATCGTCGCCGGACGCCGCGTCGCCGAAGAAATACGCGACTTGATCGCGGCCGAGATCGATGAGATCGTCGATCCGCAGCTCAACATCAGCGAAGGGCTGCCGCAAGTGAATATCGTGATCGACCGCGAACGCGCGTACGCGCTCGGACTCGACGTCGCGACGATCGGACGCGAAGTGCGCGCGAATCTCGACGGCATCACTGCGTCGCAGCTCCGGGTCGACGGCCGTGAACGCGATATCTTCCTGATCCTCGACGAGCGCGACCGCCGCCAGATTCCGGATCTCGACCGGATATTCGTGATGAACCAGCAGGGTGTCCGCGTACCGATGGCCAACTTCGCGACGTTCGAACGCGGAACCGGGCCGGTCACGATCCGTCGCGTGAACCAGGCGCGGCAGTTCCGCGTCGACGCGGGGCTCGTCCCCGGCGCACAGGCCGCACGAATCGAACCACAGATCCGGTCGCTGATCGCCGAACGGATTCCGCTCGAGGACGGCATGGTGATCGAGTTCGCCGGTGAGTTCGACGACTTGATCAAGTACGGCACGACGTTCGCGGGAATCACGTTGGTCGCGATTCTGCTCGTGTTCGGCGTGATGGCCGCGCAGTTCGAGTCGTTCGTCGACCCGTTCATCATCTTTTTCAGCATCCCGTTGACGCTGATCGGCGTGATCGGAATCCATTTCATCGCGGGGGTAAACCTGAGCGTATTCACCGCGGTAGGGCTCGTGATGCTCGTCGGGATCGTCGTGAACAACGGAATCGTGTTGGTCGATTACACGAACCTGCTGCGCGCGCGCGGCATGGAACTCGCCGAGGCGTGCATCGAGGCGGGAGGGAGCCGGCTGCGACCGATTCTCATGACGACGCTCACGACGGTCCTCGGTCTGGTTCCGATCGCATTTCTTCAAGGCGAAGGCTCGGACCTGATTCGGCCGATCGCGCTGACGGTGATCGGGGGTCTCACGATGAGCTCGATCCTCACGCTGTTCTTTGTCCCGGTTTTGTACGCCGCGCTGAACAAGGGAGCCGCCAAGCGCGTAGCGCGCCGGAATGCCCGGCTTGAACAACGGTACGAACACGCCGAGTACGTGGCACCGGACACGACGAGGTTAGGCGACGGATCGGGAGGTGAAACGTGATTCGATCGGAAGTAATCACGAACAGGTCGGTCGAGGACGATCTGCTCGAGCAGTTTCGTGAACTCGGTCTGCCGAACGTCTACACAAAACTCACCTCGGTGCACGGCGCGGGTAGCTCCGGTGAGCGTCATGGCGACCACGTCTGGCCCGAGGAGAACGTCTTGATCCTGATCTATTCGGACAGCGCGCAGGGGCTCGCGGTCCGTGAGGCGGTCCGTCGCGTGAAGTCGGTTTTCCCGGCCGCGGGCATCAAGCTGTTCCAGTTCGAGATCGACGTGGTCGAGTTATAACGGCGCGTGCACCGGCGACGCCGAGTGCAACGCGCCGTTACATGACCCCGTACTTGTCGAACGCGTCGCGCGTCGACATGCCGTCCTCGATCGCCGAACGAACCTTGTTCTCTCCCCGCACCTTCTCGAGCGCCGCGTCGATGATCTCTTGCTCTTTCGAGTGAGGAACGATCACGACACCGTCGATGTCTCCAAATACGATATCGCCGGTGTGCACGCGAACGCCGTTCGGGAACTCGATCGTACAGCGGTAATCGATCACGCGCCCGCGCACGCCTTGATCCTGACCGTACGGTCCAAACGAGAACGTCGGAAACCCGAGCCGCCTGATCCCGAGCGTGTCGCGATGCCGTCCGTTCAGCACCGCACCGGCCGCGCCGAGCTTCGCCGCGCGCGTGCTCATGAGCTCGCCCCACTGCGCGTACGTGTCGGACCCACCCGAACAGACGTACACTTCGTCGCGTTTGAGATCGTCAAGCGCGTCGAACATGATCCCGAACGCTCTGTGCTCGTCGAGATGCCCGATGCGTGGAGTCGCGCAGTCGGCTTCGAGCACCGGCATCGCGCGCCCGACGATCACCATGTCCGGATCGACCGGTCTGATGCGCGGCGGCAGAAACTGGTGGATCAGCCCCATCGTGTCCATCACGTCGCCGATCACGCACGTGAACAACTCGGCCCTGATTCTTGCGAGAAATTGGGTGTCGTCCATAGTACTGGTATTGTATCACACCTTGAGTTAGGATGGCGATTGTTGACTAAGGCGTTGGATCACGGTACTTTTACGCAGTATCTGTAGTGATTTACTCGAGTTTACCGATTCGGACAGACTCGTCGAAGAGGAGGCAAAAATGATCGAATTTCTGAGTCGCCCATGGCCGTGGTACATCGGTGGCCCACTTCTCGGACTCATGGTTCCGATTCTTCTTTTGAGCTCGAACAAACACTTCGGCGTCTCGAGTTCGTTCCGGCACATCTGCGCGGCCGTTCTGAAGCCGAAGGCCGAGTACTTTTCGTACAACTGGAAGGACCAGGCGTGGAACCTCGCGATGATCGCGGGGCTGATCGTCGGTGCGGCGATCGCGGTCGTGTTTCTCGGCGGCCGAGCGGCTCCGCCGATCAGCGACGGCGCGCGCGCGTTGTTCGCGTCGTGGGGGATAACGGAGATCACCGAGCTTCAGCCGCGCGAGCTCTTCTCGGCGGCGGCGCTGCCGACCGCGCGTACGTTGGTCACGCTGGTGTTCGGGGGATTCCTGATCGGGTTCGGGACGCGGTACGCCGACGGCTGCACGTCGGGGCACGCGGTCATGGGTCTCTCACTCCTGAACGTCGGGTCGCTCGTCGCTGTGATCGGTTTCTTCATCGGCGGTCTGATCGCATCGAACTTCATCGTGCCTCTCGTGATGGCGCTATAAGGAGGCCGGTATGAAACTACTGAAGTTCTTTCTGATCGGTCTGTACTTCGGCATCGTCTTGATCAAGTCGGAGGTTATCTCGTGGTTCCGGATCCAGGAGATGTTCCACTTTCAGGCGTTTCACATGTACGGGATTCTCGGATCGGCCGTTTTGATCGGCGCCGTCTCGGTCGCGCTGATCCGAAAGTTCGGACCGAAAGAGGTCGGCGGCGCGCCGATCAACTACACCGGCAAACCGTTCAACAAGATCGGGAACATCACCGGCGGCACGATCTTCGGTCTGGGATGGGCTCTCACCGGCGCGTGCCCGGGCCCGTTGTACGCGCTACTCGGCGCGGGATACGCCTCGGTTATCGTCGCGATTATCTCCGCGCTTCTCGGCGCGCTCACGTACGGCTACCTGCGCCCGCGCCTTCCGCATTGACGAGAGGGACTGACGATGACGATCGCACACATCACGGATCTGCACCTGAGGCGGCATTTGCCGGGCACCGCGTCGATCGCCGCGCGGCGCAGCCGCGAGATTCCGGACTTGCTCGTCGACGCGGTGGCTCGAATCCGTGCCGTTTCGCCCGACCTTGTCGCGCTGACGGGGGACTTACTCGACTATCCACTCGACGCACTCGACGACGATGCGACACGAGAAAACGGTGAGCGCGATCTGCGGTTGATCGCAGAACTGCTCGAACCGATCACGTGCCCGGTCGCGATCGTGCACGGGAACCACGATCACCCCGAACTCGTCCGCGCGGTGTTCGCCCCACTCCCGACGGACCTGACGGTCGCGGGTCATCGGGTCTTGTGTTTCTTTGACGATGAGGGCGAAAACCATGTTCCGCACCGAACCGACACGGAGAAGCAGCGGTTCGACAACGGTCTGGCCGACGACGATCCGACC
>REEC01000132.1 GCA_007695285.1 Spirochaetaceae bacterium | reverse complement strand
ACGTTCTCGCGATGTCCTCGGCGCTACCGCCGTACTCGATCGTCGTGACGATCTCGCCGATCAGATCCGAAGCCCACGGCCCGATAATGTGCGCCGCGAGTACGCGGTCGGTATTCTTGTCGGCAAGGATTTTTGCAAAGCCGGTTGGGGCGGACATCGCGAGCGCGCGTCCGTTCGCGGAGAACGGGAAAGACCCCGAGTTGTACGCGACTCCGCTCTTTTTGAGTTCGTCCTCGGTCGGGCCGACAGCGGCAACTTCGGGCCACGTGTACACGACGTTCGGAATCGCGTCGTAGTTCACGTGCCCCGGTTTGCCCGCGATGATCTCGGCTACGGCGATGCCTTCGTCTTCGGCTTTGTGCGCGAGCATCGGTCCCCGGACGACGTCTCCGATCGCGTACAGTCCGGCGACGTTCGTCTTGAACTGCTCGTCGATCACGATTCTGTTCTTCTCCTGAGCGACTCCCGCCGACTCGAGGCCGAGTCCGTCGGTGAACGGTTTGCGGCCCACCGCGACAAGGACCCGGTCGGCGTCGAAAGTAACCGCCTTGCCGTCGGGATCCTCGGCGGTCAAAGTTACGCCGGATTTCTTGTCCTTGAATCCGGTGACCTTTGTCCCGAGGTGGAACGTGATCCCGTCGTTCGTGAGCTCGCGCCGGAGCGTGCGCGCGATCTGCGCGTCCCATCCGGGCAGAATCTCGGGCATGATCTCGACAACCGACACCTCCGAGCCGAGCCGCGCCCAGACGCTTCCGAGTTCGAGCCCGATTGCACCCGCGCCGACGACGACAAGCCTGCGCGGAACCTCGGTAAACGCAATCGCCTCGGTCGACGACACGATCGTCTTCCCGTTAAACGCGAGAAACGGCAGCTCGACCGGGACACTCCCGGTCGCGATCACGATCGCGTCCGCGGTGAGAGTCGTCTCGTCGCCGGACTCGGCGGCAACGGAGACCGAACCCGAGCCCGCGAGTCTCGCGGTCCCGTGAATCACCGTGACCTTCTTCGCCTTCACGAGTCCACCGACACCGGCCACGAGTTTCTTCACAACCGCGTCTTTCCTCTTCATCATCTCGGCGACGTCTATCGTGGGTTTTCCGACCGAAATGCCGTGTTCGGCGGCTTCCCGTTTGACTCGCGAGTACAGCTCGCTTGAGTCGAGCAGCGCCTTCGACGGGATACACCCGACGTTCAGGCACGTGCCGCCGAGTGTCGACCGCTTCTCCACGAGTGCGACGCTCATTCCGAGCTGAGCGGCGCGGATCGCGGCTACGTATCCGCCGGGACCACCGCCGATCACGATCAAGTCATACGTGGTTTTGTCGGCCAAGTTTCACTCCTTGTTGCTCGAACCTTGTTGCTCGAATCACAAACCGAGAAGCAAGTGATTCGGATCCTCGACGTGGTTTTTCACGGTCGAGAGGAATCCGATCGCCTCGCGCCCGTCGATCATGCGGTGATCGTACGTCAGCGCGAGGTACATCATTGGACGGATCACGATCTGGTCGTCGACGACGACCGCGCGTTTCTGTATCGTGTGCATCCCGAGCACAGCGGTCTGCGGTGGATTCGGGATCGGGGTCGAGAGCATCGAGCCGAACACGCCTCCGTTCGAGATCGTGAACGTACCCCCGACGAGTTCGTCGGGCGAGAGCCTCTTAGCTTTTGCGCGCTCAATGAACGAGATGATCTCCGACTCGATCTCCGCAAAACTCTTCGTCTCGACGTCGCGGATAACCGGAGTCAACAGACCACGTTCGCTCGAAAGCGCAACGCCGATGTTGTAGTAGTCGTTGTACAGGATATCCTCGCCGTCGATGAAAGCGTTCGCCTCCGGATAGACCTCGAGCGCCTTCTGGCACGCTTTCACGAAAAAACTCATGAACCCGAGCCGGACTCCGTGTTTCTTCTCGAACGTTTCGCGGTACCGCGTGCGGATATCGATGATCCGCGACATGTCAACTTCGTTGAATGTCGTGAGGTGCGCCGAGTCGCGCTTCGATGCGACGAGGTTCGCGGCGATCCTCTTGCGAAGGTTGCTCATCGGCACGCGTTTACTGCGCTGCTCGCCCGCGCCGGTTACGGCGGTCGATGAAGGTCTCGCCGGCGCCGCGGGTTTTGCCGCCGCCGGTTTCGCGTCGCGTGCCTTTTCAGCCGCCGCGATCGCGTCTTCCTTCGTGATTCGCCCGTCGCGACCGGTCGCACGGATTTTCTCCGGGTCGAGGCCGTGTTCCTCGACGACGCGGCGCACTGCGGGAGACAGTACCGGAGCGGCGCCGTCGTGAGCGTCCTCGGCGTCCGCTTTCGGCCGCGCGCTCTCGCTCTCACCGGTGTCGGCCGCTCCCGCTTTCGCGGCGCCGGCGTCGTCGATCGAGCCAACCGCCTGGCCGATCTCGACTTCCGTTCCCTCGGGAACCGTCGCGCTCAGGACGCCGGATGCGGGCGCGGGAACCGCGAGGGTCGCTTTGTCGGTCTCGAGTTCAAATATCTCATCACCTTCGGACACGGTCTCGCCGTCGCTCTTCAACCACGTCGCGAGAACGCCCGTCGTCACCGACTCCCCGACATTCGGAACCACAACTTCGCTTTTCATCCAACCCTCGCTTTTCTAAACTCACTTTCCTAAACTCACTGTTCTAAACTCACGGTCACAATCTCACTCGAACGCGTCGGTCAGCAATCGCTCAAGCTCCTCTGCGTGTTGATTATGCGAACCGGTCGCCGGGCTCGCCGACGCGGACCGTCCGACGTAAGAGGGCGGCCGATCGGCGAACGCCTCACGGAGGCGCGGCTCGACAAAACTCCACGCTCCGCGATTCTGGGACTCCTCCTGGACCCAGACAAGCTTGGCCGAGGCGGGATACGTCTGCACGATGCCTTTCAGCGTCTGGACGTCGAACGGGTAAACCTGCTCGAGCCTCACGACCGCTGTGCGGGAGTCGGCAAGTTTATCTTTTCGGTCAAGAAGATCGAAATAGACCTTGCCGCTGCAGATGAGGATCGTCTCGACCTTCCGCTTCTCCGCCGCGTCGAAACTATCATCGATGACGGTGCGATAATGCCCCTCGGTGAGCTCGACGACGTCGGAGACACACCGCTTGTGCCTGAGCAGGCTCTTCGGCGTCATAACGATGAGCGGCTTGCGGAAGTTCTGTTTCATCTGACGGCGGAGCATATGGAAGTACTGAGCCGGGGTCGAAGGCGCGCAGACCTGCATGTTATCTTCCGCGCAGAGTTGCAGGAAACGCTCGATATGGGCGCTCGAGTGCTCGGGACCCTGCCCCTCGTATCCGTGAGGCAGAAGCAGAACGAGCCCGGTTGAACGGAACCACTTTGTCTCGCCCGCCGCGATGTACGTGTCGATAATGACCTGAGCGCCGTTTACGAAGTCGCCGAACTGCGCTTCCCACATCACGAGGATGTCCGGCTGGGCGATCGAGTATCCGTACTCGAACCCGAGAACCGAGTACTCCGAGAGTGGGCTGTCGTAGACCGAGAACGAAGCCTGGTCGGGCGACAGGTGTTCCAGCGGAGTGTACGTCTTCGGCGCCGCCGACTTGACGTCCCACCACTCGGCGTGCCGCTGGGAGAACGTTCCGCGCGCGCAGTCTTCGCCGCTCAGGCGGATCGCGTATCCTTCGAGCAGCAGCGAACCGAACGCCAGACTCTCGGCGAACGCCCAGTCGATTCCCGCGCCGGCACGAAACGCCTCGGCGCGGTCGGTGATGAAACGCGTCAATTTCGGGTGATGGTTGAAGTCCTGCGGCACGGTCGTGAGGCTTTCGGCGACTTTCTTGAGCGTCGCATGGTCGACACCGGTTTCAACCGACTTGAATGAGTACGTACGCGAGAACTTGGCCCAGTCGCCGCCTTGGTACGCGTCGTCGATGTCCGGCTCGTATCCGTCTCGCGCGAGTTTGAGTTCATCTCGGAGGACTTTTTTGTACTGCTCCCGGAACGCGTTCTGATCTGCTTCGGAGAACGCCCCTGCGTCCGCGAGCTTTCTGCCGTACTGCACCGCGGCGCTCGGATGCTTCTTGATCAGCTCGTACATGATCGGATGCGTGAACGACGGCTCGTCGGCCTCGTTGTGCCCGAGACGTCGGTACGCGATGATATCGACGATTGCGTCGTACCCGAACTTCTGCCTCCACCTCATTGCGAGATCTATCGCGCGTATCACGGCTTCCGGGTCGTCGCCGTTCACGTGGAAGATCGGAACCGGGAGAGTCTTCGCGATGTCGGTCGCGAAGAACGTGGACCGTGCGTCGCGCGATGCGGTAGTGAAGCCGATCTGATTATTCACGATGATGTGAATCGTCCCGCCGGTTCGGTACCCTTTCAGAAGCGAGAGGTTGAGCGTCTCGGCGACGATCCCCTGGCCGGAGAATGCCGCGTCGCCGTGAATAAGGATCGGCAGGACTTTTTTTCGATTCCGATCGGCTCGGCGTCGCTGTATCGCGCGTGTTTTCCCTTCGACGACGGGGTCGACCGCCTCGAGGTGACTCGGGTTCGCGACGAGGCTGATGTGGATTTTCTTCCCCGAGGTCTTGTCGGTGTACGTAAACCGGTGACCGAGATGATACTTGACATCGCCGCTCCCGCCGTACGTATGCGGTTTGTAGTTGTCGATGAAGATCGAAAACGTATCCGCGCCGCGTTTTCGCAGGGCGTTCGTGAAGACGTTGAGCCGTCCCCGGTGCGACATCCCGAGCACGATTTCCTGGAGGTTGTGGTCTGCCGCGGAGCGCACCAGATAACTCACCGCGGGGATCAGCGCTTCGCTTCCTTCAAGCGAAAACCGTTTCTGGCCTATGAAGTTCGTGTGAACGAACTTCTCGAACTCTTCGGCCTTGATCAAGTCCTTCTGAAATCGTTGCTTCTGCTGATCGTCCCACACGTACTGCCTGTCGGGGTGCTCCATTCGCTCGATCAGCCATCGGCGCATCGGTTTGTTCTGGATATGGAGAATCTCCACACCGATCGTCGAACAGTACGTCTGCTTTGCCTTCGCGATCAACTCGCGCAGCGTCGTGGTCTCCGGTTGGAAATACCGCCCGGCCGCAAACTCCTTGTCGAGATCCTCTTCGCAGAGGTTGAACTCCTTCAACGAGAGCGACTCGTAGTTCCCCTCGATCGAGAACAGCATGTACCGAAGTTCCGGTGTCATGTAGAATTTCAACGGATTGAGATCGGCGTACAGGTACCCGATGTCACGATACGCCCACAGAAGCGCGTTCACGCGGCCTTGTTTATCTTGGTCTACACGCGCCGGCGACGGAGCTGGAAGGCTCGTAGACCGCTCCGCGCCCGACGGCCCCGGCGGATTACCGTTCTCGACGCCGCGGAAGTACGCGTCCCACGCCGGATCGACCGACGACGAATCGTTCTTCCACTCGACGTACAACTCCTCGACGAATAATCCGTTCGAGAGGCTCAGTGAATATGGCGAGATCATTGTCTCTTTCTCCGTCGGTGTCTTATATTCCAAACTTCTTTTTCAGGAGTCCCGGAATCTCGTCGGGCTTGTCGGCCACCGGGACTCCAACGGACTCGAACGCTTTGACCTTTCCTTCCGGTGTGCCTTTGCCGCCGGAAATGATCGCCCCCGCGTGCCCCATTCGTTTCCCCGGCGGAGCGGTCCGTCCCGAGATGAACGCGACGACGGGTTTTGTGACGTGTTGCTTGATGTACTCGGCAGCGGCTTCTTCGTCCTCGCCTCCGATCTCCCCAATCACAACGATGCCCTCGGTACCGGGGTCTTTCTCAAAGAGTTCGAGGATGTCGATAAAACTAGACCCGACGATCGGATCTCCGCCGATTCCGACGCACGTCGATTGCCCGAGCCCACTCGTCGTGAGGTTGTACACGACTTCGTACGTGAGCGTGCCGCTCCGCGAGATCACGCCGATATTGCCTTCTTTGTGAATTCGATACGGCATAATCCCGATTTTGCACTTACCCGGAGAGATGAGGCCCGGACAGTTCGGACCGATCAGCCGGATTCCTCTTTCCTTGACGTAGTGGTATACGTTCAGGACGTCGATGACCGGCACGCCCTCGGTAATCCACGCGATCAACGGCACACCCGCGTCGGCTGCCTCCCGGACGGCCGCTTCGGCGAATCGCTCGGGGACAAAAATCACCGTCGCGTCGACGCGTCCGGCGGCCATCGCATCCTTCACCGAGCTGTATACGGGCATCGAGTCGAGGTGTTGCCCACCTTTGCCGGGAGTCACGCCGCCGACTATCTTCGTTCCGTCCGCGAGCATCTGCCGCGCGTGGAACGACCCGTCTCGCCCCGTAATCCCCTGGACTATGACGTTGGTGTTTTCATCAATCAAAATACTCATCGATTTCTCCTTACGCGACCGAGACGACTTTTTCGACCGCCACACCGAGTTCCTCGGCGACCTCGAATCCGGCGTCGGTCAGTATTTTCCGGCCCTCCGCGTCGTTCGTTCCGATGAGACGGATCACAATGGGGTGCTCAATGTTGATCTGTTTCGTCGCCATTATGATCCCGTTCGCGATGTCGTCGCATCGTGTGATGCCTCCAAAAATGTTGATCAGAATAGCTTTGACTTTCGGGTTTCCGACGATGATCCTGATCGCGTTCAGAACCTTCTCGGGGTTCGAACTCCCTCCGACGTCGAGAAAGTTGGCCGGCGTACCGCCGTACAGCTTGATGATGTCCATCGTCGCCATCGCGAGACCGGCACCGTTTACGATACACCCGATCTCCCCGTCCATCGATACGAAGCTGAGCCCGTGCTTCTTTGCTTCGATCTCGTCCGCGCTGTACTCCTCGGGGTTCTTCATCTCCTCGATGTCCGCGTGGCGGAACAGCGCGTTGTCGTCGAAGTTCACCTTTGCGTCGAGCGCGAGAAGCTTTTCGTCTTCGATGAGCGCGTACGGGTTGATCTCGACGAGCGAGCAATCCTTCTCGATGAACATCGAGTACAGCCGTTTGAACGTCTCGTACGCCTGATCGACGAGAGTCGGCGACTCAAATACCTCGGTAAGCGCCTTCCGGAGTCCGACTTCATCGACGCCGTGTGCGGGGTTGATGTGGAACCTCACGATCTCGGACGGGCGCGTCACCGCGAGTTCCTCGATGTCGACGCCGCCCGCTTTGCTCAGCATCGCGGTTATGCCTTTGGTTGCCCGATCGAGGATCAGCCCAAAGTAGTACTCCTTCTTGATGTCAGCGGCGGGCGAAATCAGGATCTTCTCGACGATCTCGCCTTTTATGTCGAGCCCGATAATCGCTTTCGCTTTCTCTACGGCCTCATCGGCGGTTTTCGCGATCTTGACGCCACCGGCCTTACCGCGACCACCAACGAGCACCTGTGCTTTCACGACGACAAAACCGCCCATCTTCTCGGCGGGCTCGCGCGCGTCCTCGGCGGCCGTTACGACCGCCTGTTCCTGCACGGGAATCCCGTACTTCTTGAAGAGCTCTTTCGCCTGGAATTCATGGATTTTCATCTCTTATTCTCCGATTTGGGGACCTGACTCTCAGCCGTCTCTTCCCCACGTTCTTCGCGATACTTCTTGATCTGCCGTTTCGTGAGGTTGATGAGCTTTGTTATTTTGATCTCGCGCGGACATACCCGCGTGCACTCGAAGTGATTCTCGCACGGCCAGACTCCACTCGCGCTGTCGAGAATGTCGATCCGTGCCTCGAGGCCCGTGTCGCGCGAGTCGTTGATGAACCGCGCGGCCTGCACGATCGCCGCGGGACCGATGAAGGCCGGGTTTTTGTCCAGAATCGGACACGCCGAGTAACACGCCGCGCAGTTGATGCACTTCGTCGCTTCGTCGAAGAGCTCGCGGTCGTCCTGCGACTGAAAGTACTCCGCGCCGTTCGGCTCACCGGCCGGGATGAAAAACGGCTTCACCGACCGGAACTTCTCGAAAAAGACCGATTGATCGACCATGAGGTCTCGTTGATTCGGAAGATGCCGGAGCGGTTCGATCACGATCGTGTCGCCGTCGGCCGACGCGACGTCCTGTATCAACGTCTTGCACGCAAGGCGCTCTTTGCCGTTTATTCGCATCGCGTCCGAACCACACACGCCGTGCGCGCAGCTCTTCCGGAACGCGAGCGTCCCGTCGATGTTCCGCGATATGTCGATCAGCGCGTCGAGCACGCGGTCGGTCGGTTCGACGGTTACGGCGTACTTCCGGAAGGTCGGGCTCGCGTCTTGCTCGGCGTTGAATCTTTGAATCTCCAGTGTCACGTTCATGTATCGGTCCTCCTCAGTACGTCCGTGGCTTCGGCGTCCATTTTTCGGTGTTCACGGGCTTGAAATCGATCGTGACCTTTCCGTCCGCCAAACCGGCAAGCGAGTGTTTGAGCCAGTTTGCGTCGTCGCGGTCCGGGTAGTCGTCGCGCGCGTGCGCGCCGCGGCTCTCCTTGCGGTTGAGCGCGGCCGCCGCGGTCACGAGCGAGAGATCGAGCAGGTTTTCGAGTTCGAGAATCTGAAGAACTTCCTGATTGTAGTTTTCTGCCGCGTCGTCGACACCGATCCCCTGGAACTGTTCGCGCAGAGCCGAGACGCTCTCGACCGCGGTCGACATGTCGCCCTCGTTGCGGTACACGCCGACCTTTTCCATCATGACGGTCTGCATTTCTTCGAAAAGCGATCCCGAGTGGGTGCCTTTGTTCTTCTTGAACGCGGCGATCTTCGACCGCCCGCCGGCGTCGGCGTCGGCGGGCATCGACGGCATCGACGCGCCTTTGACGTACTCGGCGATGTGTTGCCCGGCGCGTCGGCCGAAAACGATCAGGTCGACGAGGCTGTTCGTCCCGAGCCGGTTCGCGCCGTGGACCGAGACACACGCGCACTCCCCTGCAGCGTACAGCCCGTCGTACGTCACCTTCCCGGTCGAGACGCGCCCGTGTATATCGGTCGGGATGCCGCCCATCGCGTAGTGCGCGGTCGGTTGGACCGGCATCGGCGAGTCGGCGGGATCGATCGCGAGGTACGTTCGGCAGAAATCCGCGATGTCGGGGATTTTCGCCTCGACGACGTCGCGCCCGAGGTGGCTCGCGTCGAGCATGACCCAATCGTCGATCTTGCGGTCGCCGCGCATCCCACGCCCTTCCTGGATCTCGGTCATGATCGCGCGCGACACCATGTCCCGCGGAGCGAGGTCGAGCAATGTCGGAGCGTATCGTTCCATGAACCGCTCGCCCGTTTTGTTCTTGAGAATTCCGCCTTCGCCGCGGACACCCTCGGTGATCAGAATTCCCATGCCCTTGATGCCGGTCGGATGGAACTGGAAAAACTCCATGTCTTCGAGAGGAATGCCCGCTCGAAGACAGAGCGCGGGGCCGTCGCCCGTGTTCGCGATCGCGTTGGACGTGATCTTGAACATGCGTCCAAATCCCCCGGTCGCGAACATCACTGCTTTTGCGCGGAAGATGTGGATCTCACCCGTCTTGAGTTCGAAAGTGACGATTCCCGCGACGCGCGTACCGTCCATAATCAGCTCGACGGCCTGGAACTCGTCGAAGAACGACACCTCATTTTTGACGCACTGTTGGTACAGTGTCTGGAGGATCATGTGCCCGGTGCGGTCTGCCGCGTAGCACGACCGGCGGACCGGTCCCTCGCCGAAGTCATGCGTGTGGCCGCCGAAACGTCGTTGGTCGATCTTGCCTTCGGGTGTTCGGCTAAACGGCAACCCCCGATTCTCGAGGTCGTACACCGCACGGACAGCGTCCTCGGCGAGAATAATCGCGGCATCCTGATCGACAAGGTAGTCGCCGCCTTTCACGGTGTCGAACGCGTGCCACTCCGGGTTATCCGGTTCGACGTTGCCGAGCGCGGCTCCTATTCCGCCCTGCGCCGCACCGGTGTGACTGCGCATAGGGTAGAGCTTCGAGATGACCGCGGTCCGCGCGGTTTTTGACGCTTCGAGCGCGGCGTATAACCCCGCTCCCCCGGCGCCGACGATGACTGCATCGTACTCGTGTGTCAAGATCCGCTCCTTTTCGTGGTGTGAATACCGCTGTAATGATACGCAACGGGACGATGAGTTGCAATCGAAAACGGGCTCCCGGGTCGAAATTTTCCTACCAAACTGCTCGGGATAACCAAAAAAAGGCGCGTTTTGGCAAAACCCGGACGGCGCGGTAGGTTTCATGTCATGGAAACCCAGAGAAAAACGGCCACTCATGATCGCTCATAATGACCGGCCGAGCCGGTTGACGAAACGGTGGCGCGCCGGGTACGTTTCGGCGATGAGAGGCGTACGATATACCTATCGACGCGGCGGGGCACCGCGCGACATTATCCCAACCTCCCGTTTGGTTCTTTTGACATGCCTGGTATTGATCTCTACCGGCGGTTTTCTCCACGCGCAGAGTCGTGCATCGTTCTTCGACGAACCGAGCGAGTTCGTGCTTCCGGTCAATTACGATGGCTCCGGCGCGCATCCGCTCGTCGTCGTCGTTCCGTACACAAACGGCACCGCGCGCGAAGCCGCTTCGTTATACTTCCCTTCATTCGGCAACCACGAAGACTTCATCGTGATGCTCCCTCCCGGTCGCGCGGGAACCCACCATTACCTCCCGAACTTCACAGGGTTTGTCGGCTGGTACGAGGCTCGCGTTCTCGCCGATCTCGAGGTCGCGAAGACACGGTACGCGGTCGACACCTCGCGGATCTACCTTGCCGGTTACTCCCTTGGCGGTGACGTGAGCTGGGCATTGAGCGTGCGAAACCCCGACGTCTTTGCCGGCGCCGTGATCGGCGGAGCCCGCAGCAGTTACCCGGCAACGCCGGAAGCTCTCGATGCGCTCGGACGCAGCGGATTCCGCGCGGCGTTCATGATCGGAAACCGCGACGACCGAGTCCGGATCGACGGAATCCGCACCGCGCACCGGACGCTCGGCAACGCGGGCATCGAAACCGTGTACAACTTCTACCCCGGTGACCACCTGGTGATGCCCGGTTACGATCTGTGGAGCGAAAGCGTCGAGTTCGTCTCGGGCGGCTCCTGGCACGCGGTCGCGCCGCGCGTAGCGAGAACGGCGACCGGCGGCGGTTTTGGGAGAACGGTGACACGCGCACCGAGCGAACGGCTGGCGTTCGGGGCGTACCTGCCGTGGCATGCGACGACATCCGGTACGATCGAGTTCTCGGATCTGCAGCACCTATACATCCGGACGGAGTTTCAGACGGCGGCAACGTGGACCCGAAGTATCCTCGCGTTCTCCACGGCCGGTAGTTCCACCGACGCAGACCGGCACGTCACCGACCAGACGGTCGCGTTCGCGTACGGCCGCGGCGCGTACCTCATCGGCGCTCAGATAGGATGGAACTGGGCGTCGCGCGTCCGCGAATCCGACGGAATGGCCGACGGGATGACGCAGTTCAGGATCGGCGTTGTCGGTGTCCTCAGAGGCACCGACCGCGCGAGCGGTATCGCGACGTTGTCGTACCGAATCCCTCGGTCGGGATTCGGTTTTGTCGCCCCGTACGTCTTCAACGCCGAGCTTGACGTGACCGCGCGGCTCGGCTCGCGCTTTACGCTTGGTGCATCCGCGGCGACGTACGCGGCGCAGAACGCGCCGGGCACTTCCGACTCACTCACGGTCGACGAGCTCGATCACGTGCTCGAGTACTCGCTTCGAGCCGGCTTCCGCGTTCCGCGCGCGATCCTCTGGACGATCGGTTTCACGCACACCGCACATCGTGCGATTGGCGCGAGCGATGCGTTCTCCCCGGAGGCCGCGTGGAGAGTCGGTCTCGAGTACAGTCGATAGGGCGCCTCGCAACGACGAGGACGAGGACAAGCGAAAAGCCTGGAGACGTCATTTCGTCACGAAAGTGTTCCTGACCACGGTATAGATGTTCGCTATGTACGGGCTGCGCGCGCTCGCGATGTCCGCGTCGATGAGCAGGTCCTTGCGTTCGCGTGAGAACCACCGGTAGAGCCGGTCGGCACCGTCACGGGCGTCATCGGCTGCGTGGCATATGCGCGTAATGGTTCGCATCTCGTCGAGGTTGAAGAAAACACGCGTATCGTCGAGTACGATCGTGAAGAACTTCCCTTCTCGCTGCTCGACCGAGACCGTAAACGGTACACGGTTTTTCGCGGTCTCTGCGCGTTCGGAGGCAAACTCGCGCGCATTCTCCGAAAGCTTCTCGACCTCGGCGTTGTACCGCAGCACATTCAACTGATCGCGGATGAACCGAAGACCGTCAAGATCGACTGCGCCGAGCGATTCGGTAATCTCGGCGACAAGCCCGTCGCGCTCGCTGTCCGTCGATGGTTTTTTTTTCGCCATTCGCTTCGCTCCGTACGCGATTATACCACGTCCGCGTCGTTCCGACCGACTCGAATCACCTCTCGTGGCGTTTCACGAGATCGGAAACGATCTTGCCCGACAGAATCGCAAGCGGCATCCCGCCGCCGGGGTGCGCCGAGCCGCCGCAGAAGTACAACCCCCGATACCGGCGAGACCGGTTCGGGTGGCGCATGAACGACGAGAAACGCGAATGCGACGCGATACCGTACAGACTGCCTCGATGACTCGCGGTTCGCGCCTGGATATCGACCGGCGTCAACACCTTTTCGCACGAGATGTGCCGTTCGATCTCGCGGCCGAGCATCGACGACACTTTCTTGATAACACGAGACCGCACGCGTCGAACTTCGGCGGTCCAGTCCTGGCCGGTATCGCACGGCGCGTTGACCAACACAAACCAGTTTTCCCCACCCGCCGGTGCGTCGTTCGCGGTCACTTTGGACGTGACATTCACGTACACCGTCGGATCGTCGGGGCAACGCTTGTCGTCGAAGATTGACGAGAACTCACGCCGATAATCCTCCGAGAAGAAAATGTTATTCACCGAAAGATCGTCGAACGACTCGTCCATGCCCCAAAAAAACACGATCCCGGAGAGCGACGGCGTGAGCCGCCGGTACCGCTTCACGAGCGGCGCGTCGCCGTCATCGAGAAGCCGCTCGTACGTCGGCGTTACGTCGGCGTTCGAGATGACGACGTCGAACGGCTCGTGCTCACCGGCGACCACAACCCCGGTTACCCGTCGGCCGCGCCGTTTTTCGGTCGCGATCCGTTCGACCGGCGTATTGTACCGGTAACGAACCCCGTGCGCGCGACCGGCTTTCTCGAGCGCGGTCGGGATCGCGTACACGCCGCCTTTGACCGCGTACGCACCGCCGACGTACTCGACACGCGAAATAATATTGAGCGTTGCGGGGGTCAGGTACGGGCTCGATCCGTTGTACGTCGCGTATCGATTGAAGAGCTGCCGAAGCTTCGGCGTCCGGAAATGGGCCTCGACCGCGGCGTTCATCGTGCGCAGCGCATCGATCCGGCCGATTCGCACCAGCGACCGGAAGAATGTCGGCGAGAAGTACGTCGCCGCGTCGTGAAGGCTGAACTTGAGGAATAAATCGGCTGCCGCGTCGTAGATCCGCGACGAGTACCGTAGGAACGACTCGACGTGTTCGGGCGGCTCGCCCGTAGTCCGGAAGAACTCTTCGGCAAGACGATCACGATCGGCGAACGCGCGCAGTTTCGTCCCGTCGCGGTAGAAATACGTGCAGATCGGGTCGAGCTTCACAAACTCGAGATACTCGTTCAGAGAAAAGCCAAGCTCGGAAAATAACGCGTCGTACACGTCGAGCATCGTTACGAGCGACGGCCCCGAGTCGAACCGGAAACCGTCGATCGTTTCGGTGAACGCTTTGCCGCCGGGGCCGGCCTGCGTCTCGAAAACGGTTACATCCCTTCCAGCCGCGGCAAGTCGCGCCGCGGCAGATAGTCCACCGAGACCGGCTCCGATCACGGCAACACGTTGAGCCATGTGTATATCCCGTTAGGCCTCCGCGCCCGAAACGACGTCGCGGAAGAAGTAGAAACTGTCTTTCGGGACGCGCCGTGCGTCAAGGTAGTCGCAGTAAACGATACCAAACCGCCGTGTATACCCGAAAGCCCACTCGAAATTGTCTATGAACGACCAGACGAAGTACCCCTTGAGCGGGACTCCGTCGGCGATGGCGCGCGCGCACGCGCCGAGGTGCGACCGAAGGTAGTCGATCCTTCGCGGGTCGTGACACCGCGTCCCGGTGTCGTCGAGTTCGTCGGGCATCGCGCAACCGTTCTCGGTGACGTACAGCGGAAGTCCGTTCGTGTTCTCGGCGATCCATCGAAGATGCCGGTGAAATCCTTTCGGCACGATCGGCCAACCCATGTCGGTCACGGGTTCGCACTGCGGGACGCTGCGGAACTTCTCCGGCGAATCGGGATCAAACGCAACGACGTGTTCGGTATAGTAATTAACACCGATGAAGTCGATCTTCCGCGAGATCTTCTCGACGTCGCCGTCGCGCATCGGCACGGGAGCGGCGGGGTACGCGGCGAGGTGTCGTTCGGGGTACCCGCGGCCCATGATCGGGTCAAGGAACATCCGCGTCGGCATATCGGCGGCACGATCGGCGGCCTCGACATCCTCGGGCCGACGCGTCGCGGGCCGGGGCGTCGAGAGGTTCAACACGATGCCGATCTCACCACCCTGTCCGGTCGCACGGTACGCGTCGACCGCGGCGCCGTGCGCGAGGTGCAAGTGGTGGACCGCAGCGTACGCCTTCGCGCGGTCGGTGATCCCCGGAGCGTGATGCCCGGTGAGATAACCGAGAATCGCGGTGCAAAACGGCTCGTTCAGCGTCATCCAGAAATCGACCTTGTCGCCGAGCTCCTTGTACACCGCTTCGGCGTACTCGCCGAACCATCCGACGATATCACGGTTTGTCCAACCGCCCCGGTCCTCGAGTACCTGAGGAAGATCCCAGTGGTACAATGTTACCGCGGGACGAATTCCGGCCGCGTGCAGCGCGTCGAGCAGGCGGTGGTAGTACTCGAATCCCTTCGGATTCACCTTCCCGATCCCGTCCGGAAGAATCCGGGGCCACGCAAGCGAGAACCGATACGCGCCGATACCGAGCTCTTTCATGAGGCCGACGTCTTCGGCGTAGCGGTGATACTGGTCCGATCCGACATCGCCCGTATGACCGTGCGCGACCGCTCCGGGAGTCCGGCAGAACGTGTCCCAGATACTCGGCGATCTTCCGTCGGCCTCGGCGGCACCTTCAACCTGGAAACTCGCGGTCGCGGTGCCCCAGAGAAAGTTTGAGGGGAATGAAAGCGACGAGGCAAGATCGCTCGTCGATGACGTCGGCGTTACTCCATCGAGAATTCGGTTCATTAAGTGTCTCCGTGCGGTATTGGAATAAGTCGTTGTTCGTGGTATTGTAGTAGCGATTCGATAGCTCGTCTACCGGATTATCCTTTCATTACCGTAGCGTTTTGTGAATGTGAGCGTATCGTTTTTTATACGTTCGTCTTGAACCCATCGTCCGTTCACGGCGAACTACGCTTTAATTAATTACAATACATGCTTTTAAAATTCTTATCGCACATATGCATGGCTGGTACTCTTCTTGCATCATACACGTCGGAAAGCATTGTGAATCGTCCTGGGAACGCCCGCCGATTCTCGCAGATAATACGATAAGGTTGTCGACATCATGGGTAGACCAACAGCAATAATGGAAAATTTGAGAACACCACGGGCGGTGGCCGGCCGGTTCTCAATCTCGCCCGATGTCGAGATCGAACTCATCAGGAAATCGATTCATATCTCGGTCGCTTTTGTACCGTTCGTCGTAGGGATCATCGGCGTCGCCCCGACTCTCTCGCTACTCGCGTTCGGCACGGTGTTCTACGCGTACGCGGAGACGCTCCGCCTGGCCGGCCGGTCGGTTTACATCGTTTCGGGGTTGACGATGAGCGCGTCCCGAACGCGTGATCTCGGCGGGTTCGTGCTCGGACCGGTCACTCTCGGGATCGGCGCGATGGCGGCACTCCTACTCTACCCTGACCCGGCTGCTCGAATCGCGATTTTTGCGCTCGCTTTCGGCGATGGGTTTGCAAGCCTTGTCGGACGTGCATTCGGAACGATCCGGATCCCCGGCGGCAAGTCGCTCGAAGGCAGTCTGGCGTGTTTCGTCGCGGTCTTGATCCCGACCTACCACATCACGGCTCTGCCGGCCCACGCGGTTGTCATCGCGCTCGTGGCAACGTTTCTCGAGATAACGCCGCTCAAAGACGTCGACAACATCGTGCTCCCGATAGGGACGGGATTGGTCGCGTATCTCATGCTCATATAAAGTTCTATTAGCGATCTACTGCAGGACTATACCGCGCAGGAGTATCCCGACATCGCGCGTTTCGCGCCGACTAGACCCAGAGATACGCTGAGTACTTCTTCACACCGAACCATACCGCGCCGGCGATGAGAAGAATCGCACCGAGACTCAGGCCGACCGGCCCAGCCCCCCGAAAGATCAACTCGCGGCCGGCCGCGGTCAAGAGCACGGCGCACGCGAGCTGCACGTCGGACCAACTCGTCGATCGGATGGCAGACTGGACGAGATTCAAGAACGTCACGGTGTACATGAACGTCACAACGATCGGGATCATCGAACCGTCACCGACCCGGTGAATCAGGTTCGGGTAGAAGACCAACGTGTTCACGGGGATCGTGTACGCAAATGCAAACGAGATGAGCGCAGTGATCCCGACAATCGCTTCGGTTTTCTGGTAATCGATGCCCGCGGAGTAGAGGCTCGAAAGAAACAAACAGGCAACGCCAAACACATACCCGAACGTTACTACGCGTGTCACGAGATTCTGGAGCTCAATCGGCAAGTTTTCGGCGATTAACAGGACATTCAGCAGCTTCATCGAATCGAAGACGAGAGACATCAGGAAAACGATGAAGAAAAAGATCTCGGGAGCGGTCGTTTTTCGGAAGTACCTGACGAACAACAAGCCGGCAGCAAACGAGAATACCGGAATGAAACCAAGGAACCACGCGGTCCAGAGAATCGACCCGGCGACGTCCCCGCTCGGGAATACGCGCGCCTCGAGTGGCCCGACGGCTTCGTAAACGCGGTCGAGCGGGATCGTGACGATGCGGCTCATCACAACCGCGGATCCGATGACGACGAGGAAACAGATGAAACTACCGATGCGTAACGCGGCATTCCGAGCGGCGATCGTCATATCGCGAGTATATCAAATGTCGCGTGCAAAAAAACTATAGGAACGTGGAATTTGTTCGATATTGATATAGAGGGGGGCATATCGATGACCAAAAGACGACTCGTGTTTTGCCTGATTCTCGCCGTAGCCGCAACAACGGCGTTTGCGGGCGATATCGCGACGTTTGTCAATCTCGGGTTCTCCGAGGACTCGCGGACGTTCATGTTCGCTCAGTACGGCATCGATGTAGCCCGATCCCGCCCGTACGCGGAGTTGTTCACCGTTGACGTCCCGACGAATCGATTTGTGCCGAACGGCGTCTTCCGACAAACGTACGACGTCGCACTGACGCCGGGTCAGGACGGCAGCGGCGCGCTTTACAACGTCGTGCGCGAGAATGCAGGTTTCGTGAACGCCCGCGCGATCGACCATCTGAGAACCGGGCGCCTCGTGTACGTCCGTATTAATGACTCCGAACCGCGCGACCGTTTGTCGTTCCGGGATTTTGAGACCGACTCGCGGTACGAGGTGACACTGAACCAACGGAGCACCGGAACGGGCGCCTCTGTCAAGGCGCGGTTTCACATCGATTTTGCGTTTACGGCCGAGTCGAGAACGCGAGACTTCACCGTGGGCCTGCCGAACTTCGATCGCGGCGGTGTCCGCAAGTACACAATCCATCAAGTAATAGTCTCACCCGACGGGCGGTCGGTCGTTTTCGTCGTCGAGATGCAGATGCACGCCGCGGCCGGACATCGCGTCCGCTACATGGTGGAAACCGTCACGATCCGGTGACGCGCCACCAAGGCTGCACGATGCCGCATCACGCTAACACCCGGGGAGTTCATTGTTGCGGCCGGCACGGCGTGGTATAGTTTACGTACGATGTCGGTCGCAAAAAAAGTCACCGTTCTCGCCGCATTTTTTCTTGCCTGTACCTACCTTCCCGCGTTCGAGTACACGGGTGTTGAGCTTCACCTAGGCCAGGCGATCATCCTGAACGGCTACCGAGTCGACTCGGCCGGAGACAGCGTACAAGGCAGCGACGTCTCGCCGATCCGGTTCACCGCCGGTGCCGGCGCTCGCTTCCGCGTGAACGAGGCCTGGTTTTTCTCACCTTCGCTACGTTTTTTCGTTCAGGAGTATCTTCTGACGGAGTCCGGAAAAGCAGTTCCGACCCAGATCGAGACCGGGCGACAACTCGGGGCGATCGGGGGAACTCTCGGTTTGATCGTCGGTTTGCCGTTCACGTGGGAGTACGGACTCACCGACGACGTCGTGTTCGGCCTCGGCGCGTCGCCGTCTCTGCTGTTCCGGATCCCGGTAGTACCGATCGATGGAACCGAGATCGGCGAGCTGCGCTCGTACTTCGTGCGCGCGGGTCGGTTTCTCGCGCCCGAGTTTTATGGCTCGGTGACGTACGCCGTGTCCGATTGGGCGCACGCGGTGCTTTCGATCAGGACGACCGTTCCGGTCTACAACCTGTGGTCCGAGTTCGACGTACCGTTCTGGGACGAGTTGATGATCATCCCGACGCTCACGATCCGCATCGTGCCCGCGCAGCGCTAACTCGATCATCGCGTAGAAAGGTACGCGATACGTTCCGGCGCGCTACACGTACTCGTACGGCTCGATATCCCTCTTGTTGTCTTCCCAGATCGCGACGACCGTCGTGACAAACGCGCTCACCATCACGTCGAGCACGGTACTGATCGCCGCGAGAACCGGGATAATCGGAACCAGAATCAGGTACGCATCGTCCATTCCCCGGCCGAACGCCGCGGACAGCATCGTGAGCGCAACGAGAAGACCGGCACCAGGGACCGATCCAAGCAGAAACGAGAGCGTGCACGATGTCACGATGACCCACACGACCTGTGTGAACTGGATGTCGAGCGCCGTGTACGAGCGAAGAACGACGATGAATGAAGCACCGGCCATCGCGGCTGTGCCCGCGCGTCCGAGGATCGTCGTGAGAGGGAGGACAAATCCCCCGATCATCCGCGGAATACCGACGTTCTCTTTGATCATCCGCGTACTCGGAGCGAGAGTGAAGTACGCGTCGGCCGAGAATGCAGCGGTTACCGCTGCAGGCACGAGCGCGAGCAGCCATTGAAACGGCGACCGCGTTCGATCGACCAGGTACAACACGAGGGGAAGAAGACCAAATCCAATGAGCGCCGAGATGAATACCTGAACGACGACGAGTTGCCCGAAGATCGAAAAATCCTCGATCCCGCGCGCGCGAAGAATCGTAAACGCCGCGAGTGCGACAATTCCGATGCCGATGATATCGACAAAAACAGCGGTCATCCGGTAGAAAATTCGGTTCAGAGAGTCGAAAAATGCTACGACCGGCTCGGTCTCGGCGTGTTCGGATCGGAACGTGAGACCGAGCAGCACCGCAAAGACGACCGCAGGAAGGATGAAGGCGGTCTCAAACCGGAAGACCGAAAAGAGGTTCTCGGGGAAGAGCCCCTGAAGAACGGCGCTGAAGCTCGGTACAGTAGGAACGACGACGTCACCGAGAATCGGAGGGATCCGCGACGGCACGAACACGAGAATCGCGATCACGCTCAGAACGACGGTCGCGACGGTAACGGCGGCCATCGCTCCGATCGCTTTGAGCAGCACAAAGACGAAACGTCCGCTGTCGCGCAACTCGAACACCGCGACGGCGATCGAGGTGATGATCATCGGAAAGACAAGATACCGTCCGACGCCAACGATGAAGTCGAAGAACCGTTGAAACAACAGCGCGGTATCTCCCGCGCGTTCGGGGAGATACGCGCCGAGTGCAATCCCGACCGCGGCACCGAGTACGACCCTGATCCAAATTTTCATGAAATCCATCCTGATTAGCTGTTAATTACCCACGTTTGAACGAGAAGAACGACGCCTTATCGGCGTACGCATGCCATTTCCCACCCGATTTCTCGGGTCGATCGCTACAGTTGGTGAGAACGAACTCGGCGAAACTCTTGACGTTTGTCGTTTCCGACCGGAAACCGCGCATCAAGATCGGTTCGTTTTGATAGAGAGAAAACATCGACTCGGCCAGCGCACGAAAACAGCCGGACGCGCACGCCGAAAGCGCCGCGAAGTTCTCTCCGGGCTCGTGCACGACGAACGAAAGCGTGCCCGCCTTTCGTCGCTGAAAGTACGCCACGATCTCTTTCACGAGAAATATATACCCTTTCACCGACGCGTCGATCGCGGCCTCGATCGTCGCGGCGGGTGTTTCGTGAATCGGGGTCAGGGAGCCGTTTGCCGAGAGTACGACGATCGCCTCGTCGATCGGATCGAACGTGTTTGTTCCCGAAAGGATCACGGACCGCGCGGAGAGCGGCGATCGGGGATTCCACGCGAGATGATGGAGTTCCTCGTCGAATCCTTCGGGAACCGGCGGATTACTGTCGGAGTCATCTACGGTGACCAGAACACGATGCTTCCGGGAGAGCGCACCCTGCACAAGATCCGCCGAAAGCGGAGTGTACCTCCCGGTTATCAAGATGGTTTTCTCCATGTTATTCTATAGTAGCACCCGGTAATTAGTGAGGTCAACAGAGATGAAAATAGCGCTCGCGCAGCTTAATACGACGATCGGAGCATTCTCCGAGAATCGGGAAAAAATACTCGAGTTCGCGCGCGCCGCCTCGGACGCCGGCGCGGGAATTGTGGTTTTTCCGGAGTTGAGTCTCTGCGGATATCCGCCGATGGATCTGCTCGACCACGAGACGTTTGTCGATGAAAACGAAAAATCGCTGCGAATTCTGCAGGCGGAATGCCCTCCCGAACTCGCGGTCGTCGTCGGTTACGTCGCGCACAACCGTGATCTCGCGGGGAAATCGCTTCGGAACATGGTTGCGGTCGTTCGCGGCGGGAAAATCATCCATCGCCAGGCGAAGACATTGTTGCCGACGTACGATGTGTTCGACGAAACGCGGTACTTCGAGCCCGCGAATGTTCGAACGGTGTTCGAACTCGACGGAATCAGGTTCGGTGTCGCGATCTGCGAGGACATCTGGTGGGAAGCTCCGGTGGTCGCCGGAACACGGTACCCCGTGGATCCGGTTCAGGAACTGCTCGATCTCGGAGCATCGATCATCCTCGCACCGTCTGCGTCACCGTTCTACGCCGAGAAACTCGCGGTGCGGCGTGACTTGATCTCGCAGATCGGCCGCACGTCGGGTGTCCCGGTCGTGTACGTCAACGCGGTCGGAGGAAACGACAACCTGATTTTCGACGGCTACTCGATGGTTACCGATGCTTCCGGATGCCTGGTTCATCGGGCGCCGGGTTTCTCCGAGTCGCTCACGTACACGGAGCTGCCCGCGAGCGCGGAGACGCGGACCGTCGCCGCGATTCCCACTCCTGAGAAGTACGATGAGATCCGACACGCGCTCGTTCTCGGGATTCGTGACTATCTGCGAAAGTGCGGCTTCTCGCGCGTGCACCTCGGGCTCTCGGGTGGAATCGACTCGGCGATCGTCACGGTACTCGCGGTCGATGCGATAGGCCCGGAAAACGTGAAGGTTTTTTTGTTGCCGTCGAAGTACTCATCCTCAGGCAGTGTCACCGACTCCGAGCGCCTGGTCGAGAATCTCGGCATCGAGGCGTTCACCGTGCCGATCGGTCCGGTTTTCGACGCGAGCCTTTCCGCGCTGGCGCCGTTCCTCGCCGACGGTGATGTCGGCTTGACCGAAGAGAACATTCAGGCGCGTATTCGCGGCGGGGTGCTGTTGATGGCGTACTCGAACAAGACCGGCTCTCTGCTGCTCACGACCGGCAACAAATCGGAACTTGCGACCGGATACTGTACGTTGTACGGCGATATGTGCGGCGGGCTCTCGGTGATCGGCGACCTCTTCAAGACCGAGGTCTACGCGCTCGCTGAAAGAATCAACGCGGATCGCGAGATCATTCCCCGGTCGATCATCGACAAACCACCCTCTGCGGAACTACGGCCCGATCAGAAGGACGACGATTCGCTTCCGCCGTACCCGGTACTGGATGAGATTCTGAGGTTGTACCTTCTCGAGAGCAAGACGGGAGACGAGATCATCGTTGCGGGGTTCGACGAGGCGACGGTACGCGATACTCTCAAACTTGTCGGCCGTGCCGAGCATAAGCGCCGCCAAGCCGCCCCCGTGCTGAAGGTGTCACCACGCGCGTTCGGCACGGGTCGTCGGATGCCGATCGCACGCGCGATCTACGAGGCCTGACGCCGGCGACGACGATACAGACTACACCGAGAGGTCGGCGATCAGCGGGTAGTGGTCAGACGGCCAGATGCCGTCGCGTTTGCGCGCATCGACGCTCAGCGAGTTGAGCCGGATATCCGCGGTGTGGAAGATGTAGTCGATCGCGCCCGGGCGCACGCGGTCGGAAAACCCGTGGAACGTACCCGCGGGCAACGGACTGGCCGCAGACGTCTCGTCGTAACAGTTTACGAGCCGAATCGTGCCTTCGACCTCGCGCGAGACGTGTCGTATCTCGGCGGAGTTCGGCCGCGCGTTGAAGTCGCCGCACAACACGCGCGGAACGCGGCACTCGGCCATCCGCTCGAGCAAAAGGTCGACTCCCCGGACGCGCGCTTCAACGCTACGGTGGTCGAGATGCACGTTGAAGACACCGAGTTCCTCGCCGCCACGGGCCTTTACGACGCACCACGTACAGATTCGCGGCAGACCCGCGCCCCATCCGAGCGAGCCGGGTACATCGGGTGTCTCTGAAATCCAGAACTGTCCTGAATCGAGGATCGAGAATCGCGAGTCGTCGACGAGGATCGCGCTGAACTCGCCCGTACCGTCGACGTTCCGGCCAGAGCCGATCATGCTGTATCCACCAAGCCGGTCGCCGATGAACCGGAGCATCGGTTCGAGCCCCTCCTGCGTGCAGATGATCGCAGGCGCCTGATCCAGAATGAGTTCAACCGCGAGGTCGCGGCGGTTCTTCCAGGAGAACTGCCCGTCGACGTCATTTTCGTACCGCAAATTGAACGTCATTAACCTGAATTCCATTTTATCGCCCCTCCGAGATGAGCATCCATTGTATCAGGGTACCACGTTTCAGACCAGACCACCGCGTATCTTGCGTATCGGGCGCACGGTACCGCTCGTTGACGGCCGACGCGCTTTGTAGTACGTTTCGGCCGGACGAACGTATGGCCGACGAAAAACCTATATCTGATCCGGAGTCATCGAGATCTCCGACGAACTCCGACGATCTGGACATCCGCGAAATGGAGCTCGAAGACATCCACCGAGTCTTCTCGCTCGGAGAACGGCTTTTTACGGCCGATAAATGGCCGAGTCTGTACCGCACGTGGGACGAGTACGAACTCGTCGGCTTGTTTGCGTCCGACAGCGACTTTTGTTTCGTCGCCGATCTGGACGGACAGGTAGTAGGATTCGCGCTCGGTACGTTGATCGAGAAAAGACGCAGCGCGTGGAAGTACGGGTACCTGCTGTGGCTCGGAACCGATCCGGATTTCCGACGGCACGGCGTGGGCAAACGCCTGGTCGACCGATTCACGGAGCAGTGCATCGACGAAGGCGCGCGCATGATGATGGTCGATACCGCGGCGGAAAACGAAGAGGCGATCCGGTTTTTTCAACGACAGGGATACGGGAAGGCGGTTCAACACGTCTACATGAGCAAGAACCTGACAAATCTCGCGAGTTACAAGAGACGGCGCCGCGAACAGTAGGCGCCGGAAGGAAGGCCGCCGGTGTCCGAACTCACCGATATTCTCGCCAAAATCGACGACGAGCGATTGACCGAACTGTTGATCGACGCCGTCGATCAATACAGTCCGTCGTACGCCGAGGAGCCCGCTATGGATATCTTCGCCGACGCGTTGAGCAAGGCGGGGATTCCGTTCCAGCGCCAGCCGGTAATCGAACGCCAGGACGCCTCGTCACGCGGGAATCTCGTGATCACGCTCGGCCCGTCGCCGGTGGAGTTGCTCTGGGTCGGCCACGTCGACACGGTTCCGTTCGCCGACGATGACCAAGATACGCGGCTCGAAGGTGACACGCTGCACGGACTTGGAACCGCGGACATGAAGGCCGCGTGCGCGGCGGCAGTCGAGGCGGTAATTGCGATCTTCGAGTCCGACGTCGAGATCAAACGTGGACTATGCGTCGCTCTGGTTGTGGGCGAAGAGGAGTACGGCGACGGTGCGCAAACCCTGCGCGAGTATATCGAGTCCCCGGTGACCGTTATCGGCGAGCCGACCGGACTCGCTCCATGCTTCGACCATTACGGGTACTACGAGTGCCGATTGACATCCCGCGGCACGCAAGCGCACGCGGCGCTGCCTGAACTCGGCACGAGCGCGATTTATGACATGCTCGCGTGGATGATGGAGATTCTCGAGGTCGCCGGGGGACCCGATACGCCGCGTGGAATCGTCGTGAACCCGCGCGAAATAACCGGCGGCGCTGGTGTGTTTGTGGTCGCGGACAGCTGCGAAGCGCTTCTCGACGTGCACGTCCCACCAACGACCACACGGACGGAGGTCGAGGAGATGCTCGGCGAAGCGCGCCAACGCGCGCAAGCGAAAAACAGGGGAACGGATCTCCAGTACGAGGAACTGTTCTGGGCACCCGGGTTTTCGATCGAACCGAGCGCGCCGCAGTTTGCACCGATCCGTGCTGCGTACGAGACACAAAATGCGTCGTGGGTGCCCGGCGTGTTCCGTTCACACTCGGACGCCTCGATCTTCAACACCGATAACTCGGTCGCGATGGTGTGTGGGCCCGGCAAGCTCGAGGTTGCGCATACCAGACACGAACACGTCGAGCTCGCTCAAGTCCGCGACGCCGCGCGATTGTACGCAGCGATGTTTCACGCGGCGTGTATCGTACCGGTGGCAGAATGAACCGCTTTTTCGCGACGTTCCCCGCGGGAACGTACGACATCATCGTACGCGATCTCAAGAGCTACCGGCTCGACGAGCTTGTGATCGTCGAAAACGACGACAGCTCGGTCGTGTTCGACTCCCGGCTGTCGGTCGAAAAGATTATCGAGATCAGGTACTTCACGAACGCGTACCTGGTGATCGAGAGACCCGAAGATGTCGAGGCGGAGCTCATCAAAGACAAATATTACAGCGTCGCTATGTTGAAAGACGGAACGCCCGCGAAGATCGAGGCACGCGAGCGCGCGCAGATCGAGAATCAGATCGAGGACGCGCTTGGGCTCGAGAACAACACGCACCGATCTCGCAACAACTTTGTCGTGATCGAGCGCGCATCGGGCGCTCGGTTTCTGACGCTGAGGCTCGCGCGCGCACGGTTCAAACGCGAGAAGCTCTCGGCGGGTGAACTCCGGCCGGAACTGGCGCACGTGCTCTGCCTCGCGGCGCGGATCAAAGCGAAGCACCGCGTTCTCGATATGTTCGCCGGACACGGGGCGATTCCCCTCGAGACGGTCAGAGGGTTCGGGTGCAGGGACGTCGTCGCGGTCGATAAACGGTTCATCGAAACCCGACACGAGCACGCCGCGATCTCGTGGTTGACCGCCGACGCGTGCAGCCTCTCGTCTTTCGAGGACGGCTCGATCGACCGCGTCGTGACCGATCCACCGTGGGGCATGTACGAGGCCGAGATCGCCGATCTCGACGCGTTATACGCGGGTTTCTCGCGGGAGGCGGCGCGGGTGCTGAAACCCGACGGGTTTCTCGTCGTACTCACGGGCTACGACGACGCCGCGCGCAGTTTCGAAGCGACGGAAAAACTCAAACCCGTGGCGGAGTGGCCGATCCTGGTGTCCGGCATGAAGGCGCGGATCCTCAAGTTTCAAAAGACGCGCTGAGCGGACAAGATCCGCTGGAAGCGACGCGGTATCGAGTCTTGTCTCACTGCACGCCGCGAACAGGATTCGCAACCCGTGGAGCGGGAATCTCATCGGGTATCGGACAGCTGTACGGGTGCCCCTCGGTCGCACGCGCGTGCTCGGCACGCGCTGCGGCGAGCAGATCGGGTTTCGTGTAGAGGTCGTACGCCGTTGCCGCCATCGTCTTGGCCGCGTGCATCATTCCTTTGTGCCCTATCGACATACCCGCCGTCGCGACGATCGCCCAGCTGTGGCCCGGCGACGCAGTTGCAAAACACGCGGTACGTAACATGCTCAGGGGAGTGATCCAGCTCACGTCGCCGACGTCCGTGGAACCGGTACTGATCTGCTCTTCATCCCACGCCGGGAAGTTTTCCCCGATCAGCGGACGGCCGCACACACCGCTCACCCGATCGCGCCACTCGGCGGGCACTCGCATCGCGGTGAACATCGTTCGCGCGTCTTCCTCCGGGAACGCCGAGTTCACACGGGCCGCGTACTCCAGTTCATCCGACGTAAACTCGATGGGCCCGAGCTCCTCCATGTTCGCGTACTGCGCGTCGGCGAGCACGACGTTGCTGAGAACGTTCGAGCAGGCGCCCCTGAAGGTACACGTACACGTCGTCTCGGTCATGAGCGCTGCACCGTCGGCTACCTTCTTGAGTCGTTCCGCGACCGAGTCGAGCTCGCTGCGCTCGTGCGCACGGACGAAGTACCAGACATCCGCGGTCTCGGGTACAACATTCGGGAGCCGACCTCCGTCGGTGATCACGTAATGGATCCGGACCTTTTCGGTCACGTGTTCCCTGAGGTAGTTGGCGCCGACGTTCATAAGCTCAACCGCGTCGAGCGCCGAGCGGCCAAGATGAGGAGACCCTCCCGCGTGCGCGGTCCGGCCGCGGAACCGGAAAACAAGATCGTATACACCCACGGCGCTGCCTTTTGACGGACAGTTCAGCTTGTCGGGGTGGAAGTTGAGCGCGGCATCGAGGTCGTCAAACGCTCCTTCGCGGGCCATGAAGGTTTTCCCCGAGAGTTGTTCCTCCGCAGGACAGCCGTAGTAACGTATCGTCCCGCGCGTACCGCTCGTTTCCAACCAGCGTCGCACCGCGACGGCAGTCGCCACGCCCCCGGTGCCGAGCAAGTTATGTCCACAGCCGTGCCCCGGAGCACCTTCGACGAGCGGTTCTTGCTCGGTCTGCAACTTCTGCGAAAGGCCAGCGAGCGCGTCGTACTCGCCGAGGACGCCAATGATCGGTCGTCCCTCGCCCCACTCAGCAACAAACGCAGTCGAGATGCCGCCCACGTCCCACCGGATGCGAAAACCGTGTTCTTCGAGCAGAACTGCCTGGAGTTTGCTCGATGTGAACTCGTGCCACGCGACCTCGGGTGTGCGCCAGATCGCGTCCGCCAGTTCGATAAACTGCGTGTCGTTTTGGTCGAGCCACTCGATCATATCGGTCTTGGTGTTCATACGCGCTCCTTGGCCGTAGCGTAACACATCCGAGGGGCTTCTGTTGAGAAGGACGCGGGAGACACCGAAGTTGTCAGCGGTGCCGCATCACTCGCGACGGCTTCTGCGTTCGGCCTGCGTCTGCAGGTCCTGCCGGTACTCATCGGCGACATACACGATCTCGGTGCTCTTGAACTCGTGCTCCGGGATCCGCGGACCGATGACGTTCACACGATACCCGATAGATACACCGGTGCGGAACGGGTCGCCCGAACCGATACCGGCAACGTCCAAATGGCCGGTCAGGCGCGCGTAGACCGAGTGAACGCGGTAGTTGTACGGCCGTGGGTCGAGCCGGAAGTCCCGGTCCTCCGGCACGGTGTCGAAAAAGACTCTTTCGATCTCGACGAATGCGCCCGGTAGAAACTCCGCGCCACCACCGAGCGCGCCTCCGCGGACGCGAACAGACACGTCGGCGCCGACCGTGATGAGGTTCGGGCCGATGAGATCCGGCAGAACGCCCGGAAAGCGGAATCCGGCTCCGGCCGAGAACGCGGCGATCGGCGAACGCGTGAGCCGATCGCCGTCGTATGCCCACGCCGAGGCGACGGTCACACTCGCGTTTACCGTGTACCGCTCACGAAAAACCGCGCGCAGACTCGGTCCAAACCCGTCGCTTCCGGTCACGACGCCGCCGTAGAGGTCGAACAAAGGGAACGTGAGGTACGTCTTCCGGTTGTCGCTGAAGTGCGGAACGGCGATGCTCTCGACGAGCGAGACGTCGACCGCGTTCATCTTCACCGCACCGAATCCAAAAGGAACGGTATAAGCGGTTCCGTCGGGAAGCGGATCGGTGAAATCGCCGTCGCGCGCGAGCATGACGGCATCGCGCTGCTCGTTTATGTACTGCGCGTACAACAGGTACGGCGTGCGCTCGCCGCGAAGCCTCACGGCCGGACCGTACGATTCCCTCGACACGACGAGCCGTCCGGAGGCGGTTTCGGGAAAGCCGAGGTCATCGTATCGCGCGAACTCACCGTCGGTATCTACAAGCTCTGGAGACGAGAGATCAACTTCACCTTCGAGGATCAGCCGGCTCAACTCGGCCGCCGAGAGAGGCTCCGAAACGAGACGCGGCGGCGAAAAAACCGCCGCCGCGAGAAATGCGAACACGATTGGGTTGTACTTCACAGTAACGTAAACACCGCCGAGACGGTTTTTTTACAGTTTCGGCATCAGTTTTTACGAGTTATGCCGGAAGTGCGGCAGATACTCCTTGTTCTTGGCCATCATCTCGTCGGTCATCTTCTTGATCTCGTCGAGACTCAACACCGCCGAGGTGAGTGGATCCATGCAGATCGCGTGAAAAACCTTCCGCGGGTCACCGTCGAACGATGCCTGCACCGCGAGATCCTCGCACCGCGCCGTGATGTTGTTCAGGATCGCGAGGTGATCGGGCAACGGTCCGACGTGAATCGCGTCGAGTCCACGCTGTGACGCAAGAACCGGCACTTCGACGCACGAACCTTCGGGCAGGTTATCGATCAGGCCGGTGTTCAGGACGTTGCCGTTGAACGTGAACATCGCGTTGTCGCCGATGATCGCGTTGAAGATGTACGCCGCGTACTCGTGACCGCGCGTAAGGTCGATCTCGTCGGATCCGAGCCACTCCTTGATGTCCTTCTTCCAGTTCTTCGCGCGCTTCTGGTACTCGTCGCGGATGTACGCGTAATGGCCCGGGTTCCAGTTTGTCCCGTGTGTACAGTACTTCTCGATGAGGTCCGGGCGTTTGCGGAACCACGCGTTGTACTCGGAGTTGTGGCCCGAAGACTCGGTCACGTAGTAGTCGAGGTGCAGGAACATCTCGTTTCGCACGAGCTCGGCGTTGTAAATCTCCTGGCGGCCGGTGATTGCGTCACGAATCAGCGGGTACGCGTCTTTGCCGTTCCATTTGTACTCGAGGTAGAACGCCTGGTGGTTCACTCCCGCGCAGAGATACGTGATCTCGTCCTCGGGCGCTCCGATCCATTTTGCGAGCATCGATGCGGTCCCCTGCACGCTGTGGCAGAGTCCCGTGATCGGGATGTCGGAGGTCGACTGCATCGCGCGGCACAGCATCGGCATCGGGTTCGTGTAGTTCAACACGACCGCGTCCGGCGCGTATCGCTCGACGTCGCGGATGATCTCGAGCATCGGAGGGATCGTCCGCAGCGCGCGGAAGATACCCGACGGTCCGCGCGTATCGCCGACGTTGATATCGACCCCGTACTTTTTCGGTATCTCGATGTCGTGCTTCCAGACGTCGACGCCGCCGGCGAGGATCGTGATCACGACACCGTCGGCTTTTTTGAGCGCCTTCTTCCGGTCTGTCGTCGCGCTGACTTTGGCCTTATACCCACCCTCCGTGATGATTCTCTGCACGGCCTGCTCGATGAATCCGAGCCGCTCCTCGTCGATGTCCATCAACGCGATGTGGCAGTCCGAGAAAGCGGGAAACGTCAGAATGTCCTTGACGAGTTTTCGCGTGAAGCCGAAACTCCCCGCACCGATAAACGTAAATTTTTTCATGATTGCCCCCTATACGACGATCAGGGTACACCCGGACGACGATTCGTGCTATGACTGCAGGTCAGGAGTACATAGACAAATGTCAGATCGCCGCGAACACACCGATGTATCGGTCTACTACGCGGGAAGCCAGAGCTGCACGCCCGGACACTCGTGGGGTGGGATCCGTGATCATTATCTGCTGCACGTAGTCGAATCCGGGAGTGGTGTTTTCGCCACAGGCAGCCGTGAGCAGACGATAGGCCGAGCCGGCGCCTTCCTGATCAGACCGGGCGATCTCGTCCGGTACAAAGCGGACACGGATAACCCATGGACGTACCATTGGGTCGGTTTCGGCGGCGACGGCGTCCGCGGAGTGATCGACCGGATCGGGTTGTCGACGGCGTGGGTCGTACTCGACGAGACCGGAATCGATCGGTTCTTTTCGATTCACGGCGCCTTAAAGACGAGCGTCGCCGCCGGATCTTCACGCGCGTTCGAGGCGACCGGTTTTTTGTACACGACGATACAGATCCTTCATGATGCGGCCCGAGCCACCGTTCCACCTCCTCCCGTACAGTCGCCGCCGGGGCTGTACGTCGAAGCCGTGTACGATTTTGTCAGGAAAAACTACTCGCGCCGAACGTCGGTCGAAGAGATCGCACGGCACGTCGGGCTGAGCCGGAAGTACCTCTCGGAGTTAGTGCGCTCAAAAACCGGCAGCACGCCGCACGAGATCCTTCAGCACCATCGCCTGCACACCGCGCGAGAGCTTCTTTTAACGACCGATCTCGCGGTCGGCGACGTCGCACGATCGTGTGGATACCACGATCCGCTGCTGTTCTCCCGGCGTTTTTCTCATTTCTTTCGGTGTGCGCCGACGGAGTTCCGGTCGCGGCGTCGGGCCGCGTTTGGCCGGGGGTCGACCGCCGGGATCGAGTGCGAGTGAATCACCCCATCCGACGGCGAAACGCGGCCGGAGATTCGCCGACGACACGCTTGAACTGCTTGCTGAACGTAAACTGATCGGCGTACCCGAGCGTATCGGCGATCTCGCGGTTCGTGAGTTTGTTCTGGACTATGAGCTCGCGCGCGCGATCGACGCGCCGGTGCACGCGGTACTCGGCGGGCGCGAGCCCGACGTGTCGCCGGAACACTTTCCGGAAACGCTCGTACCCGACACCGAGCGATCGTGCGAGAACGGGAATCGAGATCGGATCGTCGACGGTTTCGGCGAGGCGCCGGCACGCGTCGGACACGAGGCTGCTCTCAGCGTCGCCGACGCCGAACCGGCGCTCGCGGCGGTTGAGCTCGACGAGCAGCGCGTGCAACCGGAGCGAGAGAAGATCGACGTCGTGATCGTCCATCGCGCGCAGCGACTCACCGATCGCCGAGAAAAGCCCCTCGATCCCGGGGTCAACCCCGATCGAAATGACGCTGCGGTGAGGCGAGACAAGTCTGAGCCGCGCCATCGCGTTCGAGAACGTCCGGTCCGCGAGTATCCAGTACTCGATCCACTGTCCGTCGGGTTCGGGTGCGAGCGAACACGCGCGGAGCGGCCAGTGAACCAGAACGTCACCGGCGGAGACGTTTCGCACCGCGCCGTGTCCGTCGGCGAAATATCCGGTTCCTCGTACGACGTACACGATAATCAGATCGTCGGACGCGCGTTCGGTGTAGTTTGAGCTTCTGTCGGGTTTCGCGACGTGTCCGTATCCCCACCGACTCGTCTTCCCGCGCGTCGCGACGGTTCTGTAGATCGTCCTGAACTCGTTCTTCCCGACTTCCATCGTACCAATTATGACATGCCCGGACCAATCAGGCAATTCCGTGACGCGGTACCGTGGTGGTATCGTACCGTGAGAGGTACGAAATGAACAAACTAAACTGGGGAATAATCGGGACCGGCGCGATCGCGCACGCGTTCGCGCACGGACTCGCGCAGTCCGAGACCGGTCGGCTTTTGGCTGTCGGTTCACGATCGCAGGAAACGGCAGATAAATTCGGCGACGAGTTCGGCGTCGAACGCCGATACGCGACGTACGAGCAGCTGCTCGCCGATCCGGACGTCGAGGCGGTATACATCTCGACGCCGCACCCTCTACACGCCGAGTGGGCGATCAAGGCGCTCGAGGCGAAGAAGAACGTACTCTGCGAGAAACCCGCGGCGCTCAACCACGGGCAACTCATGACGATGATCGAGGCCGCGCGCGAGAACGACCGGCTCTTCATGGAAGCTTTCATGTACCGGTGCCACCCGCAGACGGCGAAACTTGTCGAGCTGTTGAAACAGGGCGTGATCGGCGAAGTACGGATGATCCGCGCGGCGTTTGGTTTTGGAGGCGGAACCGAGATCAACGCGCAGGGTAGGATGTTCAACCCTGAACTCGGCGGCGGCGGAATCATGGACGTCGGATGCTACTCGGTCTCGATGGCGCGTCTGGTCGCGGGCACCGCGATGGGCCGAGCGTTTGCGGACCCGATTGCGGTGGTTGCAGGCGGTCGCGTAGGAAAGACCGGCGTCGACGAGTGGACCGCCGCGGTGCTCACGTTCGAGAACGACATCATCGCGCAGGTATCGACCGCGGTCCGGTCGGCACTCGACAACACGGTCGAGGTGTACGGGTCGGAAGGCAAGATCTCGGTGTCGAACCCGTGGGTTGCAAATCGGAAAACCGCCGATAACGGAAAGATCGTCGTCACGGTCAAAGGTGAGTCGAAGACGTACGACGTGCCGGCCGACAAAACGAGCTTCGCGATCGAAGCCGATCGAGTCGCGCGGACGATCGCAGAAGGCAAAAAACAAGCCGACTCACCCGCGATGAGCTGGGACGATTCGCTCGGAAACCTCGCGACGCTCGACCGTTGGCGCGAAGCGGTCGGCGTCGAGTATCCCCACGAGAAACCCGCCAGGAACGCGCCGCTCCGCGGAAAACTCCGGAAACGCGCCGACGCGCCGATGAAGTACGGTACGATCGACGGCATTTCGAAGCCGGTGAGCAAGATGATCATGGGTTGCGACAATCAGCCGAACTTTCCACACGCGGCGGCGATCTGGGACGACTGGATCGAGCGCGGAGGCAACGCGTTCGACACGTCGTGGGTGTACGGGCGCGGCAAGCAGGAGATCCTTTTGGGACAGTGGGTCGGCTCGCGCGGAGTCCGGGACGACATCGTCGTGACGGTCAAAGGCGCGCACACCCCGCGCTGTCTGCCCGATCTTCTCGTCGACGACTTCAACGAGTCGCTCGAACGTCTCGGTTTCGAGTACGCCGACATCTACGTCATGCACCGCGACAACCTCGATGTCCCGATCGGGGAGTTTGTCGACGTCCTGAACGAGCTGGTGTCGCGTGGCCTGATCCGCGGCGCTCTCGGCGGATCGAACTGGTCGATCGAGCGCTTCGAAGCGGCGAACGAGTACGCAAAAAAGACCGGCAAGCAGGGCATGACGATCCTGAACAACAACCTTTCGCTCGCGCGGATGGTGAAACCGGTCTGGAACGGTTGCATCCACGTCTCGGACACATCGTCCCGAGAGTGGCTCAGGAAGACCGGAACGACGAACTTCTCGTGGTCGAGCCAGGCGCGTGGTTACTTCCTGCCGGAGGCCGAACGAATGAAGCTCGGCGCCGGGAACTTCGAGTGCTGGGACGCACCGGACAACCGCGAGCGTCGCGCGCGCGCCGAAGAGCTCGCGAAGAAGAAGGGTTGCAGCCCGATCAACATCGCCGCCGCGTACGTCCTGTGCCAACCGTTCCCGAGCTTCGCCTTAGTCGGTCCACGAACGATCCACGAAACCGCGACGACGATGCCCGCGTTGGGTATCTCTTTGAGCCAGGAAGAGATCGAGTGGCTCTGGGGCAGCGATAAGTAAGCCGCGCTACGCGCGGCCAGGGAGAAACGCCTCGTACCCGGGATAGTTCAGACGTTTCCGGGCGAGGCTTTCGGAGAAGAGCGCGTACTCGATTCCGGCTTCCACGCACGGCGCGCCGTCGGCGTCGAGGATGCGCGCCGAGACGCGCGCGACCTTGCCGTCGGCGCCGTCGATCGATGCCGAGATTTTGACCGGACCACGGTCGGCGTAGACCGGCGTCCGGTACTCGGTCGTCATCCGGCGCGTGACACCCGCGGTCCGAACCAGGACGTTCACGGCCCACGCGCCGACCTCGTCGAGTAAAGTCGCCTGAATCCCGCCGTGCACGATGTTTCCGTACCCGACAAAACGCCGATCAGGGTGCCAGATCGCGACGACACTCTCGCCGTCGAGGTAGAACTCGAGCTTGAGTCCGGCAGTGTTCGTCGGAGCGCACCCGAAACAGTTGTAGCCGTCGAGACCGATGTACGGGTTTGTCAGCCTGGTCACGATCGTCGCTCGCGGTTTTTCATGCCGCGAGCGTACCACATCAGTACCGGTACCGGAACCCTCCCTGCGGCGCGATCCGTACGGCAAACGCGTTCACCGGATCGTCGAGCTGGAGCGGGTACACGCTCGCGGCGTACCCGAGTTCGAACGGTATCGAGAATCGCCGGAAGAGAACAACCTCGATCCCGAACCCCGCACCGACGGTCACGCCCGGGGTGTACGAGCCAATCGAGTACGTCCCCGGCTCGTCGAGATCGTCTCCGCGCGAAAAAACCCATGGGATATACCCGCTGTGGTTCACTCCGGTGAAGATGTAGAGCTGCCCCGCGAGACGGTCCGAGAAGTCGTCGCCGCTGATCGGGAACTGGAACTGTAGTCCCACCGAGTAATCGAGCAAATTCCCAAACCCTGTCCCCTCGGGCAGGTACAGCGCACCCGCGGTGATCTGGTATCCGAACGAAGGGGTCCATTTCTGGTAACTCATACCTGTGCCCGAGATGATCCCCGCGTAGAAACCGATCGCGCTCGGGAACTCGTCTATCGCCCGAACCTCGGGCCTGATGACATCGGCACCGAGATTCAAGGTAATGCCGGCCATAAGAAAGGCGACAACAATCGATACCGCACGTACTCTCATATCTGCTCCTTGGGGCATCGCCCCACTACACAGTAAGACATCGTAACGAGTGAAATATATCACTACTCGAGACATAAAATCGAACGAATTCGGTCATATTGGGATGCCCGGCTTTGTCGGTTCTCGGTCGACGGACGAGCGATTATACTTCGCTCAAAGACGAAAGGTTTCGCCGGGGGAACGGAGATGAAAAAACGGTATCGGATCGGGTTGGGGATCGTTGCGGTTTTTGCGATCGGAATCGCCGGGCTATTCATTCGATTGGGGGTCATGTCGAGCAGGCTCGATGCGTTGTTTCAGGACGTCGCCGATGTTACGCTCGAAGGCGTTCCTGACGGAACACACTCGGGGGAGTTCAAGGATTTCCTTGTCGCGGTCGAGCTCACGGTCACGGTAGCGCGAGAACGCATTACCGAGATCGAAATACTGCGTCAAGAAAGCGGCCCCGGATACGATGCAGCCGGGATCACCGAACGAATAATCACCGAACAATCGCCGCGCGTGGATGTGGTTTCAGGAGCTACGGGCAGCAGCAAGGCGATCATGATCGCCGTCACGCGCGCCCTTGACGCCGCGGCGTCGCGATGACGATTATCGACTTGAGCGCGCCGATCTACTCAGGGATGCCGGTCTACCCGGGTGATCCCGAGATCGAGTTCACGGCGTATCGTACGATCGAAACGGACGGGTGGGCAGTCACGATGATGAGCCTCGGCACGCACACCGGGACTCACGTCGACGCGTATTCGCACATGGTCGACGGTGGAGAAGCGATCGATCGTCTACCGTTGTCGCGGTTCGTCGGTCCGGCGTTCCGCGTCGAGATCGGGAGAGAGCTTCCGCGAGCGGTTGGGCTTGTGTTCGGCGGTCTTTTTCCGACGCGCGCGGTCGCCGAGACGATCGCAGCGGCGCCCGTGTTCGTCGCCGCCTTCGAGATCGAACCGGACGCCGAGCGCGCTCTGCTCGAGGCGCGGATCGTGACGTACACCGGCGTCGTGAACGTCGAAGCGCTTCCGCTCGGCGTCGAGTTCACGTTTATCGGGCTACCGCTTCCGATCCGCGACGGCGACGGATCACCCGTGCGCGCGGTCGCGATTCTGAGCGATTAGCCGCGCCGCGCGCTCACCCGGTGACTCGCCCCGCCGCGAAGTGGCGGCCGGGGATGCGCTCGCCGTCGTCGCGGATGTACCACCAATCCTCGTCGAAAGCGCGGCGACCTTCACCCGGAATTCCGGCGAGATCGAGTTGGCCTTTGCCCGTTACCGGCTGCTTCGCACCGTCGCGCTTCGGGTCCGCGTAACGGAGGAACCATCGTTCGAGTTCCGCGCGTAACCGAACCGCCTCGGGATGGTCGGCACCCTCCTCGATGAGATTCTTCGTCTCGCCGGGGTCACCGACGAGATCGTAGAGCTCGTTCGGTCCGTACGGGTAGCGGTGCACGTACTTCCAGTCGCGCGAGCGTATCATCCGCACCGGACCGTACTCATCGAACACGACTACGTGGCCGTTCTCGTCCCCGGACGGACTTGCCGTAGAGTTACCGCGCTGAAGCAGCGGCGCGAAGCTCGTCCCCGGCAGTTCGTCGGCCTCGGGATTCGGCAGTCCCAAGTACTCGAGCAAGGTCGGGTAGATGTCGTAATGGCTGCGAAGGCTCGAGTCGAGCACACCGGCCGGCACGTGGCCCGGCCGCGAGACGATCATCGGGACTTTGACCGACGTGTCGTACATGTTCTGCGGGAACGTGCCGTTGCCCTTGCCCCAGATCCCGTGGTGCCCCATGTTCATCCCGTTGTCGCTCGTGAAGATCACGAGCGTGTTTTCAAGCTCGCCCATCGCGCTGAGCTTCTCAAGGATGAGGCCGACGCCACGATCGACGCCGCTGACCGCGGCGAAGTATCCGCGGAGCAGCTCGAGACGTTTCTCGCCCGTGCCGCGTGGCGCGCTGTTTATCTGCCAGGGATGCCCGCCCGGTACGTCGGGGCACGACTCGAACGCGCAGTCCGCGTAGAGATCGACGAGATCGCTCGGGTGCTGGCCCGCCTGCCACGGCGAGTGCGGCGCAGTGTAATGCACGCTGAGGTAGAACGGCTGCCGGGCGTCGTGCGTTTGTTGATCACCCGCGACCGCCGTAGACCGCTCGTCCAGGAAGCGCAGCGCGCCGTCGGTGATCACGTCGGTCAGGTAGCGATCGTTTGGCTCGCGCTCCATCTTGCCGTCGCGCAGCATCCACGGACCGTAGTACTCCCCACCTCCGTACGGGAAGAGGTTCCAGTACGAGAAGCCCTTCTGCGGCTGCATCGAGTCGCCGAGGTGCCACTTTCCGCTGATTCCGCAGACGTAGCCCGCGTTCGCGAGGTGCTCGGTGTACGCAGGAAGGCCCGCGAGGTACTCGATCCCGCAGTCGTCTCCCCATCCGGAACCGGGAGTCAACGATGAGTCCATGCTGCCGCGCCGAATCCAGTCGTGCACGCCGTGTTGCGACGGGATACGCCCGGTGAGGATCGAGGCGCGCGCCGGCGAACAAACCGGTGACGCGCAGAAGAAGTTGTCGAACCGCGTTCCGCCGGCCGCGAGACGGTCGAGGTTCGGCGTGAGTATTTCATCATTGCCGGCACACCCAAGAGCCCACGGCCCCTGGTCGTCGGTGAGGATGAAGACAATGTTCGGTGTCGTTTTCATGGTTGCTCCTGGTGAGGTATAGATTGTACGGCCTATCGCAACTGGAGTCCAGCATCGCGTTGACACCCGCGGGAGGCGGGTCTATCATTGTGTATCCACTACTTAAGGAAACCTCAGTGAAAATCA
>REEC01000219.1 GCA_007695285.1 Spirochaetaceae bacterium | reverse complement strand
GGCTCAGGTCGAGCTGAAAACCCAACGGGAGAATCTCAACAACGCCCTGGCCCACGAAGAACGGACTACAGAGAAGCTGCTGGAGAAGACCGAGGAACTGGAAGAAGCAAAAATCGCCGAGGAGAACTACCGGAACGAACTCGACCTGATCTTTGACTCGGTGCCCGCGATGATCTGGAGGAAGGATCTCGACGGACGAATCGTTCGCGTCAACCGAACAGGGTGCGAGTTCCTCTGTTTGTCGGCTGAGCAGATCCTCGGAAAGACGTCGTGGGACCTTTTCCCACCGGAGCTGGCGGAGCAACTCGAGAGTGATGACACGGTGGTGATTCAAGCTCGCAGGCCGGTGTACGGCGTCGTCAGGCGTTTTCAAAGACCGTCAGGAGAGCTATCCGTGTTGAGGATCGACAAGGTTCCTTTCACCGACGTCGAAGGCACACTCCGCGGAACGATTGGTTTTGTCGTTGATATCACGGCGGAAGCCATGGCCGAGGATGAGGCGAAAGACAATGAACGGTTTTTGCGAAGTATTATCGACAACTCACACGATATGATCGAGGTACTCGACACGAACGGCAACTACACGTTCGTGGGAAGGGCACGTACCCTCGCGGGTTACGACTCGGAGGATCTGATCGGGATGAACGCTTTCGAACACGTTAGACCCGATCAGCGCGGCGAGGCGGCACAGCTCTTCGACAAGCTGATCTTGACCGGTGACCCGCAGACGATGGAGGTAATGCATCAAAGGCCCGACGGATCGTGGATGTGGCTCGAGACGACGGGGCGGCGCATCGAGTACCGTGGCGAAACCCGCGTACTGCTCAATACGCGAGATATCACCGAGCGGAAAACGGCCGAACGGATCGCCACTGAAAAACGACAGGAGCAGGAGACCCGGCTCCGTGAAGCGCACCACAGAGTTAAGAACAACCTGGCCGCCGTGTACTGCATGCTCGCGCGCAAGGCCGACTCGCTTGCCGACAGAGATGCGAAAAACGCGCTCGGCGACGCCCAACGGTGCCTCCAAGCGATTGCGATGCTCTACGATCGGCTCGCTCAGACCAATCACTCCGAGCGGCTCTCGATCCGCGACTACTTGGGCCCATTGGTCGACGAGATCATCGCGGCGGTGCCGACCACGATAAGGATCGAGTCGAGGACCGAAATCGAAGACATCGTCGTCGCCTCGGAACGCCTGTCGACGCTCGGCCTGCTCACGAACGAGCTTCTGACAAACGCGATGAACCATGCCTTCAAGGAGATGACCGAAGGCGTGGTATGGGTCTCGGCGAGTCTCTTCAATGACGAAGTCGTCTTGACCGTACGCGACAACGGAGTCGGGCTTCCGCGGTCCGTCGATATCGACCACCCCACCGGCATGGGCCTCACGCTCGTGCGCGCACTCACTGAGCAAATCGGCGGCATGCTGTCGGTGGATCGCACAAGCGGGACTCGATTTGAAGTCAGGTTTCCGCTTGATCCGACCGACACGAACTCAGAAGCGACGGCATCGTGTGCGGCGGCTTGCGGCCCGAATCATACATGGTAACGTTGGACAAACTCACACTCCACGGCACGATCTATTCCTGCCTTTAATGGTCATAATTACCTTCCCGCGGTATATTCCCCGCAGGAGGCATGACGATGAACACCAGGAAACTCATGAAATTTACCATCGGCGTCGTGCTTGCGGCGATCGTTCTGGCGGGATGCGACCTGCTCACACAAACGGAGCCGGAAATCGTGAAAATAAACGACCTGACAATCGAGAACGTGACGTTGAGCCCGGAATTCGACTGGTCGGAACTCGAGTACACCGCGACTGTCCCGGCGGAGACCGAGACGGTAACCGTATCGGTCGAGCGCGATCAAGACGAGGACACCGTCAGGATCAACAGCGTCGAGGTGATCCCCGGCTCGGGCTCAAAAGAAGTCGATCTCGATCCCGGAGAGAGTACAATTTCAATCCGTGTAAGCCGTGGGGCGCAAAATACCGCGTACACAGTCGCGGTAACGCGCGGCGATTAGACGGGGCCGGAGACGGAGCTCACTCCCAGACTTTCTGCCACGAGCGGGTTTCGGCTGACCTGTACACCGCGAGTGCGGTCCGGACTTCGCCAAGTGAGTGCTCGGCGTCGGCCGCGAGCGCCGTGCCGTCGAGCACCGCGTGTGCGAAGTCGGAAAGCTGCAGACCGTACGCCGCGCTGCGGCCGTCACCGAGACTGACGACCGAACCGTCGACGGTAACCGGGATTTCAACGCCGTCGGGGTGCTCCCGGTCGAACAGCAGCACTCGGCCGGTGCGGCCACGTTCGATCACGATCTCGCCGAGGCTCCCGGTCACGCGAAACTGTTCCCCCGCGCCGATCACCGCTCCCGCGTGCAGCGCGTCGTACGTAACGACGAGGCCCGAGCGGAAACGCATCAGCGCGTGAACGAGCGACTCGCCCTCCATCTCGGCCAACGGACGGCCGGTCACCGCGACGACCTCGTCGATCTCGCCGAACCACATCCGGAGCGGCCGGATCCAGTGCGAACCGCCGTCGATGCAGATTCCACCTCCGGCGATCGATTTATCGAACCTCCACGGCTTTCCGGTGATACCCGGTCCCGCGGCACCGCCGAAGTACGCGCGCGCGGTAATCACGTCGCCGATGATACCGTCGTCGATCATCCGTTTCACCTCGATCGCGTCCGGCCAGTACTGCGCCTGCTCGGCGATCATGAACGTGGTACCGGCATCGCGCGCGGCAGTAAGAATCCGGTCGCACGCTTCGATCGTCGTCGCCATCGGTTTCTCGAGCACCACGTGTTTGCCGGCTGTAAACGCGCGCACCGCGGCGTCTTCGTGCGCGTGATGCGGAAGCATGATATCGACCGCGGAAAAGTCCCCGTGTCTGAGCGCGTCATCGAGCGACGTGAACGGCTCGGCCCCGGTCTCGTCCGCGATCGCGACGGCTCGGTCGCGGTCGATGTCGACCGCAGCTGTAACCGTGATCTGTGGCGCGTGCGCCCGGACTCCCTTGAGGTGCGCTCCGGCGATTCTGCCACATCCGACCAGCGCGATTTTCAGTTGCCGTCTCTCGTCCATCTGAACTCCTCGATCATGGTGTGAATCAACCGGCGCGTGGTACCGATTCAGTCTGGTTCGGCGGTCTGCACGACGCAGAACAGGGTGTCGTCCGGATCCGATAACACGACGAAGTCCTCACCCGGCTTGTGCCGCCACGGGTAGGGTTTGGCCCCGAGCCGGACCAGGCGCTCGCCTCGTCAGTCGTCCACCGACGGCGGATTTTCGATGCACCGCAAAAGGTTTCCGTCGAGATCGACGAGAGCGAACATCCGCAGTCCGTTCTGGACCGTTGGAGCCGTGAGCCGGGGAATGTGCGTCGGATCGTTCGAGAGATCTGCGCGCTTCACGCGCGCGAAGAGCGAGTCGAGATCGTCGACGCGTACGCACGCGCTCGACGAGTTTTCTCGTGGGTTTTGCTCCAAAAGGAAAAACTCTATCTCGAGTCGTCCGGATCGAAGGATCACCCAGCCGGTATCCTTGAACCAGGTCTCGAACCCGATTCCGTGGTAGAACGCCTCGGTTCGGTCAAAGTTGCGGCTCGGCAGATTTGCGGTTATTCGGTCATGCGACATTGTGACGTACCTCCACAGAGCCGGCGCCGAGTTCGGCGTGTTCGTCGCGCGAACCAACCCGCCGAGACCCCGACCTGACGGCGCGACCGTACGTTCATTTTGCGGAAAAAATCCGGGTTCGGCAACTGCCGCCGGTTTGCGAAGTGGCGCCGCTACGCGCGCGTCGTATTACTTCGTGGTGCCGGCCCCGCGTTCGAAGCGAAACGGTGTCCTGTTGAGGCCGCTGATGAGAACGCCGAGTCCGCCAACCGAGATTGCCGCGAGTCCGGAGTACTGATCGCTATGGTCCCCAGCCGCGATGAGATATACCCCGTACCCGGCAAGGCCAACCGCGGCGGACGTATCGAGCACAAAGGAAACGGTTCGCCACGTTCGCGTCCACCGGCTATTACCGGCGCGCGCTGCATAGATTGTGGCAACCGCAGAAACCCCAAGTGTGGCGGCGGTCCCACCGACAATTGCACGTTCGAGTGCCGTGGAGTCCGGCGTAGTCATCGCGGTCCCAAAAGTGAGCGCGGACAACCCGATTTTTGCACCGTAGTAAAGGTACAACGGTTCAAACGGTCGCCTTTCGCCGGTCGCTTCGGCGCGTTCGCTCGAAAGATCGAGTCTCGATGAGTTGAAACCGTACGCTGTAACCGCGGGTAGTAGTGCCACCAATAAGGCCATCACAAAGACAATGGCCGGTTTTCGCCTGGACCGAAAAATCGACATACTCGGCTCCTACTCGTTTGTTCGACAATGTTCGCCACGCCGCCCACCGGAATCACGATCCCGGCGTTATGCGACAGGCCTACAACGGGTCCGAAAAAAACCAGCCCGCCGTGTACTCGATACGCACCCATGGGCCGGCGACGTCACGCGTACCCGGCAAAAAACCGAAACCGGACCGAATCGAGACCGAGCCGGTCTCGTACGGCGCGATCACCCGGTACTCGAGGTACGCTCCCGCGACGACTTCGCTCGCAGCGACGGGGGCGATGAGCCCGCCCGGCGTGTCGGCTCCACGGCCGGCGTCGACGTACACCCCGAGGCCGACTCCCATCGGAACGTAGAACTCGAACGGAACGCGGCCGATCAGGTCGAGCGCCCCTGTCGCGGCGTGCCGATACGACTCTCGGCCGGCGTACCCACGGAGTCGAACGGTCGGCAACGCGGACAGCGGAACGGCACCGCCGAACGCCCCGAGTGGAACGTACCCTCGGTACGTCGCTCGGGCTGAGAGCTCCACGAACGGTCGGAAGAGCGGCACCAGGAACCCGACAAACGCGTTTGTGCTCGCGGCGGAGTACGGCTCGTCGGCTCCGTACCCGATCTCGCCCGATACCCCGAGGCGTACTCCGGCGGCGTACGCAGGAAACCGATACCGGTCGGCCGTCAGGAACCGTAGACCGGCAGTCGCGACCGTCACCGGATACGGAGCGGATTCGACGAAAAACCCGTCGGCGACCGGATCGATTACGCCCGCCGTCAGGGTCGGAATCCGGTACAATGCGTCGAGACGCGTATGAAGATCGAGCTGGTATCGACCCGAAATGCGGTCTCCCGCGAGATTCTGGATCAGGAGTATCCCGAGGCCGGGTGCGATGTGCGTCGGGTCGGTTTCCGACGGCGGTGAGAACACCGCTCCGGCGAAAAATCTCGACTCACGATTCGGGATCAGGAACGAGTAGTGGCGCGTGATCGTGTACCCGACGTGGATACCGTCGTCACCGATCTCCGGGAGCAGACTGAAAGAACCCGCCGCGTGAAGCGCAGCGCTCGAAAAAAGCACGACTACGATACACAGTATTTTTCTTTGCACACGAACCGTCAGTCGCCTACTCACGGTCGCCCTCCTCGGCCCGGTAGTACCGGACGTTGTCGATCGCGACAGATCCTGCGCGCGCAGCATCGAACAAAAACTCGATCGCGACGATGCCCGGCACGCTCGAAATCCCGGACGTGTCGAACCGACCGCCGATCGGCAAAACGACGGTCTGCGGAATGTTGTGGTGCATGCTCCCCCTGACCGTCGTCACGCGTGGACCGTACGAGACGAGCGCGAACTCCGAGACGTCATACAGACTCTCGGCACCGTCGGAGAAGCGTACGCGAACCGAAACGTCGAGCGGTTCCCGCGTCGCCTCGTCGGAAAGGCGCGCCGGCGCGAGCCGGGTTATGTCGAACGCGAGGCGATCGGCGTGGACCGCGTCTCCCGAGTCCGCCGCGATAAGCCGAAGAGACGGCAGAATACTCGCGTCTTCGGCCGAATCCTCGTCGGATCGGCCGTCGGATCGATCGTTCCACCTGCCGACGAACGCCCACCCATCCGCGCCGACGCGACCTCGAGACGAGAACGGCGGCCGCCGCTCGCGGGCCGAAGCGAATCCTTCTACCTCGACGGCCCATCCGTGCAACGTCGCGGTCTCGAGGAACGGATCGTCGTCAAAGTCGGCGATCGTCACGGCCGTATTGTCGGAGAACTGCGTGACGTACCGGGTTTGAGGAAGCCACCCGCGACCGCGCTCGGGCGCGGCGAGGAACTCGCGGTAGCCGGGCTCTCGGTCGAACGCCGCGAGAAGCAGCGCGGTAATCGTCGTCACCGCGATCCGGCGCTGTTCGTCGGCCGAGAGCAAATTGCCGCGCAACGTCGCGAACGGGTCCTGCCGCGGCGACCACTCGGTGTTGAACTGACCGTGGTTCGCGCCGTAGATCCAGATCCCCGCACGGATCGCGTCCGGAGACGATTCCGCTCCCGGAAGCGGCGCTCGGTTCACGAAACGAAGCCCGAAATGCTCCGAAACGTCGCCGTCGTGCGACCCGTGCAGAACCAGATAATCGACGTCCGGCGGAACGGTGAGCGACCGGTCGGCGGGGCGGTACTGACCTTCGATCGGCGCGACCGAGATCACCGCACGGATCGGCAGGCCGTACTCAAACGGTACGGTCACGTCGTCCGGATATGCGGAAAATCGGTTGAACACCGCGGCGTGCACCGCGGCCTCGCCGCCGCGCGAATGCCCGGCCACCGCAACCTGGTCGGTGTTGATTTGACCGAACAGAGGATTCGACGGATCGTCGTTCCATCCCAAAATGAGTTTTGCGTGTTCGAGCAGAACGATCCCGCGCGCGTCGTTCTCGCCGGAGAGGCCGTTCAAAAATGTCTGATCGATCGACGCGAAGATCATCCCGTGCGACGCAAGGTGTCGTCCGAGATAATCGTATCCGCGCTCGGACGGCCGGTACGGCGGATGATTCCCGTGAACCATCACGACGACCGGGTACACGCCCGGCTCGGTCGGGTAGAAAATCCGGCCGTTGAGTGGAACGGCCTCGGCGGTGTAGCCCCAGTAGTGGTCCTCGAACGTATCGACGAAGGCCGAGACGTCGACCGTCGTGGTCCGGATGTCGACGACGTCGAGCGAGTACTCGGGCCGTCGTGGATTGTGCCCGCCGCCGTACACGAGCATCGCGGGACTCAAGGGTCCGGGTATACCCGGATCGGCGAGCGAAAGCGGCTCCAAAGTTCCACCGCGGTGAGCCGCGTCGCTCAGATAAACCGACTCGGGTGGAAACGATACACACGACGCCATCACGATGATCGCGATCGTTACCAAGACTAACACACGCATCGCGCCATTTTAATCGGGGTCGTGACCCGCGTCCACCATCTACGCCGGACGCCAGGAGGCGGCGTCGCGCGGCGTCGGTCGGTTCACCACTTCTCGATCTTCTCGGCGATGCGCATGCTGTTCACCGCCGAGCGAAAGTCGCTGCGGCTCGTGCCGCCCGATCGAACCAGGCTGAAGAACTCGCGGTACTCGTCGACAAAACCTTCGTTGACGATCCGCGGCGAATCGATACTCCCGTCGATGATCTGCTGCTCGCGGCCTTGTTTCGTCAGTACGATCTTGCCGGGATAGTCGAGATCTCCGTACAGCGAACACAAGAGGCCGACCGAAACGTCGGCGGTGTGATACTCGATCGACTCGGTGTGTTTACCGCAGCACGGCAGGATCGTGAGAGCCCCCGGGACCGGTCGCGCGGACCGGCCGCGCTCGTACTGGAGCCGGCAAAACCAACCGGTCTCGAGCTCGGTGACGTCGACGTCGCGGATCGGGCCGATCGCGTACTCGAGAAGGTTGATCATGTGAATCGCGGTACCGATCACGAACGGCGGTTCGCGGCGGGTCGGATCACTCGCGTGATCGAGCGAGTCGGTCCGGCCGTGGCGAAAAAACGACGCGTCGACGAACACCGGTGGAGGCAGACTGGCGATGATCTCTTTGAACCTGGTGACGATCGGGTAGAACCGCCGGTTGAAACCGACGACGTTACAAGCTTCAACGATTGCGGCAAACCGTTCCGCCTCCGCGTACGACGTTCCGAGTGGTTTCTCGCAGAAAATCGGAAGGTTTCTGCGCGCGAGCGCCGGTAGCACCGAGACAAGACTCGACGGGGTGACGGTCACGGAGAAACAGTTTATATCGGGGTCACGAGCGAACTCGTCGAGGTCGTGATAGAGCTTCTTGATATGGTATTTTTTTGCCAGAGCTTTTGCACGAGCCGGGTCTCTTTCGCACAAGGCCGTCAACTCAACATTTGTGTCACCGAGCACGTCGCGAACGTACTCGATCGCGGCGATGTGCTTCTTCACACCCCACTCGCCCGCACCGATGTAGCCTAACGAGATCTTCACGGTCAACTCCTTGGCTCGGCGATCACAAGAGCGGCGGCGTAGGCCTACTCCCCATGCGGCCACTCGAGTTCCGCGACGACCGGAAGGTGGTCGGAGTTGACCCAGACGCCGGGAGCCTGCGGCCCGTCGTGGCGGAAGCCGGGATCGCGCACGACGTGCGCGCTCTTCAGGTAGAGAGCGAGCCGCGGGCTCACGTAGATGTGATCGATGTAATGCACCCGAATCCCGACGGTGTCCATCGTCGCGCGGATTCCGCCGCCGACGGTCTCCATCGCGTTCGCAAATCGTGCCGTTTTCAGCGCGACGTGCACCGGCTCGTCGACCTCGCTATTGAAGTCGCCGAGCACGACGACGTTCTCGGTGACCGCGGTGATGTCGCGTAGCCGCGCGGACAGGATCTCGGCTTCGCGCGCGCGCAGCGCCGCGTCGCTCGGGTGCAGGTGCACGTCGACGACCGCGAGTACTTGGTCGGCAACCGAGAGAAACGCGACGCCGAACGTACGGCTGAAAGCCGGCGTTTCCTGCGCGGGGTCGAGGTGGCTGAGAACTCTCGACTCGATAATCGGGTAGCGCGAGAGAACGTGCCCGGGCCAGTTGATCGGCGACGGAAACGTCGCGAGAGAACGCTTCAAGCCGCGCGCGATCTCCTGCATCGTGCGCGCAGCGACGCCCTCCTGGAGCGCGAGCACGTCGCACGAAAGTTCCGAGAAGACGCGCGTGAAGTGCTGAGTATTCTTTTCTTCACCCGGAGCGCCGATCGCAGGCGACGCCTCGTCCTTCGGATACCCGGTCAGACCCAGTACGTTATACGTTCCGATTCTCATACGCCGAATCCTCCCGAACCAGTGCCGTGTACGTGCATACACAATCCTTGCGCCGGAACGCACAATTGTCAAGGCCGCGCGTGTAAACCGCGCGTGTGCTTGAGCCGTGAATCCCTTTCGCG
>REEC01000129.1 GCA_007695285.1 Spirochaetaceae bacterium | reverse complement strand
ATTCTGATGATCGCGGTCACGTGTTTTGTCGGCCCGATCGTGACGCAGAAGTTCGGAAAGAGAGTCGCTCTCGCCGAGCAGGAGGCGCCGTACGATCCGTCTACCGCGCCGCACAGGATTCTGATGCCGATTGCGAACGCTGAAAGCGCGCGCGCGGTCAGTGAACTCGCGTTTCTACTGCACAAAAAGGAATCTCACGAGTCGGTGTACCCGTTGTTCGTCGCGATGGACGGACCAAACGCCGATGAAGCGGTGGCGGCCGGCGAGAAAATTCTCGCGCACGTCGTCGTTCGCGCGATCGCGTCGGGTATTCCCGTCACACCGGTCACTCGCGTCGATATGACGGTTCCCGCCGGCGTGTTGAAGGCCCTGCGCGATCTGCGGGTCTCGCTCGTCGTGACGGGGTGGAACGGGACGACGTCCGCTCGGCGAAGCACGTTCGGTCGGATTCTCGATCCGATCGTACAGGAAGCACGGCAGATGGTTTTGATCAATAGAATCGTGCATCCCGTCGCGACGATCGAGCGCGTCATCCTCGTCGCGCCTCCGATGATCGAACGCCAGAGCGGATTCGACGAGGTTATTCAGGTCGTCAAAACCCTCGCGTACCAGCTCGGGGCGCGACTTTTGGTCACCGGCGTACACGAGACGGTGGAAAGGTGTCGCGTCGCCGTCGAACGTGGACGCGAGAGAGTTACCGCAACGTACGAACCGATCACGTCCTGGAAGAAGTCCGCCGGATTTGTCACGAGCATCGCGACGAAGGACGATCACGTTTTCTTGCTTTCCGCGCGCGTCGGACGGCTCGCGTGGCAGCCTGATCTCGACCGGATGCCGGGGCGGTTTGTTACTGCTTTGCCGAACTCGAACATCTCGGTGCTGTATCCCCCGATCGAAAGATGGACATCCGATCGTGGGGACGATATCGATGAACGCGAGTACCTCGAGCGATACATCATACCTCCTCACATCGTTTTTGATCTCGACGGTGTCGCGCTCGGTCCGGCGATCCGGCGCCTGCTCGCCGAGGAGTTTGTCGGGAAGCCTCACACGATCGATTCGATCGCGACCGAGCTCGAAAAAACCGGACGCGAAGAACCGGTCGCGTTGCTGGCAGACGTCGTGCTTGTGCACGGTCACTTTCCCGGCATCTCCGAACCGATGGTCTTTTTCGGCGTGAACCATTCCGGATTCCAGATACCGCAGTGCGACAAACCACCGCGTGTGATGATCGTGCTGCTCGATCCGATCGACCAGCCGCCCGAGCGTCACCTGGAGATCCTCGCGACGGTCGCGCGGTTCGTGAAACGTCCCGGAGTCGTGCCGTTACTGCTCGAGTCGCGTTCCTACGAGGATTTTGTCTCGCGACTTAAGTTATTGGAGTTCGAAGGTCGCGTGTAGTATACTGTTCCTGGGAGTTGCGCCGTGTCTCGATTTTTGATCATGTTAGTCGCTTTGTCGGCGCTCGCCGTGGGCAGTGCTTCGGCGCTTACAAACGAGTTCGTTGACCGTATCCTCGAGTCCGAGAGTCTGACGTGGGGCGACGCCGTGTTGCTCGTTCTCACCGGCGCGCGGATCGTTCCGGACGGCGCGACGATCGAGGATGCAATCGCCGCGCGCGAGCTTCAGGACTGGAATCTCGGGCGGTACACGGTCGAGACGCCGGTCACGCTCGGCGCGTACGCGTATCTACTGATGCAGGCGTTCCGACTCGACGGAGGGATGATGTACCGCATCGCGCCTGGGCCACGATACGCGTTCCGCGAGCTTCGGTACCGCGACTTCATCGAGCGTCCCGCCGCGCCGTTCTGGACCGTGTCGGGCGAACGAGCGGTCCAGGTCCTTGAGCGCGTTCTCGCCTCAGAGGAGGCCTCGTGGTGACGTACTCGCGTCGTCGGTATCGTTTTTTTATTGCCGTTTTTGTGATGAGTCTCGCCGGCGGTCTTTCGAGCGTTACGGCGTTCGATGTCGGTGCGACGTTCGAAACGACCGCCGGAGCGCACCTGTCTGCGGATTGGGGGCTTCTTCACTCCGAACGGTTTCTTCTCTGGGCCGATGGTGATATAACGCGCTCGATCTCGGTCGCTGCGCAGGGAAGTATCACCGTGTCGGTCTCCAGGCCGTTCATCGCAGATCTTGATTTTGCGCGCGTGAGTGGGGAGTTTCCCGGGGCTCTCGGATCCGGCTCACTTCTCGCGTTTTCCGTCGGGCGTTTCGCGGTCGAGGATCCGACCGGTTCGGTCTTCTCGCACGCAATCGACGGCGTATCGCTTCGGACCGCATTTCCGTCGGTCGTTATGTCATTCGCCGGAGGATATACGGGGTTTCTACTCAAAGGTACGTCGCGAATACTTGTTTCGGACGCCGACCGTCTCGACGAGGCCGATACGACGGTGATGTTCGCTCCGGCCCGTGTGATCTCTCTCTTTGACATGACGTTTCCCGAGTCGATCGGTTCTCAGACCGTCGTCTTAGGTGTCGTGGGTAACTTTGACCTGAGGTCGGTCGAGTATGTTCACTCGCTCTCGCCGAGCTTCTCGATGTCGGGCCCTGTCTCCGACGAAGTGTTCTACGGTCTGTACGGCGTGGGCGCCGTCCGGTACTCCGCCGACGGATTCCGTTACGCGTATGTCGCAGGTATCGGCGTTCGCGTGTACCTCGAACGGTTGCTCGCGTCGCGAGTTGCCGTGAACGCCCGCTACGCATCCGGCGATATAGGACCTTTTTCCCTGTACGAGCCGATCTCCGTGTTCGATGCCGGCGCGATACGCGATGTACCGATCGGGGATCTACTCACGCTCGGTGCGGAGTACTCGCTCAACCCGTTTTTGGGTCTGATCGGTGTTCGGCCGGACATTCGGACGTCAGTCGGCTCGCGTGGGTTTTTCCGCCCGCACGGCGCGGTGAGCGATCTGTACGACGGATTCGAGGTTATCGCGCGAGTCGCGTATCGGGTTTTCTCGGACGTCGATTTCGGCCTGTTCGGCGGCGCGTTTGTTCCCACCGATCCGACCGACGGCGTAACCGGTCGGATCGAGGCAAATCTGTCGCTCACGTTCTGAGCCTCGAAGGTAGTGTGGCGAGCCGATTAGTGTTCGGTGAGCGACTGGGTCCGGATGATCGATTTGGGGGCCGAGTGGGCGGCGCTAAAATACCGTCTCGACGCGCCGAACGACCTCACTGAGTTCATCGGCCGTGAGGTCCTCTCCCGTGTCGCACCGGATCGCCTCGTCAACCGAGTAATTCTTCTTCACATTTCCCATGTGAATCAGGTACTTCGTCTTGTTCCACTGCGGCAACGACTCGATCGCGAGTTGCGATAATACGGCCTCGAGATCGACGATATCGTTGACCTCGTCGGGGAAGAGAAGGATCAACACGTCGTCCCGATACACGCCGTTCCCGATCATGAGCTTTTTCTCAGTCGGGAAAACGCGAAACCATTTGACTCGATCGCCCTGTTGCTCGATGTAGTAACGATCCAAAAGCCCGTACGTCATGCGTGACTCCTTCGTTCGAGTGACGAGTCGTTACGTGAAAAAGACCGTGATTGAAACGACGAGATACGCCACATAAACTGAGAGAAGCAAAAAACCTTTCCATCTGTCAAGGCGAAAATTGACTCTCGCGAGCACGAGCATCAAGACGACGACGCCGATCATCACGGGAAAAGCAAAGTACAGCATTTCGTCCGAGACCGTTATCGGATTAGCAATCGCCGATGCGCCGATTATCCAGAGAACGTTCAGAATATCCGCGCCGATAATGTTACCGAGCGAAAGGTCGCCGTGTCCCTTTTTGAACGCGGTGATGCTCGTCGCGATCTCCGGAATCGAGGTGCCGATTGCGATCACCGTGAGCGCGATGATCCCCTCGGGCACCGCCAGGAAATGCGCGATGTTCACCGCGGACTCGACAAGGATGTCGCTTGCGAGGATGAGCCCGAGCACTCCGATCGCGAACAGTAGGAGCTGACGCTGAAGCGGTCCGGGCTTGATGTATTCGTCGATCTCGACGGCGTCGTCGAGCGTCGTTGCTCCGGCCGCCTTTCTCTTTTTCTCGACCGTAACGACGACGATCAAGTATCCGACGAGAAGCGCGACCAGGATCATCCCGTCGAAACGCGAGATCACGCCGTTCAGCGCGAGAAGGAACGCGATGACGTCTATCGCGACGAGGAACAAGCCGGTTGTTCGCAAAACGCGCGAATCGACCTTGATCGCCTTCGGCGCGACGATGATCCCGAGTCCGAGAGCGAGCGTGTCGTCGACGATCACCGATCCGATCGCGTTTCCGAGCGCAATCTCCGGGAAGCCGCGGACCGCCGAGATGACCGAGACCGTGAACTCGGGCGCAGTCGTCGCGAAACCGACCAGGACGATTCCGATGATTATCTTTGGAACATTGAGTTTTTTCGCAACGCCGACCGCGCCGTCGACCAGGAGATCGGCGCTTTTTGTCAACACGACGAGCGAAATGAGTAACGCGACGATGTTGACCCACGGAGTAGACGGTAGTAGGTGCACGTGTCGATTCCACACCGTTTATACGTCACTCGGTGCGTTTCGTCAACGCGCCGCATTGACCGTGTATCGGAATTCCCATAGAATGCCGCGTAGTTCCACCAAATCTAAGGAGTCATCGTGAAAAAAGCAGTGCTCGTGATAGTTGTTTCCCTTGTCGTACTGGGCTCGGTCTTCGCCGGCGGCCGGAGGGAGGCAGGCAACACCATCGTGTTTGCAACCGACGCGACGTGGCCACCGATGGAGTTCGTGAACGAGGATCGTGAGATCGTCGGATTTGATATCGACATGATTCGTGCGGCGGCCGAGGCGGCGGGTTTTCAGGCCGAGTTTCGCAACACGGCGTGGGACGGGATTTTTGCGGGCCTCGCGACGGGTGAGTATGACGCGGTCGTATCGTCGGTGACGATCACCGAGGACCGCAAAGAGACGATGGACTTCTCGATTCCGTACATCAACGCCGGCCAGGTTTTGATCGTCCAGATGGGCGAGCAGGGCGTCTCGACATTGGCGGACCTCTCGGGACGCGAAGTCGGCGCGCAGATCGGCACGACCGGTGCGTTCGAGGTCGACAAGGTGGCCGGTGTTACGCTCCGAACGTACGACGAGATCGGCCTCGCGGTCGAGGATCTCGCGAACGGTCGAATCGCCGGTGTTGTCGCGGACACGCCGATCGCCGCGGACTTTGTACTGCAGAATGAGAACTACTCGGCGCGCTTGAAGATCGTCGGTGAACCGTTTACCGAGGAGTTCTACGGCGTCGCAGTGCGTAAGGGCAACGCCGCCGTTCTCGACCGGGTCAACGATGGGCTCCAGAAGATCATCGATTCCGGCCGGATGGAAGAGCTGAAAGATAAGTGGCTGAGGTAGACGGCGACCGCGGATATCGGGACGCGGTCCGGGAAACCCGGATCGCGGTCACCGACGGCACCCTTATCCCCGATCGAAATGAAAAGTCGATCTTCTCGGCGTGGCGGATTTCGTTTTTCGGCGCGATTGCGCTTCTGATAATCCTCCCGGTTTTCTCACCGCGACCGTATCTCGACATCATTCGCTTCATTCCCGACGGGATATTCCGGACGCTTCAGGTAACCGTCCTGTCGATTTTGCTCGCGCTCGTGATCGGGCTGATCGCGGGGTTGGGTCGAATCTCGCGCGTGACGGTGATCAACCGGATCGCGACGATTTACGTCGAGGTAATCCGGGGAATTCCGCTTCTGGTCCAGCTATTCTACATCTACTACGCGTTGGGCGCGTTGGTGCAGTTGCCGCGGCTTACCTCCGCAGTGATCGCGATGTCGGTGTGTTACGGTGCGTACATGGGTGAGATCTTCCGCGCGGGAATCCTCTCGATCCCGAAGGGCCAGATGGAGGCGGCGCTCGCTCTCGGCATGAGCCGGTCCCAGGCGCTCCGGAAGGTGATCCTGCCGCAAACGCTACGCGTGATTCTGCCGCCGGTTGGGAACGAGTTCATCGCGCTTCTCAAGGACTCGTCGCTCGTATCGGTGATTGCCGTATCCGACCTTTTGAGGCGCGGGAGAGAGTACGCGGCGACGACGTTTCGGTACTTCGAGACGTTTACGGTCATCGCTCTGGTGTACCTCATTCTCACGTTATTCTTCTCGCGTCTCGTCGCGTACATGGAAGACAGGATGGCCCGTCGTGGAAAGTAGGGTACAGATCGAGAACGCGTCGAAGAACTTCGGGTCGGTCGTCGCGCTGAAAGACGCATCGCTCTCGGTGCGACCGGGTGAAGTTGTCTTGATCATCGGTCCGTCCGGAAGCGGAAAAAGCACTTTGTTGCGGTGCGTGAATCGGCTCGAGCACTTGAGCTCGGGAGAGATCTGGGTGAACGGCCGGCGCGTCACCGATCCACACGGCGACATCCGGGAAATCCGGGAAGAAGTCGGGATGGTTTTCCAGAACTTCCATCTGTTCCCGCACCTCGACGCGATCTCGAACATCACGCTCGCGCCGCGGACAGTGAAGAAAGTGCCGAAAGACGAGGCCGAGGAACGCGGGCGCGCATTGCTCAAACGTGTCGGCCTGTCGGACAAGGAGTTCGCGTACCCCGATCAGCTCTCGGGTGGGCAACAGCAGCGGGTCGCTATCGCCCGCGCTCTCGCGATGGACCCGAAGATCATGCTGTTCGACGAGCCGACGTCGGCTCTCGACCCCGAGATGATCAAAGAAGTGCTCGACGTGATGCTCGACCTCGCGCGCGACGGCATGACGATGCTCGTCGTCTCGCACGAGATGGGCTTTGCGCGCGCCGCGGCGGACACGGTCGTGTTCATGGATCAGGGCGAGATCATCGAGAAAGGATCACCCGCGGGCATTTTCGACTCGCCGCGAGAAGAACGAACACGGAAGTTTTTGAAGCACATCTTATGACCCGATTCTCCGCGCATCCGCTGGACGACCGCACCGAATAGTCGTAAATTTGATCGAGGAGGGCATATGGCAATCGATTATATCGATCCGTTGCTGCCGGTCGTTCCTCCGCCCGATCAAACGGAACGCCCTGAGGACGTTCCGCGTGAACGTGAACCCGAGCCGGACGTCGAACGACCGCGCGAAGAGCGACCACCGCTCGAGAGTGATACCGGAACGGTGGTCGACGAAGAAGTCTGATTCACCGGGTTTCGTGACCTGATCTACTTCAGGCCCATTTTCCTCATGTTGTCGTAGGTAATCTTGGCCGACTCAAAGATGTCCCGGTCGCCGAACGGCTGATCCTGTTCCACGATGTACCATCTTGTGCCGGCTTTTCGACAGAGCGGCAGGATCTCGTCCCAGTCGAGATTTCCCTCACCGACTTCGGCAAAGACGGGATTGCCGCCGAGAATCAGGAAGTCCTTCATGTGGATCGCGTGTGCGCGACCGGCGATTTTCTTCATCCAGTGCGCAGGACTCCCGCCGCCACGAGCGACCCAGTGTAGATCGAGTTCGAAGTGCACGTGATCGGGTTTTGTTCGCGTGAGAATCTCCTCGAGCAGGATTTTTCCTGAGAATTTCTCGAACTCCATCGCGTGATTATGGTAACCAAAAGTAATACCTTTCTCGCGGAACCGCGCTCCGATCTTCTCGAGTCGCGCGCAGAGGTCCACGACGGCCTCCGGCGTGTCAAAGCCTTTGCCGGGATGTCCGAGAGCCGTGAAGTCACACTCGAGCACCGCGAGTTTCTCGATGACTTCGTCGAACCGCTCTTCGTACGCGTCGAGCCTCTCGTGTGTCGCGCAGCAGACCTGACCGTTACCGTCGAGGAGCTCTTTTACGCGCGTCGGAGGAATCGGGCCGATTCCCGACACCTGGATCGCGACGTACCCGATCTTCCGGAGTCGCTCGAGAGTGTTCGCGAGGTCCGCCTCGGTTTTGCAGTGCTCGCGGAATGTGTACAGGTTCATTCCGATTTCAGCGTTTGTGTTCATTTTTTTCTCCTTTCGTTCAAAATGATATGCATCGATACGTTCCGTCGATCAGAACGACTTCGAGAGGTCTCCGGCGCGGCCGGGGTCCGACTCGTCTTTCGTGAACGTCGAGTTCTTGATCAAGTCGTTCAGGACGGCCTCAAACTCGTCGCCGTCGAGCGGAATCGAGACGGGTTTCTTCTTGGCGACAGAGAGTAGCATCGCGTTCGATAGGCCGACCGAGTGTACGCCTTCGGGCGCCGGCGCGATGAGTTCCGCCGTGCCGTTAATCGTATCGGCAAAGTTCTCGAGCACGATCCGATGCCCCGACTCGCCGTGGCTTGAGTACGGAACCGTGATCTTCCAGTTCTCCACCTTGTCGAAGCCTTTCTGCGACTCATTGATCTGCTTCACCATCGAGTGCCGATTCCGGAAAAAGACGAGCTCTCCGTTCTCGAACACGAGCTTACCGTTCTCACCGACGATCTCGAGCCTGTTTGTCCCCGGGCTCTCGCCGGTCGTCGTGATGAAGTGACCGACCATTCCGTCCGCGTGTTCCATGTACGCGGTCACCTCGTCCTCGACCTCGATCCGGTGATACTTGCCGAAGCTTGCGAAGCCGTGCACGGTCGCAGGCATTCCGACGAGCCACTGGTACAGGTCGAGGTTGTGCGGGCATTGGTTCAGCAGAACACCTCCGCCTTCGCCCTTCCATGTCGCGCGCCAGCCGCCGTTGTCGTAGTAGAACTGCGTGCGGAACCAGTCGGTGATGATCCAGGTTGTCCTGACGAGTTTTCCGAGTTCACCGTCGCTGATGAGTTCTTTGATTTTGCGCCAGTATCCGAGCGTCCGCTGCTGGAACATCGCCGCGTACACCAGATCCGGTTTTTTCTTCTTGGCCTCGTTGTACGCGGTGGTCATCTTTTCGACGTCTTTGACGTGCACGCCGACCGGTTTCTCGGTGAGAACGTGCATCCCGCGCGAGAACGCCTCGATCGCGACGGTCGTGTGTTGATAATGCGGTGTCGCGATCACGACCGCCTCGCATCCGGTCTTATCGAATAACTCGTTGAAATCCGTGAACCCCTTCACGTCGTACGCCTTGTTATGCGCCGCGAGTTTGGCTTCATCGATATCAGCGATACCGACGAGCTCAAATGATGAACTTTTTGAGAGATCCTTCAGGTGCGAAGAGCCCATGTTTCCCGCGCCGACAAGCGCGAGTTTAATCCTTGCCACAGTCGTTCCCCTTTCTGTTTGATTTTCAGCGCCAGTATAACCCATCGCGACCGATCGTCGCAAAGGGAGCCCCGAGGCGGCTCCCGTGCGTACTGAGCGCGAGCCTACATTCGCGCGTCGCGTG
>REEC01000237.1 GCA_007695285.1 Spirochaetaceae bacterium | reverse complement strand
GCCGCGATGGAGCGGGTACACCGCTATCGTGTACGACGTAACGCGCATCCGGGCTGCCGAGGATACCGCGCGGCGTCTTGCGGAAGAGAAGGATCTTCTGCTCCGCGAGGTACACCACCGGGTCAAAAACAACATGGCGACGGTCGCGTCGCTGCTCGAGATAGAACGTGGAGCGACGGACGACGAGCGCACGCGCGCGGTGTTACAGGAAGCTCGCGGCCGGCTCGACGTGATGGTGAAGGTGTACGATGATCTCCATAGGTCCGACGATTTTCGCGAAGTCCCGGCGCGCGAGTATCTCACGACGCTCGTGACCGCTGTCCACGGCACGTTCAATTCTGCGAGCCGCATCGAACTCGAGTTCGAGATCGGTGATGAAACGATCAAAACGGCGTTACTCTTCCCGCTCAGCCTGATTGTCAACGAGCTCGTCACAAACACGATGAAACACGCGTTCGCCGACGCCGATCACGGCACGATCACGCTCCGCTTATATCGCTCCTCGGCGGATAGGTATGCGCTCGAGTTCCGCGACGACGGCATCGGTCTACCCGCCTCAGTCCGTGACGGAGGTGGCAACTTCGGCATGACGATTGTCCGTGGTTTATGTACGCAGATCAAAGCGGAACTCGAGATCGAGAACACGACCGGCACGACGTTCCGGATCACGTTTTCCGGGTAGTGGGAGGATGCGCCGGCGTCCTGCCATTCGTACGTGTCGAAGGTGAGCGGAGATCAATCGAAAATCGGTAGAGTATCGCCCTGGCGCGTGATGCTGAGGATCTTCCAGACTCCGGGAGTCTCTTCTTGCATCGAGAACGTGACGGACAACGTGTTCCATGTGGCGTCGGTTGACTCCATAACGCCGGTGGCCGACGAGGCACCGATACTCAGATCATTCAAGGTGTACGTTTCGGATGTCTGGAAATAATCCTGCCAATAAAGGGCATCGGCGGTAGCGTAGCTTTCCGCATCGGGATGCAGGTGCTGTTTCAGATCTGAGAACCTGCCGGCGTTCACATCACTCATGAACTGATCGACTCGGTCTCGGATCGTCACGCCGAAAAAATCACAACCGGCGACGGCGACAAGAACCAACGCGACAACGGAAAGAGCTTTGATGTACGAGCCGCGTGACATTCCCAGGGTTTTCTTTCTTTCAACCATTTTCCTCTCCAGTTCTTTTCTTTCGTGGCCGTTTCTGTTTTCTATCGACAACTCAAATATCCGCCCGGTTCAACTGCGGAACCACGACTTCTTCAAAATCCCGCAGTATATCGTGATGCAGCGCCAGATACTCGCGGTAACGCGGGTTGTCGAGATCGGTGATGAACATCGTCTTGAGAGTCATGTACATCCGACCGATGACAAACCGTCGCAACGAAAGTACGGAAAGCGCGTAGTACCGCGTGTTGAGCCTGAGGTTTCCTGTGTTGAGCTGGATCGGGTTCGCGACCGTGTCACGATACTCGGCAAGCTGCTCTTCGGTTCCGTCCTCCTGCAGCTCCCGGAGCCGCGCGCGGGCGGCTTCGAGGTCGGCGGCGGAGGCGAGGTAGAGTTCGTGCGTCGCGATCATCGCGCGAACCAGAGTCTCGCCGCGCGCGCGGATGCGCTCGAGTCCACGGACGGGATCGGCGAGGTACTCGTCGAGCCGGTCGGTCTGCCACGTGCTGTAGTCGATCGGACGGCCGATCCGGTCGAATATCTCACCGGGTGGCTGACCAGGGAACACCTCGATGCCTTCGTTCGCGCGAACCTCGACGGTCACACCCTCGGCCTCGACGTCGACGAGCCCGGAATCGACGAGGATCATCGTCGCGCCGTCGGGACCCGCGAAGACTTCAAACTCGGTTCCGCGGACGCCCGCAACCGCGCTCATCGTGCCGACCTGCTGGCCGCGTCCGGTCAGCGTCTGAAAACGGTACCGCACCGAACCGACCGTGTGCGACATCACCGTCTCGCGCTCACCGCCTCGCTCGACCTCGCGCAACGTGAACACCGTGTTCGAGCTGATCCGGATCGAGTTGTTGCCGGGTTGCGAGAGCTCGACCAGATCGGCCCGGCCGGTCACGACCGTCTCGCCCGTGCGAACGTCGTCGCCAAAATCGATATCGCGCGTCGCGGATCCGGTTCTCAGCTCCGGACGGCCTTCGAAGTACGCGACACTCGCGGTCTGCGAGAACAACGGGACGGTCGCGAGGAAAAAAAGCGCACCGAAAACGGTGTGCACAATGACTTTTCTGGATTTTGGTGTTCTCATAACAGCGGTCCTTTGAAGCCGTACACCAGCGGCATACGCCGGCGCCGGGAACCGAGCAGCAGCAGAAACTCACCGTTCTTGGTCTCGATCTCGACGATCGTGCCGTCGGCAGAGAGGTACTTCTCAAAGAACACCGCGACGTCCATCGTGTCGGCAAACTCGGCGTACGACCGGTCGGTGACCGGCGTGATGTCGCGGATTATCGCGTCGGCAAACGTGAACTCCGCCGCGCGCAGCGCGGTCCAGAGATACTCGATATCGTTCTCGAGCGCGAGGATCTCGCCGTCGAGCAGAAACGGGTTGTTCGTGTTCCGCATGAGATCGTCGATCTCACCTTCGTTCACGAGCTCGATCACGCGGTACACCGCACTCTCGCGCTGCGCCAATGGAACGGTCGGGCACGCAGCAAGCGCGAGTACTCCGACGGCAACGATCAGGTATTTCATTCGGCACTCCCCGCAGAGAAGATACCCCGTGGGGTGAGATTTTACAAGACAACGGGAACCACGGCGGTGGTGACAACCACACGATTCAGCATTGACACAATCCCATTTTTATTGCTATAATAGCAATATGCTTCCGGCGCAACCGAATAAGTCTTTGATCGACGGGATAGAAGTGATTCTCGCTCTCGCTTCGAGCGCCGATCGAGTCCGATGCACCGAGCTTGCGCGGTATCTCGGGCTCGAGACGACGCGCGTGAATCGGCTGTTAAAAACACTTGCAGCGGTTGGAATCGTGACGCAGGAGGCAGACCGGTCGTACACGCCCGGGCCGGGGATGCACGTTCTCAGCGCGATGAGTTTGTTCGGGAGTGGGCTGCTTCGGCGGGCGGTGCCGATTCTTGAGCCGCTCTCGCGTTTTGGCATGGTCGTCGCGCTCGGCGTCGTGTGGCGCGACCAGGTCGCGTACCTGTACCACCGACCGCCGGGCACCTCTTCGGCCGAGGCGGTCGGCCGCGCAGGGCTGTTTCCCGCGACTCGATCGTCGATCGGGCTCGCGCTGCTCGCGCACCAAACGCAGCACGATCTGAACAGGTTGTACGCGGATCGCGAGATTCCGGGGTTTGCCCGGTTCTCGGACCTTGAGAGTCGACTCGCCGAGATACGCAGGACCGGGATTGCAGCGATCGGTTCCGATGACGGCACGAGTTTCGCGGCTGCGATCGCGCAGCCGGATCGCGAGCCGTACGCCGCGGTCGCGTTGAGCGGAAGAACTACGGGTAACAATGACGCGGCGGTCCAGGTCGCCGTGCGCGCGGCCGCCGAGCAGATCTCGACGGTCGTCGGAAACAGTAAAAGGCAGGAGGGTAAATCATGAGTATTCAATCGTTCGGAGGCGTCGTGCCTTCACTCGCTCAAGTGGCGGATTTGGGGCCGCCGAGGACCGAGATCGGTGTCGGCGCGTTGATGCCGTGGGCGGGGAAACTGTACGTTCAGCCGTACAACTCGCACAAAGCAGGGAGCGGAAGCGGCGTCAGTCTTCGCGTGATCGACGCCGAGTTCCGGATGGAAGTCGTGGCCGAAACGCTCGGCGTAGACGGGACGTACACGAACCGCTTCGTGCACACGCCAAGCAATCAGATTATCATCGGGCCGCACGTAATCGACGCGAACCACACGATCCGCACCGTGCCGGAACTCGTTCCGCTTCGGGTGTGCGGAACGACGCGCCACCTCACCGATCCCGAGAACCTGGTGTACGTCTTGTGCATGGAAGGCGAGCTGTTCGAGCTCGATCCGCGGACGCTCGTCTGTCGACAGATCGCCGATCTGCAGGACGCGCTCGGGACCGAGGGGGAGATGATGACGCACTTCAAGGACTGTTACTCGAGTTTCGGCCGGCTCGTCGTCTGTAGCAACGAGTACCACGAGACCGACTGGGCCGGGACGCGGAGCCAGGGCCGGCTCGCCGAGTGGGACGGCACCGAGTGGCGGATCATCGAAGAGAAGCCGTTCACCGCGGTCTCAGGGCGTCACGAGTTCGGCGGCACGATCTTCGCGACCGGATGGGACCAGGCGTCGGCGATCCTGATGGTATTTACCGCCGCCGACGGGAAATGGACGCGATACCGGATGCCGAAGGCGAGCCACTGCTTCGACCACAAGTGGCAGACCGAGTGGCCACGGATCCGCGAGGTCGAGCACGAGCGGTTTTTGATGGATCACCACGGCATGTTCTACGAGCTCTCGCCGTGGGCGTACGGCAACCGGATCTGGGGCGTTCGGCCGATCAGCACGCACCTCTGGGTCAACGCGGACTTTTGCTCGTTCCGCGGTACTCTCGTGGTCGGCGCGGACAACGCGTCGCCGAGCTCGGGCGCGTCTCCGACGACCGCAGAGCCGCAGAGCGGGATCTGGGTCGGCAAGACCGACGACCTCTGGCGGTACGGCAAACCGACCGGCTGGGGTGGTCCGTGGTGGAACACGCCGGTCGAGGCGGACGTCCCGAGCGACCCGTATCTGATGACGGGTTTCGATCAGAAATGCATACACATCCGCCACGACGGTGCGCGACCGATCCGCTTCCACGTCGAGCTCGACTTCATGGGGCACGGCGCGTTTGAACGGTACACGACGATCGAGACTGAGCGGTACTCGGTGTTCCCGATCCCGGCCGGAGTCAGCGCGCACTGGGCGCGGATAGTTCCCGAGGAAAGCTGCACCGCGACGGCACAACTCTTTTATACCTGATACGTCTCGGCGTACCGGTCGAGAAATCGGTCGTACGCGGTCATGATCCGGCGCGCCGGCGGCGGGATCTCGACGCGTCGGCCGTCGATCGTGCCGATCGGCATGACCTTGCTCGAGGTGCTCGTGAGAAAGTAGCCGTCGTGGCGCCCAAGATCGTCGACGTGGATCGCGTCTTCGCGGAGCTCTATGCCTTCGTCGGCAAGAGCTTCGCCGAGCGTGATCTGCGTCACGCCGAGAAGCACCCGGCCGGCGGGTGCGGTCAGAACGGAGTCACCGTCGATCGCAAAGAGGTTCGTTCGCGTTCCCTCGGTCACCACTCCGTCGCCCGCGACGAGAAGCGCGTCGTACGCGCCGGCATCGCGCGCGGCGCGGTACGCGAGAGTGCTCATCAGCATCTCGAGCGTCTTTGCTTCGGGATACCGTCGCTCGCCGCGATACGTGATCACCGCCGCACCGTCGCGGTACAACGTGCGGTCGGGGTAGAGCGGATTGAGCAGCATCATGTAGAGCCGCGCATCGTCGGCCGAGCGCCCGCCGATCAGAAGCAGCTTGATGTTCGCGTCGCGGACGGTCGGATTCGCGGCGATCAGGGCGCGGACTTGATTCACGACGTCACGTTCGCGCAGGACATGAGGCAGTCCGATTATCGCGGCGGAGTGGAATAACCGGCCTTCGTGGCGCTCCGGGAAATACACGATGCCGCGGCGTAGCTTCAACGTCTCGTACACTCCGTAGCCGTACCCGAACGAGACGTCGTCGATCGGCACGACCGCTTGTTCCGGCGGAACGAGGTTTCCGTTGACCGATGCGTACTCTCCTATCACTTTGACTCCCGTGTACCGTTTTTTTCGGTAAATAGTCCGGGCGGTCCTTGAAATTCCCGCTCGGCGCCGTTACTGTACACGGAATGCACCGGGAATTGAAGCCGGAAGGCGGTATCGCCGAGTATCTCACACCGCGATGTATCTCGCTCTCGCTCGCCGCAAACACAAAAGACGACGTAATAGCCGAGTTGGTCGATCTCATCATCGCGGGCAGTCAGATCTCTGCCGAGAAGAGGGACACCGTCGTCAAGGCGGTGCTCGAACGCGAAAGGTCGTTCAGCACGGGGATGCAAAGCGGCATCGCGATCCCTCACGCGAAGACCGACGCAGTCGCGACGATAAGCGTCGCTGTCGGCCTCAAACCGGGTGGAGTTGAGTTCGAGACGCTCGACGGCGAACCGAGCACGATTTTTTTCCTGATCGTCGTCCCGATGCACGAAGTCGGGCGACACGTGAAGATCCTCGCGTCGATCTCGAATGCGACTCGAACCGCGGAGCAGCGCGATCGAATACTGAACAGCACGACACCCGAGGCGGTCATCGCGGCGCTCGCGACGTGACGACGGCGATAGTTCTCACGCCGGGCGGGCGACAACCACGCGGGAACGCCAGGCAGGCTTCTCGAGCTCGTGCAGGAGCCACTCGGCAAACGGAATGACCGGGTTGTCGGCCATCCGCGCAAAACGGTAGACACCGACCGACCGTCGAAATCTCTCGCGGGCAATATCGCGACACGACTCTCGACCGTAACTCTGATACTCGAGAAACCATCGCAGGCCATCGGCGAAGAGACGTCGGCCGTACAGGTAGTTCTTCACGTCGGCTCGCGTCGCGAGCAGTTCGAACCGCCGCGCGTTGAAACGCGAGAAGACGGTGGGAAAAACGGGGTCGTACATGCTGCCCCAGTACTCAACGGCGTGTAGAACACGAAGCGAGTGTGGCTTCAACAAGACGCGCATACGAACCCTCGGCGAGTGCAGTCCGAGCTGCACGTACCGTTCGAGGCACGAGAAGAGGCCTGCGCGCGGCGTGAGTGGCCCCGCGTAACCGGTTTCGCGTGCGACGCGCGCCGGATATGGGTCGTGACTCGAGACGCCCGCGTCTCGCACGTACCGAAATACCTGCTGGAGCCGGATAAATTCGGAGCCGTCCTTACCGGTGAGGTCGGGATGGGTGTTCTTGCAGAGAGCACGGTATACGCACTCGAGCTCTTCACGCGTGGCCGTGTGGGTCGAGAGAATTTTTTCTACGATGCGTCGGGTTTCGACGCCGTTTTCCATTGCAAATGACCTCTACGAAGAACCTTCGCAGGAAAAGAGTCTTAGAACAAGTGTCCCATCTTCTCGCGCTTCGTTTCCATGTAGAAGTTGTTGTGTTCGTTCCAGTTCGTCTCGACCGGTATTCGGCGCGTAACCTCGATACCGTGCGCGCGCAGACCGGTCATCTTCTCGGGGTTGTTCGTGAGCAACGCGACCGACTCAATTCCGAGTTGTTCGATTATTCGCGCGGCGGCCGAGTAGTCGCGAGCCTCGGCCGGAAAACCCAAGAACTCGTTCGCCTCGACGGTATCGAGGCCGAGGTCCTGCAGCTGATACGCCTTGATCTTGTTCAGGAGTCCGATCCCGCGGCCCTCCTGCTTCAGGTACACAACGGCTCCGATCGATTGCTCGGAAATGTACCGGATCGATGCTTCGAGCTGATCGCGACAATCGCACCTGAGCGAACCCCAGACATCACCGGTATGACACTGCGAATGCACGCGAACGGGACAGTCTACCGCGCCGGTGACGTCACCTTTTACGATAGCAGTGTGCTCTTTAGCGTTCCGGGAGTCGAAAAAACCGAACAGAATAAACTCACCGTACCGCGTGGGAAACCTTGTATGCGCGACCATCTTGACGGACGGTTCGCCGTCGACAGGAAACGCGCCTTCTCCGCAGTACTCGTTGTCCAGGATGAAATCGGGCTCACCAACCAGCTTCTCGCGAAGTTTCTCGCGTGTCCGTGCGATCCCGGACTTCTCGTTGTGCGGACCGTGTTCTACACGTGTGCTCATGTACCACCTCGTCCGCACGTATCTGCAGACTTAATTAACATATAAAATCGGAGTCATTCAGTCAAATTCATTGCTCGCTGCTGTTCGTACCGCCGCGATTTGCACGCGCCCGCCGAGCGCCTTATACTTAACGCGATGGCAAATCAACCGCGCGTCGTGTTGAGCTACGCGCAGAGCCTGGACGGACGAATAGCTACTCGAACCGGCGCATCCCGCTGGATATCCGGTGACGAAACGCTCGAGCTCGCGCACCGCCTGCGCGCGAATCACGAGGCGATCCTCGTCGGTATCGGGACGGTTATCCGCGACGATCCGGAGCTCACGTGCCGCCTCGGCGAGTGCGCGTCGCCCACGCGCGTGATTCTCGACGCGGATCTCCGGACACCGGCGCGCGCACGCGTGTTCAACCGGATTGCGGAAGTCCCGACCGTTGTCGTGTGCTCGATGACTGCGCAGCACGACGCGCCCGAACGCGCGCACGCGCTGGTTGAGGCAGGAGCCGAAATCGTGCCGGTAGCCGCGGACGCCGAGGGTCGTCTCGAGTTGCGCGCGGTTCTCGGAGTCATCGCGGCGCGGCGATTGAGTTCGGTGTTCGTCGAAGGTGGATCACGCGTCATCACCGCGTTCTACCGCGAACGACTCGTCGACCGCGCGTATGTCGTTGTCGCTCCTATCATGATCGGCGCGGGAATCGACGCGGTCGGCGACCTTGGGGTCGACGAGCTCACCGACGCGCACCGTCCGCGGGTCCTGTCGATGACGCCGTACGGCAAGGATCTTGTATGGGAGCTCGCTTTTCGCGATGAGGAGACCGGCGATGACGTATAAAACTCGCGCCGCTTTTTTCGTTTCTCCCGGCAAGATCGAAGTTCGCACGGTCTTACTCGAAGCGCCCGACGATACACCGATCGCGCGGTCGCGTCTGATCGGCATCAGCCACGGCACCGAATCGAGGTTCTTCTTGGGCGATTTCATCGCCGGGCCGTCGGAGGACGGGCTGCCGGATCTGCCGTCTCGCCTCGCGTATCCGCTTACGTACGGATACATGAACGTCGGCGAGACATCCACGGGCGCGCGTTTCTTCGGCTTTGCGCCGCATCAAGACTACTTTCCGGTACGCCCCGGTTATTCTGTCCCGCTTCCTGAGACGATCCCAGATGAAGATGCAGTGTTGATTCCGAGTGTCGAGACCGCGCTCTCCCTCGCGCACGATGTATCCCCCGCGTTTGGTGAGAGCGTTCTCGTGTTCGGGCTCGGAACGATCGGTTTGTTGTGCGCCGAGATTCTCGCGATGAACACGGGCTGCACGATCGTCACGGCAGACCCGGTCGAGTTTCGCCGCGCGCTCGTCGGCCTCCTCGGCTGCCCCACGCTCGACCCGACGGACCCCGGATTTCGCGACGAGGTCAGACGCCTTGTCGGCCCGGCGGGCGTCGATTACGTCGTGAACACGTCGGGCCGCGA
>REEC01000164.1 GCA_007695285.1 Spirochaetaceae bacterium | reverse complement strand
CGGCAGATCGTCGAAGAGGATCTGATCGATTACGCACGCATCGACCTCGCGATCTGCGCGGGTCTGACCGAGGCGCGGAAGATCGCGGGGTGGTGCGAGACGCACTACATCCGCCTCGCGGTGCACAATCCGATCGGCCCGGTCAGCACCTCCGCGTGCCTGCATCTGAATCTCGCTACGTCGAATTTCGGCGTCCAGGAACTCCCGCGCCGCCCGGGCGAGAGCCTGCCCGACCTGATCGTGAATCAACCCGAGTGGAAAGACGGCTCTCTGCTGCCTCCGACGCTACCGGGCCTCGGCATCGAACTCAACCACGACGCCCTCAAGAAGTACCCGTACACCCCCACCGCGCTCCCCCGCCTGCGGCGCGAGGACGGATCGTTCACCAACTGGTGATAACCCGCCTCGGCAGAGGACCCGTCCCGACAGACGGCGGCGCGTTACGAGATCAGCCGTCTCGTGAACTCGACGTCGTGCTTCACGTCATCGGTCGTCGCGCGCGTGAGGTCGACCTCGACGATGAACGTGTCGACTCCGGTGTCGAGCGCGGCCTTGATCGAGTCCTCTGCGCGGCAGTTCCCTTTTCCGACGCGGGTCGGGCCGTTCTCGTCGGAGTCGTTCACGTGGATCGCGCAGACGCGTCCTTTGTACTTGCGTATCCAGTCGGGGAGCGAGATGCCGCGGGCCGGGAGAAACTGACCGATGTGGAACTGCGCGCCGAGCTTCGGCATTCCGTCGAGCAAGTGCTCCATGACGTACTTGTCGCCGATCTTTTCGAGTTCCATGTGGTGATTGTGATACGCGAGCGAGAGCCCGTCGGCCGCGAGCCTCTCCGCCATCTCGCGAAACTTCGGAAGAAAACCGAGCCACTCGTCGAGGCTATCGGCCTTCGCGAACGGGATCACCCAGTCGCGCGATCCAAAATCGAGCAGGAAGTCCTTCCACTCCTGATACCGCGTATCGTACTCCGCTACCGTGATATGGCCACACGTGATCTTGAGCCCCGCGCGGTCAAGACTCGCGCGTAGCGACGCGACCGACATTCCCGAGTCCGGGTCTTTCGGAACAGCGCCGCACCACGGCTCGATCGTATCGATCCCGAGCGCCTTGACCGCCTCAAACGCGGCGTCCCAGCCGCCCTCGTAGTTTCTCAAACTGTAGAGTTGAATTGCGAGTGTGTTCTTCATCGTTTTCTCCTTGGCCGGTGGTGCAGGTAGTGTACCATCGCCGCGCACGTGTGTCTGTGACTCGCCGGCAATAACCGGCGACCCACGACGAAGCGGTGTTCACACATGAGTGATCGGCGTTCGAGCCATATACGCGCCAAGTCACAAAATCGCTCGGGCCCCCAGCGTTCTACTCTATCAGCCGTCCGATTCCGATACGGCAATAGGTGCCGTTAGGCCTCGTATTTCGGTGGAACCTTTCCCCAATGATTCGGGGTGGGATCACACCCTGTGTCGCACGTTGACAGTGATTGTCCTGTTTTCTCTCATTGCACGATCTGCACAAAAGCCAATGAGGTGTCCGGGTACGGAATCCTCAATACTGGTCGTGGAAAGCGAAGGCTGTTTGCCGCTCACATAGTCCAGGAAGTCGGCGACAAGTCTACCGTCTCCCCCACCATGCCCTCCGTGTGCGCCTGTCATATCTCCAGTCACCCTAAGGTCGACGATCTCTTCCGAAAATTCGTGCCCTGCTCGTGGGTCAATGGAGCGGACCGTGAACATACTGTCTTCCAGGCATCCCTGTATTTCGCCTCGCGTTCCGACCAGATGAATGGAACGAGACGGCTTGGAGCACCCACCGATCATGTTCAGCGTTGCCGTGCAGCCATCCTCGAACTCAATCAAAACAGATTGATGGTCAACGACATCCATCTCCGTTTTCCATACGCATCGTCCGTATGGGCTGGTCTTCAGCGATTCAATCTTGTCCTCGATCGATGGATTGTTGATGTGCTCGATCGAGTCCCACACGTAAAACGCCCAGCGATCGGGGTGGTCGATATAATGTTTGCGCGCAGAATAGAGACAGTCCTTCTCGATTGGACAGTCTACCAGGCAACGGGTGCCCGCGTCCGGTGGTGCCTTCTCCGGACGGAACTGGAAATTGCTGCCGAAGCTCGCGACACGGGCAGGGTTGATCCCGCTCTTCATCCATGCAATTAAATCCAAATCATGGCAAGACTTTGCCATGAGCATGGTCGATTGAGCGTAGTCAGTTCTACTCCATTTGCCGCGTATATATCCGACCGCCATGTGATGGTATGACACGTGTTCCGTGGCTTGAATGTTGACTATATCGCCAATTTCCCCAGCCGCGACCCGCTTCCGGATTTCCGAGTAAAAAGGGGCATGCCGAAGAACGTGACAGATCGCGACTTTTCTCCCCGTCTCGCGCGCTGAACCGACAAGATCCCACATTTCTTCTTCATTTGTAGCAAATGGCTTTTCAAGCAGAACGTCGTATCCCCGCTCAAGTAGCGGTATTGTAGTTGAGACGTGCAGATGGTCCATCGTCCCGTTGATTACGAGGTCGGCAAGCTTTGGCTGTGCTGCCAAGACTTCTGCGGACTCAAAACAAGACTCAGGGGCGAGGCCGAATCGCTGCGCCGCGTGCTCCCGGCGCAGAAGCGATGGGTCAGCCACGCCGACGACTTTCATTCGATCAGGGCAGGCTTTGGCATACCCTAGGGCGCGGTGACCAGCCCCAACAATAGCACAGGTCAGTTGTCTGCTCATAAATGTGCTCTCCGCGATCAATTTCGTTCTAAATTTATTCAGTTTTTCCCTTAAATTGAGTGCGGAACTCGGGAACAGGGTAAACCATAATTTGGTGTTACGCAAATACTACGCGCCTGTCGCCCTTCCTTGGCCCCGGATCCTGAGCTCAAAACCGGTACTGGTGTCAGGATGGTCATCCGAATCAGGTGACGACAGGGAACAGCATATTCCAAAAAAAGTGCCGGATCGCGATCTGCTGAAGGATTTTGTGGATTGTCGCGGCCCTTTCCATGGCTTGTGTAATGGGTCTCTGGACATCGGAACGAAATAGAACCCACAAGCCAACAATGGCGTTTCAGACAGACAGCAGGTTATAGCGTACGGTCAGTATTCGTGCTTACTCCCGCCGCTTCCGGAACATCGAGGATGAAACAACGTCGTCCGCCGGGACATGTGGCCAACTGCGCCGGGTCTGCGCGCATCGATACTACGCCTGAATCACGGCATGATCCGGCCGCGGATCTCACCGGAGCCGTTGGGTTGTCGGGCCACCGCATACCGCCACTTGCCTCACCGCACCGAGACGCCCTATCCTCGCCGTAGGAGGCCATATGGCAAAAAGATCGCTCGATATTCGTTTCATCCTGACCATCCTGGTCGGTGCGTTTCTCGTCCTCGACGGTATAGCGGGGCTGAACCGGTCGAGTTCGTTCCTTGGTGAACTCGGACGGGCACTCGGTTCACAAGGCAGCACGATCACGATGATCGTCGCGGTGCTCGCGCTCGTGGCCGGTGCGCTCTTGATTCTTGGATTGTTCCTGAACCTCGGGGATCTCGATCGATTCCTTGGGATCGGGATATTCATCGCATGGCTCGTGGTTATCGTGCTGGTTTTCTTCATCGGACGTTTCTCACCCGATCAACTGTCGTGGTGGACCGGCCTCGTGCAGTACTCGATCATACTCGCGGTGATCTGGATGGTGCGGGCGCAGCGCGCCTGAGGTCCCTTCGGCGAATCGTGTTGCTCAGTGACTCGACTCGCCTGGGCGTGCGGACAACTCCGCCGCGCGCGCGAGAGCGTCGTCGAGAGTCGCGGTAATATTTTCCGCTCCGATCCTGTCCCGGAGTCCTGACTTCGTGAGCGCGCGCTCGGGCTGCGCCTGGAGCCCGCAGAGGATGAAGTGCCCTCCGTGACGGTCGGAGTCCGAAACAAGATCCTCTAACAGTCTGAGCCCCGTCGCGTCGATCGCGCCGACGTTGCGCATCCGGACGATCCGGACGCGTGGGCGGCGCTCGATCAACAACATCGCGTTCCGGAACTTCTCGGCCGCGCCGAAAAAGAACGGTCCGTCGATCTGGTAAAGTTCGACGCCTTTCGGGAGTACGCGGCGCGGCTCGTCGCGCGTCGACTCGTTCTCGCCGAGCGCGGATTCATCGTCCGCCCTCGTGACCGTCACTTGGGCAACGATGCTCATGCGGCGCATGAACAGGAACGCCGCGAGCACCATGCCGACCTGGATCGCGACCGAGAGATCGACCAGCACCGTGAGCGAGAACGTCGAGAGCAGGACGATCATGTCGCTCTTCGGACCCTTCGCGAGCGCCGCGAACGATCGCCACTCGGCCATGTTATACGCGACCACGGTGAGTACGCCCGCGAGCGCCGCGATCGGAATGTAGCCTGCGAGTGGAGCGAGAACCGAGATCGTGAGAAACACGACGAGAGCGTTTGCGATCGCCGCGACCGGAGTTCTGCCGCCGTTCTTCGCGTTCGTCGCGGTGCGCGCGATCGCCCCCGACGCCGGGATCCCGCCGAATAGAGCCGATGCAAAGTTCGCGGCGCCTTCGGCGATCAGTTCGGTGTTTGGGTCGTGTCGGTCGCCGACCATACCGTCGGCGACGACCGCAGTGAAGAGGCTTTCGATTCCACACAACAGCGCTATCGTGAATGCAGGGATGAAAAGCTCCCGGATCAGCTCCCACGAGACCGGCGGAAAGCCGTACCACGGGAGTCCACGAGGCATGTCTCCGAATCGGCTGTAGATCGTGACTGCCGGAAGGTCGAAAAGCGCGACCGGGAGCGTCACCGCGACGATCGCGACGAGAGGCGCGGGAACGCGTTGTGAGATATACTTCCAGCCCGCGAGGATCCCGATCGTCGCGGCAGCGATGATCGCATCGATTGCCGAAATTCGGTCGATCGCTCCGATGTATGAGCCGACTCTCGCGACGACATCGGGAGGCGCACCTGTTATGGACAGTCCGAGTAGGTCGCCGACTTGGGACACGAGGATCACCGTCGCGATTCCCGATGAAAAACCAATCACGACCGGATACGGCACGTACTGGATGACGCGGCCGAAACGCGCGAGACCCATGATCGCGAGCATGACTCCCGCCATCATCGTCGCGAGCGCGAGCCCCGCGTACCCGTACCTCACACCGATCGCGTACGCGAGCACGACGAAGGTTCCTGTCGGCCCGGAGACCTGAACCGGCCCACCGCCAAAGACTGCGACGACGACGCCCGCGACGACCGCAGTCGCAAGGCCTTGTTGCGGCGTGACTCCGGACGCGACGGCGACCGCGATCGAGAGTGGAACCGCGATTACCCCGACGATCATCCCGGAGAACGAGTCGGTAGCGAAACGTCGAAGCGAGTATCCGGAGAAAGATGTCAGAATCTTCGGTCGAAACACTATTATGACGTGATACCGAACACGATTCAGCGTGTCAACGGCCGACCCGTTCGCGAACGCGGCGCTGCATCTTTTCCGCGACCGCGTTGTAAACCCGCGGTAGTGCGTTCACATCGAGAAACTGTCCACTCAAGCCGTCGAGTGACCGCGGCGTAGACGGCGGATCCGACGCCGAATTGTCGACCGAAAAACGGCGAAGCAGACTCTCTTGAGCGCCGTACGCTTCGACGAGATGCTCAATCGCCTCGGAGGTGATTCTCATGCCGTGATAGTACGCGAGGCTTGCGACGAGGCGTCCGGCCGCCGTGCCGACATCGTTATGGATCTCGCGCACGAGCGCGACGCCCCAGCCGATCCGCGACTCGCGAGAAAGATTCGCTTCGATCGAGCCGACGTTCGCGGCGGCCGATGACTCGATCGCCGATTGAAGCTCTCCATTGCCGAGCTCGATTACCTGATCGATCAAAATCGCCGCGGAGACCGCGACGTGTTTGTAGCCGTCGCCGGTGATCAAGCTACCCGCGTCGTAAGCGTCCCCAGACGGTGCGCGCGCAAACCGTGTCCGTAACGCCGTGTCATTAATAACCTCGGCGAGCTTCAACGCAAGGCGCATGCGGTCCGTCACCGTGAGCGAGACCTGGCGCGGCAGTAAACGCACGCCGTCGCCGGTTTCGCGCGGCCCCAGGATTTGCGCGGCGCTCCGCGTCGAGCGGACTCTGCCCTCGTACTCTTTGAGAACTCGGCCAAGGGTCGTGTGCCGTCGGCCGACCGCCTCGTTGGCGCGGTGCAGCGCGCCCCAGAGATGCAACACGGTCCGGACCGTCCGTACCTCGTCCGGCGTGAACCGTGAATTCTCGCCTATCGTTCGTTTCTGCATCTCGGAGAAGACATCGTCTACCGCGCGCCGGACGTTTTGCAGCACATCGTCGATCGCGTGAATGACCGGGATCGCGGCCGGGACTCGATGGATCGCTTCCGACTCGTTCAGAAACTCCGCGAGCACGCGAAGCCGGCTGTTTCGGACGTGGATCGCCTCGCGGAGTTCGCGCCGCGCGCGCTCAAATCGCCGCTCGAGATCGCGCAGAGCCGTCGCGCCGACGTACTGCAGCGAGAAGTACGTGAACGATCTTCCCGCGAGCAGCTCGAAAGCAAGCGTCAATACCTCCTCGACATCGGACAGGCTCATGAGGTCATAGCCGTCGCTCTCGCCTGCCGCGAGAGTCCGTTCGATGAAGCCTTCGATCCGCGCTCGTCCTTGATGCTTCGGCGTGACGACGCCCGCGAAACGGCGTCGAACCTGCTCCGCGACCGATACCGACCGGGATTCGATCGTTGGGAGAGCCGAGGCGAGCTGATCGGTTATCGTCGACTGAACGTCTCGCGCGCGTTCGAACAAACCCGCGCGCCGGTATACCTCGATCGAACGGATCGCGGTCGCTAACGAGACATCATCGGTCAGATCGAGAATCGCCTGTCCTACCGTCTGCTCCGTCGCGTCGGTGTTGTCGAGCAGATACTTCGCCGCGAGAAACACACGATCGGCGCCGTCGTACGTCTCGAGGCTACGGTTACGCGCCTCCGCGATCAACTCCGGTATTCTCCCCATCACGTCGGTCAGCGCGACCTCCATGCGCTCGTTCTCTGCACCGTGGAGCACGTTGTACCCGATGCGCACGGCAACCGCGAAAATGCCCGCTATGATCGTGTAGCCACCGAAGTACAGAAAAAGCTCCGGGGGTGCCGCGACGCCGAACCCGATATAATAACCGCCGTTCAGCGCAAGGTACGTGACCGGTCCGGCCGTCCACGCGAGTTGGATGAAGTTTCGACCCCATGACTCCTTCCTCAGCGCGCGCGTCAAGCGCGACACAAACTCGCGTGAAAACTCCTGGTACCCGGTACCGTCAGGGCGATACGCTGCGAGTGTCGTTCGTCTCTTCATCTATCTCGTTATAATACAGATAAACGGCACATGGAATGTACGTTTCCGCCGCAAAAAAAAAACGCGTAGCACAGGTGTACTACGCGTTTCGTTTTTGTCGGTGAAGTGCCGGCGCGATGGGTTTCGCGCCGCTTTTTCAGGATCGGTTCTCAGCGCCCGCGTGACCGTGGATTTCCACCGCCGGACGGTTTTGAGAAGCCGCCGAACCGGCTCCGCTGTCCGCCGCGACCACCCGAACCGTTGCCGTTTGAGTTGCCGCCGTTCCCACCGCTACCGCCGCTGCTTCCGTTTCGACGATTGCCGAGGCTGTTCGAGCGCGGCGCCGAAGTCGGAATCTCGATGTGGTACGCGTGGTCGCGCTCGACTCGGACCGTCGTTTTCGTGAGTTTTTCGATCGCCCGGAGCGATCGCACCTCGTCACGCGAGCAGAATGAAACCGCCGCGCCGACGGCACCCGCGCGACCCGTGCGACCGATGCGGTGCACGTACGTCTCGGCCTCGGCTTCCGCGGGCATCTCGAAGTTGATCACGTGTGTAACCGAGTCGACGTCGATGCCGCGCGCGGCGACGTCGGTCGCGACGAGTACCTGGATCTCGCCGTTGCGAAAGCGATCCATCGCGCGCATACGCGCGCTCTGTGTCTTGTCGCCGTGGATCGCGTCGCTCTCGATGTTCAGCTTCCCGAGCGCCTTCGCGATGCGTGACGCGCGATGCTTCGTGCGCGTGAAGACAAGCGCCTTGTACATCTGGTGTTTTTCGATGAGGTTCACGAGCAGATCGAGCTTGTTCTCCTGGTTCACGAACATAACTGATTGGTCGATCGCGACGACGGTCATGCTGCCGCTTTCGCACTGAATTCTCACGGGGTCGGTCAGGATTCCCGCGGCGAGATCGGCGATCTCGCGCGGCATCGTTGCCGAGAACATCGCGGTTTGTCGTTTTTGCGCCGTCATCGCTACGATTCGTCGAACATCCGGGATGAAACCCATGTCGAGCATCCGGTCGGCCTCGTCGAGGACGAGATACCGAACATCTTCAAGGATGATTTTTTTCTCATTAATAAAGTCGAGCAGCCGGCCCGGCGTCGCGACAAGTACTTCGGGCTGACGCCCGAGTTCGCGCTCCTGGCCGACTTTTGACGCGCCGCCGAACACGACGGTGTGCGGGATTTTGAGCCGCGCGCCGTACGAACGAACGCTCTCTGAGATCTGGACCGCGAGTTCCCGCGTCGGGGCGAGAATCAGCGCGCTCGGTCGCGCGGGTGCTTGCACGATTCGTCCGGGACGTCCGGGTAACCGGTCGAGAGGGCTTTGAAACCGGGAGCCGTTCTTGCCGCTCCGTCGTTTGTCGAAGTTCTTGCCGTTCGACGGACGGCGGGCCGCAGGCGGCTCTTCAAAGACGCGTTCCTTCTGTTGCGCGACCGAGAGTGCCTGAAGCATCGGCAGAACGAACGCGGCGGTTTTGCCGCCGCCGGTCTGCGACGTTCCGAGCAGGTCCTGCCCGGTCAACAGGACCGGTATCGCGCGCGCCTGGATTTCGGTCGGTGTTTCGTACCCTTCGGTTCGAAGGGCCTCCAAGATCGGAGTGATGAGGTCGAGTTCCGCGAAACTTATTTCGGGAAATGTAGTATGAGACATGCGAGTCCTTTGGGTGCAGTTCGGCTCGCGCGGAATTGCACAGGTTTGATTTGCGGCTGGATATCAATCAGAAGCGCTGAGCACGGCGGGTGTGATCGGCGGAATTCCGTGATTTCACGGTTCGCTGCGCCTAAGGTACACGTTTCACGACTCGGTGTCAATGATGGTGTTGACCGTGAACTACACTGCGGGGTACCGTGTGCCGAGGCCCGTTATGTTGAAGGAAGTCTTGACCCCCGACCTTGTGATGATCGATCTCGAGGTTGAATCGAAAGCGGAGTTGATCGACGTCCTGCTCGATCG